>JAXHLP010000014.1:0-205504 GCA_034522155.1 Acidimicrobiales bacterium | reverse complement strand
AGCCGGTGTCGCTCGACGGCGAGTCGGGCGACCGCCTGGCTGGGGTCGGGGGGCATGGCGGTGAGGATGGCGGTGCGTTCGGCTCGGAGGCGTCCGAGTCGTAGGCCGGTGTCGGCGCCGGGGGCGAGTGCGGGTCGGGTTGGTTGTCCGGGGGTGGCGGGGAGGTCGGTGTCGAGGGTCCAGCGTTGGCGTCGGTCGAGGTTCCAGTCGCGTTCGAGGTCTTCGATGGCTTGGTCGAGACTGTCGGCGACGGTGTGGATGGTGGTGGCGTGTCGGGCGCGGGAGCAGGCGACGTAGGCGAGTTCTCGGCCGCCGCCGTCGAGGTAGAGGTGGGTGCGGTCGACGGTGGCGCCTTGGGCGCGGTGGACGGTGGTGGCGTAGGCGTGATCGAGATGGGCGTCGTCGATGGCGTCGCCGGCCAAGGTCACCGGTTCGGTCTCTTGGTCGAAGTGGATGGTGAGGGTGCCGGTGCCGGGGTCGATGGCGGTGACGGTGCCGCGTTGGCTGGTCACGAACCGGCCCTGGGGGTCGGGTGCGAGGGCGACGACCTGGTCTCCTTGGGCGTAGGCGCGGCCGCTGGCTGTGGCGATGCTGTCGTGGCCGAGTTGTCCGAGGGCGCGGCGGTTGGTGCGGGCCATCCGGTTGAGGGCGGCGACGTCGCTGCGTCGCCAGGCGAGCATGATGGTGTCGTGGCCGGCGTCGGTGTCGTGTTCCCAGGCGAGCGCGGTGTTGATGAGGGCGTCGATCCGGTCGGGGTGGTGGTCGATGCGGTCGTGGTCGGCGTACCACGCAACGGCCCTGGCCGGGTCACCGGAGCGGAGCTCTTCGAGCGCGGCGCGCTCGGCCGGGTCGTGTTGGCGGATGTTGTCACCGAGGACGTGCACGGCGTCGGGGTGGCGCGCGGTGAGGGCTTCGAGGCCGCCGCCGGGGCCGACGGCGCCGAGCTGGTGGTGGTCACCGACCACGATGACCTTGGCGTGGTGGATCTCGGCGGCGGTGAGCAGGGCGAGCATGGCTGGGTCGTCGACCATGCCGGCTTCGTCGATGATCAACACCGTGGAGGGGTCGAGGTGTTCGTGGCCGTGCTGGAGTCGCCACAGGAGTGACGCGCAGGTGCGGGCGTGGAGGTGGGCGGCCTCGCCGAGGGTCTTGGCGGCCTGGCCGGAGGTGGCGGTGCCGAGCACCCGGTGGCCGGTGGTTTCGAAGCTGGCGCGGAGGGCGTCGAGGGCGGTGGTCTTGCCCGCCCCGGCGACGCCGAGCACCAGCTCGAGCTGCCGACCCGACGTCGCGGCAGCGTGGACGAGCTGTCGTTGGCCGTGGATGAGTCGGGCCCCGATGTCCCGTTGCTTGTCCCGGACCGCCTCCATGACCGTGTCGGGGTTGACGGACACGGCGTCGGTGGTCTCCGCCAGTCGCTGGGCGCAGTCGGCGATGGCTTGTTCGGCGGCGCGGGTGGAGGCGAGGACCCAGGTTCGGTTGCGGGCCCCGGGCTGGCCCACGAGCGGCAACGCTTCGGGGTGGGCGAGCACCGCGGTCAGGGCCCGGGTGAGTTCGTCGGGGTGGCGGCCATGGAGCTTGGGGGCGAGGTGGCGGATGACCTCGGCCCGTCCGAACTGCTTGTCCCCGGCCAACGGCCCGTCCGGGGACAGGACCCAGCCGACCAGTTCATGTAGCTCGCGGTCGGACAGCCGCTCGGTGGGTGGGCGGAGGGGCCGGTGGGCGTCGATGCGGGCCACGAGATCGGCGGGGGTGAGGCCGAGGGCGGCGAGCTCGGCGTGCCAGCGGTCCATGAGCTGTTCGGGGGACCGCTGGTCCTTGTCGGGCCGATGCGCACGGGCCATCCGCGAGCGGAGCCGATAGGACGCGTCGTCGCCCGCGATCTCGTCGATCTGGTCGGAACGCTTCGAGAACGTTGCGCAGACGGCGTCGGGGATGCCGGCGATGGCGAAGTGGTCGAGCTTGCCCGACGGTCCCGCATCCGGGGTGATGCCGTAGCCGAGCCGCCGGGCTTCCCAGGCGGCGTGGAGACGCCCGACCGCGGTGGCGGCATGCACCAGGTCGCGGACCCCGGCGGTGTCGAGACCCTTCCAACCACCACGGTCATCGAGCATCTCGACCACGTTGGCGACGAGCACGTGGTCGTGGGGGTTCGGGTCCCCGGCCCGGGAGGTGGCGTGGCGGGTCCGGGCGTAGACGAGCCCGGAGGTGGGGGTGCGCACGGCGAGGCGGCCGCGGCGGCCGCCCTGGCGCTGCACCCACCCGTCCAGGAACCCGATGGTGGCGTCGGTCTCGGCGTCGAGGATCCGGTGCATGTCATCGGCCCGGCCGACCACGCCGAGCACGGCCACCGACTTGTGCGCCGACACCACCAACTCCAGCCCGGGCCGTTTCGTGGCCACGAGCCGGTCACCGAGGATCGGGTCCCGGGCCCCGCCGGTGCCGAAGACGGCTTCGTAGTCGCTGTGGGTGACCGGGCCGGTGAGGCCGAGCCGGGCCGCGCCGGCTCCGCCCCACACCATGGGGGTCTCGCCGCGGGAGCCGTAGTAGGCCAGGGTCTGGCCGGCGAAGTCATCGCCTCGGTCGAGGACGGTGTCGCGGTGGTAGCGGACCGACTCGGCGCCCATGATCCTCGTCCACGCCATCTCGACTCGCCTCCCGGCGCAACCCGTCAGGGGTTGCACTCGTGTTCTCATCTCCGGTTCCTGTTCCGGGTACTTCCCACGGCACCGACGGGCCTGTCCAGGCGTTTCTGACGGACGGACAATCACGGACAACATCGGGTACTTCGACGGTCGGATCTCGGTCGTTCAGCTCGCGACCGTCGGTGCCGGTCGGCGGCTTCGTGTTCGTGTCGGGCGAGGTTCGTCCGACGGGCCACTGCCGTTTCGTCGTCGGATTGCAACAGGGTCCGGCGTGAGGTTCCGGCCTCTCAAAAGGCCTCGTAGGGGTAGGAGCCGCAAACCGTCGAGGAGCACCCATGACCACAACCACCACTGACCACGACAGCGACCGCGCCGGGCCGCGGTCGCTGCTGACCATCGCCGAGGTCGCCGACCGCCTCGGCGTCACCGTCCGCCACGTCCGCCGCCTCGTCCACGAACGCCGCATCCCCTACGTCAAGTGGGGCCGCCTGCTCCGATTCGACCCCGACGAGATCGAGGAGTGGATCGCCCACCATCACGTCGGCGCGGTGTGACCCTTCGGCGGCTGAGGGACCTTACGATCGGCCGTGCCGTCTATGGGGTGAGGTAGTGGCGGAGGGCTTCAGCCGTCAGCGGGAGCTGGCGGCCGAGCGGCTCGATGATCTCGTCCCTCGTCTTCGGTGGTCTCTGCCGACGTGCTGCAATTGTGTCGACGGACTCGAGGAGCCGCTCGAACTCGTCGAGCTGGTCGGCCTGTACTGCGTCAGGTCGTACTTCGAGCACGTCACCCATGCAGAGCAGCATCTTGTGCAAGTGAAAGAAGTGCAGCGTCAGCTTCGGGCGCCCGACCCTGCGGGGTCGAGCTGCTGTCAGCTTGCCTAGCGGTGTCGCGTCGACGGTCTGGTGAGGGGACAGGGTCCCCGAGCGTTGAGCGATCGGCGGTGTGCGCGATGCGTCCAGATCCGGCAGGGATTATGGATCTATGCCTGATCGGTGGTCCGCCAGCTGGTGGTTTGATCTCGTTGCGGTCAGGCGTCTCTGGTTCCCGGTCTGACTCTTCCAGCCCTTGACGCTGGTGCTGTCTTGGTAACGACTCGTCGACCGGGTTCCAGAGACTGACCCTGGCGCTCACCGCAACGACGGTGTGACGCGATGGCCTGCTGGAACAGGTCGTCGCAGCACAGTCCGCCGTCGCAGCGAGTGCGTGCCATCCCTCATCGACAGAAAAGAGATGGCATGACCATCGTAGAAGTCGACCGCCGGATCACCGGCGGGGTCGACACCCATCTGGACGTCAACGTTGCCGCTGCGCTCGATGACATCGGAGGCCTGTTGGGCGTCGAGTCGTTCGCGACGACCGTGGCCGGCAACGAGGCGTTGATCGCCTGGCTCGACTCGTTCGGGTGTGTCGACCTTGTCGGCGTCGAGGGCACCGGTTCCTACGGTGCTTCGTTGGCTCGAGCTCTTGCTCGCCGTGGTGTGCCGGTCGTGGAGGTCGATCAGCCGAATCGGCAGCGTCGCCGCCAGGCCGGCAAGTCCGATCCGATCGACGCGGTCGAAGCAGCCCGAGCCGCACAAGGTGGTCGGGCCAGCGGGTTGACCAAGTCCCGTACCGGGAACGTGGAAGCGATCCGGGCCCTGAACGTTGCTCGTCGTTCGGCCCGGTCGATGCGGGTCAACACCATGAACCAGATCCGCCACCTGGGCTTCACCGCACCCGATGACCCGCGAGAACACCTCGCCGGCGTCCACCGCAACCACCTCGGCGCCACCGCTGCCGCACTTCGGCCACGGGTCGGGTCGGATCCCGTGATGTTCGCGACCAAGACGTCGATGCGGATCCTGGGCCGGCGCATCCAGCACCTCGACGCCGAGATCAAGGAACTCGACGCGCTGCTCGCCGAGCTCGTCGCCGCCACCGCACCGGAGTTGCTCGCGCTCTACGGGGTCGGCACCGACACGGCGACGTTGTTGCTCATCGCCGCTGGCGACAACCCCGAACGACTCCGGTCCGAAGCGGCATGGGCGCACATGTGTGGCGTGTCACCGATCCAGGCATCGTCGGGCAAGACCACCCGGCACCGGCTGAACCGCTCCGGGGACCGCCAGGCCAACCATGCGCTGTGGAGGATCACGCTCACCCGCATGGGCAGCCACGACGAGACCAAGCGCTACGTCGCCCGCCGTCTCGAGGAGGGCAAGACCAAACGCGAGATCATGCGGATCCTCAAGCGCTACATCGCCCGCGAGGTCTACAAGACCCTCCCGCGGAACTGAGATCGTTCGAGCAGCGGGTCTGACTCCCGACTACCGGCTGCCGCCTTCGGGTTGGCTTACGATTGATCTGTCGGCCCGCTGCTCGAGCAACACCCCACACGTCAGCGAGCGCGTGATCGATGGCCTGATAAGAGCCTGTCCTCGCCCCGTCGAGTGACTCTTCCCTGTCCTGCCCGAACCCCTCGCCGACACGACCAAACATTGACTTGACACCCATAGGAGCATCAATCTCCCGTGGTGGGAACTGGATGCAGCTATCGATCCGTCGAACCATCATGAGGCTCTCAAGAGTCAAGGTCGTGCTGACGGTCGCCGTCATGCTCTTGGGGGCGTGTGGCTCTTCAAGCAGTGAGGGCACAGATGCTTCTTCAGCCACCACCGGCGCTGGGTCGTCAACGGAACCTTCCGGTACGGCTGGCGATGCGCTCGACATCAGCGGCGTCGATTCCTTCGCCATCTCGCAATCACCAACCAGCTATCGGCTGTCGGTGCGGCAGGTAGGTGGCGACCCGGATCAAGTCGCCGAGCTTTGGGGCAGCGACATCTCCAACCCTTCGGGTGTCGAGGTTGGCAACGACCGGCTTGTGCTCGCTGGTGATCTGTGCCTCATGCGGGACTGTGAGCGGCAGGGGCTTCAGGTTGCGCTGATCGACTTCGGATCCGGCGCGCTGAGCGTGGAGTCTTTAGGTGCGTTCGATCCGAACGGCTACGTCGAGGCCGTGCACGCGGTCGGCGACGAAGTGATCGTGGTCGCAAACGAGAACGGCACGACGTCGATCGTCGCGTTCGACACGGCCACCGGCGATCAGCGCGTGTTCGACTGGAGGCCCGAGCCGTATGACGCCGAGGCCATCCGAGGACTCGCAGCTGAGGCGTCTGACGAGGTCATCGACTCCCCGCGCACGACGTACTGCGCTGCTGCTGAGACGCTCTGGGCTGTGTCCTCCCCCGGGTTGGGTATCTCAGACCGTCCGATGTCCATGTCAGCAGTGTCCATAGACCTCGCGTCGGGACGCGCAACCGAACGAGGAGAACTCCCTGGCGGCGATGTTCGGAACTACCCGGACGTCGAGTGCACGCCAACCGACGCCACGCTCACGGGCCCCGGAGTCAACGACGTCTCGTTCTCGATCGACTGACGGACACCACAAGCCGCCCCTACGTGCCTTCGTTAGTCGCGACCATTCGCGCGGGAGAATGGCGCAGATCGGCGATCGTCGCGGCGAAGCACCGCCCGCTGTCGGTGGCGACGCAGGGCCCGCCCGTCGACGCTCAACTGCTCCCGAACAACGCTTGGCCGATGGCGTTGGCGGCTTCCCGTTGCATCGTCGGGGTGACGTGGCTGTAGAGGCTGAGGAACAGCATCGGGTCGGCGTGGCCGAGGCGTTCGGCGGCGACCTTGGGGGCGACGCCCTGGTCGAGCATGAGCGTGGCGCTCGTGTGGCGCAGGCCGTGGGCGGTCAGCCGGGGGAGTCCGGCCTCGACCGACAGCTCGGCCAGGGTCTTCGACAGGTCCTGTGGGTGGTACGAGCCACCCTTGGGCTTGGTGAAGACGTAGTCGGTCGTCTCGTATCCGGCGCGCCGGGCCTCGAAGCGCTGCTGCTCACGCTGTCGCCGGAGCACACCGGCAAGGCCGTCGTCGAGGTCGATCGTGCGCCGTGACGTGACGCTCTTGCCCTCGGACTCGACGAGCTCGTAGCCGAGCGTGGTGGCGAACTCGACGATGCGGACCTGGCGGCGTTCGAGGTCGACGTTGTCCCAGCGCAGCCAGACCAGCTCGCCGATGCGTAGGCCACTGCCGAGCAGGAACGCCCACAGCGGGTAGAGCCGGTCGCCGTCCTGGGACCGCAGGAACGCCCTCGCCTGCTCGGGTGACCAGTGCTTGGGGATCGACCGCTTCGGTTTCGGTCGCTCGACCTCGGCCAGCGGGTTCGACGGCAGGACCTTGTTCTTGATGGCGAGCTTCAGCGCGCCGGCCAGCGACGCCCGGGCGAGCCGGACGGTGTTGGCCGACAGCGGCTTGCCTCGCTTGGTGCCGACGCCGGCGAGCAGATCGCGCTGCCAGGCCAGGATCACCTCCGGGGACAGGTCCCGGACCTTGAGGTGACCGATCCGCGGCCGGACGTAGGCGTCGGCGTTGAGCCGGTAGTCGTATCGGGTCTTGGCGGCGAGGCGGCCGTCGGCGTCGATGCCGTCGAGGTACAGGTCGAGCAGCTCGTCGACGGTCAGCGACCGGCCAGCCGACACCGGTCGATCGCCGGCCTCGGCTTCCTCGAGCAGCCTGCGTCGGGCCGCAGCGGCGTCGGCGGCGGTGGGGAACCCGCGCTTGGTGACCTGGATCCGCTTGCCACCGACCGGGTCGCGGCCGAGCGTGGCCTTGCAGTACCACGAGCCGTTCTCGGCTCGATACACACCCGTGAACCTGGGCATGAGAAGGACCTCCGAAAATTCGGTTGGGAGGCTCCCGGTTCTCATCTGGTTCTCACGGCCGGGTGCGAGCCGTGCGTCCCGATCACGATATGCCCTGTGACCTGGAGTTTTGCAGTGCGCCCGGAGGTACTCGAAACCCCAACCTTCTGATCCGTAGTCAGATGCTCTATCCAATTGAGCTACGGGCGCTGGTTCCCCGGAGGGGAGCGGCCAAGCATAGAACACGATCCCGGGGGTGCACCCATCGATCCCGGAGGCCGGCGCTCGCCCGACCGCGAGGAAGCGTTAGACATCGCTTACACATTGTCGTATGGTCGTCTCCGTGATGGACGCAGCCGCCCATGCCGTGGCGGAACCGACCCGGAGGGAGATCCTCCACCTCGTCCGCGACACGGAGCGGACGGCGAGCGACATCGCCGGCCACTTCGACGTGACCCGTCCCGCCATCAGCCAGCACCTCGGTGTGCTGCGCGAGGCGGGGCTCGTCACCGTCCGGGCGGATGGCCGGAAGCGTCTGTACCGCGCCCGACCCGAGGGCCTCACCGAGCTCCGCCGCTGGCTCGACGACTTCTGGCGGACCTCGCTGCGCAACCTCAAGGTCGAGGTCGAGCGCGACCACCCACCCACCGACCCACGATCAGGAGAGTGACCCCCATGACCATCACCGAACCCCTCGTGCTCACCGAGCGCATCCGCGCCACGCCCGATCAGGTCTTCGACTTCCTCGTCGACCCCGACAAGCTGCTGCGCTGGATGGGCACCGACGCCAAGATCGACCCCACGCCGGGCGGCGAGTTCTGGCTCAACGTCACCGGCGAGGACATCGCCTCGGGCACCTACCTCACCGTCGACCGACCCAACACCGTCTCCTTCACCTGGGGTTGGGAAGGCCAGAGCGAGGTCCCGCCCGGATCCACGACGGTCACCATCACCCTCACCAGCGAGGGCGACGAGACCATCGTCGAGCTCCGCCACGACGGCCTGCCCCTCGGCCCCGAGGACGAGCACAAGGGGGGCTGGACCTACTTCCTCGGCCGCCTCGTCACCGCCGGCGAGGGCGGCGAGCCCGGCCCTGTCGACATGGGCGGCGGCGACAGCTGATGCCGGCACCAACGACCAGTCCCGATCCAGATCCCGTGAACAGGAGAGACCCCATGGATGCCACCACCGCCCTCGACCGGACCGACCGCCTCATGGCCGGCCTGATCGACCAGTTGACCGCCGACGACCGCACGGCGCAGACCCCCTGCACCGAATGGACCGTGGACGACCTGCTCGAGCACGTGTGCCAGGGCGGCCAGATGGTCGCCGGCGGTCTGCGGGGCCAGGCCCCGCCCGACGATGCGCCCGACGTGCTCGCCGACGGACCGGCCGCCGGTTGGAAGCAGACCGTGGCCGCGCTGCGCGACGCCGCAACCCCCGACGTGCTCACCGCCACGCACCAGATGCCCTTCGGCGAGGTGTCGGGCGAGAAGGCGCTGGCCGTGATCATCGCCGATCACGCGACCCACGCCTGGGACCTGGCGCAGGCCACGGGGTTGGCCTTCTCGATCGACGACGATCTCGCCGAGTACGTGTTCGACACCTTCAAGGCCGTGGTGCCCGCTGAGGATCGCCAGTGGGGGTTCGATCCGGTGGTGCCGGTCCCCGACGACGCAGCCCTGCTCGACCGGTTGATCGGTTACACCGGCCGCCGCCCCTGACTGCCCCCGGGTACGTCCTCCGGTCGTCGGGCGCCGGTCAGCGGGGTGGGAGCATCCCACTGGCCTGCAGGCGTGCGAACCACTCGCGGAACATCACCTCGGTGTCGATGCAGTCGTCGAAGCCGGCGCGGCGGATCTTGACCGTGCTCAACAGCGCCGGGAGCGGTCGCTCGCCCATCGCCCCGAGCAGGATGTCGCCGTACTGCCACGACGAGCCGACGAAGGCGTGCAGATCCCGCGGCGCCCGGAGCCCGTGGCGGTCGACGATCGAGGCCCACTCGGTGCTGCGCTCGGGCATGGTGTCGGTCAACCGCTGCGGGGCCGGATCGCCGACCTCCATGCCCAGCGCGTCGGCGATGGCTGGCCACACCTCGTGCCAGTCGAAGACGTCGCCGTTCGTGACGTTGAACACCTCGTCGCGCGCCTCGGGTGCGGCGGCCGCCCAGGCCAGGGCGCGGGCGAGGAGCCGCACGTCGACCGCTTCCTGCACCGACCGCTCGCCGCCGGGAAACCCGAGCGCGCGGCCCTGTGCCCGCTCCATCGCCGCGTAGGCGCCGATCGCCGGGAGCAGGTTCATCGGGCTGCCCACCGAGTCCCCGAAGACGATCTGGGGGCGCAGCACGGTCCACGACCACGACTCGCCGGCGGCGAGGTCGCGGAGGCGGTCCTCCTGGAGGAAGTAGAAGTTGTCGTGCTCGACGCGACCGTCGTCCTCCTTGCCGGGCACGGGGGAGCGGCCGACGTGAAACCCGTAGGCCTTGGCGCCCTGCAACAGGCTCACGTGCTCGAGGGTCGAGCGGCAGTGCTCGACGAGTGGTTCCATCGCCGCCCGGAACATCGTCAGGTTCCGCTCCATCAGGTCACGGTCGAGCCAGCCCGCATAGAGATCGGGTGCCTCCTGCAGCGCCGCGAAGACGACGTGGGTGGTCCCGGCGAACGCCCGCGACGCGATTGCCGAGCGGCAGGCCTCCTCATCGGTCAGGTCGAGCGGCACGTGCTCGACGCCCGCGAGCTCGACCGGCCGGCGCGACACCGCGGTGACCTCCCAGCCCGGTTCATCGGCGAAGTGCGCGGCGGTGGCGCGACCGACGAGTCCGCTCCCACCGAAGACGACGACCTTCACTCGTGGCGTTCCGATCCGAACCTCTGCATCGTTGCGGGACGGTAGTTGCGTGGTCCTGTTGCAGGGAGCGCCTGGTGCGGCGGTCTCGGCGAAGAAGTCTCGAGATTTCTTCGATTTCGTGTTGAGATCGAACGTACGTTCACGCTATGGTGGTGGGTCATCGGCCCCGGGCTCGCCCAGTTGGAGCGAGCGCTGGTGAGGTCGCCTCGGAGCCCGCCCGCTCGTCTCGGGTCTGGTGCTCCCGTTCGCACAACCCACTTCCCCACCGACACCACAGGGAAGGAGGCCGCGCGTGTTCGGGAGCCTGATCGACAACATGGAAGCCGACGTGGACGCGCTGGTCGATCTCGTGCGCGCCGCCGAAGGCGAGGACCTGGTCCGCGACGAGGCCGCCGATGTGCTGGTGCGGCTCGAGCGTCAGCGCGAACGCCTCGAAGCCACGATCGGCGGATTGGTGTCCGACCTCGACGCCAGGGAGTTCCACCGGGGCGACGCGGCGTATTCGATGGCCAACTGGCTCGCCTCCCGTACCGGCCAGTTCCGCAACCACGTCGGCGCCCGGGTCAACCTCGCCGTCAAGCTGCGGTCCATGCCCGCCACCATGGCCGCCCTGGTGGCGGGCGAGCTGACCCACGACCACGCCTCGGTGCTCTCCCGCGCCCTGCTGGCCCGCACGGCCGACGCGTTCGAACGCGACGAGACCATGCTCGTCGAAACCGCCCGCAAGCTGACCGCGGACCAACTCACCCGGGTCATCGAACTGTGGCTGCGCTACCACGACCCCGACGGGCCCGAACCCCGTGTCGAGGGTGAAGACGACCGGTTCTTCGTGTCCCAGACCCTCGACGGGCGCCTCAAAGGCAACTTCGACCTCGGCGGCGACCTCGCCGTCCTCGTCAAGACCGTCATCGACGAACTCGTCGCCCAACTCCTGCGCCGCGACAAGACCAACCGAAAAGCCGACCCCACCGACCCCGGCCTCGACCAACTCCCCTCCCAGCGCCGCGCCCGGGCCCTGGGTGAGTTGTGCGAACGCGCCGCCGCCGCCAACGACAACCCGGCCAAACGCCAACCCCTCATCACCCTCCACACCACAGTGCAGACCCTGGCCGGCACCGGGCAGCTCGACGACTGGATGCTCGAGATCGAACAGGCCTGGACCGCGGCCATCCCCACCTCCGAGTTGCACCTGTGGAGCTGTGACTGCTGGATCAGCCAGATCATCATCCGCGGCCGCGACGGCGAACCGTTGGATGCCGGCCGCGAGCACCGCGTCGCCAGCCGGGCCATGCGCCGCGCCCTGGTCGCCCGCGACGGCGCCTGCTGCGCCGTGCCCGGCTGCGACCGCCCCGTCGGCTGGTGCGACGCCCACCACATCATCTACTGGGAACACGGCGGCCCCACCGCCCTCGACAACCTCGTCTTCCTCTGTCGCTGGCATCACCGCCACGCCCACACCGGCCACCTCACCGTCCAGCTCATCAACGGCCGCCCCCGGTTCACCAACCGAGACGGGCACGTGCTCGTCGACCCCCGAGCTGGCACCGACCCACCACGACCCCCCGACCCACCCGGCGACCCGCCCTGGGCCAGAGCCGCGTAGGACGCGGCACGCCGAAGGGAAACCAACCCGAGAATCCCGACGATCCGGGAACCCGAGCACGCTCGGGCCCTTCGGCGCGCGTGGGTGGTCAAACCTCCCGGCAGAACCGGGCGATGGACGCTGCCGTCTCGCGGCTCACATCGGGGCAGGCGACGGAGAAGATCTCGGTGCCGTGGACCGTGCCCAGCACCTGGCGGCCGCGGGCGGGGACGCCGGCGCGAAGCAGGAGCCGGTAGAACTCGATGCCCTCGTCGCGCAGCGGGTCGCACTCGTTGACGCTGATGACCGTGGGCACGAGGCCGGCCACGTCGTTCTCGGTCGCGAACAGCGGCCAGGCCAGGGGGTCCTCGTTCTCGAACGCCTCGATGCCGTAGCCCATCCGGCCGTTGTTGTTGTGGAGGTCGAGGAGGAGGCCGTTGTTCTCGGTCGACGACGGCAGCCGGTCCTGGGGCCACTCGCCGGCGATGTAGGGGCACATCGCGTAGAGGCCGCGGATCAGGTCGAGGTCGCCGTCCTGCTTCAGTTTCAGTCCGGTGGCCAGGGTCAGGTTCCCGCCGCCGCTCTCACCCGCGACGATGACCCGGTCCCAGTCGATGCCGAGCTCGCTCGCCGAGCCGACCAGCCACCGCAGGCCCGACACGCAGTCGTTCAGCCCCGCGGGGAACGGCGCGACCTCCTCGGCCGACGACGGCGAGACGCAGTTGCGGAAGTCGACCATGGCCACGGCCACGCCCTGGGCCGCGATGATCCGGCCCCAGGCCCGGTACATCCCGTCGAAGGCGGACATCGCCGCCATCCCGCCGCCGTGGATGTAGTACACGCACGGCATCGGATCGGCGCCGTCGGGCCGGATGAACCGAAGCTTCACCACGTTGCCGTCCGGCGAGGATTCGAACTCGTGGACGGTCGTGGTGAGACCCGTCGACGGCGCGACGTCCTCGTTGTCCATCGCGTCCAAGATCTCGGTCATGGCCTCCCGGGCCGCGACCGCCTCCGGCGAGTTGGCCTGCTCGAGCAGCTCCTCCCTCGACGACACGTCGTGCTGGTCGGGAAGCGGCATCGCCCCCATCATCGCCTTGATGCGTGGGTCGATCCGCGGGTCGTCGTTGATCGTGGGCATTGGTCCCCCGTGGTCGTCGTCGCCAGGTGCCGCCCGGGTGGCGGCCGGGCCTGATGGTAGGGGTGCGGCCATCGACCCTGCGCCCGTGGCCGAAGCGGTCGAGCCCGCGCTCGTCGGGCAGGCTGGCGGGGTGCGGATGCGACGGACGATGGCGGTGGCTCTGGTCGCCGCGTTGGTGCTCGTGAGCTGCGGAAGCGACGACGAGCCAGCGGCCGACGATGGATCGACCACGACGGCGGCGGCGAGGTCCACGACACCGGGCTCGGCGCCGAGCGGTGACGACGCGATCTCGGCCGCCCTGGCCACCGACCACACCTACGTCGTGGCCCGGGCCGCGGTCGACGAGATCCCGGTGTTCGCCGACCCCGAAGACACCAGCGAGGTGCAGATGACGCTGCCCCGCTTCGATCCCGACTACACCGGGACCGACGGGGAGCAGGTCGAGCAGGTGTTCCTCGCGGAGGACTACGAGGACCAGTGGTTGCACGTGCTGCTCCCGGTCCGGCCCAACGGCACGACCGGCTGGATCCGACTCGGCGACGTCGAAATGTCCAAGCACCGCTACGACATCACCGTCGACGTCGGCGACCACGAGCTCACCCTGCGGGAGGCGGGAGAGGTCGTGCAGCGCTCACCGATCGCTGTCGGCACCCAGGACACGCCCACGCCGGGCGGGCGTTTCTACCTCAACGCCCTGATCCAGCCGCCGGATCCCGACACGGTCTACGGCACCTACGCGTACGCGCTCTCCGGCTACTCCGACACGCTCACACAGTTCGCGGGCGGCGACGGGGTGATCGGCATCCACGGCACGAACGACCCCTCGGTGCTCGGCTCCGACGTCAGCCACGGCTGCATCCGCATGCGCAACGAGGACATCGAGTCGCTCGTCGAGATGTTGCCGCTCGGCACGCCGGTCGAGATCGTGGCCTGACCGGTCCGGGCGAGCCTCAGCCGGTCAGCGTCGGCTGGGCGACCACGCCCTCGGCGACATCGGACTCGTCGAGGGTGTCGGGCTCGGTCGTCGTGGTGGTCGGCTCGGTCGTGGTCGTGGTCGTCGTCGTGTCCGGCTGGGTCACGGTGAAGGTGACCGGGTCGTAGACCACGATGGCGGGCGGTGTCTGCTGGGGTATCGCCCGAACGCCCTGCACACCCGTCGGCTGGAGCTCACCGGCGAAATGGCACTCGGCGTTGACCGTGATCTCGTCGACCTCGGTGTCCTCGGGGACGGTGAAGGTCGCCTCCCAGTTGCCGTCGAGGTCGGCGGGTACGGTCTGGGCCTCGGGCTCTGCGCCAGGCGCCGTCAGGTCCACCTCGGTTGGGCCCTTGGTGACACATACGTCTTCTTCGACGTTGCTGACCGTGAACTCGGTGCCGGGTGGGCCGGATGTCGGGTCGAGTGTCATCGACGAGGTCGGTGTGCCGGCAGGGTTGGCGGCCCCGGCGATGGTCGTGGTGGCCGCGAGCAGGGCGAAGGCGATGGGGATGAAGAGGAGACGACGCATGGCGCAGCAACGTACTTCCCACGGCGCCGTCGTCAAGGAACCGGCGCCTCGAGGTCGGCCGGGGCGACCGTCCGCGTGACTGCCTCGCCCGACGCGGCGGCCACTAGCTTCGCCCCGATGCAACGCACATGGTCTCGGCGGCGGTTCATCGCAGCGGCGGGCAGCGCCCTGGTCGGCGGCGGGCTCCTCGCCGCGTGCGGCGACGACGACGGCGACCCGGCGGCCCAGACGGTGCCGTCGACCACCACGACGTCGGAGCCGACCCCCCTGCCGACCAACGACGAGGACGAGCTCAAGGAGATGTTCGAGCCGCTGTTCGAGCCCATCGGCCAGCGCGTCACCCGCATCGGGCTCTACGACCTGAGCCAGGGCTTCGTCCGCGACGACGAGGGTGACCACCTCGCCATCTACACCGACCCGATCGATCCGGCCGGTGAGGGCTGGGACGCCGAGCGCTACATCGCGGCCTGCGTCGACGGCGTGCGAGCGTCCACGCCGTTCATCTTCGACACCTGGCCCGGCATCGCGACCATGGACGTGTGCCAGGAGCCCCCGCAGGAGGAAGCACCCGAGCCCGAGCCGCCCATCGTCACCCAGGTGCAGATGAGCCGGGCCGACTACAACCTCATCGACAGCTGGGACGACCTCACCCTCACCGACCTCATGGTGGCCAAGGACCGGTCGCCGATGACGGTGCGGGTCCGGGCCAACGACGAGGTCGCGGCCCACCCGCAGTGGGTCGAGGCCCAGGACGCGGCGAGCAGCGCGTTCGGCAACTGATTCGACAGTCTCAGGACAGCCCGGTCAGCTCCTCCGACATCGTCCACAGCCGGGCTGCGGCTTCGTCGTCTCGGGCGGCTTTCGCCAGCTTGTGGTCGGCGGGGCGTCCCTTGACGAAGTAGCTGCCGGTGACCTCGGCGAACTCGGCGTCGAGTGCCGCGGCCAGCGACGTGCGCGCGCCGTCCTCGGGCGACTGGAAGAACAGCCCGACGAGCGCCCGGATGACGGCCGGCGGGTGGCCGAGGTTGGTCCGGACGGCACCGGGATGGACGGAGTTGGCCGTGATCTCGGTGTCCGCCAGTCGCCGCGCCAGCTCCCGGGTGAACAGCACGTTCATCAACTTGGTCTGGCCGTAGCGGGGGAAGCCGAAGGGTCCGTACCCACCGGTGGCCTGGAGGTCGTCGAAGTCGATCTTGCCCAGCTTGTGGGCGTCGCTGGCCACGTTCACGATCCGGGCCGACGGCGCCGCCCGGAGCTTGGGGAGCAGCAGGTTGGTCAGTAGGAACGGGCCGAGGTGGTTGATGGCGAGCGCGGCGTCCACCCCTTCGTCGGTCTCGGTCCGCTTGCGGACGATGGCGGCCGCGTTGTTGACCAACAGGTCGAGGGTGTCGACGCGCCGGTCGAGGTCGTCGACGGCGCGTCGGATGCCGGTCTGGCTGGCGAGGTCGGCCAGCACGATCTCGGTGTGGCCGTTGCGGGCCGTGCCGTCGATGTCGACCTTGGCCGCCGCGGCCTTCTGGGGGTCCCGGCACCACAGGACGGTCCGGTAGCCGGCGCGCGCGATGCCCCGGGCTGTCTCGAGCCCGATGCCCGAGTTCGCGCCGGTCACGATCGCCGTCCGGGTGCCCACGGTCACCCATTCGGTCACACACCACGAGAAAGGGCAAACACCGGGCGGAAAGTTCCTTGCGGCGGCCCTGGTGGTGCTTCACTATGCGCGCGATGGCCGTCGACGTCGGCGCTGAAGACGAGGTCTCCTCCGGCGTCACGACGGTCGTACTGACCGCGTGGCCGCTGCTCGCGTCCATCCTCCTGCTGATGACGGGCTCCGGCCTGCAGGGCTCGCTCCTCGGTGTGCGCGCCGAGCAGGCCGCCTTCAGCTCGGCCGTCACCGGCGCGGTCCTCGGTCTCTACTACCTCGGCTACGTCGCCGGCTCGACGTGGGCGCCCGGGCTCATCCGCAGGGTCGGCCACATCCGGGTCTTCGCGGCCCTCGCTGCGATCGCGTCGGCGGCGGTCCTGATCCACGGCGTCTGGGTCTCCCCGGTGCCCTGGCTCCTGTTGCGCGGCCTCACGGGCGCCTGCGTAGCCGGACTGTTCGTCGTCACCGAGTCGTGGCTCAACGACGTGGCCGCTTCGACCACCCGGGCCACCCTGCTGTCGGTGTACAACACCGTGGTCACCGGCGGCCTGGCCGCGGGCACCCTGCTCCTCAACGTCGCCAGCCCCACCGGCGTCGTGCTGTTCGTCATCGGCTCCGTGGCCGTCTCGTTGGCCGCGGTGCCCATCACCCTGGCGCCGAGCGAGGCCCCAGCGCCCCAGGAGTCCGAGCCCGTGCCGTGGGACACCGTGTTCCGCATCGCACCGCTCGGAATCACCGGCGTGGTGGTGTCGGGCATGGGTGTCGGCGCCGTCGCCGGGTTCGGCGCGGTGTACGCGACGCGGGCCGGGTTCGGTGTCTCCGGCGCCTCGCAGTTCGTCGTCGCCGTCCTGGTCGGGGCCATCGTCGGCCAGATCCCGCTCGGCAACTGGTCCGACCGCACCGACCGGCGCTACGTGATGCTCACCGCCGGTGCGCTCATCGTCGCCGGCAGCGTGATCGGCGTGGCCGGGACCGTGTTGGAGAGCCTTCCGCTCGCGCTGCTCGCGGCGCTGGTCGTCGGCGCGGGCGCGTTCTCCCTCTACGGCCTGTCGATGGCCCACCAGGCCGACTACATGGACCCGATCCACGTGCTGTCGGCCGGTTCCCGACTGCTGACCGCCAACGGGCTGGGCGCGGCCAGCGGGCCGTTCCTGGCCTCGATCGCCATCGGGCTGATGGGCCCGGAGGGGATGTTCCGGGTGCTGATCGTCGTCGGGTCGGTGTTCTGCGTCTTCGTCGTGTTCCGGATGTTCCGTCGGGGCGCCGTCGCCGAGAGCCGCCGGGCGCACTACACGCCGATCGCCGCCACGTCCACGGTGGCCGGGCTCGACGACCTCGTCTCGGAGACCACTGGTGTCGATTCCGACGTGCTGCGCCGGCGCCTCCGGCGCGCCCGCATGATCGCCCGGCGGGCCTCGGACGCTGCGGGCCGGGCCACGAAGGCGGCTGGTCGGGCCTCGAAGGCGGCCGGTCGGACGGTCTCGAAGGCGGCCGCGGCGCGGCCGCGGCCGGCACAGAAGCGAAACCGCCGACGCGCCAGCACCGACGAGGTTCGACGCCCGCGAGGTCGCCGGGACGCGACTCGCCCGCGGCACCGGGTGGACGACACCGCCGAGAGCCCCGACGAGCAGGGCGAAGAGGACTGACGGGGAATCTGGTCGGCGTGGGCGCGGTGCTTCGCCAGACTGCTGCCGATGCCTGACACCACACTGCGGCGGACCGCGATCAAGGAGGGCGTTGCCGCGGCGGCGCCGATGCTCATCGGCGTCGTGCCGTTCGGGCTCGTGGCTGGTGCATCGGCCGTGGCGGCCGACTTCGGATTCGGTGAGGCGATGGGCCTGTCGGGGTTCGTGTTCGCCGGGGCCAGCCAGCTCGCCATCATCAACGCCCTCGACGACGGCGCGACCGTGGTCATCGCCATCATCACCGCGCTGACCATCAACCTGCGGATGCTCCTCTACTCGGCGTCGCTGGCACCGCGCCTGGCCCACGAGCCGCTCCCCAAGCGTCTGGTAGCTGCCTTCTTCCTCGTCGACCAGGCCTATGCGCTCTCGATCGTCCGTTGGACGGGCCGCGACGACCCCCGCGCCCGCATGCCCTTCTACTTCGCGGTCGGCATCACGCTCGGCACGTCGTGGCTCACCGCCACCGCGGTCGGCGCGCTGGTGGGAAGCAGCGTGCCCGACGACGTCCCCCTCGAGTTCGCCATCCCGCTGGTGTTCCTCGTGCTCCTCGTCCCGGTGCTCGAGCGGTGGCCGGCGGTGGTCGCCGCCGCAGTCGGCGGCGCAGGCGCGGTGCTCGCCGCCGAGCTGGGAGCAGAGCGGTTGGCGATCGTGATCGGCGGTGTCCTCGGCATCATCGCCGGCGCGCTGGCCGACGCCCGCCGGGCCCGCACGGGTGGGGAGGCGTCCTCATGAGCGACGTCTGGATCACGATCCTGGTGGCCGCGGCCGGGACCTACGCCCTGCGGGCGAGCTTCCTCGCCCTCGCCCACCGGCTGGTCGACCTCCCCGAGCCGGTCGAGCGGGTGCTGCGCCAGATCCCGCCCGCGGTGCTGGCGGCACTGACCGTCCCGGCGCTCATCCGGCCCGAGGGCTCCTTCGACCTGTGGCAGCCCGAGCTGTTCGCCGGCGCACTCGCCGCCATCGTGTCGTGGCGTACCCGCAACATCGCCCTGACGCTGGTGGTGGGCATGGGCGTGCTCGTGGGCCTGGAGCAGCTCGTCTGAGCGAGCGGCGGTCGCGTGTGGTTGGCAGGATGGGCCCATGACCGCGCCCGCCATCGATCTGCTCGACCCGACGTTCTGGCGTGACCGCCAGCACGACGCGTGGACCTGGTGTCGCCAGCACGAGCCGGTGCACCACGACGAGGCCAGCGGGTTCTGGGCGGTGACCCGCCACGCCGACGTCATCTTCGCCGAGCGTCACCCCGACGTGTTCTCGTCCGAAGGCGCCTACCGGGTCAACGAGTCGCCGATCGAGACCAACATGATCGCCCAGGACGACCCGAAGCACCTCCAGCAGCGTCGCCTCGTCAACCGGGGTTTCACGCCCAGGGCGGTGCGCGAGCAGTCCTCGGACTTCGAGACGATGATCCACGGTCTCGTCGACACGGTCACCGACGACGGCCGGTGCGAGGTCGTCGACGCCATCGCCGGCCAGCTCCCCGCCCGCTTCACCTGCAACCTGCTGGGTCTGCCCGAGGAGAACTGGCGGCAGGTCAAGGGCTGGTCCGAGAAGCTGATGCGGATCGACTCGATGATGTTCGACCAGTCGGCGATGCAGGGGATGGTCCAGGTCACCACCGAGCTCATGAACTGGGTGATGGAGTCGGTGCCCGAGGAGCGGGGCTGTCCCATGACCGACGGGCTGTTGTCGAAGTGGGCCCACGCCGAGGTCGACGGCGAGCCGCTCGCCATCGACACCATCTTCCACGAGGTCGGACTGTTCGTGGCCGGCGGCGCCGAGACCACCCGGACCGCCATCGCCCACGGTCTGCGGACCTTCTGCGACCACCCCGACCAGTGGGAGCTGCTGTACCAGCAGCCCGAGCTGATCCCGTCGGCCGTCGAGGAGATCATCCGTTGGGTGACACCGCTCAACAACATGTTCCGCAAGACCACCCAGGAGACCGAGCTGGGTGGGCAGCCGTTGCCCGCCGGTGCCCGGCTCGCCCTCGTCTACCCGTCGGCCAACCGCGACGAGTCCGTGTTCGACGACCCGTTCATCTTCGACGTGCGTCGCGACCCCAACCCGCACGTCGCGTTCGGGCACGGGACGCACTTCTGCCTCGGCGCCAACTTCGCCCGCCACGAGCTCGAGATCCTGTTCACCAAGCTCACCCGCGACTGGACCGACCTGCACGTGGTCGACGAGATCGACGTCGAGGCCAACATCTTCGCCCGGGCCGTCCGCTCGTTCGGGCTCGGCTTCCGACCCAGGTAGCCTGGGTCGCGATGCGTTCCGTTCGCGCCACCGACCCGTCGCCGTCACCGACGCCGACGATCACGCCCGACACGACGCCCCAGCCGTCCACGGGCGACGGCGACGACGAGGAGTACGCCCACATCTGCCGCAAGGACGACGTCACCCGCGCCTACATCACCGGCGAGGCCATCGAAGCGCTGTGTGGCAAGAAGTGGGTCCCGAGCCGTGATCCGGACAACTACCCGGTGTGCCCGGCGTGCAAGGACGCGATGGGCCGCGTCCAGAACGCCGACTCCAACTAGCGGCGAGCGCCCGACGAGTTCAATCGAGCCGTCGGAGCTCCTCGGCGAAGCGCTTGCCGTTCTCCACGTAGTGGGCCGCGGGGATCTCGATCATCGCCGGGTCGACCGCGTCGTGGCGGAGCTTGGCGGGCACACCCATCGCCATGGCACCCGAGGGCACCTCGAAGTTGTTGTTGCACACGGCGTTGGCGGCCACCAGACCGCCCGAGCGGACGACGGCGTTGTGGAGCACGATGCTGCCCGAGCCCACGAGCGAGCCGTCCTCGATGGTGCAGCCCTCGAGGTGGACGAGATGGCCGACCACGCAGTCGTTTCCGACGGTCGTGGGGGCATGGATCGTGGTGTGGATGATGCTGCCGTCCTGGATCGAGGTCCGCTCGCCGACGGTGATGTGGCCGGTGTCGCCCCGCATCACGACGCCCGGCCAGATCGAGGACTCCGAGCCGATGCGCACGTCGCCGATGATGACGGCGTCGGGGCTGACGTAGGCGTCGTCGGCGATGGTGGGGGTCAGGTCTCCGAGGGCGTAGACGGGCATGGCGTCATCCTGTCCGACGCACGCCCGGTCGCCACGAATCGAGCCGCCACGTACCCGGGCCGCGCCCGGCGTGCCGTGCCCCGAGGCTCACCGGCCCGGTCCGACCGGTGAGTCGGCTGAGGATCACCAGGATGGGAAAGATCTCGAGCCGTCCGGCGAGCATCATGACCATCAGCAGCGCACGCGCCGGTCGGTCGTAGTAGAGGAAGTTGGCGGCAGGGCCGGCCTCGCCCAGGGCCGGACCCATGTTGCCCATCACCGAGGCCGCGCCCCCGATCGACTCGGCCAACCCGCTGCCCATGACCGCCAGTGCGAGCGTCCCCAGCAGGATGAAGAAGAAGTAGAGCAGCGCGTACCCGACCACACGGTCGACCGAGCGCTCCGGGACGACGTCGCCGCCGAGGCGCACGGGCAGCACGGCGCGCGGATGCCGGACCTTGCGTATCTCTCGCCGGGCGAACCGGAACAGCACCCGGACGCGGATCAGCTTCAACCCACCGGCGGTCGAGCCGGCCATGCCACCCGAGATCATCAGGGCGAGCAGGAGCAGCTGCGATGCCGCGCCCCACTGGACGTAGTCCGCCGTGCCGAAGCCGGTCGAGGTCAGCAGTGTGGTGACGTTGAACAGGCCCTCGCGCAGGGCGGTGCCGATGGAGACCTCGTCCTGCAGCCAGTTCAGGGTCGACACGGCCAGTACGAAGACCGCGAACACGCGCATGAAGTACCGGAACATCGGCGAGCGCAGGTACGACATGTGCTCGCCGCTGAAGAACCGGAAGTGGAGGGTGAAGTTGGTGGCGCCGAAGAGCATCAGCGCGACCAGCACCAGCTCGATCACCAACGAGTCGAACGCCGCGATCGAGCTGCCGTACGGCGACAGCCCGCCCGTCGACACCACGGTGAAGGCGTGGGTCACGGCGTCGAACACCGACATGCCGACCAGGAAGAGCACCACGGCGGCGAACACGGTGAACAGGCCGTAGACGAGCCACAGACGCTTGGCGGTCTCGGACACGCGTGGCGCGAGACGGTCGGTGCTGGGGCCCGGCGCCTCGGCCCGGAGCAGGTCCATGCCGCCGATGCCGAGGAACGGGAGGATCGCCACGGCGAGCACGACCATGCCCGTGCCGCCGTACCACTGGGTCATGCTCCGCCAGAACAGGATGCCCCGGGGCGCGGTGTCGATCGGGTCGAGCACCGTCGAGCCGGTGCCGGTGAACCCGGACACCGACTCGAACAGGGCTGCGTCCACGGTGGGGAAGGTGCCGGCGAGGATGAACGGCACGGCACCGCCGGCGGCGGCCATGCACCATGTGGCGCCGACGGCCAGGAACGTCCCGGTGGCCGAGGTCTTGGCCGGCAGCGTCGTGGCTCGCCACAGTGCTGCGCCGACGGCGGCCACCAGCCCCGCGGACAGGGCCATCGAGCCGACCTCGTCGCCGCCGGCCCCCGCCTCGACTGCGGTCGACACGAGGATGCCCGCCGAGACGAACAGGAGCGCGGCACCTCCGATGTGCAGCGCCAGGTTCGGGACCCGGTCGGTGCCAGTTGCGAAGGCGTCGGGATCCCGGCTGGAGGTCGTCACTGCTTGGTGACGGTATCTCCCGGGCGCACCGTGCCTTCGACCACGACCTTGGCGTTGACGCCCCGCAGGTGCAGGTCGCGACCGAGCGGGGAGTTGACGAACCGGAGCGCGTCGGCGCCGAACCGCTCGCGGAACTTCGCGCAACCCGTGTGGGGCTGATCGGTGATCTCGATGACCGCGCCGCCGATCGCGAGTCGGGTGTCGGGCGGGACGTTGGCGGCGCTGAGGTCGAAGTCGAGGTAGAGCTGGTCGCCGGCCAGGGCCATGCGCTCGGGATCGACGGCGATGAACCGGGCGAGCCGGGCGTTCATCACGTTCAGCTGCATGTCGGGGTGGGACGAGCCGTCCTCGGTCCGCGTGCTGCCGCGGACCTTCCAGGTGTCGCCCTCGACGCCGTCGGCGAAGGTCAGCCGGGCCTCGTCGAGCACCTCACGCTCCTCGACCGCGGGCCGGCGCAGCACGAGCTCGAGCGTGCCCTCGTCGGCGGGCGCGGAACGGAAGCCGTCGACGGCGGCCTCGAGCTCGGTGGTGGTCCGGTGCGTGATCGTCGCCATGCCCGACAGTGTGACGAACCTCCGCCGCTCGTGCGTCAGACGTTTCGAGCGGCTTGGTGTTCAGCCACGACGCGGTCGATCACGGCGCGGAGCACGTCGGCGACCAGAGCCTCGTCGAGGTCGAACTCGGAGGCGAGGCGGCGGACCTTGGCGTCGATCTCGGCCTCCCGGGTCGCGTCCTGGGGTGGGAGCCCGCGCTCGGCCTTGATGCGCCCGACCCGCCGGGTGATCCGGAAGCGCTCCGCCAGCAGTTCCACGAAGCGCTCGTCGATCGCGTCGATCTCACGCCGGAGCGACTCGAGCTCATCGGGCTCATCCATGTGCACCATGCTGCCCGACCGCTCGTCCGGCGTGAAGTCCGACCAGAGGCCCGAACCGAGGCCCGAACTGGGTGCTGCCGGTTCGGCCGCAACCGCTCGGGTCGCCGGGTCTTCATCGAATCATGCGAAACACGTCATTGGGATCGTTCAAGGTCGGTTGTGAGACGGCCGACATCTAGGTCATTCGAACTATGTCTGTCGCCCACACTCCCGACCTCGAGCAGCACGAGTCGGCATCGCCGGACGTCGCCGATGGACCCGCGAAGGCGGATCTCCGCAAGTTCGTCGATGACCTGCTCGACCTGACCGACCGGCGGCGCGTGCTGATCGCCGCCGTCTTCGGCGTGGACGTGAACCCCCAGGAGATCGACCTGGTGTTCGCGCCCGCCGACGACTGATCCGACTCAGGCGGTCTCTTCGGCCCGGTCCTTGGCCACCTCGTCGAGCATCTCGTACTCCTCGCCGGTGTCGGTCCAGTCCTCGAACTGGGTGACGCCGAGGGTGTCGAAGCGCTTGCGGAGCCAGCCGTCGTTGGCGTCGAGCAGGCCGAGCTTCTTGCAGTTGGGCACGATCTTGGAGAACAGGAGCTGCTGGAACGGGTCCTGGTTCTTGAGCTCGGGGTCGTCCTGCTTGAACAGGGCGATCGCCTCGTTGACCGGAACGCCGGAGCGCTCCCAGACCTCCTGCTGGAGGAACCGGTCGCGCATGCGCACGGCGGCCTCGAAGGCGAACTCCTGGCGGTCGAGCATCTCGGCGTCGGAGAGCTCCTCGTAGTACTCCTTGAGGGAGAGCACGCCGAAGGCCACGTGACGGGCCTCGTCGCTCATGACGTAGCGCAGGAGCTGCTTGAGCAGCGGGTCGCTGGTGGTCTGCTGGGCCATGCCGAACGCGGCGAGGGCGAGGCCCTCGACCATGATCTGCATGCCGAGGTAGGTCATGTCCCACCGGCTGTCGTCGATGATGTCGTCGAGCAGCATCCGCAGGTGGGTGTTGATGGGGTAGTGCCCGTTGAGCTTCTCGTCGAGGTACTTGGCGAACACCTCGACGTGGCGGGCCTCGTCCATCACCTGGGTGGCCGCGTAGTACTTGGCGTCGATCCACGGGACGGTCTCGACGATCTTGGCCGTGCACAGCAGCGCGCCCTGCTCGCCGTGGAGGAACTGGCTCAGGCTCCAGTTCTGTGACTCGATCGCGTGGTTGAGCCAGTCATCGTCGGTCCACTTCTCGAGCGACGTGCCCTTGACGTCGATGCCGAGCTCGGCCACGGCTGCGGTCGTCATCGTCATCGGCGACTGTCGGGCGATCTTCTCCTGGTCGACCTCGATCGACCAGTCGAGATCGGTCTCGCCGTTCCACTGGCTCTTCTTGGCCTTCTCGTACAGCTTGCCGAGGGCCGGCCGGGTGCGTTCGTAGTCCCAGGTGAACAGGGCGTCGGCGTTGTCCTGCACCGTGTGGATGACCTCGTCGACCTCGCTGTTGGTCATCGCCAGGATGGCGTCGAGGTCGTCGACGTCCTCTCGGCCGAGGATGTCGGCTTCGGTGCGGATGCTCATGCGGTATCTCCCCCTGGAGAACTGGCTCGTCAACTGGATAATAACGATAGTTATCGAAGCGGCATCTGACAAGGGGTGGGCTGGCGTGTCGGTCCGCTCCCGGGTCTCGGGCCTATGGTCACCACGGTGCACGACGACCGAGAGCTGGCCGAGGAGCGCATCCGGCGCACCGTGCGCGACCGGATCCGGCCCGCGATCCACGGCGCTCGTCAGCGCTTCGACGTCACCGCCTGGCACCTGCCGGGCGAACCCGTGCCGGTCGACGACGCCCGCGCCGCGGTGGCCGACGGGGCGTTCGCGCCGTTCGAGATCGGCGGACGGTGGGGAAAGCCGTGGGGGACCACGTGGTTCCGCCTCCAGGCGGCGGTGCCCGGCGAATGGGCGGGCGAGACGGTCGAGGCGCGGGTCGACTTCGCCGCCGGCGTGGGGCCCGGATTCCAGTCCGAGGGGCTGATCTACGCCACCGCCGGTGGGGGCCCGATCCGGGGCATCCACCCGCTGCACCAGTACGTGCCGGTCGAGCTGCTCGCCGACGCCGATGGACGGGTCGATGTGCTGGTCGAAGCAGCGGCCAACCCGATCGTGGTCCTGTCCCAGCAGCCGACGCCGCTCGGCGACCCGGCCACCGCCGGCGATGACCTGCAGTATCGACTCAACGCGGCCGAGCTCGCCGTCCGCCACGACGACGTGTACCACCTCGAGCTCGACCTGCAGATCGCCGTCGGCCTCATGCGCGAGCTGTCGACCGACGACCCGCGCCGCTACGAGCTCCTCCGGTCGATCGACGCCGCGCTGGACGTGCTCGACCCCCATCGTCTGCCGGCCACCGCCGGTGCGGCCCGGGACCGGTTGGCGGGGGTGCTGGCCCGGCCGGCCGGCGACCACGTCCACCGGCTGTCGGCGGTGGGACACGCCCACATCGACTCGGCGTGGCTGTGGCCGTTGCGCGAGACCCGCCGGAAGTGCGCTCGCACGTTCACGAACCAGCTCGCCCTGATGGACGAGTATCCCGAGCATCGGTTCGTGTGCTCCCAGGCCGCCCAGTACGACTGGATCGAGCACGACCAGCCCGAGCTGTTCGAGCGCATCCGCTCCCGGGTGGCCGACGGGCGGTTCGTCCCGGTCGGTTCGATGTGGGTCGAGGCCGACGCCAACCTGCCCTCGGGCGAGTCGCTGGCCCGCCAGCTCGTGTGGGGCAAGCGGTACTTCGCCGACACCTTCGGGGTCGAGACCACCGAGGTGTGGTTGCCCGACGTGTTCGGCTACTCGGCGGCGTTGCCCCAGCTCATGGCCCATGCGGGCTGCCGCTCCTTCCTCACACAGAAGTTGTCCTGGAACAAGACCAACCCGTTCCCGCACCACTCGTTCTGGTGGGAGGGCCTCGACGGCACCCGGGTGTTCACCCACTTCCCGCCGGCCGACACCTACAGCGGCGACGTCAAGGTCAGCGAGCTGCGCTTCGCGGTCAGCAACTTCCGGGACAAGGGCCGGGCCAGCCGGTCGATGTATCTGTACGGCCACGGCGACGGCGGCGGAGGACCGACGAGGGAGATGCTCGAACGGGCCCGGCGGGTGGGCGACCTCGACGGCCTGCCCCGCGTGACGATCGAAGCCCCGGACGAGTTCTTCGCACGGGCGATCGACGACTATCCCGACGCCCCGGTGTGGCGGGGCGAGCTCTACTTCGAGATGCACCGCGGGACCTACACCTCCCAGGCCCAGACCAAGTGGGGCAACCGGCGGGGCGAGCTGGCGCTGCGCGAGCTCGAGGTCTGGACCGCGCTCGACCCCGCCCCACCGCTCGCCGGGCTCGAGCGCCTCTGGAAGGAGCTGCTGCTCCACCAGTTCCACGACATCATCCCCGGCTCGGCGATCGCCTGGGTCCACGACGACACCGAGGCCGCCCACGCCGAGTTGCTGGCCGAGTGCGGGCAGCTGATCTCCCACGCCCTCGCCATCCAGCCCCCTGGTTCCGGGGAGTGGGTGGCGGCCAACGCGGGGCCGTTCGGATTCGCCGGGGTCCTCGGTCCGGGGGTGGTCGACGGCGCCGGCGGGCCGGTGTGGGCCGCAGCGCCCTCGCACGGGATCGGGATGACGTCCACCGAGCTGCCCGCCGGGGTCGAGCCCGTCGGCCTCCTCCGGGCCGAGACCGCCGGAACCGGGGCACGTGCCCACACCTTGGACAACGGGCTGGTGCGGGCCACGATCGGTGGCGACGGGACCCTGGCCTCGCTGGTGGATCGGCGAGCCGACCGGGAGTGCCTGGCGGCACCCGCCAACGTGTTGCAGCTGTTCCCCGATCACCCCAACACCTACGACGCCTGGGACATCGAGGCCCACACCCTCGCCCTCGACCCGAAGCTGCTCACCGACGTCGACTCGATCGAGGTCGTCGACGACACCACGATGCGGGCGGCGGTCGAGGTGCGTCGGTCGTTCGGGGCGTCGACCATCACCCAGACCTACGTGCTCCGGGCGGGCAGTGCCCGACTCGACATCGAGACCGACGTCGACTGGCACGAGGACGAGAAGCTGCTCAAGGCCGCGTTCCCGTTCGACGTGCGCGCCGACGATGCCCGCTACGACATCCAGTACGGCCACGTGCGCCGACCCACCCATCGCAACACGTCGTGGGACGACGCCCGTTTCGAGGTGTGCGGACACTTCTGGGCCGACCTCGCCGAACCCGACTTCGGTGTCGCCCTGCTCAACGACGGCAGGTACGGCCACGACTGCCTCGAGTCGACCATGCGGCTGTCGCTCCTCCGGGCGCCCAACTACCCCGATCCCGACGCCGACCGCGGTCACCACCGGTTCACCTACTCGGTCCTGGCCCACGGCCCGGGCCTCGCCGATGTCATCGCCGAGTCGTGGGCGCTCAACCTCCCGCCCCGACTCGTGACGGGCGCGCCCCGCCCGAGCGTGGCCGCCGTCGACCACCCGGGCGTGGTCATCACCGCGGTCAAGGCTGCCGACGACGGTTCCGGCGATCTCGTCGTGCGCGCCCACGAGGCGTTCGGCGGTCGAGTCCGGGCGTCGTTGACCACCGCCGAGCGCTACGCCACCGTCACGCCCTGCGATCTCCTCGAGCGGCCGACCTCCGACCCGGTGCCCGTCGACGCGGACGTGCACCACCTCGAGCTGCGCCCGTTCCAGCTCGTCACCCTCCGCTTCACCCGCTGAGAATCAGGGATGGAGGAGCAGTTCCTCCTCCATGGGATCGACCCCGATCTCGTCGGGTGGCACCGGCTGGGTACGGCGGAACAGGTGGCTGGCCGTGGCCACGGTCGCGGCGACGACGTTGCCGATCACGAACGCCGTGGTCGCCCCGTCGATCCCCTCGTCGGGCACCAGCAACAGCGCGGGAACCAGGATGGCGATCGTCAACGACAGCGTGATCGCCACCGTGTCGACGTTGCGGTGCACCACCCGGGCCTCGGTGAGGAACACCGACGTGATCGCCCACGGGATGCAGGCCGCGACGAGGATCGGCATGACGCGCGCCGCGTCGGCGTAGTCGTCGCCGTAGACGACGGTGATCAGGTCGCGGCCGACGAACGCGACCGCGGTCGCCGCCGACATCAGGCCGGTGGTGAGCAGCAGGATCACCCGGACCTGCGCGCGCAGTTCGGTGCCGCCCTTGCCTCCCTCGGCGAGCAGGGCCTGGCCGATCGCCATGGGCACGTAGAGCGTGAGGGTGGTGATGCCCCACGCCACGTAGAACGCGGCGTTCTCGGTGGGATCGACCGACAGGAGCACGATGACCGGCAACACGAACTGCGGTGCCTGGTAGGCGAGGGTCGACAGGTAGTTGACCATCGAGTACCGGAACGCGGCGCGGCGGGAATCGGGCAGGGGGAAGAGACGGTGGCGGTCGCCGGTGATGTGGGGCATGGTCAGCACGCCGACCACGCCGGTGAGCAGCAGCGGGAACGAGGCGATCACGAACAGGTGGACGGTCTCCTCGCCGCCCGAGGGCACGAGCAGCAGCGGGAAGCGCAACAGGCCGACCACCGAGACCCGGCCGAGCACCAGCGACCAGCGCCGGACCGTCATCCACCGAACATCGACGATCAGCGTCAGCGCCGAGCCGACCGATGTGAGGGCGAAGTACGCGGGACCGGCGATCGGGTGCCAGTCGATGAGCGCGTCGGTCGCCTCGGTGTCGACCACGAACAGGTAGGCGAGTCCGATCACCGCGGCGGCGAGGGCGGTGGCGAGCACGCCCCAGGCGAAGACGGTGTGGGACTCGCGGGTGCGGTCGGGTGCGTACCGGGCGAGGCAGACCTGCAGGCCGAGGCCCGCGAGGTAGGCGATGAACAGCGTGGAGGTGAACAGGGCCGTGGCCCGGCCGACGTCGTCGGCGGTGTCGATGCGCGCCGCGACCAACCAGAAGATGGCACCGGTGACCGCCTGCGCTGCCGCACCCACGACCATCGTCGCCGACCCTGCGAGCAGATGGCGGTGCGAGCCCGCTCGGTTGCTGAGTCGCTGCCGTGGACCGGGCCGGCGGGTCGTGGTGTCGGAGGCGGCCATCTCCGCCCGAACGCTAGTCCTGCCCGATCCGGGTCGGATCCCGCTCTCGTCGGTGACCGAGGCGCGCCAGCGCGTCGGGGAGCTCGTCGACCGGCGTCGGTTCGGCGAACAGGAACCCCTGCAGCTTGTCGCACCCGAGCAGGGCGAGCACCTCGGCCTGCTCGGCTTCCTCGACCCCCTCGGCCACGATGTGCAGTCCGAGCGAATGACCGAGCGAGATGATCCCGGCGGCGAGCGAGCGCTTCCAGTCGGCATCGAGGTGCAACCCGCGAACGAACTCGCGGTCGATCTTGAGCACCTGGACCGGGAAGCGTTGGAGATAGGCGAGCGACGAGTAGCCGGTGCCGAAGTCGTCGATGGCGATGCCGATGCCCAGCGCGTGGATGCGTTCGAGCATGGCCGCCGAGGTCTCCACGTCGAGCATCACCGCGCTCTCGGTGATCTCGCACACGAGCTGGGTCGGATCGACGCCGTGACGGGCCATCGACGTCTCGAGCGCGTCGGGAAGACCATGGTCGGTGAGCTGGTGAGCCGACAGGTTGACGGCGAACCGGAGGCCGTCGGCGACCGGGCCGAGCGTGGCGATGGCCGCGCAGGTCGACTCGATCACCGTTTCGCCGAGTCGGGCGATGAGGCCGCTCTCCTCGGCCACCTCGATGACCTGCTGGGTGTCGGCCATGCGTCCGTCGAGACCGGTCCATCGGACGAGTGCCTCGACCAGCTGCGGCCGGTGGTGGTGGGTGTCGACCATGGGCTGGAACCACACGTCGAGCGCCCCACGGTCGATGGCCTCGCCGAGCGCGTGGGCGATGCCGAGCCGGTCCTCGGTCCGGGCCCGGAGCTCGGAGGTGAAGACCGCGACGCGGTCGCGTCCTTCGGCCTTGGCCTTGTACATCGCCGCGTCGGCGTTGCTGATGAGCGTGGTCGCGTCGGTTCCGCGGGCCAGGGCGATGCCCGCGCTGCCGGTGAGATACACCTTGATCGGCCCCAGCTGCACGGGACCGCGCAGCTGGTCGAGCACGCGCTCGGCGAGCGGGCGGGCCTGCTCGCTGGTGCTCACACCAGGGAGCAGGACGATGAACTCGTCGCCGCCGAAGCGGGCCACCAGATCGGACGGCCGGAGCGAGCGTCGCAGGCGTTCCGCCGCGGTCACCAGCAGCTGGTCGCCGGCGTCGTGGCCCTGGGAGTCGTTGACCGCCTTGAACTGGTCGAGGTCGAGGAAAAGGAGTGCGACATCGTCGTCGCGGGCCAGGCTCGCCCCCAGCACTTCGGACAGGTAGAGGCGGTTGGGGAGGCCGGTGAGCGGATCGTGGCGCGCCCGGGCCTCGAGCTGGGCTTCGAACGCCTTGCGCTCGGAGATGTCGCGGGCGATCAGCGAGAGGTACTCCTCGCCGTCGGCGCCGGTGTGGAGCAGCGTGGTCGCCTCGATCGGGATGGATCGGCCGTCCTGCGCCTGGATCGTGACCTCGCCCCGCCACGACCCCGTGTCGCGGACCTGGTGGGGGAGCTCCCGCAGCTCTGCCGGGAGCTGGTCGAACGCCTCGTCCGGCGGGACCGGCGAGGGTCCGAGGATCTCGGTGGCGGTGGCGTTGGCCCAGACGCGGTTGAGGTCTCGGTCGTACATGCAGACCATGTCGGTGGTGTTCTCGAGCACCTCGCTCAACCGATGCCCGGTGGCGCCGGCTCGCACCGCGTCGTCGACGTCGCGGACATTGACGATCACGCCGGCGATCGCGGGGTCGTCGATCGCATTGGTCACGGTGATGTCGACCCAGCCCTTGCGCTCCGAAGGGCCGGCCCGTGCGAGCAACCGGAAGGTGGCCTCGGGTGGCGCGTCGAGGGCCTTGTGGAAGGTCTCGTAGGCCGAGGCCACGTCCTGGTCGGCGACCAGATCCGCCATGGCCTCGGGGCCCAGGGACCGGTGATGCCCGATGACCTGTTCCACGCCGGGGGTCGACCAGGTGATCTCTCCGTCGGTGTTCAGCACGAGCGACGCGCCGGACGAGTTCCGGAGCAGGCGCTCGATGCGTCGCTCGGCGAGCATCTCCTCGTTCACCGTCCGCATCGAGAACACGATGGTGCCGAGGTCGGGGTCGTCGAGCCGGTTGATGGCCGTGAAGCCGATCCACTCGTAGCCCCCGTCGGCGCGCAGGACGCGCAGGGTCGTCTCGGCCTGGCCGGTGGCCTCGCGAAGCCCGGCGAAGTCGTTGGTCGCCTGGTCACGGTCGTCGGGATGGATGAACCGCAGGCCTTGGCGACCCGTCAGGTCGCCGGGGTCGTGCCCGATGAGCCGGCGGATGCTCTCGCTCGCGAACTGGATCCGTCCGTCGACGTTGGCGAGGAGCGTGGCGCCGGGGCCACGGGTGACGATGGCCTCGAAGCGGGCGCGGGAGCGTTGGAGCTCGGCCTCGGTCTCGACCATGCTGGTGACGTCACGGCCCCGGATCAGGATCCCGCCCACGATCGGGTCCTCACCGTGGTTGGCCATCGTCACCTCGAAGTGGCGGAGGCGACCGTCGGCGTGCCAGAGCCGGGCGCGGGTGCGGTCCTCGCGTCCGACCTCGGCTGCCACCCACCGACGTATCTCCCCCAGCTCGGGCTGGTCGTCGACGTGGATGATCTCGGCCCAACGTGCGACGGCTTCCTCGGCCGGCATCCCCAGCAGCGACTCGACGCTCGGGCTCACATAGTCGGTGCGGAGGTCGGCGGCGCGCTGGATGACGAGCATTTCGGCGCTCAGCGAGAACAGCCGGTCGAGCCATCCGAACGCGCCGGGATCGACCCTCTCGCCGCCATCGGATTCGTCCCGCCGCTCACGCACAGGCCGGCGAGGCTACCGTCGATGTCCGAGATGGACCGCTTCCAGTACCTGTTGCTCATGGGGGCGTGTCTGGCGGTGACGTTGCCGCTCGAGTTCGTGTTCCGGGCCCGCGTCTACCGGCGACCGGTTCGGCTTCTCCGGGCGCTCGCCCCCGCCGTGGTCGTGTTCGTGGTCTGGGACGTGATCGCCATCGCGCTCGGCCACTGGCGCTTCGCCGAGGAGTACGTGACCGGGTGGCTCCTGCCCGGCGACCTGCCCGTCGAGGAGCTGGTGTTCTTCCTCGTGATCCCCGTGTGCGCGTTGCTGACCTTCGAAGCCTCGCGCTACACCTTGAAGCGATGATGTACGAGTACACGGTCGCAGCGGCCGCGTCGGTCGTGGCCGTGGTCGCGGTCGAGAAGCGGTGGTTGCACACCGGTCTGTTCCGCAGCGCCTCGTACTGGTACACGCTCGGGATCTGCCTGTTCTTCATGGTCCTGGTCAACGGGTGGCTCACCAAACTGTCGGCGCCGATCGTGCAGTACGACCCGTCCGCGAAGACGCCGTGGCGGTTCCCGTTCGACATCCCGGTCGAGGACTACCTGTTCGGCTTCAGCCTGGTCACCCTCGTGCTGCTGTTCTGGGTCCGCCAGGACACCGCGGACGACCCGGCCCCGTGGGCGCCCGAGCCATGATCCCAGTGCTCGCGATCGTGGCCGTCTCGTACGTGTTGATGGAGCCGGCGACCTACCTCGCCCACCGCTTCGTGATGCACGGGCTCGGCCGTCGCCTGCACCGCTCGCACCACCGCAACTGGCCGTCGCGTCGAGACGTCGGGTTCTTCGAGGCCAACGACGCGTTCCCGGTGATCTTCGCGTCGATCACGATCATCGCCCTGGCCGTCGGCTTCAACCTCGACGGGTTCGGCGTCCTGCTCCCGGTGTGCGTGGGCGTCACCCTGTACGGCGCGTCGTACGCGTACGTCCACGACGTCTACATCCACGAGCGGCTGGGCGAACGTCGCCGCCGAGCGGGCCTCGACCGCCTCGCCGCGGCCCACGATCTGCACCACCGCTACGGGGGCGAGCCCTACGGCATGTTGGCGCCCGTGGTGCCCGCCGAGCTCCGCGAACTCGAGCGAGACCGCCGAGCTCGCCTACGGCCCGCTCCCGAGCGGGTCGATCCCGTCCCAGGTCCCTGACGACTCGACCGGTCGGAACCGGGCGAACCACTCTTCGCCGTACCAACCCTCGTCGCGGGCCCGCTCGATGACCTCGGCGTGGCGTGGCTCCCGGTAGGCGAAGTCCCGGACGGCGGCCTCGTCGCGCCACAGGCTGAAGGTGGCCTGGCGTCCGACCGGCAGCTCGCCGATCCCGGCCGCGGCCAGGAGACCGCCGGCCGACGCGGTGGCGTCGTCGACCGCTGGTACCGCGCGCAGGAACGTCGGCACCCGGCGCCAGCGAACCATCGCCCGGGTCAGGACAGCGATCGGCCCGCTGCCGGGTTCGCCGGTCGTCCCGGCGATCGGGTCGACGCCATCCCAGGAGCCGTGTGCGCCGATCGGGTCGAGGACGACGTCATAGCGCTCCTCCGCCTCGTCCCACGGCTCGGTCAGCGAGCTCGCGAGGAACGACTCGAGGCCGACCCGGTCGGGCCAGGTGGCGAAGACCGCCCATCGGCGCAGGTCGGCCGACCGGGCGAGCTGCTGGCCGCGTCCCGTGCCGAGGAGCTTCACGAACCGTGCGCCCGACCGGGCGCGGAGGGCCCGGCGGTCGAGCGGGACGAGGGGCAGGCGCCGAGCCGCGACCCCGGTCGGATACCGGATCAGGTGGAACGAGGCCAGAACCATTGCTGATCGACGCTACGGGGACGTTCGGTCTCCCGTCGTCGCGGCGGGTTCGGGCAGCACGCAGTACTGGCCGTCGCTGAAGCCGCTGGGGGCGATGCCGAGGCCCTGGTTGAGACGGGCGCGCTCGTTCTCCCACGCGATGAGTGTCACGAGCTCCACCTGCTGGGCCCGGCTCAGGGTGGCCTCGACACGCCGGCGGAGGTCGTCGTCCACGACGGAGGGCACCCGGGTCAGCGCCTCGGCCAGGTCGAGCACGGTGCGCTCGGTCTCGTCGAACGCGTCGCTGGTCCGGTGGTGGTGGAGCTCGCGGAGTTGGCGCTCGGTCAGTCCCTCGTGCCGGGCCATGGCCGAGCCGATGTCGAGGCAGTACTCGCACGCCACGATCGACGCCGCCTTGAGCTCGGCGAGGATCTTGAGCCGGGCGTCGACGCGGGCGCTGGTCGCGACCCCGAGCTCGAAGACGCCGGTGGCGGCGAGGAGCTGTGGTCGACGGGCCAGTGCCCGGATCAGGTCCGTGCGGTTGCGTCGGGCCTGACCGAGGACCGACCGTGCGGTGCGGAGTTGGTCGAGGACCTTCATGCGGGAACCTCCGTGGTTCCAGGGGCGGCGCGCGACACGTACACGTAGAGCCCGATGGTGGCGATGGCCGCGACGAGGAGCGTGGTGGCGTTCTGCACGTCCTCCGCAGCCGTGAGCGGCTCGGACGGATTCACGGTGTGCCAGGCCGCGTGGGGGATGGCGAAGCAGCCGTAGGCGATGAGCCCGAGGCGGACGCTGCGGCCGTCGGCGAACCACGCGGCGGCGAGGAGCACCACCCCGGAGGCGAGGAGGCCCGCGCCGGCATCGGTGGCGAGGTGCTCGTTGAAGGGCGGCTCGGCGGCGACCAGGCGCGGGTCGAAGCCGGGGAACCCGTCGAACCAGCCTTGCGGATCGACGAGCGCCCACAGTCCGGTCAGCAGGTTCGGTACTGCCAGCGCCACGAGCGCGAGACGGACCCACGTCGCGACGGGCCGGTTCCCGATGTCGGGTCTGTCGTTCATGCCCCGTCTTCGTCCCGCCGGCCCGGGATGTCACGCCAGTACCGCCAGAACGTGACGGCCAGGATCACGCCGACCGCCCCTTGCGAGAGGTGGAGCACCGCGCCGGCCGCGAACACGCCGATCTCGCCGACGCCGGCGACGCCGAAGGCGATGGCAAGGGGGACGCCGGTCGCGGCAGACACCGGTGCGAGCCGGCGGGCCACCGCGCCGGCGGCCACCGCGATGCCCACGGCGATGAGCGCGAACGCGGCCTCGCGGGTCACGTGCGGGCTGAAGTCGTCGCCCACGCCCTCGGCGACCCAATCACCCCACAGCAGGCTGCCGAGGCCCTGGGAGATGAACAGGTACGCCATGGCGGCGGCCGCGTACCGGAACGGACGCCACCGCCGGCGGAGCACGTGCTCGTGCCGGGCCTCGACGCGGTGGGCCAGCGACGGTGGTGGATCGGTCCGGATCGCGGCGCTGAGCAGGAGCACCGTGTCGGGCGTGTCGGCCCGGGGTCGGCCGGCGAGCGCCTCGTCGATCTGGGCGTCGAGTGCGTCGGCTTCGGCGATCTCCTCGGGCGTGAACTCGGTCTCGTCGTCAGCCATGGTCGATCACCTCCCGGAGCTTGGCGACGGCGCGGTGCACGAGCATCCGCGCCGCCGTCGGGCTGATGCCCATGACCGCGCCGATCTCCGGCGAGGACAGCTCCGCGCCGAAGCGGAGGGCGACCGCCTCCTGCTCCCGCTCGCTGAGACAGCCGACGTGGGCGCGCACATCGGCCGCCGAGTCGGCTCGAGCGGCATGCTCCCCCGGATCGTCTCGCCAAACGTGGTCGGATGGCTCCGGTGGCTGTTCGGCGGGGTCCTCGGGTCGCTGCCGTCGCCAGTGGTCGGCGACAGCGTTGCGGGCGATGCCGGTGATCCAGGCGGCCTCGGTGCCCCGGTCGGGGTCGAATCGGTGCAGTGATCCCATGGCCCGGGTGAACACGTCGCTGGTCACGTCCTCGGCGTCGGCATCCGTCGGCAGGCGCGCCCGGGCGTACCGCCACACGCGGGCGGCGTGCTCCCGGTACAGCGCACCGATCTCGACGGCCATCGCACCCCTTCTTCGCCGGAGACAGCACTGGTGTAACAGACTTCCCCCGTGCTGCTCGGGGCCATCGACGCCGTCGCCCTGTCAGCGGCCGTCGCGATCGGGTACGTGCTCGGGTCGATCCCGGTGGCCGTGCTGATCGCCCGCGGGCAGGGGTTCGACCCGAGGGACGTCGGCGATCGCAACCCCGGCTACTGGAACGTGAAGGAGCAGCGTGGCGGCCAGGCCGCGTTGCCGGTGTTCGTCGGCGACGTGTGCAAGGGCGCGCTCGCCGCGGGCGCGGGCATCGTGCTCGACGGCTCGACGTGGGGCATCGCCTACGCCGCCGTCGCCGCGGCGATGATCGGGCATGCGTTCCCCGTCTTCGCCGACTTCCGCGGTGGCCGCTCGGTGCTGACCTTCGTCGGGGGCATGGCCGTGCTGTCACCGGTCGCTGCTGCGGCTGCCGCTGCCGCCTTCGCCATCGTCTGGGCGGGCAGCCGATCGCTCGCGCTGGCTGCCCGGGTCGGGGTGTTCGGCTTCCCGCTGGTCCAGATCGGCTTCGAGTCGAAGGAGCGGGTCGCCGCCACCGGCGCGCTCATGGGCATCGTCGGTCTGCGCTTCGCCCAGGCGGCGGTGCGCGACCGTCAGGCGTAGCGCCTTCCCTTCCACGCCCTCGACGGGCGGAGCGCGCTCGCGGTGACGGCGAGCACGGCGATCGGATCGAGCAGCGGGGCGGCGACGAGGGCGGGACCCCCCGGGTGGAAGGCGTCGGCCGTCGCCAGGGTCACGCCGGCCCGGAGTGCCACGGCGGCCAGGTCGACGACGTCGCCGCGCCCGGTGACCAGGCGCGGCAGTGGGAGCGCCATGGTGGACCAGAGCACGGCGAGGTCGGCGGCGAGCCAGGCCGGTGCGGTCACGGGCCCGAGGCCGAGGGATCGGCCCCAGCCACGCAGCGTTGCGTCGAACGAGCCGTAGCCAGCCACGTCGATGACGGCGGTGGCGTCGTCGAAGGCCACCTCGTGCCCGGCAGACACGAGGTGCCGGGCGAGTGCGACGTCCTCGATCAGGCTGTCGGCCACCGGTGCGAACCCGCCCGCGTCCAGCACCTGGCGCCGATCCATCACCATGCACTGCCCGTTGGCCACGACCCGCGCCGGCCGCCGCGGGGCGGTGCCCGGGGGACCGAACCGGTAGAGGAGGGTGGTCAGCATCGACGCGTGCATGGCCCGACCGCCGGCGTCGGCATTGACGACCCGCGCACCGGCGGTGACCATCGCCCGGTCGCCGAGCGCGCCGACCATGGCGGCGACGAAGCCCGGCGCCGGCCGGGTGTCCGCGTCGACCGAGATCACGATCCCCGTGGTCGCGGCCTCGAGCCCGACGTGGAGCGCGTGCGCCTTGCCCACCCATCCGTCGGGCAGGGGACCGGCATCCACGACGGTCGCGCCGGCCGTCCGGGCGACCTCGCGCGTGGTGTCGGTGGAGCCGTCGTCGACCACCAGCACCGGCACCCCCTCGGTTGCGAGCGCGGCCAGACACGGGCCGATGCGGTCGGCTTCGTCACGCGCCGGCACGACGGCCGTCACGTCTCGGGCCACGTCGCCCGCGATCGGAGTGATGGGCGGGCGACGGGATGCGCCCCGGGCGATGCGGGCACCCGCGATCGCCAGCAGGCCGGTCCGGACCGCGGTGGGGAACGTCGGTCTCGGGACGAGGGCCACGGCTGACACGGTACGGTCCGCCCGATGCCCGCTCCGTCTCCCGCGCCGCTCGACGTCTTCGGTGCGAGGTCGTGGTGCCGGCCCGAGCAGATCGCGGTCGGCCGCCTGCCGATGCACGCCACGTTCCACCGCTTCGAGGACGAGGAGTCGGCCGCCGAGCTCGATCGCGAACGGTCGCGGTGGTTCCACCCGCTGTCCGGGGCGTGGACCTTCCGTCTCCGCGACCGACCCGAGGACGTGACCTGGGACGACGTCGAGGGTCCCACCGAGGGCGCCGGGTGGCAGCCGGTGAGCGTCCCGGGCTGTTGGACCATGGACCCCGCGGTCGACGATCACCCGCACTACACCAATGTGCAGATGCCGTTCGCGCTCGAGCCCCCCGAGGTCCCCGACCGCAACCCGACCGGGGTCCATCGCCAGCGCTTCCGCCTCCGGCGTGGCTGGAAGTCCCGTCGTACCGTCCTCCACGTCGGCGGCGCCGAGAGCTGCCTCTACGTGTTCTGCAACGGCCAGCCGGTCGGCATGGGCAAGGACTCGCGGCTGGCCCAGGAGTTCGACCTCACACCGTTCGTGCAGACCGGCGACAACGATCTCGCGCTGGTGGTGGTCCGCTGGTCCGACGGCAGCTGGCTCGAGGACCAGGACCACTGGTGGATGGCCGGTCTCCATCGCGAGGTCCACCTCGAATCGACCGGACCCACCCATCTCGCCGACGTTCGCGTCGACGCCGGCCTCGACGACGACCTCGCCACCGGTCTGCTCGCTTGCGACGTCGAGGTCGGGTTCGCGGTCCCTGCGCCCGGCTGGCGGGTCGAGCTCACCCTCGCCGATGCCGACGGCCGATCCGTGCTCGGCCAGCCGCTGAGCGCCGACGTGCCCGTGTTCGATCGTGGGTCCGGCGTCCGCGAGGTGATCAGCGCCTACGTGTATCCCGGCCACGTCGCCTCGTTCGAGGAGGTGGTCGACGACATCGTGCCGTGGTCGTCGGAACGACCGGCGCGGTACCTGCTCGGGGTGACCCTCGTCGCGCCGGACGGTTCGGTGGCCGAGGCGACGGCGATCCCGATCGGTTTCCGGACCGTCGAGGTGGCCGACCGCGAGCTGCTGCTCAACGATTACCCGGTGTTCATCCGCGGAGTGAACCGCCATGACCACGATCCCGACACCGGCAAGGCGGTGCCCGTCGAGTCCATGCGGCGCGACGTCGTCGCCATGAAGCAGCACAACATCAACGCCGTCCGCACGGCGCACTACCCCAACGATCCGGCCTTCCTCGACGTCTGCGACGAGTACGGCCTGTGGGTGCTGGACGAGGCCAACGTCGAGACCCACGCCCGCCTGCAGAGCCTGTGCCACGACCCGCGATTCACGGCGGCGATCCTCGACCGCATCCAGCGGATGGTGGCCCGTGATCGCAACCGGCCGTCGGTCTTCGGGTTCTCACTCGGCAACGAGTCGGGCTACGGGGCCGTGCACGACGCGGCCGCCGCGTGGATCCGCAGCACCGATCCCAGCCGGGTCGTCCACTACGAGGGCGCCTGCCACCCGGCCTTCTTCGGCACCGACGACCCCGGCGACGCCGGTGCCGCCACCGATCTCGTCTGCCCGATGTACCCGTCGATCGAGGCGCTCACGAACTGGGCCGACCGGACGGCCGGCACCGACGAGCAGCGTCCGCTGATCATGTGCGAGTACAGCCACGCCATGGGCAACAGCAACGGGAGCCTCGCCGACCACTGGGCCCTCATCGAGACCACCGACGGGCTCCAGGGCGGCTTCGTCTGGGACTGGACCGACCAGGGCCTGCGGGCCGAGGACGACGACGGTCGCCAGCACTGGGCCTACGGCGGCCACTTCGGCGACGAACCCAACGACGCCACCTTCTGCTGCAACGGCCTGACCTGGCCCGACCGGACCGCGAAGCCGGCACTGGTCGAGCACGCCTACCTCGGCGCGCCGGTCCGGTTCCGTCCCAGCAACCTGGCGCGGGGCCGGCTGGTGGTCGTGAACCTCCAGGACTGGCGCGACGTGGCCTGGCTACGCGGCGAGTGGGACATCCGGGTCGACGGCGACGTCGTCGAGTCGGGTGGGTTCGACCTCCCCGACCTCCCCGGCGGGTTCGAGGCCACGATCGCGCTCGATCTGCCCGACGTCGACGTGCCCCCCGGTGCCGAGGCCCACCTCGATCTGCGCTGCGTGACCATCGACGACGAGCCGTGGGCGCCGGCCGGCCACCGTGTCGCCTGGCAGCAGTTCGACCTGCCCCGGGCCAAGCGTGTCCCGGCGCCGAGCGCCCGGCGCCCGCCCGACGAGGGGCCGGTCGAGGTCGATGGAGCCGCGGCGACGGTCGGGGACCTGGTCGTGCGCTGGGATGACGATGCGGCGGAGCTGCACGCGTTCGAGGTGGGCGGACGGTCGTTGCTGGTCGCACCGCCGGTGGCGTCGTTGTGGCGCGCGCCGACCGAGAACGACGGACGACGTCTGGATGCCGACGGCCCGGTCGGCGCGCTGGCGTCGTGGCTGGCGCTCGGGCTCGATCGGATCGAGGTCGAGCCCGTCGGTGTCCGCCAGCGTCGCCAACCCGACGGCAGCCTGCGGGTCACGCTCCGACGCCGCCTCGTCCTCCCGGGCGCCGACGCGCCGGTCGACCACCGGCAGCGGTTGGGCATCCGACCCGACGGGTCGGTGGTGGTCGACGAGGAGCTGAGCCTGCCCGCCGACCTCGACGACCTCCCCCGGATCGGGACCCGCTTCGAGGTTCCCGGCGGCCTCGACCGGCTCGAGTGGTACGGGCGGGGCCCGCTCGAGACCTACGTCGATCGCGAATCGAGCCAGCACCTCGGCCGCTGGTCCAGCACGGTCGAGGACCAGTACGTGCCCTACGTCCTGCCCCAGGAACACGGCAACCACACCGACACCCGCTGGTTCACCCTGTGCGACGGCGATGGTGTCGGCCTGCTCGTCTCGGCCACGAGCGCGCTCGATCCGTTCGGCTTCACCGCCCGGTTCCACCACGACGCCGACCTGTACGCCGCGACCACGACGGCGTCGTTGCGACCCAGCGACTCGGTCGAGGTCCACGTCGACGTCCTCCAGCGCGGTGTCGGCACCGGCGCGTGCGGTCCCGACACGCTTCCGCCCTACCGCGTCACCGGTGGGCCGGCGCGGTGGTCCTTCGCCCTGGCGCCGGTCACGGCCGACACCGACGTCGCCCCGCTCGCGCGCGCCCTCCGCCACCCCTGATCCCTCCGCATCAGCCGAGGTCGGCGTCGACGAGGTCGGCGTGGGCGAGGTCGGCGGCGATGCGACCGCTGATGGCCACGAGCGGCAGACCGCCGCCGGGGTGGCTGCTGCCGCCGCAGAGGTAGAGGTGGTCGATCGGGCCGCGGTTGCCGGGACGCAGGAACGTGGCCAGCACGCCGTTGGACGAGGTGCCGTAGATGGCGCCGCCCGGGGTCCGGTAGCGCTCGGCGATGTCGGCCGGGGAGATCTCCTCGCGGTGCACGATGCGGCCGGACAGGTCCCAGCCCCGCTCGGCCAGCACCTCCAGCAGCCGGTCGCCGTAGCCGCCGAAGTCGCCGCGGTCGGCGGAGCCGGACGGGGCGTTGACCAGGACGAACCAGTTCTCGTGGCCGGCCGGAGCCTGGCCCGGGTCGGTGACCGACGAGGCGCTCACGTACACGGTCGGGTCCGCGATCGGCTCGTGGTCGCGGAACAGGGCGTCGAATTCGGCCTCGTAGTCGGCCGAGAACGAGATGTTGTGGTGGGCGAGCCCGTCGGTCGTGCCCTCGACGCCGAGCAGGAGCACGAAGCCCGACGACGAGCGGGGCGCGGCTTGGGCCCACCGGCGGGCGCGGCGATGGGGGAGCAGGTCGCGGTAGAGGTGCAGGGCGTCGGCGTTGGCGACCACCGCATCGGCGTCGAGGTGCTCCCCGCCGGCGAGCCGCACCCCGGTCGCGCGGGAGCCGTCGCTGGTGACGGCGTCGACCTCGCTCGACAGCCGGAGCTCGACATTGACGTCGGCTGCCAGCGTCCCGAGCGCGTCGGCGAGCCGGCCGAGCCCGCCCAGCACGTACCAGGCACCGAGGGCCTGCTCGAGATGGGGGATGCAGGCGAGGGTCGCCGGCGCCCGGTACGGCGACGATCCCGAGTAGGTGGCGTACCGGTCCACGTACTGGACCAGGCGCGGGTCGTCGAAGCTGGTCTCGGCGCGGGCGTGCAGCGACCGCAGCGGGTCGATGTCGACGAAGTCGCGGGGCGAGCGCATCCGGCGCAGCAGCCGCAGCGGCGACGCCATCGGCCCGGCGAAGAACGTCCGCTCGGACACCGCCCACACCCTGGCGGCGTGGTCCATGAACGCGCGCCAGTGCTCGCCGGCACCGGGCGCGAACCGCTCGACCGCCGCGGCGGCATCGGCGAGGTCGGCCCGGTGGTCGAACCCCGACCCGTCGGCGAAGCGGTAGCGGCAGATGGGATCGAGACGGACGAGGTCGACGAGGTCGTCGAGTCGCCGGCCGGCGATGGTGGCCAGCTCGTCGAACACCGACCGGAGCGTGAGCAGCGAGGGGCCGGTCTCCCACGTGAAGCCACCGACCGAGCGCTCGTCGAGCTTGCCGCCCACCCGGTCGAGGCGGTCGACGACGGTGACCTCGTGTCCGGCGGCGCCGAGGCGGATGGCAGCGGCCAACCCGCCGACACCCGCGCCGACGACCACGACCTCAGCCACGTCGCCACCACGCGAGGGCGGTGATCGAACCCATCCCGAGTCCGCCGACGACACCGACGAGCGGTTCGCCGAAGAACACGAGGAACCCGATCGTGTTCATCACCGCCCACCAGGTGTAGAGGGCGAGCAGCCACACCGACGGCTCGGCGTCGGCCGGCCGGATCCGGTCGACCACCGCCAGCACCACGAATCCCACGCCCAGCCAACCCGCGTAGTTCGTCAGGGGGACGCCCTCGTAGGCGCCGTCCGCCGCCCAGACCCAGTAGCCGTTGTCGACCATCTGCGGGTCGAGGAACAGGTCCCACGCGGTGAGCGCGGCGGCACCGATCGCCACCACCCCGAGCGGGTGCCGGGTGATGCGCCGGGCGACCTCGAGCGCGGGCGGCCCCATGGCGAACCACGCCAGGGGGACGATCACCGGGACCTCGCCGACCGTCGGCTCGAGCGCGCCCGTGTACTCGTACTCGCCGAACGGGAACCCGGTGGTCGACCCGAGCCGTTCCACGACGAGCGTGGCCACGGTCACGAACGCCGCGGCGGCCAGCGCCCGCGCCGCGCCCCAGTGGGCGCCGGCCAGCAGCAGCGAGGTCGCGAAGAACGCCACGACCACCAGCGACGACAGCCACTCGATGGTTGCGTCGTCCGACGTCAGCGGGATCGCGATCTGGGCCGCCGCCATGACGCCGAACGTCACCCCGGCGCCGACGATGGTCACCCGAGGAGGAGCGTCCGTCCGGCGGTGGTCACCTTCTGCCACGTGGGAACCCTGGCACGGCGGGCGAACACGTCGAGGTCGATGGCCTCGATCTCGTCGAGGATCCGTGCGTACAGGAGCCGGGCGGCCCGCACGCAGCGCCCCGACCGGCCGGGCAGCAGCTCGATCCCGGGATCGGCCCGGCGGTACAGCTCTCGGGTCCGGTCGATCTCGAAGCGCATCAGGTCGCAGAACTCCGGGGTGGCGGTCCGGGTCTCGAACGCCGATTGGGCATCGAACCGGCGGATGTCCTCCTGGGGCACGTAGACCCGGTTGCGGTCGAGGTCCTCGTCGATGTCGCGCAGGAAGTTGGTGAGCTGGAAGGCGTTGCCGAGGTCGCGCGCCGGTTCGAACGCGGCCGGGTCGAGCGGTTCGAGGATGGGCAGCATCATCTCACCGATCACCGCCGCCGAACCGTCCATGTAGCCGAGCAGGTCGTCGTAGCTCTCGTAGGTCTCGACGGTGAGATCCATGGCCATCGACCGCAAGAAGCGGTCGATGCAGCCGGGATCGATGCGGAAGGCCCGCACGGTGTGGATCGTCGCCTTGAGCACGATGTCGTCGCTGTCGCCCGCCTCGAGGTCGGCGAAGAACCGATCGCCGAATTCGGCCAGTGCCTCGGCCCGGACGTCGGTGGGCACGTCGGCGTGGCTCCCGCTCCCGGGATCGTCGACGATGTCGTCGGCGTACCGGCAGAAGCCGTAGAGCGCGTGCACGTGGTGGCGCTTCACCCGCGGCAGGACCGTGGTCGACCAGTAGTAGGTCGCGCCGTTGCGCTTGTTCAGCTGCCGGCAGTGTTCGTAGCTCTGCTCGAGGGTGATCATGCGTCCGCCAGGTCGTCGACGCGTCGCGCCGCCAGTTTCCCCGAGATCAGCACCATCGGCACGCCGACGCCGGGCACGGTGCCCGAGCCGACGAACACCAGGCCGGGCGCGTGCCTGGTCACGTTGTTGGGCCGGAACGGCCCGGTCTGGCGGAAGCGGTGGGACAGCGCGAACGGCGTGCCCCGCTCCATCCCCTGCGCCTCCCAGTCGGCCGGGTCGACGAAGGCCTCGACCTCGATGTCCATCGGGTAGCCGAGCGCGGCCACCCGGTCGTGCAGCGACGTACGGAGACGATCGCGCTCGCGTGACCAGTCGATGTTGCCGTCGAGGTTCGGCGCCGGTTCCAGTACGTACAGGGAGTGCGAACCGGCCGGAACCATCGACGGCTCGTCGAGGCTGTGCACCGTGACCAGGATCGACGGGTCGCGCATGAGCGTGCCCCGGTGCAGCAGGTCGCGGAACGCCTCGTCCCACTGCTCGCCGAAGTGGATGTTGTGGTGCGCGGTGCCGGCGGGCAGGTCGCCCTTGACCCCCACGTGCCACAGCGCGCACGACGGCGAGTAGTGGCCGTGGCGGACGGCGAAGGGCTGCTTCAGCCCGGGAAGCAAGGTCCGGTAGGCCACGGGCAGGTCGGGGTTGCAGACCACGGCGTCGGCCTCGACGACCTCGCCGTCGGCGGTGCGGACGCCCCGCACCCGCCCGCTCGAACCGTCGGCCAGCACGATCCGCTCGACGTCGATGCCGTAGCGGATGTCGACGCCGGCCTTCTCGATCGCCCGTGCCATGCCCGCTGGCACCGCGTGCATGCCGCCCTCCGGGAAGAAGACGCCCTCGATCGAGTCCATGTAGGTGATGACGCAGTAGAGGGCGAGCGCCTCGTACGGGGCGAGGCCGGCATACATCGACTGGAAGCTGAAGATCTTCTGCAGGCGGTGGTCGTCGAAGTACGACGCCACGCGGGCTGCGAGCTTGCCGAACCCACCGTGGCGCAGCAGCCGTACCGCCGGTCCGATCGGCCGGGCGAGATCGAGGGGCGAGTCGAAGTTGGCGTCGATGAAGCGGTCGAGCTCGATCTCGTAGAGCTCGCGCAACCAGTCGGCGAACCGGCCGAACTGCCGGGCGGCCCCGGGCCCGACCACCTCGCGGATCTCCTGGCTCATGCGCTCCCGCCCGTGCCAGACCCGCAGCTCCGACCCGTCGTGGTAGGTGGCCCGGTACATCGGGTCGACCGGCCGCAGGCGCACGAAGTCGTCCATGTCCGCGTCGATCGCGTCGAACGACTCGCGCAGCAGGTCGGGCATGGTGAACACGGTCGGGCCGGTGTCGAAGCGGTAGCCGCCGAGCTCGAGGCGGCCGCTGCGGCCACCGGGGTGGTCGGCGCGCTCGACCACCACGACGTCGTGACCACGGCCGCGGAGGTGGGCGGCCGCGCTCAGTCCGCCCAGACCCGCTCCGACGACGACGACCTGCACGGCGGTGGTGCTCCTAGGACTCGCGCCAGGCGACGAAGCGGGCGAGGTCGACCAGCGCCTCCTGCGCCCCGTCGGCGATCTGGGCGTCGCCGATCGCGGCGAGCGCGCTGTCGGTCAGCCGCTCGATGTCGGACTCGATCACGTCGATCGCGCCGGTGCCGACCAGTACCTCCTGGATGTCGGCGATGGCCTCGTCGGTGAGGGTGGGGTCGCCGATCCCGTCGAGCGCCCGTTGCTGGGCACGGTTGGCGCGCTGGCTGGCGACGGCGAGCAGGGGCGTCGGCTTGCCCTCCCGCAGGTCGTCGCCGACCGGCTTGCCGGTGAGCGACGACTCGCCGAACGCGCCCAGGATGTCGTCGCGCAGCTGGAACGCCTCGCCGAGCGGATCGCCGTAGGCGGTGAGCACCTCGGCGAGCTCGTCGTACCGGCCGGCCAGGGCGGCGCCCACGTGGAGGGGACGTTCGATCGTGTACTTGCCCGACTTGTAGCGCGCGATCCGCCGGGCCCCGGCCGGATCGGTGTCACCCCGGGCGGTGCCGAGGATGTCGAGGTACTGCCCGACGTTCAGTTCGATGCGCAGCTCGTCCCACACGTCGAGGACGGGGGCAGGCGCCGAACGCAACAGGAGGTCGGCATACACGTGGGCGAGGTCCCCGATCAGGATCGCCACCCCCTCGCCGAAGCGGCGTTGCTCGCCACGCCACACCTCGTCGGCGTGGCGGTCGGCGAAGGCGAGATGGGCGGTGCGGGCACCACGTCGGGTCGACGAGCCGTCCATGACGTCGTCGTGGACCAGCGCGAACGCCTGGAGGAACTCGAAGGCCGCGCCGGCGTCGATCACGGTGCGGTCGTCGGCGGAGCCGCCGGCGCCCACGAACCCCCAGTAGCAGAACGCCGGCCGCAGCCGCTTGCCTCCCGACATCACGAGGGAGCGGAGGGCCTCGAGCGGCGCGTCGAGGTCCTCGGTCATCGATCCCCACCGCTGCTGCTCGTGGTCGAGGAGAACCCGCAGGCGGCCTTCGACCAGCTCAGCGACCCGCGCCAGGCTCGGCGGCACGGCGACGGCGTTGCGGGTCGGGGGCGTGGGCATGATCATACGATCCTACGGGGCTGGCATGCTGCCCGGATGGCCCAGCGACCCGATCGTGTCGCCCGCCAGTGGCGAATTCACCCGATCGTCCCGATCTCGCTGGCCGTGCTCGTGGTCGTGGCCTCGTTCGTCGCCCCTACGAGTCGCTGATCGTGCGCGAGCGAGACGGCCAGCAGCTGAGCGGTACCGCGACCTCGCCGATGCTCGAGCTCGGCCTGGTCGAGCGCCCCGCGGGCGAGGCCGGCACCGCCGAGCACGTCGACCCCACCCCGCGGGCCGAGTCGGCGTCGGAGTCGGCCGGCGCGACCGAGGTGGTCCGCTTCTCCGTTGACGCTCCGCTGAGCCGGACCGGTGCCCGCCACCGGGCGGCGGTCAGTCGTCGTCGGTCGCGGAATCGGTCGCGGCGTCGACCGCGTCGCGCGCGGCGACGATCCGGTCGCGGCAGAACTCGATCAGCGCGGCGGCCCGGGTGACCCGCTCGGCCAGCAGATCGACGTCGACGTCGTCGTCCTCGATCTCGCGGAGGATCGTCTCGAGCTCGTCGACGGCGTCGGCGTAGCCGGCGGGGGCCTGGTCGAGCGCGTCGGGGCTCATCGCTCGTCGTCCGGGTCGCAGGACGTGACCGTCGAGGTCACGGTGCCGTCGGCGACGGTGGTGCGAATGGTCATGCCCGTTGCCACATCCGCGGCGGAACGTACCACCGTGCCCCGTTCGTCCCGGGTGATCGACCAGCCCCGGGCGAGCGCCCGTTCGGGGTCGACGGCGCTGGTGCGGGTTGCGAGCACGTCGATCGCACGCTCAGCGTCATCGAGCGTACGTCGCGTCGCCGAGCGGAGCCGGCGGCGAGCCTGTTCGAGGGCACGTTCGTCCCGCTCCAGCCGGCCCACCGGGGCTCGTCGCAGCCGGGCCTCGAGGTGGTCGATCCGGGCGTGCTCGGCCCGCGTCGCGCCGGCGGCCGCAGTCGAGGTCCGGGCGGCGAGCCGGTCGAGGCGCTCGGCCTCCCGCCGCAGCGCCCGGTCGGCGGCCACGATGATGCCGTCGAAGGCGACGTCGGCGCGGTCCCGGGCCCGGGTCACCAGGCCGACCAGGTGCTGGGCCGCGGCCGTCGGGGTCTTGGCCGAGGTGTGGGCGACCTCGTCGGCGACGGTCCGGTCGACCTCGTGGCCCACGCCGGTGAGTACCGGGACCGGGCTCTCGGCGATGGCCCGGGCGACGAGCTCGTCGTCGAACGCCGCCAGGTCGGTGGCCGACCCGCCGCCCCGTGCGACCACGATCACGTCGAAGCCCTTCGGGGCGCACCAGCGAATGGCGCCGGCGATGGACGTCGGTGCCTCGTTGCCCTGGACGCGGACATCGGCGACCCAGTAGTCGAACCGGAAGCCCGACCGGTCGAGCTCGGTGAGCACGTCGGCTTCGGCCGCGCTGCCCGACGAGGTGACCACGGCGACCCGGAGCGGGAGCGCGGGCATCGCGAGCGCGCCGTTCCGGGCCAGCAGCCCTTCGCCGCGCAGCGCCTCGACGAGGGCGGCCCGGGCCGCGGCGAGCTGTCCGAGGGTGAAGGCGGGGTCGATCGACACCATCTGGAACTGGAGCCGGCCCCGCGGTGGGTAGAAGTCGACGCGACCGCGGATCCGCACGTCGGTGCCGTCGGTCATGCGTACCCGACCCCCGGCCTTCGTCAACAGCCGGTTCACGCGCTCCTTCTCGCGTGCTCGCAGCATCACCGACAGGTGAGCCTGGCCGGGCATCCCGGACTCGCCGCCTCCGCCGCCGTCGTCGGCGAGGGAGAAGTAGACGTGGCCCGACGGGGCGCGCGTCAGGTTCTCGATCTCGCCACGCACCCAGATCTCGGCGGGGAACGCGGCGCGGAGCTGCTCGCCGATGCGGTCGGCCAACTCGCTGACCGAGAAGGTGGGGGTAGGTTTCGCCACGAGAGCCGAACGTATCGCCATCGTGCAGATCGGAGCCTGCCGTGTCCGACACCATCGCCCCCGGCGTCGTCCAGATCGACACGCTCCTCGGCGGGTGGGAGCGGGTCACCGCCGGCTTCCTCATCGAGGGCGACGCGCCCGTGCTGGTGGAGACCGGTTCGCAGTCCTCGGTCGACACCCTGCTGGCCGAGCTCGCGGCGCTGGGCGTGGCCGCTGACGAGCTCGCCGGGATCATCGTCACCCACATCCACCTCGACCACGCCGGCGGCGTGGGCGATGTGGCCCGGGCGTTCCCCAACGCCACCGTGTACGTGCACGAGCGTGGCGCCCGCCACCTGGCCGATCCCACCAAGCTCGTGAGCTCGGCCGCCATGGTCTACGGCGACCTCCTCGACTCCCTGTACGGGCGCCTCGACCCGACCGACCCGTCCCGCATCCACGTGCTCGACGACGGCGAGGAGGTCCGGGTGTCGTCGAACCGGTCGCTCGTCACCGTCGACTCGCCCGGCCACGCCAAGCACCACCTCGCGCTGCACGACTCCGAGTCCGGTCTCCTCTTCGCCGGCGACGCGGTGGGCGTGCGCCTGCCCGATGTCGGCATCCTCCGGCCGGCGACCCCGCCGCCCGACTTCGACCTGGAGTCGGCCATCGACTCGCTCCACCGCTTCGCCGAGCGGCAGCCGTCGGGCATCGCGTTGGCCCACTACGGCCTCGTGCCCGACCCCGTCGACATCCTCGTCGAGGCCGAGGACACCCTCCGCAGCTGGGCCGACGTGGCCGAGAAGGCGTGGCAGGAGGACCGCGACATCACCGAGGCCCTCGAAGCCCGCTTCGGCGTCGGCGACGACGACATCGATCCCGTCGCCCGTGAGCGCCTCGAGACCCTGTCAGGCATCCACTCCAACGCCCAGGGTCTGCAACGCTGGCTCGACACCCGCAGCCAGGGGCCCCGCAGCCAGGAACGCGACCACACGCACCCCCACTAGCCGGCAACGGTTGGTAGGAATGGTCCCCAGCACCCGACCCAGCACAGGAGCCCAGCCATGTCCGAGCCCGTCATCGTCGCCACGTCCCGCACGCCGATCGGCCGCGCCAACAAGGGCTCGCTCGTCGACGCCCGCCCGGACGACCTCGCCGCGTTCATCCTGGCCGACGTCCTCGGCAAGGTCCCGGCCCTCGACCCGACCGAGGTCGAGGACGTGCTCCTCGGCTGCGGCCAGCCCGCGGGCGAGGCCGGCTACAACCTGGCCCGGGTCGCGGCGATCCTGGCCGGTCTCGACGACGTTCCGGGCGTGACCCTCAACCGGTACTGCTCGTCGTCGCTGCAGTCCATCCGGATGGCCGCCCACGCCATCAAGGCCGGCGAGGGCGACTGCTTCATCGCCGCGGGTGTCGAGACGGTCAGCCGCTACATGAACGGTGCCGCCGACGTCGGGCCCCACAACGAGGCCTTCGCCGACGCCGAGGCCCGCACGGCCGAGCGGGCCGCGGGCGATGCCCCCGGCTGGGAGCCGCCGCAGGGTCTGCCCGACGTCTACATCGCCATGGGCCAGACCGCCGAGAACGTGGTCCAGGCCGAGGGCGTGGGCCGTCGGGAGATGGACGAGTACGCGGCCCGCTCCCAGCAGCGGGCCGTCGAGAGCCAGGAGAACGGCTTCTTCGACCGCGAGATCAGCCCGTACACGCTCGCTGACGGCACCGTGGTCAGCAAGGACGACGGTCCCCGCGCCGGCACCACCGTGGAGAAGCTGTCCGAGCTCCAGCCGGTGTTCCGTCCCGACGGTCAGGTCACCGCCGGCAACGCCTGCCCCCTCAACGACGGCGCCGCCGCGGTCATCGTGATGAGCGACACCAAGGCGAAGGCGCTGGGCATCACGCCCATCGCCAAGGTGATCAGTTCCGGCGTCACCGGCCTCAATCCCGAGATCATGGGTCTCGGCCCGATCGGCGCGTCCCGCCAGGCGCTCGGGCGGGCCGGCATGACCATGGACGACATCGACCTCGTCGAGATCAACGAGGCGTTCGCCGCCCAGGTGCTTCCCTCGGCCGAGCACCTCGGCATCGACCTCGACAAGCTCAACGTCAAGGGTGGCTCGATCGCGCTCGGTCACCCGTTCGGCATGACCGGTGCTCGCATCATGACCACGCTGCTCAACGCCCTCGAGGACGAGGACGAGGAGTTCGGGCTCGAGACCATGTGTGTGGGCGGTGGCCAGGGCATGGCCATGGTGGTCCAGCGCCTCTCCTGAACTCGGGTCGCGTGGCGAGGTTCGATTCGCACCCACGGCGTCGAGGCGCCATCATTGAGCTCGTGGGCGTGATCGCTGAGCCGCAAGACGATCTGCCGTCGTACCTCTGGCCCCGGCCCCGGTACCGCGGTTGGCTGCACGCGGCAGGCGCCCTCGCCGTCGTCCCGGCCGGGGCGCTGCTCATCGCCGCGGCATCGTCACCCCGGGCCCGGCTCGCGGCCGCGATCTACGCCGTGGCCCAGCTCGCGGTCTTCGCGACCTCGGCCACCTACCACCTCGTCGCCCGGTCCCCGACGGCGCGCCGCCGGATGCAGATGGCCGACCACGTGATGATCTACGTCCTCATCGCCGGGACGTGGGTGCCGGTGTGCCTGATGGTCCTGCCGAGCGACTGGGGCGGGCGATTCCTCGCCGGTGTGGCCGGCATCGCGCTGTTGGGCATCGCGCTCAAGTCGTTCGGGATCGATCGGTTCCCCAAGTCGAGCAACGCGCTCTACCTCGTGATGGGCTGGATCGCCGTCCTCGCGCTGCCGTCGATCATCCGCCACATCGACGTCAGCGCCCTGATCCTGTTGGGTCTCGGTGGCCTCGCGTACACGATCGGCGCGGTCGTCCTCTTCATGAGGCGGCCCGACCCGCGCCCGACCGAGTTCGGGTACCACGAGATCTGGCACGCCTTCACCGTGGTCGCCGCCGCCGGCCACTTCGCCATGGTCTGGATCGTCGTCACCAGCTGATCAGGTCGTGTAGTCGGCGTTGATCCGCACGTAGCCGTCGGTCAGGTCGCAGCCGTAGACGGTGGACGTCCCGGTCCCGATGCCGAGGCTGACGTGGATGCGGACTTCGTCCTGGCGCAGATACGTCTCGAGCTCGGCCAGTTCGGCCTCGCCCGCCAGCGCGGGGTACAGCTCCTGATCGCCGATGCGGATGACGACGTGGTCGGGATCGATGTCGGTGTCGTCCTGGCACGTGCCGACAGCCATGGCGATGCGGCCCCAGTTCGGGTCGGCGCCGTGCACCGCGGTCTTGACGAGGGGGGAGTTCACGATGGCCTTGGCCACCCGCTTGGCCTGCGCGTCGTCGCGGCCGCCATCGACGTCGACGACGATGAGCGTCTCGGCGCCCTCGCCGTCGGCGGCGAGCTGGCGGGTGAGGTCGAGGCACACGACTTCGAGCGCGGCCTCGAGCTCGTCGCCGTCGACGGGACCGGCGAGGCCCGAGGCGAGGACCGTGGCGGTGTCGGAGGTGGACGTGTCGGTGTCGACCGACAGGCAGTTGAAGGTGCGTTCGACCACGGCCCGGAACCGCCGATCGAGCTCGGGCTGGTCGACCTCGGCGTCGGTGAGCACGTAGGCGAGCATCGTGGCCATGTCGGGTTCGATCATCCCGACGCCCTTGGCGACCCCGACGATCCGGGCGTCGCCGACGGTCGCCTCGGCCGTCTTGGGGTGGGTGTCGGTGGTCATGATCGCCGAGGCGACCGGGTCGAGGTCGGTGCCGGCAGGGGGTTGCATCGAGGCGAGGTGCGACCGGATCCTCTCCATCGGGTAGCGCCGGCCGATGACCCCGGTGGACGCGACGAGCACCTGCTCGGGCTCGCAGCCGATGGCCTTGGCCACCCCGTCGGCCAGCTCGCGGGCGTCGGCGAGCCCGTCGGAACCGGTGGCGACGTTGGCGTTCTTGGAGATGGTCACGATCGCCTGGAGCGTGCCGTCGGCGACGTGCTCGCGCGAGACCACCACGCTGGGCCCGGCGAAGCGCGATCTGGTGAACACCGCGCTCGCCGCGCACGGCCGCTCGGCGGCGACCAGCGAGAAGTCGGCGGTGTCGTCCTTGATGCCGATCGAGGCGATGTCGGCGTGGAACCCCCGGGGCAGCGGCGTCACGGCGAAGGAGTCTGCCAGCCGATCAACCGGCCCCGAACACGGGTTCCGGCGGCTCGATCTGGCCGGTGAGCTCGTCGACCACCGCGCCGAGCTCGGCCGGGTCCCAACGGTCGCCCTTGTCGCGGGCCGGACCGTGACGGAACCCGTCCATGAGGGTGAGCTGGCCACCGTCGATCTCGAACACCCGCCCGGTGACGTGCGCCGACTGGTCCGAGCCGAGCCACACCACCACCGGGGCCACGTTGTCGGGCGACTTGGCGTCGAAGCCGTTGTCGGGCACGGCCATGTCGTCGGCGAACACTTCCTCGGTCATCCGGGTGCGCGCCACCGGCGCGATGGCGTTGGCGGTGGCGCCGTAGCGGCCGAGCTCGGCCGACTGCACCAGGGTGAGACCGACGATCCCGGCCTTGGCCGCCGAGTACGACGCCTGGCCCACCGAGCCGAGCAACCCGGCGCCCGAGGAGGTGTTGACGATGCGCCCAGCCCGCTGCCGGCCGGCCTTGGCCTCGGAGCGCCACCAGGCTGCCGCGTGGCGGGCCACGCAGAAGTGGCCCTTCAGGTGCACGTTGACGACCGCGTCCCACTCGTCCTCGGTGGTGTTGGCGAACATGCGGTCGCGGACGAAACCCGCGTTGTTCACCACCGTGTCGATCGAGCCGAACGTGTCGACGGCCTGGGCCACGAGACGCTCGGCGCCGGTCCAGTCGGCCACGTCGTCGCCGTTGGCCACGGCCTCGCCGCCCATGGCCTCGATCTCGGCCACGACCTCCTCCGCGGGCCCGCTGGCCCCGCGCTCGCTGCCGTCGAGCTGGACGCCGAGGTCGTTGACCACGACCGTGGCGCCCTGGCGGGCGAACTCGAGCGCGTGGCTGCGGCCGATGCCCCGCCCCGCACCCGTGACGATCACGACGCGTCCTGCACAGATCCCGGTCATGGACCTGAGTCTGACAGGATCTGACGCGGTGTCAGAAAGTCAGGCGCAGGCATCGAGCACGGCGAAGAACGCGTCCTGGGTCTCGATGCTCGGTGCATACCCGTTGACGTAGGAGTCGGCGAGCTCCCACCGTACGTACGGGCCGGCGGCCTCGAGCCCAGCGATGATGCAGTCGGCGTCGGCGTCGTCGAAGGCGAAGCCGCCGACGAACTCCTCGAGCGCGGCCTCGTCGATGGGGCCCGGGGCCTCGGTGGGGTTCGTGCCGCCCTGCCCCCCGAGCGCCGTCGTGGTCGGCGATTCCGGGATCGAGGGGGTCGGCGGCGGCAGGTCGGACCCGTCGATGGTCTCGTCGAAGGGCACGTCGCCGGGCATCTCCTCGAACTCGGAGAAGCTGTCGTCGAACCCAGACGAGAAGGACTCCACGAGCGCCTCGCCGAAGTCGACCATGGCGTCGAGGTGCTCGCGTTCGAGCACCTCGAGTCCGGCGACCCAGGCGTCCATGCCGGTGGCGATCGGGGCCACGTACCACTGGCCGTCGACCTGCTCGGTGGTGATGCCGATCTCGGGCGTCTCGAACTCGGGGAACTCGGGCACCTCGCCCTCGGCGAACATGTCCTCGAAGCCCTCCATGCCGGCGCCGCCGCCGAACACGCCCTGGTTCTCCAACTCGTCGGTGCAGATCTCGCCGTCCTCGAACGGCGTTCCGGCCAGTTCGGACTCGTCGAGGTCGCCCTCGATGGTGGCGCACTCGCCGTCGTAGGCGATGCCGAAGCTCCCGTCGGTCGCCCGGGCGGAGAAGCTGATGGTCTCGACGAACACCGTGGCCCCGTCGCCCGACCCCTCCGATCGGAGCTGGAGGTCGTCGAGCGAGATCTCGACCTCGGACCGGGTCTCGTCGAGCGCGGCCTCGGCCTCGCCCAGGAACAGCGCCGCGTACTCCTGCAACGCGCCGAACTCGTTCGGCGACAGACGGGCGATCCCTCCGCGCAGATCGAGGTCGGCGACCGCGTTCGCCATGCCCGCCACCGCAGCCTCGGGTGATTCGGCGCCGACCGGCTCGACGGAGTCGGTCGGCAGCGGCTGGCCCATCTCGTGGCGAGCGATCTCGGCGAGCGTGTACCCGATGCTGACGCGCCAGCCGTCGCCGCCCTCGCGGGCCACGAGGAACGCCTCGCCATCGGCGTTGATCTCGGTGGTCTCGGACTCCTGCACGCCGCTGATGTCGCCGTCGAAGCGCTCGATCGTGTCGTTGACGAAATCGCCGATCGGCAGTTCGTCGGTGTTCACGCCGGCGGTGACGGTCCCACCGGTGAAGTAGACGCGGGCGAGGCCGTCGCGGACGGGCTCGGTCCGGTAGGTGACGTCGGAGAACACGAGGTCGACGCCATCGATGCCCGACAGCTCGAAGGAGTCGTCGACCACCTCGAGGCGCTCGAACTCGCCGAACAGGGATTCGACCGAATCGCGGAGGGTGTCGCGCTCGCCCGGGTCGAGCGCGGCGAGCACGCCGAGCACGTCTTCGTCGCTCGCGGCGCCGAGGAGCTCGTCGACGGCCGCCTCGGCCGAGCCGGGACCGGACGAGCCGAGCTGGGTGACCGCGAACAGCGAACCGCCCACGAGCAGCAGCACGCCGATGACGCCGGCGGCCACGCGGCCGCCGAGGCCGGAACCGCCGCTGGAGACCTCGGTCTCGGTGTCGAGGGTCAGCGGTGGTTCGGTCAGGGGCGGGGGCGGTGTGCTGGCCCACCCCTGGTCGTCCGCTCCGGTGCCCTCGGGGCCCCAGCCGGACCGGTCTGGATCGTTCGTGTCACTCACGCTTCCGCCTCCATGTCGTGGCCAGGGTGGCCACCGCCGTCGCCGTCGTGCCCGTGCCGGCGAGCACGCTGGCGGTCGCCGCCGGCTCGGTGATCAGCGGCGATCGCGCCACCAGCACGCCACCGACAACGACCATTGATCCCAGCGTACCTGCGAGGCCGGCTGCCAGCCGGGGCGCGTGGAACGCCGCCGCCAGCACGGCCGCCCCACAGAGCGCGGGGACGAACAGCCACACCGGGGCCAGACCGGCCGTGGACGACGGCATGACGCCGGCGCGCTCGACGACCTCGATGATCTGGTAGCTGGATCGGGCCCGATCCCCCGACGAGCCCCACGGCAGCGCGGTGAGCACGGTGGTGACGGTGGTGAGCGCCACCGTCGCCCACAGGATCTCGCGGCCGTTTCCGGTCAGAGTCGCTCGATGATGGTGACGTTGGCCTGGCCGCCGCCCTCGCACATGGTCTGGAGGCCGTAGCGGCCGCCGGTGCGCTCGAGCTCGTGGAGCAGGGTGGTCATCAGCTTGGCGCCGGTGCAGCCGAGGGGGTGGCCGAGGGCGATGGCGCCGCCGTTGACGTTGGTCCGCTCGTGGTCGAAGTCGGTCTCCTTCAGCCACGCGAGCACGACCGAGGCGAACGCCTCGTTGATCTCGACCAGGTCGATGTCGCCGGCGGTCATGCCGGTCTTCTCCAGCGCACGACGGGTCGCGGGGATGGGGGCCGACAGCATGAAGATCGGGTCGTCGGCCAGCACGCTCATGTGGTGGACCCGGGCCCGTGGCTCGAGCCCGTGGTCCTCGACGGCCTGCTCGCTGGCGAGGAGCAACGCGGCGGCACCGTCGGTGGTCTGCGACGCGACCGCGGCGGTGAGGCGGCCGCCTTCGACGAGCGTCGGCAGCGTCCGGATCTTCTCGAGGTTCGGCTCGCGGGGGCCCTCGTCGACGCTCGCGCCGAAGCAGGGGTGGATCTCGCGCTCGAACCGGCCTTCGGACTGCGCCTGTAGCGCCCGCTCGTGGCTGGCCACCGCGAAGGCCTCCATCTCGTCCCGGCTGATGTCCCACTTCTCGGCGATGAGCTCGGCGCCGCGGAACTGGCTGACCTCCTGGTCGCCGTAGCGCTTGACCCAGCCCTTGGAGGTGGAGAACGGATCGGGGAAGCCGAGCGGCTCGGCCATCGTCATGGCGCTCGAGATCGGCACGGCGCTCATCGACTGGACGCCGCCGGCCACGACGAGGTCCATGGTCCCCGACATCACGGCCTGGGCGCCGAAGTGGACCGCCTGCTGGGCCGAGCCGCACTGGCGGTCGACGGTCACGCCGGGCACGTGCTCGGGCATGCCCGCGGCGAGCCAGCACGTGCGGGCGATGTCGCCGGCGTGGGGGCCGATGGAGTCGACGTTGCCGTAGACCACGTCGTCGACGGCCGCGGGGTCGATGCCGGTGCGCTCGACCAGCTCGGTGATGGGGGCGGCGCCGAGATCAGCGGGGTGGACGCCGGCGAGCTGGCCGGTGTCCTTCGCCCGACCGGTGGGGGTGCGGACGGCGTCGACGATGTAGGCCTCGGCCATGGGGGTGCTCCTCGGTACTGTCGGTCGTCGATGATGGCGTCAGACCAGCGTAGATGGTGGCCGTTGCCGGTGGTCAGCCTGGTGCTGGCGCTGGCGACCATCGCCGGGAGCCTGTTCTGGACCGACGACGCCTTCCCGATCGCGCCGTTCCGGATGTTCAGCTACGGCAACCGGCCCGACACGGTGGTGCGCGACACCCGCGTCGAGGGCGAGCTCGAGACCGGTGAGGAGATCCGCGTCGGCTGGGCCGCCGTCGGGCTCCGACGGGCCGAGCTCGAGGGCCAGACCCACCCCAACCGGCGCGTGCCCGACGAGAACCTCGAGGGTCTGGCCCGCGTCTACAACGAGCGTCACGACCCCGACCTCGTCCATCTGCAGGTGGTCGTGCGCCGGGTGAACATGGAGGGCGGCAAGCCCCAACCGAACCCCACGTTCACCGTGATCGGCGACTGGGCCGCCGAGGGCTACGACGGCGAGCGGGTCGAGGTCGACCTGCCCCTCGACGAGCCGATGCCCGGGTACCGCCGGTGACCACCGTCCGCAACTGGTGGCGGTCGTACTGGTTCGAACCGGTCCCGGCCGAGCGGATGGCGGTGTTCTCCCGGATCATCCACCTGGTCGTGCTGTTCACGGTGTTCCGCACCGACCGGTGGGTGGCCCAGCACGCGTATGCGCCCGAGGAGTACTACCAACCGGTCGCCATCGCCCGGATCCTCGGGCTGCCCGCCCCGGACCCCGGCACGATGACGCTGCTCCAGTGGGTGATCGGCGTGTCGGCGGTGCTGGCGATCATCGGGCCGGGCGGTCGGGCCGCGCGCTCGGCCATCAACGGCGTGGTCGCCTGTTCGTACCTCACCTGGATCCTGTGGGCGTTCTCCTTCGCCAAGGTCGACCACGACCGGCTCACCATCATCGTGACGCTGTTCGTGCTCGCCGCGGTGCCCGGTGTCGGCCGCGGGCGGGACGCGCTGGTCGGCTGGGGGCTGCGCACGGTGCAGGTGGTGTTCGTGCTCGCCTATCCGCTGTCGGCCATCGCCAAGCTGCGCCGGTCGGGCATCGAGTGGGTGTCGAGCGCCGTGTTCGCACGCGCCGTGGTGCGTCGGGGCTCGGCGCTGGGCGACTGGCTCGCCGACCAGCCGTCGCTGCTGCGCGCCGGTCAGGCCGCGTTCATCACCTTCGAGTTCGCTGCGGTGCTGGCGCTACGTCGGCGTGGTCGGGTGAAGGTGGCGATGCTCGTCGGCATCGTCCTGCTCCACCTGTTCACCTACATCACCGTCGGCATCCACTTCCTGGCCCACACCATCTGCATCACGTCGTTCCTCCCCCTCGAACGCCTCCACCCCCGCTGGCGGGCTGACCGGGATGAACGCCCCTCAGCCGGCGTGGAGTCCGAGGGCGTCGGCGACGAGCGCGCGGTGGTGGGTGGCGTCGCCCCAGGCGCGTGACAGGGCCCACACCCGCTTGAGCCAGAGGTGGAGGTCGTACTCGATCGTGTAGCCGATGGCGCCGTGGCACTGGAGGGCGACCTCGGCGGTGAGCGACGCGGCGTCGGAGGCGAGGGCCTTGGCCGTGGACACGTCGACGGCGGCGGCGGGGTCATCCGTGTGGAGGCGGTAGGCGGCCCGGTGGACGACCGGGCGGGCGAAGGCGAGGTCCTTGGCGGCGTCGGCCAGGTGGTGCTTGACGGCCTGGAAGCCACCGACCGGTTGGCCGAACTGCTCACGCTCGCTCACGTAGGCGACCGTGGTGTCGAGCAGGTGCTGGCCGAGGCCGACCAGCACGGCGGCGGTGCCGAGCGCGCCCGCGAGCTGGACCTCCGTCTCCCGGAACTGGTCGTCGCGGATGTCGCGCACCTCCCCGCGACAAACCATCCGACGGGCGCCGTCCACGGTCTCGACTGGTTCCATTGCCACCTGTGCCGGATCGGCGACGACCAGGCCCCGGGGCCATCGCAGCACGAGGACGTCGGCGTCGGCACCGGCGGGGATCAGGCCTTGGCTGCCCAGGGTCTGGCCCTCCGTGCCCAGGTCGGTGGAGGCCAGCTGCGCGCCGAGGTCGTCGCCGAGGATCGGGCCGACCACGAACGCGGTCTCGACCCAGGGGTGGGGGAGCGCGGCCCGGCCGATCTCCTCGGCCACCGCTACCCGGGTCACCCAGTCGAGCTCGGGGTCGGTGGTGCCCATGTCGACGAGCGTCTGCCAGACGCCGCGGTCGAGGTCGCCGTCCCACGCGGCCCGGACGTCCTTCGGTGTGCACCCGTCCTCGAGGGCGCGACGTACCTGCGCGGCGAACTCGACGCGGTCCTCGCCGAGGGAGAACTTCACCGCTTCACCCGCGGCAGGCCGAGCAGGCGCTCGGCCGCGATGTTGCGCTGGATCTCGTTGGTGCCGGCGTAGATCGGCCCGGACAGCGAGAACTGCCAGCCCTTCGACCACGCGTGCTCCCGTTCCGCCTCGGGGCCGAGGAGGTCGAGCGCCACCCGGTGCAGCTCGACGTCGAGCTCGGACCACCAGATCTTGTTGAGGCTCGACTCGGCGCCGGGCTCGTTCCCCTCGTCGATGCCGGTGACGGTCTGGAGCGTGAACGCGTCGTAGGCCTCGGCCCGCATCCACGCGTCGACCAGGCGGTCCCGGGTGGCGCCGTCGCGGCCGCCGGGCGAGTCGTGCCACAGGTCGACGAGGCGGTTCGCCGTGGCCTTGAACCGGCCGGGGGCACGCAGCGTCAGTCCCCGCTCGGACCCGGTCGTGGCCATGGCGACCCGCCAGCCGTTGTCGACCTCGCCGAGCACGGGGCCGCCGGGGATGCCGTCGTCGGGGAGGAACGCGTCCTCGAAGAACACCTCGGCGAATCCCTCGTCACCGTCGAGGCGGCCGAACCCCCGCACGGTGACGCCGTCGATGTCGAAGGGGACCATCAGGTAGCTCAGGCCCTTGTGTCGTTCCGAATCCGGGTCGGTGCGGAACAGGCCGAACAGGTGGGTGCAGAACGCGCCGCGCGTCGTCCAGGTCTTCTGGCCGTTGAGCACCCAGCCGCCGTCGACCCGCTCGGCCCTCGACCGCACCGACGCCAGGTCGGAGCCGGCGTTGGGCTCGGACCAGCCCTGGCACCACAGATCCTCGGCCGCGGCCATGCGGGGCAGCACGTGGTCCTGCTGGTCGTGGTTGCCGAACGCGAAGACCGTGGGTGCGAGCAGGAAGATGCCGTTCTGGGTGACGCGCTGGGGCCCGCCCGCCCGGTAGTACTCCTCCTCGAAGATCAGCCACTCCCAGATCGACGCCTCGCGCCCGCCGTAGGCCTCGGGCCAGGACACGACGGCCCAGCGGTGCTCGAACAGGAGCTGCTCCCACTCGAGGTGCCGGGCGAACCCGTCACGGGTGTCGCCCGAACCGATGTCGTGGGGGACGTTGGCCTCGAGCCACCGGCGCGCCTCGGCCCGGAAGGTCTCCTCGGCTTCGCTCCAGCTCAGGTCCACGGCGGCGATTCTGACGCGCCGTCAGATCCCGGCCAAACGTCAGCGGTCGAGGATCGGCGCGCTCGTCTCTCGGGGTGGTGGCGGGTCAGCTCGTGGGGAGGATCTGGGTGGCGAGCTCGTCGGCGGTCATCGAACCGGCAGCCGCGCCCGACGCCGCCATCCGGCGGGTGAGCTCCTGGAGGCCCTCGTTGACCGGGGTGGGGACGCCGTGGAGCCTGCCCTGGAGCACGATCTCCCCGTTGAGGTGGTCGACCTCGATGTTGCCGGTGCCGCGGGCCAGCGACTGCCACGACGAGCCTCCGCCGCGCTCGTTGTCGCCCACGGGGCGCATGGTGATGTGATCGCCCCGGCGCTCCTGCTCCTCCTCGGGCGTGGCGATGTCGATGCCCGCGGCCTCGACGACCGCGTCGGCCTCGGCCCACGCGGGCTCGAGGATCGGCCGGCACCCGGACAGGCTGCCGCACGCGGCCGAGATCGCGTTGGTGAGGTTGAGCATGAGCTTGCGCCACTTCCAGCGCATCGGATCGGGCCGGGCCACCGACTCGAACGTGGACGCCGCGAACGCAGCAGCGATCGCATCGGCCCGCTCGTCGAGCCCGGACGGGAATCGCCCGACGTCGAGGATGCCCGAGGTGGGCGCGGAGGCGACCTGGACCACCCCGGGTTCGAGGAAGGTGGCCGGCAGCATCACCGGCACCGCGTAGACGTCGCGGAACACCCGCAGGAGCGCGGCTTCGTTGCTGGTGCCGTTCTGGAGGCAGACGACGGGCAGGTCGGGGGCGAACGGGGCCAGCGCTTCGACCGCCGTCGGCGTGTGCTGGCTCTTCACCGCGACCAGCACGACGTCGCCCGGGCCCGGTTCGAGGGTGGCCACGTCGTCGGTCACGGGGAGCTCGAGCGTGGCGCTGGCGTCCGGGTCGTCGATGCGTAGACCGTTGCGCTCGATCGCGTCGCGGTGGGCGCCCCGTGCGACGAGCGCGACGTCGTGGCCGGACTGGGCGAGGCGGGCGCCGACCACACCACCCACCGCGCCGGCGCCGAAGACGATGAATCGATCGACCTGACCGGTTGTCATCCCGACAGTCTGTCGAGGGTGGCGGTGGCGTCGCGCTCGATCTCGGCCAGCACCTCGGCCACGGAGGGCAGCTCGTCGATCACGCCGGTGACCTGGCCGGTGGGGAGCACGCCGACGTCGGGCTTGCCGTCGACCATCGTCGCCTTGATGAGCATCGGTGCGTTGGCCGCGAGTGCGAGCTGGGACCAGGTGAGGTCCTGGTTCCTGCGCATCGCCAGGCCCTCGGTCGCCAGGTCGCGCAACGAGGTACCGGTCTCGGATCGGAACCGCAGCGCGGCGAGCAGCGCCTTGGGGAACCGGGTGAGCGGTGACGACCGTTCGAGCTCGTCGATGACCTCGGTGCGGATCACCCGCTGGGGCGCGCCGTCGATGGCGGTGGTCACGACCGTGTCGGTGACCCCCGCGTCGAGGTACCGGGCCTTGGTCTGGCTCGGCACACGCGACTCGGCCGTGAGCAGGAACCGGGTGCCCATGGCGATGCCGTCGGCTCCGTAGGCCAGCGCGGCGACGAGGCCCTGCCCGGAGTGGAAGCCACCGGCGCCGAGCACCGGGATCTCCGCCGCGACCGCCTCGCACACCGCGGGCAGCAGGAGCGAGGTCGGGATCGTGCCGGTGTGGCCGCCGCCCTCGCCGCCCTGGGCGATCACGGCGTCGACGCCCCACTCGAGCATCTTCTCGGCGTGACGCCGTGCGCCCACCGTGGGCATGACGAGCACGCCGGAATCGTGGCACCGGGCGATGGCGTCCTTGGTGGGCGCACCGGCGAACGACACGATCGACGCCCCGTTCGACGTCACGAAGTCGAGCCGCTCGGCCAGGTCGGGCTGGTCGGCGCGGAAGTTCACGCCGAACGGCTCGTCGGTCTGCTCCCGGACACCCCGCACCGCTCGTTCCAGCTCGTCGGGCGTCATGGTGACGGCGGCCAGGATCCCGAGCCCACCCGCTGCCGATGTCGCCGCGGTGAGGTTGGCGCCCGACACCCACCCCATCCCCGTCTGCACGATCGGCACCTCGATCCCGAACCGTTCACAGACACGAGTGCGGAGCCGGGGATCTGACACGGCGTCGGACTCTACGGACCTCCGTGGGACCTTGGGCACTTGGCGGGGTGCGGTCCGGGACCGGAGACTGTCGGGGTGGATCCGGAGACGCCCGCCCAGGTGGCCGATGTGCTCGGCGTGCTGGCGATCGCCGGCGCGGTGGCGGCCGTCGTCCTCCTGCTCGGGTTCGCGGTGCCGGCGCTGCGGGCTCGGATCATCGAACCGCTGGTCGGCACGGCCACGGTGCTCGCGCTCGGCGTCGCGGTCGTCGCCACCGCGGGCAGCCTGTGGTTCAGCGAGGCGGCCGGGTTCCCGCCCTGCGAGCTGTGCTGGTACCAGCGCATCGCCATGTACCCGCTGGTGGCGGTCCTGGCGGTGGCCGCGTGGAAGCGGCACGAGGCATCGGGCAGGCTGATCGCGTTCGTCGTCGCCGGCGCCGGTCTCGCCGTCAACACGTGGCACAACGTGGTCGAGACCTTCCCCGATTCGGGAACCGGCGGCGGCTGCGATCCGACCAACCCCTGCACGCTGCGGTGGGTCGAGGGTCTCGGCTTCTGGACGATTCCCCGCCTCGCCACCGTCTGCTTCGTCCTGATCCTCGTCCTCACCGCCGTCGACCACCTGTTCACCGATCCCGGAGTCAACGAATGAGCACCCGCAACCAGCCCACCCGCCAGCGGCCCGGCGCCAACCCCGCGATCGTCATCGGGGTCGTGGTCGCCGTGCTGGTCATCGCCGCGATCGCGGTGTTCGTCACCGCGGGTGGCGATGACGGGGAGGACGTCACCTCGGCCGACACCTCGTCCGAGTCGTCGCCGTACGGCATCGTCACCGTCCAGGGCGAGGCGCTGCCACCCGCCCCCGACGGCGGCGTCGACCCGGCGGTCGGCACCGTGGCCCCGACGATCATCAGCGAGCGGGTCGAGGGCCAGGTCCGGGTCGATCCCGGCGAGGAGGACCAGCCGGTCATGCTCGTGTTCCTCGCCCACTGGTGCCCCCACTGCCAGCGCGAACTGCCCCGCCTCGTCGAGCTCCAGGAGCAGGGCGCCTTCGACGGCATCCGCACCGTGGCCGTGCTCACCTCCACGACCGACGAGCGCGACAACTTCCCGCCCTCGGCCTGGCTCGACGACGAGGGCTGGACGGGCGACCGCCTCTTCGACGACGAGGACTCCACCGCCGGCGCCGCCTACGGCCTGTCCAGCTTCCCGATGATGGCGTTCCTGGATGCCGACGGCGAGGTGGTCCAGCGCCTCTCGGGCGAGCAGGACCCGGCCACCATCGAGGCCGCCATCGCCGAGGCCACCGGCCCGCAGTAGGAGTCAGCCGGGGTCGGGGACCTCGCGCTCGCGTGCGCCGTCGGGGTCGATGACCTCGCGGATCAGCTCCAGCTCCTCGGCCGTGGGCAGGCGCGACTCGGGCACCTCGTCGGGGATGACCATGTCGAAGCCGGTGGCGGCGACCACGTCGTCGACGACGACGCCGGGATGGACCGAGCGCAGGCGCATCGAGTGGTCGGAGGACTCGAAGTCGAACACCGCGAGGTCGGAGATGACGCGGGGCAGGTGGTGGAACCGGGCGGCGTCACCGCCGAGCTGCTTCGCCCGGTCGTAGCCGATGCCGCAGACGGTGTCGACGGCCTCGACGAACACTCGGGGCGACTGCTTGGGCACCCAGTACGAGGTCTTGTCGTTGATGGTGTTGCCGGGGGCGCCCCGGTAGCCGAGCAGGGCGACCTTGGGCTGGGCGTAGTCGCCGAGGGCGGCGATGTTCTGGTTGCCCCACCGGTCGATCTGGGTCGCACCCATCATCACGTGGCGCCGACCCGACCAGACCATGTCGAACATCCGCCGGTACGGGTTCCACGCCTCGGTGGTCCAGCTTCCAGGACGATCGGCGCGGTCGCCGTCGACGGCGCGATCGCCGGCGACGAGGCGGGCCTCGCCGTCGGTCATCATCAGGTCGGGCTCGAAGGTGGCCCGGGCGAGTCGCCCGCCGATCATCGGGATGGTGCCGATCGGGTTGGCGAGGATCTCGCCGTCGCCCCGGAACGCCTCGGCCACGGCGACCACGCACACCTCGGCCCGGGTCGCTGCGACGTCGCTGCTCATCGGGACACCGCCTCCTGATAGTGGGTCTCGGTGCCGGCCAGGTAGGTGGAGCGGAAGTCCGCCCAGGCGTCGGGGTCCTTGGCGGTGCCGGCGTAGGTCGACAGGAAACCGGTGTCGACGTCGTGGTCGGGTGCGCACGAGGTGGGATGGGCCCCGTTCGGTGCGTGGACCACGCCGGAGACGAACATCCGGTTGGTGCGCATCGTGTGCAACGGCGCCTCGGCCAGCTCGTCGGTGGTCAGCAGCCGCTCGCACGACACGTACCCGTCGGCGGCGGCCTCGAGCAGGAGGTCGTCGAAGTAGAGGTCGGGGCCGAGGAAGGCGGCGTTGCCCCGCTCGTCGGCCCGGTTGAGGTGGACGAGGGCGGCGTCGAGGTGGAGGGCGGGCACGGCGACGAGCTCCTCGCCACCGTAGGGGTCGGTGACGGTCTGCAGTTCGGGGTCGTCGCGGAACAGGTCGGAGCCGAGCCCGACCCGGGTGGGCAGGAAGGGCACCCGCCACGCCGCCGCCTGCAGGGCGAGCAGGAACATGCCCTCGTCCATGGGCCGTTCGTGCACGGCGCCGGACTGGCGGGCGTTGCGGTAGTGGGGCTCGAGCGGGATCGAGTCGAGGGTCACGAACGCGCTGATCAGCTTCGAGACCTTGCCCGACGCGCACAGCATCCCGACGTCGGGGCCGCCGTAGGTGGCCAGGGTGAGGTCGGTGAGGTCGGAGCGCAGGATCGCCCGCACGATCGACATCGGCTTGCGGCGGGCGCCCCACCCGCCGATGCCGATGGTCATGCCCGATTCGAGGTGCTCGACGACGTCGTCCTCGGTCATCAGCTTGCTGGTCATCTGGCGCACCGTCATCGGCTCGTGTCCGTGTCCCGCTTGTCGACGAAGGCCTCTCGGTGTTCGTCGGCCACGCCCGACAGGTTGAGCTCGAAGGTGAATCCCTGCTCGAACCGGTACGACGTGTTGACGTCCATCGGGTCGATGCCGTTGAGGCTGGCCTTGGCCGCCCGGATCACCGTGGGCGACTTGGCGGCGATGTCGGCGGCGACCCGCATGGCTTCGTCCCGGAGCTCCTCACCCGGCACCACCGACAGCACCGAGCCGAAGTGGTGGAGCTCGTCGGCGGTGGCGGTGGCGGCGGTGTAGACCATGGCCCGCATCTTGTGCTGGGGCACGAGCCGGGACAGGTGGGTGGCTGCACCGAGCGCACCCCGGTCGACCTCGGGCAGCCCGAACGTGGCCTCGCGGGCGGCGACGATGATGTCGGCGTTGCCGACCAGGCCGACGCCCCCGCCGAGGCAGTACCCGTTCACCGCGGCGACGACCGGCACCTCGCACTCGTACACCGCCTTGAACGCGGCGTAGCAGCCGTTGTTGGCGCCGACGAGGGCGTCGAAGCCCTCGGTCTGCTGCATCTCCTTGATGTCGACGCCGGCGTTGAAGCCCTTCCCTTCGGCCCGCAGCACCACGACGTGGACGTCGGGATTCCGGCCGGCCTCGGTCACGAGGTCGGCCACCTCGTACCAGCCGGCCACGGTGAGGGCGTTGACGGGCGGGTTGTCCATCACGATCTCGGCCACACCCCGCAGGGGCGCCTCGTCGTGGCGGGTGACGGTCGTGGGCATGGGCGGGGACCGTAGTGCGGATCTGACGGGGTGTCAGATGTGGAACTAGCGTGCCCGTCGTGCGCGCGACCGAGAAGTCGTCACGGACCGAGCCGGCCGTCGAGGGGTGGTTCACCGACGACCCCGAGCCGGCCCTGCTGGGCACGAGGTGCGCGGATTGCGGGACGGTGTTCTTCCCCCGCGTCGAGGGGCTGTGCCGCAACCCGGGTTGTTTCGGGCGCGACCTGGTCGAGCACCGGTTGTCGAACCGGGGTCGGATCTGGAGTTACACCGACGCCAGGTACCAGCCGCCGCCCCCCTACATCCCGCCGACCGAGGAGCACGAGCCGTTCTGTCACGTGGCCGTCGAGCTCGAGGACGAGGCGATGATCGTGATGGGCCAGGTGGTGGCCGGCATCACCGTCGAGGATCTCGAGGTCGGCATGCCGGTTCGGTTGGTGATCGACACCCTGTTCGTCGACGACGAGGCCGAGGGTGGTCCGGTCCGCAAGACCGTTTGGAAGTTCGAACCGGCCTATGGCGAAGGAGTCCTTGGCGATGAGTGACGTTCGCGTGGCCGGGGTGGCCATGACCCCGTGGGGCAAGTGGGGCAAGAACTTCGCGACCTACGGCGTCGACGCGGCCGAGGCGGCATTGGCCGACTCGGGGATCGACTGGCGCGACGTCGAGTTCGTGGCCGGCGGCGAGACCGTGCGCAACGGCTACGCCGGCTACGTGGCCGGGTCGACCATCGCCCGCATGCTCGGCTGGAACGGCGCCCGGGTCTCCACCAGCTACGCGGCCTGCGCATCGGGCGCGACGGCGATGGAGTCGGCCCGCACGCGGATCATGGCCGGCCTGTGCGACGTGGCCCTCGTGGTCGGCGCCGACACCACCCCCAAGGGCTTCCTCGCGCCCAACGCCGGCGAGCGCCCCGACGACCCCGACTGGCTCCGGTTCCGGCTGCTCGGCGCCACCAACCCCACCTACTTCGCCCTCTACGCCCGCCGGCGCATGGCCCTGCACGGGGCGACGCCGGAGGACTTCGCCCGGGTCAAGGTCAAGAACGCCAGGCACGGTCTGGCCAACCCCAACGCCCGGTACCGCAAGGAGGTCACCGTGGACGACGTGCTCGCCTCGCCGGTGGTGGCCGACCCGCTCCACCTGCTCGACATCTGTGCCACCTCCGACGGCGGCGCGGCCGTGATCCTGGTGAGCGACGACTACGCCCGCAAGCACGGCCTCGGCGACGCGGTGCGGGTGCGGGCCATCTCCACGGTCACGCCGTCGTTCCCGAACATGGCCCTCGACCTGCCCGAGTTCTCCACCGACTCGGCCGCCGCGGTGCCCGCCCCCGAGGTCGGGTTCAAGGACTCGATCGCCGCCGCCTGCTACGAGGAGGCCGGCATCGGCCCCGAGGACCTCTCCGTCGCCGAGGTCTACGACCTGTCCACCGCGCTCGAGCTCGACTGGTACGAGAACATCGGGATCTGCAAGCCCGGCGAGGCCGAGAAGCTGCTCAACGACGGCGACACCACCATCGGGGGGCGCATCCCCGTCAACCCGAGCGGCGGGCTCGGCTGCTTCGGCGAAGCGGTCCCCGCCCAGGCGCTGGCCCAGGTGTGCGAGGTGACCTGGCAGCTCCGCGGCCAGGCCGAGGGCCGACAGGTCGACGGTGCCACCGTCGGCATCACCGCCAACCAGGGCCTCTTCGGCCACGGCTCGTCCGTGCTGCTCTCGGTCTGATGGCTGGGCTGCGATGACGGATCGCGTCGTCTTGGTCACCGGCGGCACGCGCGGCATCGGCCGGGGCATCGCCCAGCGCTACCTCGACGACGGTGACACCGTCGTGGTCTGTGGGCGTCGCGAGCCCGACGAGGGTTCCGTCGGCGAGTTCCGTTCCTGCGACGTGCGCGAGCCCGACGCGGTCGAGGCGCTCTGCGACGGCATCGCCGCCGACCACGGCGGGCTCGACATCGTGATCAACAACGCCGGCGGGTCGCCGAACATGAGCTCGGCCGAGGATTCGCCCAACTTCACCCGCAAGGTCGTCGACCTCAACCTCATGGCCGCCATCTGGACGAGCCGGTTCGCCCACCGGTACCTCGCGGCGGCCGACGACGGGTGCATCGTCAACGTGGCCAGCCTCTCCGGCGTGCGGCCGTCACCCACCAACTCGGCCTACGGCGCGGCCAAGGCCGGCCTCCTCGGCTGGAACCGCTCGGTCGCCGCCGAGTGGGGCGGCCAGGTCCGGGTCAACGCCGTGGTGGTCGGCATCGTCGGCACCGAGAGCGCCGAGTACGTCTACGGCGATGCGGCCACGCTCGACCGCATCGCCGGCACGATCCCCATGGGTCGCATGGGGACCCCGCTCGACGTGGCCGAGGCGTGCTGGTGGCTGACCTCGCCGGCAGCCGGTTGGGTCAGCGGCGCCGAGCTCGAGGTCCACGGCGGGGGAGAGCCCCCACCCTTCATCGCTGCGCTCGACTCCTAGCGCTCGGTCACGCGAGCCAACGGGACAGCGCCTCGACGATGCACGCGGGTTTCTCCGACCCCTCGAGCTCGACGGTGATCAACATGGTGGTCTGGACGCCGCCGGTGACCTCCTCGGCGGCCTCGAGCTTCACATGGGCGCGGATCCGGCTGCCCACCGGCACGGCGGTCGGGAAGCGCACCTTGTTCACGCCGTAGTTGAGGCCCGAGGACACGCCGGTGACCCGGACGACCTCGGGCATCAGCTGGTTGGTGAGCGCGAGCGTGAGGTAACCGTGGGCGATCGGCCCACCGAACGGCGACTCGGCGTTCGCCCGTTCGACGTCGACGTGGATCCACTGGTGGTCGCCCGTGGCGTCGGCGAAGGTGTTCACCCGGTCCTGGGTGATCTCGAGCCAGTCGCTGGTGCCGAGGTCCTGTCCGACCGCGGCCCGCAGCCCGTCGAGTCCGTCGATGGTGGTGGTCGCCATGGTGGGGACCCTACGAGGTGGGCGGAAGGCCCTTCCGCGATTCGGACCGTTGCGGCCTCCCCGCCGTCCGTGCTAGGGCAGTCGGCCGATCCAGCATCGACAGGGGGACCACATGCGACACATCCGCTTCACGCCACTGCGCCTGGTCGGGGTGCTCTTCGGCGCGCTGCTCGTGCTCAGCGCCTGCGAGCCCGTCTACACCCAGGCCGCGGTCGACTCCGAGGAGACCGATCCCGAGACGCTGCCGTGGTGGTGCGACTCGACGGGTGGCGGCCACGGCGACCATGAGATGGATCCGGACCCCTACGAGGGGGTCGTCAAGGGCGAGTTGACCTGGGGCGAGTGCAAGACGAACTCGATCTGGTTCGACATGGCCGTGGACTACGCCCAGCAGTGGCCCACCGCCGGTGAGGCCGAGGCCGACGGCTGGCACCAGGTGGTCCCCTACGCCCAGGGCATGGGGACCCACCACATGCGGGGGATCGGCGAGGGAATCGACGACGTCTTCGAGGGCGGCCGGCCGGAGTTCCTCATGTACGACGGCAACGGTCCCGACGCCGAGCTCACCGGCATGGCGTGGTGGGTCCGCAGCGAGGGCGGACCACCCGAGGGCTTCAAGGGCGACAACGACTGGTGGCACCAGCACCCGAACGTGTGCCTGTCACAGAAGCTGACCTGGATCGGCCAGGGCATCTCCGAGGAGGACTGCGAGGCGATGGGCGGCATCCACCTGCCCAACGACGACATGTGGATGGCCCACGCCTGGATCATGCCCGACTGGCAGCTCCACTTCGACGTGTTCCAGAACCACCATCCGTGCCTGCCGTGGGGCGGGCCGATCACCGATCCCGACCATGCGTGCTGGGACGAGGCGATGCACGGCTCCGGCCACGGCCACTGACGACCGGATTCATCGTCGGACCGTCTCGAGCCGGCTGGCTCAGGCCCGCTGGCTCGAGACGCTGACGATCTCGCCGGTCATGTAGCTCGACTGGTCGGAGGCGAGGAACACGATCACGGTCGCCACCTCCCACGGTTCGGCCGCCCGGCCATAGGCCTCGCGGGAGGTGAGCTCGTCGAGCAGCTCGTCGGACGAGGTCCGGGCCAGGAAGGGGTGCATGGCGATCGACGGCGCCACCGCGTTCACGCGAACGCCGTGGTCGGCGCCCTCGACCGCGGCAGCGCGGGTCAGGGCCATGACGCCCGCCTTGGCCGCGGCGTAGTGGGCCTGGCCCTGCTGGGCGCGCCACCCGAGGACCGACGCGTTGTTGACGATCACGCCGCCGCCCGACGCGTACAGGCGGCGCATGGCCGCCCGGGTGCAGCGCATCGTCCCGTTGAGGGTCACGTCGAGGACCGTGTTCCACTGGTCGTCGGTCATGTCGACGAGGTCGACCTGGCCGCCGAGGCCGGCGTTGTTGACCAGGGTGTCGAAGCCACCGAGCTCGGACTCGGCGGTGGCGAACAGCGCCTGCACCTGGTCCTCGTCGGTCACGTCGCAGACCGCGACCGGCGGCCGGTCGCACCCCAACTCGTCGGCGAGACGGTCGGCGGCCTCGCCCAACCGACGCTCGTGGTGATCGGAGATCAGCACCGACGCCCCCTCCAGCAGGCAACGCCGAGCGGTGGTGAATCCGATGCCGGTGCCCGCCGCGGCGGTGATCACCACTCGCCGGCCCCGCAGGAGGTCGTGCGGTTCGGGTTCGGCGGGCGGGATGGACAGCGGGCCGGGCACGCCCGGCAACGGTATCTGACGCAGCGTCAGGGCGGATCGCCCAAACGCCCCATTCCGCAAATTCGGTCGATTGCCGGACTGATCATTGAGTCGTCATCTTCCGCCCAGGTATGGTTCGGTCGCTATCTACAGGGCGTGTATCCGGCGCGAGCAGGTGGGTTTCACCGGCGGACATGAAGACCGGGTGCACATCAACGGCTCCAACCGAGATTCCCCGGGGGAACACACAATGCGAAAAGTGCTCGCGGCCTTTCTGGCCATGGCCCTGGCTTCGGCCATGGCCGTCACACAGGTCGGTGCAGGCGCGACGCCGCCGCTGACGATCAATCCGAGCGAGGGCGATCCCGGCGATCTGATCGCCGCCCAGGTCGACCCCACGCTGGTCGACGAGAACTGCATCACCGAGGTGACCGACGTGCAGTCGGCGATGAGCGACACGGTCCTGCCCGCGTGGCAGAGCTTCTTCCCGTCCATCGGGTGGGACGGAAGCTTCGCTTCCGTTTCCGACTACGACCAGGCGGCAGCTCTGCTCGGCAACCTGATCTTCCAGGGGATCGCATCGGACACGGGCGGGGCGGCTGGCCAGCTGCTGTCGAACACGTTCGTGCTGAGTTTCGCCGACATCGCGACCCAGCAGCCCCTCGCGACGTCGAGCTTCGACCCGGCGACGGGTGAAGGACAGCTCACCGTGCCCGACGACGTGGACCCGGGTCTGTACGCCGTTGCTGGGACTTGCGTCTTCCCGCAAGTGACCCAGGACACGTTCGACGCGTCGATCGCCGCGGTCGCGGCGCAGCTCGAGAGCGAGCTCGGTCCCTTCGACAGCGAGGACTGGGACACGCTCGCCGAGGTCGGTGCACAGGCTGAGCCTGCCGCTGAGACCCTCATCACCCCGCTGATGGCCCCGCAGGAGGGGGCCGGTCCCTGGACCCAGACCTACACGGTCGTCGACCCGCTGCCCGCGCTCGACGCCCAGACCGAGGCGTTCTGCGACGTGCTCCTCGAGTTCGCCGGGGTCGAGGACCTCATCGGCGACGCTCTGGCCGTCATCCCCGAGGACGACGGCTCGCTGAGCGACGAGGCGTGGGCCAGCGAGTACGACTGGGACTCGATCCAGGCCACGCTGCAGGAGATGGGCGAGACCGTGCAGGCGCTGCTCGACGAGGGCGACGAGACCCGCGTGGGCGAGGTCGCTCCCCAGTGGGAGACCGTCACCGCCCAGATCCGTGATCTGCTGAACGCCCTCCAGGCCGTCGACTACGACCTGTCGACCCCGACGGGGCGCGAGATCGCCGGCCAGTTGACCGCAGGTGCCGCTGACGCCGGTGGCGAGGCCGATCCCGAGGTCGAGGCCGCCACGGCCGCGCTGACGGAGTTCGCCACGACGGTGTGCTTCCCGACGCCGCCGGCCGCGGCGGCCGCGCCGGTTGCGGCCCAGCCGAGCTTCACCGGCTGATCACCGACTGACCATGCGCATGAGGGCCCGGGCCGATGCCCGGGCCCTCTTCGCGTGCACGTCCCGGGGATCGCGACCCTGCCCGCTACGGTCGAACGCATGAGCGATCGTGCCTCCCAGGACAAGCCCCTCCTCGGCAGCCACGTCAGCCCCGACGACCCGATCGGCACCGCCGCCGCCGAGGGCGCCGACTGCGTGCAGATCTTCCTCGGCAACCCGCAGTCGTGGAAGAAACCCAAGCCCCGCGACGACGCCGACGAGCTGCGCCGGTCCGACCTGCCGATCTACGTCCACGCCCCGTACCTCATCAACGTGGCGTCCCCGAACAACAAGGTCCGGATCCCCTCCCGCAAGATGCTCCAGCAGACCTGCGACGCCGCCGCCGACATCGGCGCCGAGGCCGTGGTCGTCCACGGCGGCCACATCACCGGGGACGACGACGAGACCGACGGCTTCGTCCGCTGGCGCAAGGCCATCGACAGCCTCGAGACCGACATGTTGGTGCTGCTCGAGAACACGGCTGGCGGCGACCACGCCATGGCTCGCCACTTCGACACCATCGGCCGGCTCTGGGGCCACATCGGTGACTCCGGCATCGGGTTCTGCCTCGACACCTGCCACGCCTGGGCCGCCGGCGAGGAGCTGGTCTCCTCGGTCGAGACGATTCTGGGCATCACCGGCCGCATCGATCTCGTCCACTGCAACGACTCCAAGGACGACCGTGGCTCGGGCCGCGACCGCCACGAGAACCTGACCCACGGCAACATCGACCCCGAGGCCATCCTCGAGGTCGTCCGCTCGGCCAACGCGCCGGTCATCTGCGAGACCGCCGAGGAAGGTCGCAAGGACGACCTCGCCTTCCTCCGCACCAACGTGTAGGGAGCCGGGTCAGCCCACGGGGTCGGTGCGCACGAGGGTGCGGTAGAGGTCGGCGTAGAGGCCGGCGTCGCGACGCAGGTCGTCGTGGGTGCCCTGCTCGACCAGCTCGCCGGCGTCGAGCACCAGGATCTGGTCGGCGTCGACGATGGTCGACAGCCGGTGGGCGATGACGATGGCCGTGCGGTCCTGGAGGGCCTCGGCCAGCGCGTCCTGCACCGCGGCCTCGTTCTCGCTGTCGAGGTGCGACGTGGCCTCGTCGAGGATCACCATCTGCGGGTTCTTGAGCAGCATCCGGGCGATCGACAGGCGCTGCTTCTCGCCGCCCGAGAGCCGGTAGCCGCGGTCGCCGACCACGGTGCGGTAGCCGTCGGGCAGCGAGGCGATGAGGTCGTGGATCCGTGCCGCCCGGCAGGCCCGGACGAGGTCGTCGTCGCTGGCCTCGGGATCGGCGTAGCGGAGGTTGTCGGCGATGGTGTCGTGGAACAGGTGGGGGTCCTGGGACACCACGCCGACGGCCCGGCGGAGGGAGGCCTGGGTGAGGTCGCGCAGGTCGTGGCCGTCGATGCGGACCGCGCCGGAGTCGACGTCGTAGAGGCGGGGCACGAGGTTGGTGAGCGTGGTCTTGCCGGCGCCCGACGGTCCGACGACGGCGACGAGTTGGCCCGGTTCGATGGTGGCCGACACGCCCCGCAGCACCGGGCCGGACGAGGTGTCGTGGTCGGGGACGGCGCCGTCGAGCGAGGGAAGCGACACGTCGTCGGCGGTCGGGTAGGTGAACCACACGTCGTCGAACTCGATCCGTCCCTGCACGTCGACCAGGTCGACGGCTCCCGGGCGGTCCTCGATGCCGTTGCGGATGTCGAGCACCTCGAAGACCCGCTCGAAGCTGACGAACGCCGTCATGATGTCCACCCGGGCGTTCGTGAGCGCGGTGAGGGGTTGGTAGATGCGCTGGACCAGGGCCGCGAGCGCGACGAGCTCGCCGGTCTCCATGCTCCCGCCGATGACGAGGCTGCCGCCCCACCAGTAGACGAGGGCGACGCCGAGCGCGCCCACGAAGCCGAGGGTGACGAAGAAGATCCGTCCGAGCACCGCCGAGCGCACCCCGAGGTCGCGGACGCCGGCCGCGTCGTCGGAGAACAGGTCGGTCTCGTCCTGGTGCCGGCCGAACAGCTTGACCAGCATCGCCCCGGCCACCCCGAAGCGCTCGGTCATCGTCGAGTTCATCCGGGCGTTGCGCTCCATCTGCTCGTGGCTGATGGAGGCGAGCTTGGCGCCGACCTTGCGAGCCGGGATGAGGAAGGCGGGCAGCAGCGCGACCGCGAGGAGCGTGAGCCGCCACTCGATGGTGATCATGGCGGCGACGGTGGTGACCAGCACGACCAGGTTGGACACGACCGAGCCGAGCGTGCCGGTGAGGGCGCGCTGGGCGCCGATGACGTCGTTGTTGAGACGGGAGACGAGCGCGCCGGTCTGGGCCCGGGTGAAGAACGCCACCGGCAGGCGCTGCACGTGGTCGAAGAGCTTGACCCGCAGGTCGAAGATCAGGCCCTCACCGACGCTCGAGGACAACCACCGCTCCACCAGGCCGAGCACGGCCTCGCCGAGGGCGGCGCCGACGGCCAGGAGCGCCAGGACCGCGAGCCGGCCGCGGTCGGCGTTGGCCACGGCGTCGTCGATGATGGCGCCGAAGAGGAGCGGCGGGACGAGGCCGAGGAGCGCGGCCACCACGATGGCCACGAGGAAGCCGGCGATGCGGCCGCGGTAGGGCTGGGCGTGGTCCCAGACGCGACGGACGATCGACCGGTCGACGCTGGCGCCCGCGACGTCGGCGTCGTACCGCGGGAGCATCCGGTGCGGCGGCTGACGCATCGCGATGAGCCTACGAGCGCCCGATCGTGACGTGACCGGGGAAACGGGCCAGGATACAATACAATACATCTTGATGAAACGGTGGCCCGCGTTCGTGGCGGCTTCTCTCGTGTTGGTGGTCACCTCGGTGGCCGTCACTCCCGCGGGTGCCCAGGATGATCCCGGGCCGCTGACCGAGCCCGCGAGCGAGCCGGCCGAGGTCGTGGTCCGGTTCGAGGATGACGCCGTCCGAGCCAGCTCGTTGAACGGGCAGGAGGTCGAGACCACGGGCACGCCCGGCTCGCGCTATGCCACGGTCGACGTGCCCGAGGGCGAGGACCCCGAGGCCGTCGCCGCCGAGCTCGAAGCTCGCGGCGACATATCGGTGGCCGAGCCCAACCGCAGGGTTCGGGCCTACGAGGCTCCCGGGCAGGTGGACGAGTTCGAGCGGATCGGCGTCCAGCACGCCTGGACTCGCGCCGACGGTGCCTCCGACGTCACCGTCGCGGTGATCGATTCCGGCATCGACGCCGACCATCCCGACTTCGCAGGCGGCCGCATCGTCGAGGGGAAGGACTGGATCGACGAGGGCAGCTATCCCCACGACACCGTCGGCCACGGCACGCAGGTGGCCGGCGTCATCGCCGCCAGTCACGATGGCGGCACCGCGATCGACGGCGTCGCCGGCGGCGGCACCCGCATCATGCCGCTCCGGGTCCTCGACGGCGACGGGGGCTTCATTGCCGACGTGGCTGACGCGATCGAGTACGCCGCCAACCGCGGTGTCGACGTCATCAACCTCTCGCTCGGAATGGAGGGCACCAGTACGTTGCTGGACAACGCGGCATCGTACGCGCGGGATCGCAACGTCGTGGTCGTCGCCGCCGCCGGCAACTGGGACAAGGCGGAGAAGCAGGAGAACGCGACCGTCACGACCCCGGCCGGCGCCCCCGGCGTCATCGGCGTCGGGGCCACCAACGACGATGGGGAGCTGATGCAGTTCAGCATCTGGGGTCCGATGGTCGACCTCACCGCCCCTGGCTACAACATCGACACCACGTGCGACCATCCGACCGACTCGTCGTGTGGCACGGATCAGATGAACACCGCCACGGGGACGAGCTTCGCGGCGCCGATGGTGGCGGGCGTGGCCGCGCTGCTCCGCGACCGCCATCCGGACTGGACCAGCCGGCGGATCGAGGACCACCTGCTCCGAACCTCCGAGGATCTGGGTCCGGCGGGCATCGACTACTACTACGGCCTCGGGCTGGTCGACGCCGCCGTTGCCCTCGGCGCCGAGGACTACCGTTCCGGCGGAACGTTCGCCTCCCCCACGATCAACGGGACCTACGACCCGGTGGTCGGGGACTTCTTCCCCGGCGATGGCATCACCGACATCCTCTACTACGCCCCGGGCGGCGCCAACGACTACCTCCACCTCGGGGCGCCGAGCGGCTTCCGAAACGTCGGCGAGCTCCCCGTGAACGCAACCTACGAGCCGTTCACCGTCGACCTCGACGGCAACCGTCAGGACGACATCGTCTGGTACGCGCCCGGCTCGGCGTCGGACTTCATCTGGTACTGGCACCGCACCGGCTACCAGAGTGTGCCGACCAAGGCGTCCGGCGACTACGAGCCGTTCACCCTCGACCTCAACGGCGATACCTTCGAGGACATCGTCTGGTACGCGCCTGGCCCGGCCCAGGACTACATCTGGTACGGGCAACCCGGCGGCGGCCACCGGAGCGTGGCGACCAAGGCCTCGGGCCGGTACCAACCCTTCACCGGCGACTTCAACGGCGACGGGTTCGACGACATCTTCTGGTACGCGCCGGGCACCGCGCAGGACTTCATCTGGTACGGCACGATCGACGGCCACACGAGCGTTGCAACAACGGTCAACGGGCACTACCGCCCCATCGCCGGTGACTTCGACGCCAACGGCTACGGCGACGTGCTCTGGTACGCGCCCGGTTCGGCCGCCGACTTCCAGTGGCTGTTCCGGCCCGGCGGTTACACGAGTGTCGCGACGACGATCAACGGCACCTACCGACCGCTCGGCGGCGACTTCAACGGCGACCGCTACGACGACGTGTTGTTCTACGGCGTCGGCACCCGTGCTGACTACATGCGCTTCGGCAGCAGCAACGGCCTGCGCTGAGCCTGGCAGGCTGGGCCCGTTCGCCGACGGGGGAGAGCCGCCGCCATGACCGTTTCGCAGTCGACCGACGCCGTCGTCTACGACCCGTACGCGTACGGGATCCACGAGGATCCGTACCCGACGTATGCCCGTCTCCGCGACGAGGCGCCCGTGTACCGCAACGACGAACGCGACTTCTGGGCGTTGTCCCGCCACGCCGACGTGATGGCGGCGTTCCGCGACAGCGAGCGGTTCTCCAACTCCTACGGCATCACCCTCGACCCAGCCGTCTGGGGTCCCCATGCCCGTAACACCACGTCGTTCCTCGCCATGGACGAGCCCGAGCACGGACGCATGCGCGGCCTGGTGTCGCGGGGCTTCACCCCTCGCCGGGTGGCCGGCATGGAGGACGACATCCGCGCGCTCACCCGGGCCCACCTCGACCCCTGTCTCGAGCGGGGCGAGTTCGACTTCGTCACCGACCTGGTCGGCAAGATCCCCATGGACGTGATCTCCGAGCTGCTCGGCGTGCCCAGCGAGGATCGGTCCCAGTTGCGTGAGCTGTCGGATCTGCTCGTCCACCGGGAGGAGGGGGTGCTCGACGTCCCGCCGGCGGGCATCGAGGCGTTCTTCGAGCTCGCCGGGTACTACAGCGACCTGGTGGCCGAGCGGCGCCGGACGCCCGCCGACGATCTCGTCTCGGCCCTCTGCGCCGCCGAGATCGACGGCGACCGCCTGAGCGACGACGAGATCATCAGCTTCCTGTTCCTCATGGTCGTGGCCGGCAACGAGACCACCACCAAGCTGCTGGCCCATGCCTGGTACTGGGGATGGCGCAACCCCGACGAGGTGGCCAAGCCCTTCGCCGACCCCGGCCGCATCCCCGACTGGACCGAGGAGACCCTGCGCTACGACACCTCGAGCCAGCTGCTGGCCCGGCTCACCCTCACCGACGTCGAGCTGCACGGCACCACCATCCCCGCCGGCGAGCGGGTGGTGCTCCTCGCCGGCGCGGCCAACCGGGATCCCCGCGCCTTCCCCGATCCAGATCGCTACGACCTCGAGCGCGACACGTCCGGCATCGCCAGCTTCGGTGTCGGACGGCACTATTGCCTCGGCGCCGCCCTGGCCCGGTTGGAGACCCGCGTCGTGCTCGAGGAGCTGGTGGCGCGGGTGTCCTCCTACGACATCGACACGGACCGCACCCGGCGGGTCCACTCGGTCAACGTCCGTGGCTTCGCCACCCTGCCCACCACCGTCGAGGTCCGCTGATGTCCGCACCCCGACCCTGGTCCGGTCGATCGCACGACGAGCTCGCCGAGCTCGTCCGCGAGCTGCTGCTCGCCGGGCACCTGATCGACCGCGCCGGCATGCCCGCCGTCATCTCCCACCTCGGACCCGAGTCGATGGGCGACGTCGCCATCGGCGAGTGGATGGCGGCGAGCCCGATCTACACCAAACGCATGCAGCGGCTGCTCGACTTCGAGGGCGACACCGTCGACGTGATCTTCAAGGGGATCCAGTTCGACGTCGGTGCGCCCCTGGAGTTCCTCGACTTCCGCATGCAGGTCGACGACGATCACCACGGCCGCTTCCACCTCGACCACTGCGGCGCGCTCATGGACGTCGAGCCCATGGGCGACGAGTACGTCCGGACGATGTGCCACGACATCGAGGACCCGACGTTCGACGCCACCGCGATCGCCACCAACCCGCGGGCGCGCATCCGCCCGGTGCACCGGCCCCCGCGGGTGCCCGCCGACCGGACGCCGCACTGCGAGTGGACGGTGACCATCGACGATGCGCACGAGCCGCTGCCGATTCCCGAGCGGTCCGCCGATCTCCAAACCACCAGCCGCGTGGCCCAGATCCCCCTGGCCGAACCCGACCCGTCGCTGTCGGCTGACGACGGTGCCACCGACTACGCGGACAGGTTCGACCCCGACCTGGCGCTCGAGCGGTTCTCGTCGTCGACACTGGCGGCCATCGCCGACGAGATCGCGCTCCAGGCGCACCTGCTGACGCGGGCCTTCCTGGTCGAGGTCGCCGACCGCTCGCCCGACCGCGTCGAGGTCGTCGGTGCGCAGCAGGCGGCCGGGATCAACGGGCTGACCACCAAGCGCCTGGCTGCCGCGCTCGGCGCGCCCGCCACCGTCGACGGCCTGGCCCGGGTGCTGCGCGTCCATCCGCTGTTCCTGCCCCGCAGCTATGTGTCGGTCGACCTCGCCGCCACGCACGACGCGCTCACGGTCTCGCTCCACCCGTGTGCCGGACTCGACGAGGACGACGGCCTGTCGTGGCCGGGTCTGCTGGCGGGCCCGCACGGCGACGACATCCTGTGGGCGACGGTCATGTGCCTCGTCCCGACGGCGCAGCTGGCGCGCATCGAATCCACCGGCGACGCGGTCGTCGCGTGGTCGGTGACCGACGATCCCGATGCGGGGCCCGCCGATCAACCCGACGCCGTCACCCTCACCGAGTTCTCGACCGGCGCGTCGTTCGAGTTCCAACGCGGCGGTGGCGGCCAGCCGGTGGATGTGTCCGTCGCACCCAGCTGACGGGTAGATTCCCGCGTTCCCATGTCTGTACAGGACTCCGAACATCACCAGGTTGGTGATCCGTCCGACGACCACGACGTCGTGGTCATCGGTGCGGGCCCGGCCGGCTTGACCGCAGCGTTCCAGCTGCAGAAGTACGGCGTGAACGCCACCGTGCTCGAGGCCGACGACACGGTCGGCGGCATCTCCCGCACCGCCCAGCGCGACGGCAACCGCTTCGACATCGGCGGCCACCGATTCTTCACCAAGGTCCAGGCGGTCGAGGACCTCTGGCACGAGATCCTGCCCGACGAGGACTTCCTCATGCGGCCCCGCAAGAGCCGCATCTTCTACGACGGCAAGTTCTTCGACTACCCGCTGCGGGCGTTCAACGCGCTGGGCAACCTCGGCATCGTCGAGGCCGTCCTGTGCGTGGCGTCGTACGCGTGGGCCCGGATCCGCCCGCCGAAGGACCAGACCAACTACGAGGGATGGCTGGTCGCCCGGTTCGGCTGGCGCCTGTACCGCACGTTCTTCAAGACCTACACCGAGAAGCTCTGGGGCGTGCCCGTCCACAAGATGCCCTCCGACTGGGCGGCCCAGCGGGTGAAGGGTCTGTCGCTCGGCAACGCGATCGTCCATGCGATCAAGCCCAAGCGGAACCAGAAGAACATCACCTCGCTGATCGAGGAGTTCCAGTACCCCAAGTACGGGCCGGGGATGATGTGGGAGGTGTGCCGCGACAAGGTCGTCGCCGCCGGGGCCACGGTCGAGATGGCGACCACGGTCACCCGGATCGACCACGCCGACGGTCGGGCCACGAGCGTCGTCGCCGAGCACGCCGACGGCACGACCACGGCGTACCCCTGCACCGACGTCATCTCCTCGATGCCGATGTCGCAGCTGCTCGAGTCGATGAACCCGCCCGTCCCCGACGAGGTCGAGGCGGCCGCCAGCGGCCTCAGCTTCCGCGACTATCTCCTCGTGGCCCTCGTGCTTCCCGACGACCTCGTCGACTTCGACGACAACTGGATCTACGTGCACGAGCCGAACGTGCGGACCATGCGCATCCAGAACTTCGGGTCGTGGTCGCCCTACATGGTCAAGGAAGGGCGTAACACCCTCGGTCTCGAGTACACGGTGTGGGAAGGCGACGAGGAGTGGTCGGCCGACGACGAGTGGCTGATCGAGCGGGCCAAGAAGGAGCTCGAGCTGCTCGGCCTGGCCAAGCAGGGCGAGGTCGAGTCCGGCTACGTCGTCCGCCAGCCCAAGGCCTACCCGATCTACGACGACCAATACGCCGCCAACGTCGAGGTGCTGCGCCGCTGGCTCGACAGCCACGCCGTCAACGTCCACCCGGTGGGCCGCAACGGCATGTTCCGGTACAACAACCAGGACCACTCGATGTACACCGCCATGCTGTCGGTGAAGAACATCATGGAGGGGACCACCCACGACGTCTGGGAGGTCAACGTCGAGGAGGAGTACCACGAGGAGGCCGGGCCGGAGCAACGGCCGCCGGGCTCCCACGGCACCGGTCGCGATGCCCCGGTCATCGACCGCGAGGTCCTCGAGGCCAACCGCCCCGACGCGGACTGATCACGCGTCCGGTTCGAAGGCTCCCCGGCCCATCTGCTCGCGCACCGGGACCACCGTCGGGTTGGTGAGCGCACGGCGCTGCCAGTTGGCGCCGTCGACCACCAGGGTGTGGCCGGTGATGAACCGGGCATAGGGCGAGGCCAGGAACGTCGCTGCCCAGCCCAGCTCCTGGCGCTGGCCGACCCGCATCGCGGGCTGGCACGCGTCCTTGTCGTGCGTGCGTTCGAGGTTGCCCTGGATGTCGGCGGTCATGTCCTCGTGGGGGAACAGCCCGGGCACGAGTCCGTTGACCTGGATCCCGTAGGGGCCCCACTCGACCGCCAGGGTCTCGACCATGTTCTTCACGCCGGCCTTGGCCGCCGCCGAGTGGGCGAAGCCGGGGCCACCGGTCCAGGCGTACGACGCGCCGACGTTCACGATCGACGCCGGGCTGCCGGCGCCGAGGTGACGTCGTGCCAGCTCACGGCTGGCGAAGAACGTGCCGTTGAGCGTGATGTCGACCACGGTGCGCCACGCGTTGGGTGACATGTCCTCGGTGGGTACGGGGAAGTTGGCCGCCGCGTTGTTGATCAGTACTGACGGGAGCCCGAGCGCGTCGGTGGCCGAGTCGAACGCGGCGGCGATCTGGTCGGGGTCGCGGATGTCGCAGACCACGGTGTGGACCTCGGCACCCAGCTCGGCCATGGCGGCGCGTCCGGCGTCGAGGTGCTCGTCCTTGCGGCTGGCGATCACCATCCGTGCGCCGAGCCGGGCGAACTCCGACGCGATCGCCTTGCCGAGCCCGGTGCCGCCGCCGGTGACCAGCACGGTGACGCCGTCGTAGGTGCCCGCCGGCAGCGCCGTCGTCCCGACCGCCGGCGGCTCGGGGAGGCCGGGCAACGCGGCCGGTTCGTCGGTGGTCTCGGTGGTGTCGGTGGTGTCGGTGGTGTCGGCCATGGTCAGCTCCCGCGGTAGGTGGGGTCGCGGTCCTCGGCGCGAGCCTGGCGGAGCTCGGCCATGTCGTCGGAGCGCGAGATGAAGGTCTGGTAGATGAGCTCGTCGTCCATCGACGAGCGCAGCGTGGGTTCGGACAGGTGCTTGATGACCCGGCGGGCCATCTTCACCGACACGGCGGGCGCGGCCGCGATCTTCTCTGCCATCTCCCGCACCGTCGAGTCGAGCTCGTCGGGTGGGACCACCCGCGACACGATGCCGTGGTGGAGGGCCTCCTCGGCGCTGAGGCGGCGGCCGGTCAGGACCATGTCGCTCACGAGCCCGTGGCCACACATCTGGTAGAGGCGCCCCATGCCGCCGGTGTCGGGGATCACCCCGTAGGTCAGTTCGGGCAGCATCATCTTCGCCCCTTCGGCGGCGACGCGGATGTCGCACACCAGTGCCCGCTGGAACGAGCCCCCGATGGCCCAGCCGTGCATTGCCACGATGACCGGGGCGTCGAGATCCAGCACCTGGAGGATCCCTCGGTGTCCCCGGCTCATCAGTTCGTGGTGGGTGAGGTCGGTCTGGTTGGCGCCGATGGCCGACACGTCGCGCCCCGAGGAGAACGAGTCGCCCTCGCCGCGCCAGATGACGGCCCGGATGTCGGTGCGTTCCTTCAGCTCGGCGAAGATCTCGAACAGCGCCACGTCCATGTCGTCGTCGAACGCGTTGCGCTTCTCGGCGTGGTCGTTGGTGATGGTGGCGATGGGCCCGTCGATGTCGAGCCGTACGCGGTCGTCTGGCATGGGTCTCCCTCGGGTCGGTCAGATCGGGCTCGCTGGTGAATCACAGTTCAACGGATTGTGCCATCAAATCGACGAATCGAATACGCTGCTCGCCCATGACCCGGGCCACCACGACCGACGAGGCGGAGGTGCGCAGCCGTCGAGAGCAGCGGCGCATCCGGCACCAGGACCTGAGCCGAAACCAGTTCCTCGATGCGGCCGAGGAGATCTTCGGGCGCAAGGGCTTCCACGAGACCACCCTCAAGGAGGTCGCCGAGCTCGCCGAGTTCTCGGTCGGGTCGGTGTACTCGTTCTTCGAGAGCAAGGACGACCTGTTCCGTCAGATCTTCGTCCGCCGCGGCGAGCAGTTCATGCCCCGGCTGCGTGAGGTGCTCCATCCCGGGGCGGGGTCCCCGCGAGATCAGCTCCGGACGCTGGTGGCCTTCGAGGTCGGTTTCTTCCGCGACCACCCACACTTCGGGCGGCTCTTCCTCAAGAACTCGAGCGCCGCGCTGCTGTCCGACGATCGCGAGGTCGATGCGATCATGGTCGCCAACTTCGAGGAGTCGATGGAGCTGCAGGCCGGGCTGTTCCACCGGGGTCAGGAGGCCGGCGTGTTCCGCGACGGCGACCCGCACGTCCTCGCCCGCCTGTTCTCCGGCATCGTGTCGTCGTACCAGGCGCTCGATCCCGCAGTGGTCGGCGATGAACCCGATCCGGTCGAACGGCTGCCGCTCGAGGAGCTGCAGGACGTGGTCGAGTCCGCCTTCACGACGGGAGACGCCCGATGACCGCCACCGCCGCCCGCGCCGCCGACCTGCCGCCGGCACCCGACGACAGCGAGGACACCCCGGCCGAAGCCGCGGTACGGGCCGAGGTCCGCCCGTGGATGGAGGAGCACGCGGCCCGCTTCGGCCCCGGCGACGGCCAGCACCAGATGCGCGACACCGAGGAGCGGGTCGAGGCGTGCCGCGCCTGGCAGGCCGAGCTCGACGCCGGTGGGTGGGGTGCCCCGACCTGGCCGGTCGAGTGGGGTGGGCGCGGCTACGGGTCGACCGAGGCCCGGGTGGTGCGTCAGGAGGAGCTGCGATTCGCCGTGCCGACCGGCTCGTTCTTCGTGGCCATCGCCATGGTCGGGCCCACCATCATGGAGCACGGCACATCCGAGCAGCAGGAGCGGTTCCTGACCGCGATGCGCGGCGGCGAGCACGTGTGGTGCCAGCTGTTCTCCGAGCCCGACGCGGGTTCCGACCTGGCCTCCCTGCGGACCAGAGCGGTCCGCGACGGCGACGAATGGGTGGTCAACGGCCAGAAGGTGTGGACCAGCGGTGCCCGATTCGCCGACTGGGGCATCCTCCTCGCCCGCACCGATCCCGACTCCGACCGCCACGACGGCATCACGTACTTCCTCGTCGACATGAAGACGCCGGGGATCGAGGTGCGGCCGCTGGTGCAGATCAACCGCGCCGCCCACTTCAACGAGGTGTACCTGAGCGACGTTCGCATTCCGGCCGATCACGTGCTCGGCGAGGTCGGCGACGGCTGGTCGGTCGCCCGCACGACCCTCGGTGCCGAGCGGATGTCGATCGGCTCGATCAACGTCCACGACCGCGTGGAGCGGGTCGTCGCCGCGGCTCAGCGGCTGGGTCGTGTCGACGACCCGACGGTGCGCGATGCGCTCATGGACGCCTGGATCCGGTCGTCGGTGCTGACCTTCACCGGCGACCGCGTGATGGAGAAGATGCGCACGGGTGGCCGGGTCGGTCCCGAGGCCAGCGTGCTCAAGCTCGGGTTGTCACAGATGATGGGCCGGCTCGGCGAGCTCGCCATGGAGGTGTCGGGCGCCGAGGGTCTCCTCGAGGGCGAGGGCCCCGAGGGCTACGGCAACCTCCAGGACATGTTCCTCGGCCAGTGGTCGTCGCGCATCGGCGGCGGCACCGAGCAGATCCAGCGCAACCTCATCGGCGAGCGCGCCCTGGGCCTGCCGCGAGACCCGAAGTAGGCCGTTCCGCGCCGCTCGCCGAACGGCTGCTTGACCGGTTGAACTATAGTTCGAGGAACTGAACTCGGACACAGGATCCCAAGGGGGAGCAGAAGATGGCCCAGGAATGGGAGTACGCGGCGCGGATGTTCCCGGAGCCGATCGATCTCGGGATCGCCGAGGAAGACCGTGCCGTGTCCTCCGTGCCGTTCGGAACGTCGAGCTACCTCGAGGCCGACGGCGGTGCCGGTGACTCGTGGTACGAGGGCGGCGGGGCGGTCGGCGAGCGTGCGGTCCAGGGGATCACGATCTATCCGCCCACCCGAGGCGTGAAGACCCAGGGCGACCCCTTCGAGCCGGTGAAGATCGGCGTGCTCATCGACATGGACCTCGGACAGCTCCTCGCCGACTGGATCGACCCCACGATCCTCGCCATCGAGGATGCGCTCAACGAGGGCGTCTTCGGTCGGGGGCCGGTCCAACTGGTCATCGCCGACGCCCGGGGCCTCCCCCGGGAGAATCATCGCAAGCTCCTCGACGGCTACCGCTGGCTGGTGGAGCAGGGCTGCGTCGTGGTCCTCGGACCGCTGATCTCCGACAACTGCCTGCTCGTGCAGGATCTCGCCAACGAGCTCGAGGTGCCTTGCATCGGTTGGACGGGCGCGCATCGCTTCGCGTCGGAGTACTGCTTCACCGTGGCCAACGGCGACATCCCCACCGAGGGTGTGATGTGCGCGCAGTGGCTCCACGCCCAAGGGCTCCGCAAGATCGGGATGTTCTGGGAGCAGGGCAGCTCGGGCCGCGACTACGCCGACTACTTCCGCTACACGGCCATGGACCTCGGCCTGCAGGTCGTGCGCGAGGTCAAGCTCGAGCCCAACCCGAAGGGGCTGGCCGACGACCTGTCCATGATGCGCGATCTCGGCGTCGAGGGTCTCTACTACGGCGGGTACGGCTACTCGACGTTCCACTTCGCCGAGGCGCTCCGCAACCTCGACTGGGATCCACCCCGGGTGATGGGCACCGCGTTCATGTTCTACTCCAACTCCAACGAGTGGGCGCAGGGCCTCGAGGGCTGGCACGGCATCGACCAGCTCGGCGAAGACGGCGCCAACCCCAACTACAACGCGATGGTCGAGCGGTTCGAGAAGCGCTTCGGTCGCTCCACCCGCAACGTGGTCGTGGCCCTCGCCTACGACACCGCCCGGGTGGCGATCCACGGCATCGGCAACGCCGCCATCCCCGTGCCCCAGTACGTCAAGACCGGCATGGAGGAGATCCGCTGGATGCCCGCCACGAACGGCGGTCCCGCCACCTACATCCAGTTCGGTCCCCACGACCGCAAGGGCTACAAGGGCGACTTCCTCACCATCCGCGAGCTCCGCGGCGGCGAGCTGCGCTTCGACGGGTACCACCGTCCGGAGTGGCCCTCGAACTCGATGTGATGCCCGAGGACGGCGAGGCGCCATGACGCACGAGCCCGGGCTGGAAGCGCTGCTCCTCGAGCATCCCTTCGCCGACGACGACGGCCTCCTGCACACCCTCGACCGCACGGTGACCAAGGCCGATGCGGTCGCCGCCGCGGGCGAGGTCGCCGACGAGCTCGGTCCGATGCGAGGCCGGGCGGTCGCCGTCCAGCTCCCGAACGGGCCGGACGTCGTCACGACCATGGCCGGCATCTGGATGGCCGGAGGCGTGTACGTCCCGGTGAACCCTCACGATCCCGACGTCGACGCCGTGCTCGACGCGATGGGGCCCGCGGCGATCGTCCGGCCGGACGGCATCGAGCTGGTCGGCGATGGCCAGCCATATGACGACGGCGTCGCATTCGTCATGTGGACCTCGGGCACCACCGGACGGCCGAAGGCCGTGCAGCACACCCACGACGCCTACATCGAGCTGCTCGACCGCGTGCTCGCTCCCCTCCGCGGCAGTGGTGAGCCCCGGCGACCTCGGCCCAACCTCATCCCGGTGTCGATGGCGCTCAACGCGGGGCTCTACAACTCGCTCTTCGGCCTCCGGGCGGGCGCTGCGCTCGTGATCATGGATCGCTTCGAGCCGGCGTCGTTCGCCGAACTGGTCCGGCGCTTCGAGATCCGTTCGACGGTGCTCCCGCCGGCAGCGATGGCGATGCTCACCGATTCGGGGATCACCGACCTCGGTCCGCTGAAGTACGTGCGTTCGATCACCGCCCCGCTGTCTCCGCTGCAGGCCCGGCGGTTCACCGACACCTTCGACGGCGTCTACGTGCTCAACGGCTACGGCCAGGCCGAGATCGGGGAGGTGATCGGCTGGACGGCGGCCGACGCCAAGGCACACCCCGAGAAGGTGGGATCGATCGGCAAGCCCCATCCTGGCGTGGAGATCAAGCTCGCCGACGACGGCAGGCTGTTCGTGCGGCCACCCAACACCGCGCACGGGATCGACGATCGTCTCGACGACGAGGGTTACGTCGACACCGGCGATCTCGCCCAGATCGACGACGACGGTTTCGTCTGGATCGAGGGCCGCTCCAGCGACCTGATCAACCGGGGTGGCAACAAGGTGTTCCCGGAAGCGGTGGAGGAGGTGTTGCGGCAGTCCCCGGCCGTCGACGACGTCGCGGTCGTGGGTGGCCCGGACGAGCGGCTCGGCGAGGTGCCGGTCGCGTACCTCGTCGGCCGGCCGGTGCCCGATGACGACCTCGACGAGCTCTGCCGGGCGCACCTCGTCTCCTACAAGGTGCCGGTGCGGTTCCACTGGGTCGACGAGCTCCCCAGAAGCGAGGTCGGGAAGGTCCTGCGCCGGGAGCTGGCGATGCGCGACGGCGACTGACCGGGCCTCGGACCGTCAGACCTCCACCGGCACCACTCAGCCACGCACGGTCGAGGTGTGGAGCCGCTTCGAGGTGCTCGTGGTCCACCGCCCACTCCGGGTGACGCTTCAGCGCCTCCTCCAGCCCGATGCGCCCCTCCATGCGGGCCAACGCGGCGCCCACGCAGAAGTGGATGCCGTAGCCGAACGGAGCGTCGCTGGTGTCGCAGCTCGCGGCGCACGTCGAACCGGTGCGGCGTCCGGGAACAGCCCTGCTCGTCGGCGCCCGGCGCTGACCCGGTTGAGCAGCAGGACCTTGGAGCACCTCGGGGCATGGTCCGTCGCCGTGCAGCCGCGACGTCGTGGGTCGTCCACCGGCCCTGCACCGGCGACGGCGCCTCGAAGCGCAGCAGCTCCTCGACGGCGTCGGGGATGACGTCCGGGTGGGCCACCAGCTCGGCCAGCCGCTCGGTCGGGACGCTCGGCGCAGCACGCACGGCGGCGTCGCCGAGCAGACGGCGCATGACCGTCTCGGTGCCGGCGGTGTAGAGCAGCAGCAACGCGAAGCCGGCGGCTTCATCGAGCGGGTCAAACTACGCAGTCTCGCCCTCTGTCGTCGACGATCTCGGCGTGGACGAGAGCACTCAGCAGGTCGTCCCGGGGGTCCTGCTTGCGCTCCTCGAGCAGCGTCGAGGCGTACAGCCCGAGGGCTGAGCCCCGTCGCGGAGACGTCGTTGATCATCCCGACGCCGGGCTCGATGTGGAACAGCTGGTCGATGATGTGGCGTTTCGCCTCCTGCTCCTCTCGCGGCACGCCGACCAGCTCCGAGATCACCCGCGAGGGCAGCGATGGCCCCGAAGTCCTGCACGAAGTCGATCGCGACCGGTCTGCCTGTGGCGTCGAGGAGGTCGTTGCAGATCTCCCGGATGCGCGGCTCGAGCAGGGCGATGCGGCGCGGGTGAAGGCCCGCGCACCAGCGACCGCAGACGCGTGTGCGCTGGTGGGTCCAGGAAGATCATCGACCCGGTCGTGTCGCGGGTCGCTGGTCATCAGCTCGAGGACGGTGCGGTGGGCCGAGCTGAAGGTGGTGTTGTCGACGTGGGCCGCCTCGATGTCCTGGTAGCGGCCCGAGCGCCCAGAAGTCGAAGCGTTCGTTGCGGTAGACCGGTGCCTCGTCGTGCACGCGCCGCCACACCTCGTGCGGCGACGTGGTCGAGCTCGATGTCGAATGGATCCCAGTAGATCTCCGCCGCCTCCGCCGTCACTGCGTCATCGCCTTCTGCTCCAGGTGCTCCGGGCTACCGCTGATCGACATCGCCTCAGAGCATGGGGTTCTGGGCGTGTGGTGGGCACTCACCCCGGCCGAGGTGGTCGGGCGCGGGCGTGGAGCTGGTCGCCCACTTGTGAGACATCCAGCATGATGACGAAGCGCTCCTCGCGGATGCCGGCCAGCACCGCACGTGCCAGCTCGTTCAGGTCCTGCCACGGCAGCTCGTAGCCGCCTTCCTCCGCCTTCTTCTCGAGCGTCTCCACCGACATGGCGGGCGTGGTCCGCGGGCGCTCCCGGGCCAGCTCCTCGGGGTCGCGTCTGTCCGATTCGAACAGCCCCGTCTCGAGCAGGCCGCCGGAGGGGTAGAACACCGAGGCGCGCAGCGGGAGGTCGTCGGCGATGAACTGGTTCTGCAGGGTCTCGGTGTAGGAGCTGACGGCGGCCTTGCTCGCGGCGTAGACCGCGGCCGTCGGCATGTTCGACAGCCCACCGTTCGGCGACGACGTGTTGATCACACGACCCTCGTGGCCGTCGTCGATCATGCGCGGGACGAAGGCGCCCACGCCGTTGGCCACGCCCAGCACGTTGACCCCGAACACCCAGCGCCAGTCGTTCGGTGTCGACTCCCACGGCTTGGCCGCCTGGGCTCCGACGCCGGCGTTGGTCGGACAACAGGTGGGCAGGCGCCGCGTGCCGACCAGGTGCGCTCGGCGAGCTCCTCCATCGAATCGGGCTCGGACATGTCGTCGACGACGCGCGTGACGTTGCCGCCGCGCGTCGCGCGAGCTCGGCTCGCGGCGGGTCGCGCCATGCTCCTCCTGCACGTCGGAGGCCACCACCGCGGAACGCCCTCGGCGACGAAGTCCTCGGCAGGTAGCGCCTTGCCGATGCCCCCGGCGCCGCCGGCTCACGACGGCGACCTCGTCTCGCAGCTGCTCCACGTCATCCCTCTCGGAAACATCCGACGTTCTGTTCGGTAATCTGAGCAGCTCCGGCGCGCCCCGGGGCAGGCCGCCGAACGTCGTCGGTCGCGGGCGGTGGCCCCTCAGGCGGTGGCCCGCTTGGTCATCTCACCGAGGTCCGACGCCGACCTGCTTCCTCGACCCGGCCCCTGTCGAGGGACCGGATCGACACGTCGTGGTCGCCGGCCCGGCGACGCAACGCCCCGACGGTGGCTCTCGCCCTCGGCGATGCGGGGGCCAGGAAGGGGCTCGTAGGGAGAACCAGTGCATCGCGGTCCCGGTACGTGATCTCGTCGAGGCTCGTCCTCTCGGGGACGTCGCGGCGTGCTCGGCCAGCTCCTCGGCGTCGGGCCACGACGAGTCGGAGTGCGGGTAGTCGAGCTCCCAGGCGATGTTGTCCATGCCGATGTCGTGGCGACAGCTTCACGCCGACCGGGTCGGTGATGAAGCAGGTCAGGAAGTGGCGCCGGAAGACGTCCCAAGGGCGACAGGTCGCCGAAGTCCTGGCTGGTCCACAGGTGGTGCATGTCGTAGGTCCGGTCGAGCCGGTCGAGGAAGTAGGGGATCCATGCGGTGCCGCCTCGGACAAGGCGATCTTGATCGACGGGTACTCCTTGGGGATGCGTGACCACAGCAGGTCGGCGGCCGCCTGGCAGATGTTCATCGGCTGCAACGTGATGAGCACGTCCATCGGTGCATCGGGCGCGGTCATCACCAGCTCGCCCGACGAGCCGAGGTGGATCGACATGACGGTGTCGGTGTCGACCAGCGCCTTCCAGAGCGGGTCCCAGTGGTCGCTGTGGAAGCTCGGGAAGCCCAGCGTGTAGGGGTTCTCGGTGAAGGTGAGCGAGTGCACGCCCTCGTCGGCCAGGCGACGGACCTCTTCGGCGGCGAGCTCGGCGTCCCAGATCACCGGGATGCCCATCGGGATGAACCGGCCCGGGGCGAAGCCGCACCACTCGTCGACGTGCCAGTCGCTTAGGCTCGCAGGATCGCGAGCGCGAGGGGTCCTTGTCCTTGGCGGTGGCGAACAGCCGGGCGGCGAAGCCGGGAACGACGGGAAGCACATCGAGCCGAGGATCCCGCCCGCATCCATGTCCTTGACGCGCGTCGTTGATGTCCCAGCAGCCCGGGCGCATCTCCTCGAAGGCGGTCGGCTCGACGCCGTACTCCTCCTTGGGCGACCGGCTACCGCGTTGAGCCCGATGTTGGGGATCTCGGCGCCGTTGAAGGTCCACACGTCGGAGCCGTCGTCCTTGCGGACGATCCCGGCGCCCTGGTCCTTGTACTTCGCCGGCAGGTGGTTGTCGAACATCGTCGGCGGCTCGACGAGATGGTCGTCGACGCTCACCATGATCAGGTCTTCGGCGTTCACCATGATTTCCCCCTTGCGGTTGCCCCGCGGGCCGGGTCGGTCGGCCGGTCCGCGGGCACCATTGTGGTCCGCCGGACCGGGATGGGTCCGTGCGATGTATTCGAACTATAGTTCACGATACTGAACGGCGAAACCGGTACCTGGCGTCCGTCGGGGTGAGGGGGAACGTGACCAGCGACTACGAGAGCCTGCGCGTCGAGCCGGGACGGCCACGTCGGCTGGCTCGTGTTCGCCCGGCCGGATGCGGGCAACGCCATGGACGCCACGATGCTGGCCGAGCTCGAGCGGGCCTGGACCCAGCTCGACGCCGACCCGGAGGTCCGCGTCATCGTCAACACCGGCGAGGGGTCGACGTTCCAGACCGGGCTCGACGTCGTGCAGCTCGCACGGGACAAGGACGCGCTGCGCGAGCAGTCCCGGCGCACCCGCGACGCCGAGCTCAAGCTGTCGGCGTGGCAGTGCGCCGTGCGCAAGCCGGTCGTCGCCGCGGTCAACGGCGTGCGGCGCGGCGGTGAACTCCACTTCGTGGCCGACGCCGACATCGTCATCGCCGCCGCCGACGCCTCGTTCCTCGACCCGCACGTGTCGATCGGCCAGGTCACCGCCTACGAGGCCATCGGCCTCGCCCGGAAGTCCCCGATGGAGGCCGTGGTGCGAATGGCGCTGACCGGCAGCCACGAGCGTGTGACGGCCGAGCGGGCCCACCAGCTGGGCATCGTCAGCGAGGTGGTCGAGCCCGATCGGTTGCGCGACGCGGCCACCGAGCTCGCCGGCAAGATCGCCCGCAACTCGCCGGCCGCCATGGAGGCCTCCAAGCGTGCGCTGTGGGGCGCGCTGGAGCTCGGTCTCACCGACGCGTGCCGTGCGGGTGCACAGGACCTGGTCTCGGTGTGGGGCCACCCCGACCAGACCGAGGGGCCGCTGGCCTTCACCGAACGACGCGAACCGCAGTGGAAGGAGATCTGATGGGCAGCTACGAGACGCTGAAGGTCGAACGGCACGGTCCGGTCGGCTGGCTCGATCTTCAACCGGCCCGACCAGCTCAACGCCATGAACAGCACCATGCGCGACGAGCTGGCCGACGTGTGGCTCGAGCTCGACGGCGACCCGGCCGTGCGGGCGATCGTGCACACCGGCGAGGGTCGCGGCGTCCAGACCGGCGTCGACGTGGCCGAGCTCGCCAGCGACGGGCTCGGCATGGAGCGCTACCGCGAGTCGGTCGAGGCGTGGGACCTGCACTTCACCTCGTGGCACCAGGGGGTGTGGAAGCCGGTGATCACCGCGGTCAACGGCATCTGCGCCGGTGGGGCGTTCCACTGGGTGGCCGACGCCGACATCGTGATCGCGTCGTCCGACGCCCAGTTCTTCGATCCGCACGTGTCGGTCGGCCAGGTCACCTCCATCGAGATGATCACGCTGCTGCGCAAGATGCCGGTCGAGGCCGTGATGCGCATGGCCCTGGTCGGCATCCACGAGCGGATGTCGGTCGAGCGTGGCCGACGCAGCTCGGGATGCTCAGCCAGATCGTCGATCCGCCGGAGAAGCTCCGCGAGACCGCCCAGGAGCTGGGCGAGACCATCGCCAGGAACTCGCCGGCCGCCATGGCCGCGTCGAAGCGGGCGTTGTGGGCGCGCTCGAGCTCGGGCTCACCGACGCGGTGCCGGGCCGGCGCCCGGGAGCTCACCTCGATGTGGGGGTTACGCTGACCAGGAGGAGGGTCCCCGCGGTGTTCGCCGAGAAGCGCCCCGCCGACTGGACCGTGTCCTGACTCGGCCCAGGCTCAATCGGTCCAGTGAACGCGGTCCTCGACGCGTGGCTGGCGGCCGGTCTTGAACGGGCACAGCGGCGCGTCGACCATGAGCACCCGGTCCCAGCCGGTGACGATGTCGTCGAGGCCGCGCCGCCACCGGCGGCAGCGGGCTGTCGGTGTCGGCGGCGTACTCGAAGCTGGTCCACGCCTCCCATGTCGGGATGGCCCAGATCAGGATGCACTCGTCGTCGTCGGCCATCGCCGTGCGGAACGATCCCACCGGCTCCCACCCGAACTCCCGGACGAGATCCGCGCCCGGTTCGCTGCACCCGGTCGAGCAGGTCGTGGGCACGCCCTGGGCGCCACCTGTACGAGCTCGTGGGCGTAGCAGACACCCCGAACGCCGTCGGCGCACAGCTCCTCGATCGTGCGGTTCCACGGGGCCGGGACGACGAGCCGGTCGACGCCGCCGCGACGGAAGTCGGCGGCGTGGGCCCACCACTTCTCGAGGCTCGGGTCGTAGCCGGCCTTGCCGCCCCCCTCGAGCGAGAAGCCGAGGGCGATGCCCTCCCATCCTTCGAGCTCCCACATGTTCACGACCTCGGGCCACCGCCCGGTCGAACCGATCACCGGCCACACGCCGAAGCACAGCTGGTCGCGGCTCGGCCTGACCGATCGGTCCCCAGTTGGCCGTCATGTGGTGGATGTAGTTGGCCCGGTTGAGTCCGACGATGTCGATGAACTCGTGGATGTAGACCTTGGTGTTCGTCGCGTTGTCTGACACCGCGTCAGACCGTACACAAGCTCGATCCGACCCCCGCACACCGAGGAGACCACGATGACCGACTTCCCGGGCCGTCCCCCCGAAGGCGACTGGCTGGGTACGCCGTACCTGCGCTTCGAACGGTCGGGGCCGTTCGCGGCGCGCTACCATCGACCGCCCCGATCGCAAGAACGCCATGACCGCGGCGATGTACTTCGGTGTGCGTGCCGCCATCCGCCGGGTCGAGCAGGACCCCGACCTGGCCGGCCTGCTCGATCACCGGCACCGGCGACATCTTCTGCCCCGGCGGCGACCTGTCGCAGACGAGCGACGACCGGTGGATGGACCTCGAGGGGCTCCTGTACATGGACAACACACCGTTCGACGCCGTCCGCAGCTGGCGACCAAGCCGATCGCGGCGCGGTCAACGGCCTGTGCCAGGGCGGCGGCTTGGCGATCGCCATGCTCAGCGACGTCGCGGTGGTGAGCGAGCAGGCGACCTTCCGCGTCCGGAGCTGTACCGCGGCATCGCCGACACCCAGTACGCCAACATCCTTCCCGAACACATCGGCATCGCCCGGGCCCGCGACCTGACCAGACCACCGGCCGGCAGTTGAGCGCTGCCGAGGCCGCCGACTGGGGACTGGTGACCCGTGTCGTCCAGCCCGACCATGGCGCTCGACGAGGCGCGCGACGTGCCCGGCGGCGTGCTGCCGGACGGCGCCGAAGGCCCGGCTCGACATCAAGGCCCGCGGTCGACGCCGAGTACGGCCTCTACGACCGCGTCGGGATGACCGCCAGCCTCGTCGGCGACGAGCCGCTCGAGGGCTTCGAGTCGTTCAAGGAGCGACGGTCGCCGTCGTGGGTTCGACCCCGATCTGCGCGCGACGGCGAGTGGCCGCCGCGCTGACCTCCTCGATCAACGGCAGCCGACGGCGAGGTCCTGGACGGTGGCCTGCACGCCGGGATCATCGGCGCCGAAGCTCGGGTCGTTGAGCTGGTCCGGCTCGTACTCGTGGACGAGCGTGTCGGCGAGGCACCGGGCCTGCTCCTCGGTGGCGCCGCTCGGGAGCAGGTTGAGACCCAGGTAGGTGCGCGTCAGCGCGACGCCGAGGGCGTCCTGGTGACGAGTCGGAGCCGGCTGCGGCGTCCTCGCCGGGATCGCACGACCTGGAAGGTCAGCATCGAGGGTTCGCGATCGACACTCGCGTCGCCGTCGGGGAACGCCGTGATCGCACTGCCTCGAGCGCGGCCTCCATCTGGTCGAGGTCGGCACTCGTGTCGCCCCGGTACGTGATCGCCGCACAGGTCACACCGTCCTGCTCGTAGGCCACGTAGGCGTCACCGCCCCAGCCGTCGGTGGCATCGAGCGCCGTCATCAGGTCGACGCGCTCGGCGAGCACCACGAACCAGGAAGAGGGCTCCGAACTGGCCCCGGTCGAACTCCTCGCCGTCCGTGCTCGGTTCGGTGACCCCGAGTGCCTCGTCGTCGTCCATGAACAACGTCCACGGGTCGAGGAGGTGCTCGTCGGTCGTCGGCGGCTCGCGGAAGAGGTCGTCGACCGCGCCGTCACCCTCGGTCTCGACGGCGAGCTCGAGCAGGGCTTCTCCGAGCGCGTACGGCGTGCCCATGAAGGTCTGGAGCACGAGGGGGACGTCCTCGGTGCCGGCCGTGAACTCCTCGCCCTCCTCGGTGCCGCTCTCGGTCAGCTCCTCCTGCTCCTCTGCGGACAACGACTGCTGGTACGCGGTCTCGATGCGGCTGGCGTCGCCCTCGACGACCTGTGTCGTAGGCGGCGGAGGCGGCGGTGTCCTCGGCGTCCTCGAACTCCTCGTACTGCGCACCCAGATCGAAGTGCTGATCCTGGACGGCGTGGGTGAGCTCGTGCACGAGCGTGCTCTTCGTGGTCGGCGTGAGCTCGGTGCCCCGCATGCGGATGCGCTCGTCCTCGTACGAGTAGTAGCCCACGATCCCCTCGCCGGAGAGGTCGTTGCTGGCCTGGAACAGGTCGACGTCGCCCTGGATCAGTCCTACGGCGCGGAGGAGCCCCTCCGACTGCTCGATGGCCTCCCGGTCCTCGTCGGCGAGCTCGGCCTCGTCGGCGGTCACCTCGGCTCGGAATCGTCATCGGTCAGGAACTCGACCTGGATCGGGTGCTCGAGTCGAGGCCGCGGCTCGTCCTCGACGATCTCGACGAAGGGAAGCACCTCGCCCGCCCATTCGTCGGGATGGTCGATGCCGTCGTCCTGGCCGAGGAGGAAGTAGGCGCCCACGCCGGCGAGGATCACGACCACGAGCGCGATCCCCGCCACCAGCGGCCAACGCCGGCCGCCTGATGTGCTGCCGTCGCCCGACTCGGGTGGGGGCGGTGGTGGAGGCGGGGATGGCGAGTCGTCTTCCGGCGGCGGTGAGTCCGTCGGCGGTGAGTCCGGCGGCGGATCCGGCTCGGATCCCGGGAGCTGGATCCAGCCGCCGGGTGGTTCCGGGCCCCCGGGCTCACCTCGATTCCATCGTTCCCACCCGATGTCATCGCCCGACACTAGCGAACAGCATCGCGGCCCTCGACGCGTGTCCGGCCACGAGCGGCGGGCCAGAGATTGAACCATGGTTCAGGGCCGCGGGCGAGGGTCTCGCGGCCCGTACGAGTCGGGGACCACCCAGGGAGGCAGTTCGTGGCCGACGACGTGTGGATCAGCGCTGAGCAGCGGACCGTGCTCGACCTGCTGGAGGACCGCCTCGTCGCGGACGCCGACGCCGAGTACCTCGATGTGGGTGGCACCAAGCTGTCCGCGGCCGACGTCGAGCAGAAGGCGAACCGCATCGCCAACTCCCTGATCGAGCTCGGTGTGGGCCGCGGCGACCGGGTCGCCACCCTCATCGAGAACTCACCCGAGGCCGTGCTGGTGTGGTGGGGCATCGTGCGCGCCGGCGCCATCTCGGTGCCGATCAACACGGCGTACAAGGGCGAGTACCTGAAGCACCAGCTCCGCGACTGCGGCGCCCGCGTGTTCGTGGTCGAGGCGTCGCTCGCCGACCGGGCCGAAGCCGTGGTCGACGACCTCGGCGACATCGCCCACGTCGTCGTCATCGGCGACGCCGAGGTGTCGGTCCGGGCGAACGTCCTGTCCTGGGCGGAGCTGACCGGCGGCGACGACCGGCGGCCCGACGTCTCGGTGCAGCCCGCCGACCTCGCCACCTTCGTCTACACCGGCGGTACCACCGGCCCGTCGAAGGGCTGCATGCTCAGCCACGCCTACCACGAGGCCCTCGCCCGCCAGATCGGCATCTGCTGGAAGCGCACCGCCGACGACGTGGTGTGGACGCCGTTGCCGCTGTTCCACTTCAACGCGATCGTCACCGCGGTGCTCGGCCCGCTGGTCTACGGCGGACGATCCGCCATCTACCGGCGGTTCTCGGTGTCGAACTTCTGGCCCGAGATGAACCGGACCGGTGCGACCATCACCTCGACGCTGGGGACGATGGCGTACCTGCTCGCCCACGACAGCGACCGGCCGGAGATGCCGAGGTCGGGAGCGTCCGAGGCCAACACGTCGCTGCGGCTCATCGGCGCCGCGCCGTTGCCGGTCGAGGTCGATCAGGTGATCCGCCAGCGGTTCGGGGTCGAGACCTTCAGCGGCGCCTACGGCGTGACCGAGGCCAGCCTCGTGTCGTGGCAGCCGCCGGGCGTGGAGAACAAGCCCAACGCCGCGGGGGTCATCAACGACGAGTACTTCGACGTCCGCATCTTCGACGACCACGACAACGAGCAGCCCCGCGGCACCGAGGGCGAGATCGTCCTGCGGCCCAAGCGGCCCCACACGATGTTCGAGGGGTACTGGGGCCGGCCCGAGGCCACGGTCGAGACGTCGCGCAACTGGTGGTATCACACCGGTGACATCGGCAGGATCGACGACGAGGACTTCCTCTTCTTCGTCGACCGCAAAGCCGACTACCTGCGCCGTCGGGGCGAGAACATCTCCAGCTTCGAGGTCGAGCGGATCATCATGGGCCACGGCGCGGTCGCCGACGTGGCGGTGCACGCGGTGCCGTCCGAGCTCACCGAGGACGACCTGAAGCTCACGGCCACCCTGGCCGAGGGCGAGTCGGTCACCGAGGAGGAGCTTTTCCGCTGGTGCATCGACGAGCTCCCGTACTTCGCCCTGCCCCGCTACATCGAGTTCCGGGCCGAGCTGCCCCGCAGCCCGGTGGGGCGCGTGCTCAAGCGCGAGCTCCGCGACGAGACCCTGGGCGATGCGGTGTGGGACGCCGAAGAAGCGGGCATCGAGTACGAGAAGCGCTGAGCGCGGCCGCCGCGCTCAGACCGATCCGCGGCTCGCTGGTGCCTGGTCGAGCTGGCGCATCACCGACTTCCACCGCTCGCCCCGGCGTACGGCGATGCCGGCGATCACCGTGGCGATCTCCTCGTCGAGCGGAAGCCGGGGCTGGCTGGCCACGTCGGCGAGCAGCGCCCGAAGGTGGGGCAACTCGTCGTCACGGTGCGAGGCCAGGACCCGCCGGTGCTCGTCGACCGTGGCCCGGCCCGCCTCGAGCAGCTCTCGCTCGCGGAGCGCGCTCACGGCTGCACCGATCGCGCACGAGGTCACCAGGTGGTAGGCCCTGGCCGCTTCCTGCGCGCCGAAGCCCTGCCGGGCGAGGTTGCCGATGATCGCATCGGTGTTCGCCGCGATCGACTCGGCGCTGATCGCCCCGCCGAGGTACTGGGCGAGCAGCTCGGGTTCGGTGAGGAAGGCCTCGTAGTTGTACCGCCCCCACTCGAGCAGCCAGCGGGCCCAGTGCTGGCCCTCGTCCTCGGGCACCTTCATCCGACCTGCGGCTTGCTCGGCGGCGAGGCGGAGCAGGTCGGCCTTGCTGTCGATGTGGTGGTAGAGGGACGCGACGCTGACATCGAGCTCTTCGGCCACCGCCCGCACCGTCAGATCGCTGAGTCCGACGCGGTGGGCGGCGTCGGCGATCATCTGACGATTGATCTTCGGAGGGCGGCCGACCGTCCGTCGGCGTCCCGGGCCGAGGTCGGCTGCATCTGCCACGGCGGCGACTCTACCGCTTCCCGTGCGGGACCCCGGGGGCCACATTGGGCGATTGAACTAGGATTCGACAGACTGAACCCGTGATGAGCTCCGTTGCCGGGACACCAGGGGGCAGGGTGTGCACGCGTGCTGATGAGGACGGGACCGTTCGTGGCTGAGCGACCCACGGCCGAGATCACCGATGCGGGCATCGAGCGACTACGTGCGCGCATCGGGGTACCCGAGCCCAACCCGCAGCCACCCCACTATCGCGAGATCACCGCCGACACCTTCCGTCGGGTGGCCGAGGCCTACGGCGACGACAACCCGCTGTGGGGCGATCCTGAGCACGCGCGGACGACGCGGTGGGAAGGGCCGCTCGCGCCGCCGCCGCTCGTGGGCGGCGACACGCTGGTCGGTGTCGACGAGGTGCCGAGGGTGCCCGAGGACAAGCGTGACCTGATGAAGGGTGATCCGCTCCGAGGCGTGCATGCCTTCTACGCCGCGAGCGCGCGGGAGTGGTGGCATCCCTTGCGGCCCGCGACCTCGGTGACCCGTCGCAACGCGCTCGTCGGTGTCCTCGACAAGGAGAGCGAGTTCGCCGGACGTGCCGTGCACGAGTGGACCGGACAGGTCTTCCGCGACGAGCACGGCCCGTTGTTGTCGGCCCAGTACCGGCTGATGGTGCGGACCGAGCGCGCCAAGGCCCGCAAGAAGAAGAAGTACGACGCGATCGAGATCGAGCCCTACACCGACGACCAGATCGCCGAGATCGAGGCCGCCTACGCCGCCGAGGAGCCACGGGGGTCCGAACCCCGGTGGTGGGAGGACGTCTCCGAGGGCGACGCGGTCGGTCCGCTGGTGAAGGGTCCGCTGACGCTCACCGACATCGTGTGTTGGCACGCGGGCATGGGCATGGGCCTCTACGGCGTCCGGCCGCTGCGGCTGGGCGCGAAGAACCGCCGGCGCATCCCCCGCTTCTTCCACCGCGACGAGCTCAACGTCCCCGACGTGATGCAGCGCGTCCACTGGGACCCCGAGTTCGCCAAGCGGTCCGGCAACCCCACCACCTACGACTACGGGCGCATGCGCGAGACCTGGCTCGTCCACCTCTGCACCGACTGGATGGGCGACGACGCGTGGTTGTGGAAGCTCGACTGCCAGTTCCGGCGGTTCAACTACGTGGGCGACACGCAGTGGCTGTCGGGGACGGTCGTGGAGAAGTTCCTCGACGGCGACCGTCCCGCGGTCCGGCTCGACCTCGAGGCCCTGAACCAGCGTGGCGAGATCACCACGCCCGGTCATGCCACCATCCTGTTGCCGAGCCGCGACCACGGTCCGGTGCGCCTGCCCGACCCGCCCGGCGGCGCCACCGACCTCGAGGGTGCGCTGACTGCCGTCGCCGCCAGCTTCACCGACGGGACCTGGACCGTGGAGGGCACATGAGCGACGACCCGGAATATGAGGCTGTCGAGGGGCTCGGCGTCGAGCTCGACGGCGCGGTGCTGCGGTTCAGCCTCGACCGGCCCGACAAGCGCAATGCCGTGAACGATTCGATCATGGTCGCCATGAGCGACACCCTCGACCGAGCCGCGCAGGACGAACGGGTGCGCGCCGTGGTCATCGAGGGAGCCGGCGACCACTTCTGTGGTGGCGCCGACATCGTGGCCCGCAACGCTCCGGGCGGCGAGCGGCCCCGGGTGGGGTCGATCCAGCGGCGGGTTCCCGCCACCGCACACCGGCTGATCCCCACGATCTTGAACGTGCAGATCCCGGTCGTCTGCCGGGTGCAGGGATGGGCGGCCGGCATCGGGATGCAGTTCGCCCTGGCCGCCGACTTCGCCGTCTGCGCCGAGGACGCCCGCCTGTGGGAGCCGTTCGTGGCCCGTGGCTTCACGCCCGACAGCGGCGCCACGTGGCTGTTGCCCAGGGCTGTCGGGCTGGTGCGCGCTCGCCGCTTGCTGCTGCTGGGCGAGCCGATGACCGGGCTCGAGGCAGCCGATGCCGAGCTGGTGCACCAGGCGGTGCCGACGGCGGAGCTCGACGGCGCCGTGGCTGATCTGGTCGACCGGTTGGCCGGCGGGCCGACGGTGGCGCTCGGGCTCACCAAGCGTCTCCTCCACGACGGCCAGAGCAACGATCTCGAGACCCACCTGCACGACGAGGTGCTCGCCCTCGAGCTGTCGTCGCGCAGCGAGGACTTCCGCGAGGGCTTGGCGGCCTTCCGCGACAAGCGCGATCCACAGTTCCGGGGACGATGACATGACCGATCCCGACACCGACACGGGCGGGCGCGTCGCCGTCGATGCCGAGACCGCTGCCGAGGAGGCCGCGGCGCTGACCGCGGCCTGGGTGGGCGAACACGTGCCCGAGTCGTGGCGGCAGGCGGCCGAGCGCGGCGGTCGTGCCGCGATCCGGGAGGTCCGCAGCCGTGCCGACTACGAGGCGTGGTACCCGGTTTTCGCCAACTCGGGGCTCGTTGCGCCGACCTGGCCGGTCGAGTACGGCGGGCTCGATGTGAAGCCCGACGTGGCGCGTGCGATCGAGGCCGAGTTGGCGCCGTACAACCTCGGTCGACTCAACCCGCTCGGGTTGAACCTGGCGGCGCCTGCGCTCTTCGCGTACGGCACCGACGAGCAGCGGCTGCGGTTCCTACCGCCGATCGTGCGCAACGAGGAGGTGTGGTGTCAGCTCTTCAGCGAGCCCGGCGCCGGCTCCGACCTCGCCTCGCTGGCCACCCGGGCCGAACGCGACGGCGGCGAGTGGGTGCTGACGGGCCAGAAGGTGTGGACCACCTGGGCCCATCACGCCGACTTCGCGGTGTGCCTTGCCCGCTCGTCACCCGACGAGCCCAAGCGCAAGGGCATCACCTACTTCCTCGTCGACCTCCACGCCCCCGGGGTCGAGGTACGGCCGCTGCGCCACATCACCGGCGACATCGACTTCAACGAGGTCTTCCTCGACGGCGCGCGCGTGCCCGACTTCCAGCGGGTCGGCGGGATCGACGAGGGCTGGCGGGTCGCCGGTGCCACGCTCTCGGGCGAGCGACAGATGGTGTCGGGTTCGGGCTCCGGTGGCGTCGACCGCATCGGAGGCTCGGGTGCCGGCCGACTCGTCGTCGAGGCCAGGGAGCGGGGCGTCTGGGACGATCCCGTGCTGCGCCAGGAGATCATGAAGGTCTGGTCCGAGGAGCAGATCCGTGGCTGGACCAACCTGCGGGTCCGGCACGGGCTCAAGGCCGGTCGCTCGCCCGGGCCGGAGAGCTCGATCGGCAAGGTCCACGCCGGTGAGTTGAACCAGCGGGTACAGCTCCTGGCCGTCGACATCCTCGGAGCCCAGTCCCTCGCCTGGTCGGTGGACGGCCCGGAGTACGCCGACGGCATGCCCTACGAGTTGAAGGGCATGCTGCGCAGCCGGGCCAACACGATCGAGGGCGGCACCACCGAGGTGAACAAGAACATCGTCGCCGAGCGGGTGTTGGGCCTGCCGCGCGAGCCCGATCCGTATCACGGTGCGCCGTGGAGCGAGGTCCCCCGGGGATGAATGCGGCCTCGCCAGGTCCGGCTGATTGACACGGCAGCCGTCGCTGTGCGACGGTTTCCGTACATCATTCGAAAAGGGGGGAGCCTCCGATGGGCAACTACGTCGTCGTCTCTGCCGACGGTCATGCGGGACCACCCGCGCACGTGTACCGCGACTACCTCGAGGAGAAGTACCGCGGGGAGTTCGATCGGCACCAAGAGGAGATCACCACCGGTCAGCTGGTCAACGAGGACTTCGTGGCGGAGTGGGACGAGGAGACCGGCGACCACGAGCTGAAGGCGGCCTACGACTCCGATGTCCGCACCGCGATCCTCGACGAGGAGGGCGTCGCCGCCGAGGTGCTCTTCCCCGACGCCGACGTGCTCGGTACCGGACGGGCGTCGAGCTCGCCATTCGGGACCGGTCTCGCCTCCGCCGGTGGTGACGAACCCTCTGACGTGGTGCTCGCCGGCGCCCGGGCGCACAACCGGTGGCTGGTCGACTTCGTCGCCGAGAGCCCGAAGCGGCGCGTCGGCTGCGCCGTGGTCCCGGCTACCCACGGCGTCGACGCTGCCGTGCGTGAGATCCACGACGCGGCAGACAACGGTCTCAAGGGCGTGCTGATCCCGACCCGCTGGTTCGACAAGCCCGCCTATCTCGACCCGAGCTACGAGCCGGTGTGGGCGGCGTGTGCCGAGACCGGCATGGTCCTGCACACCCACTCGGGCGCGGGTCCGGCCGACTACGGCCTCGGCCCGGGGTTCATGGCCATCTACGCGGCCGAGGCGTGGTGGTGGGCGGCACGTCCGCTGTGGGTGCTCATCCTGTCCGGTGTCTTCGAGCGCCACCCCGACCTCAAGTTCGTCGTCGCCGAGAACGGTGCCTGGTGGGTTCCCGACCTCATGGCCCGGATGGACGAGAAGTGGGTCGGCGGGCACACCACCCGCAAGTTCGGGGAGGACGCGTTCAAGGGCGCGACCAGCCGCAAGCCGAGCGAGTACATGGACGACAACTGCTTCCTGGCCGCGTCGACGCCGACGATGGACGACATCGAGCGCCGCGATCGGATCGGCGTCGGGAACATCCTGTGGGGCAACGACCTGCCCCATCCGGAGGGGACCTATCCCCACACGAGGTGGTGGATCGCCGACCGCTTCGGCGACGTGGCCGAGGACGAGACCCGCCGCATCCTCGGGTTGAACTCGATCGAGCTGTACGGGCTCGACCGCGACGCGCTGGAGGGCATCGCCGCCGACATCGGGCCATCCGTGGAGGACGTCCACGGCTCCTCCGTCGCGGCGGTCTGACGCTCACTACCTTCGATGGAACACCACACCAGGGGGATGACACCATGAGTGAAACGGTCACCGACACAGCGCTCGGGGAGGTGTCGGGCACGCCTCGCAACGCCGACAACGCGGGCGCCCCGGCCGGCTTGCCCATGCCGCGCGACCCTGGGCTGCTGACCGAGGTCGAGCGGCGCCCGGTCGTGACCCATCACGGTGACGACCGCTATCCCTTCGGCATCCCGAACGGCTGGTTCATCGTGGCCGAGGCCGCCGACGTCGAGCCCGGTCAGATCACGCCGTTGCGCTACTTCGACCGCGACCTCGTCCTGTTCCGCACGGCCGACGGCCACCCTCGGGTGCTGGACGCACACTGCACGCACCTCGGCGCACACCTGGCCGTCGGTGGCCGGGTCGAGGACCAGTGCATCCGCTGTCCGTTCCACGGGTGGAAGTTCGACGGCCAGAGCGGCCAGTGCACCGAGATCCCCTACGGCGATCTGCCCGCCATCCCGACCAAGGCGCACGCGCGCTCGTACCCGACGCTCGAGCGCAACCACATGATCTGGGTCTGGTTCCACGCCGAGGACGGCGAATCGTTCTACGACGTGCCCGAGGTCGAAGAGTTCACCGACCCCGACTGGTTCCCGATCGTGGTTCGCGAGTTCCGCATCGACGTCGCCGCGCAGGACATGGCGGAGAACAACGTCGACTTCGCCCACTTCCAGTTCGTCCACGGCACCGACAGCATCCCCGAGGACGAGTTCCACACCGATGGCACCTACAAACGCACCGTCGGGATGGACGGGAACTTCGTCCGCGAGGGCTACGGCCTCGGGCTCGGGGTACTGCGGGTCAAGGACTACGTGACCTTCCTGTCCTCCACCACGCCGCTCGACAGCGGCCGTGTCCACGTTCGCTGGATCTTCACCGCGCCCAGGCAGAACGGCGAAGAGGCACTTCACGGCGCGGTCGACTCGTTCTGCTCCGGCGTCTCCCAGGACATCCCGATCTGGGAGAACAAGGTGTATCGGGACCCGCCCATCATCACGAAGTCCGAGAAGATGATCCTCGAGCACCGTCGCTGGTCCGAGCAGTTCTACTCGCCCAGCCAACTGGGGACCCGCTCGTGAGCGTGCGCAGCTGGTTCGGCCAGTACTGCGTGAACGTCTCCGATCTCGACGCCTCGGTCGCCCTCTACGAGGCGCTCGGGCTCACGTGCACGAGCCGGACCGAGATCCCCCAGGCGTTCGAGGCCATCGTCGAGAACCCCGGCGGCGGTTCGAAGTTGCAGCTCGCCCAGCAGAAGGACGAGCCCTTCTCGCTCGGCAACGCGCTCTGGAAGCTGTACGTCAACACCCACGACGTCGCCGCGACCTTCTCGGCCGCGACCGACGCCGGGTGCCGCCCGGTGTCCGAACCCGAGCGGCTCGACCGTTGGCCGGTCACGGTCGCGTTCGTCCACGACCGCGACGGTCACCTCGTCGAACTCGTCGAACGGCACCCGTGGCCCGACGACGCTCCGCCCGGGGCATGGATGGGCCAGTACTGCATCAACGTCACCGACATCGACGAGACCATCGGGTTCTACGAGACCGCCGGCCTGACCTGCACGAGCCGGACCGAGATCCCCCAGGCGTTCGAGGCCATCGTCGAGAACCCCGACACCGGCTCCAAGCTGCAGCTCGCCCAGCAGAAGGACGACCCGGCGCCGATCGAGATGGGCAGCTTCTGGAAGCTGTACATCAACACCGACGACTGCGCGACGCTGCACGACGCGCTCGTCGAGGCGGGCCATCGCTCGGTGCTCGAGCCCATGTCGCCCGAGCGCTGGCCGGTCACGATCGCCTTCGTCAACGACCCCGACGGCTACCTCGTGGAGCTCGTCGAGCGACATCCCGACTGATCCCTGCCGAAACAGGAGCCCGACCACCATGATCAAGTTCAGCGTTTTCTATCCGCGCACCGAGGGTGCGACCTTCGACCACGACTACTACCGGGACAGCCACGTGCCGCTGGCCCTGCGCACCTGGGGCCTCGACGCCGCGGAGATCGAAAGGGGGGTCGACGGCCCCTACGAGGCGGCCGTGCACTTCCGGTTCGACTCGATGGAGGCGATGGGGGAGGCACTGGCTGCCGAGGGGACGGCCGCGGTCCAGGCCGACGTGGCCAGCTACACCACGATCGAGCCCGTCCGGCAGATCAGCGAGATCGTCGTCGACTGATCGCGTCGACTGCCTGGAAACCGAAGCAGTGATCTCCTCGGGCACCCCCGCGACGTGAGCTCGGATCCGCAGGTGATCGCCAGCTACCTCGGCACCGACGAGCGCGCCATCTCGCGCAGCAACCAGCCCAGCTCCGAGGACGCACCGGCCTGAGCGGCACGTGCCATCGGTACGATCCAGCGCCGTCGCCGACCGACCGTCGCTGAAGGAAGAGGCCATGCCCGCGCCATCGCTTGCCGAATTGATCGAGCCGTCCCGGACCGCCGTTCTCCTCCAGGAGCTCCAGAACGGCGTCGTGGGCCCCGACGGGCTCTTCACGGGTCTGGTGGAGGCGTGCGAGGAGGTCGGTGTCGTCGGGAACACGGCGGCACTGGCTCGCGCCGCTCGCGATGTCGACGTGCCGGTCATCCACGCCACCGCGGAGAACCTCCCCGGCGACTTCGGCGCGAACCGCAACGCGCGGCTGTTCGCCGCCGCTCGCGCCGCAGGCGGCCACAACCGACCGGGCACCGACTCGGTCCAGCCGGTGGCCGAGCTGCACGAAGCCGGCGACCTGGTGCTGCCCCGTTACCACGGGCTGTCGCCGCTGACCGGCGCGCAGCTCGACCCGCTGCTGCGCAACCAGGGGATCCAGACGATCGTGGTGGCGGGGGTGTCGCTCAACGTGGCCATCCCCAACGTCGTCTTCGACGCGGTCAACCGCGCCTACCAGGTGGTCGTGGTCACCGACGCGGTGGCGGGGACGCCGGTTGCCTACGGCGAGGCGGTGGTGGCCAACACGCTCGCGGTGGTGGCCACGCTGGCCCCGACGGCGGACATCGCCGCCTCGTGGGGTGACGGCTGACCGCGAGCGGTCAGAAGTCGGAGCCGCCGTCGACGTTGACGTCGGCGCCGGTCATGTAGCTGTTGGTCCGCGAGCCGACGAAGGCGATCACCGGCCCGATCTCGGACGGGTCGGCGGCGCGACCGAGGTGGGCGGGGTGGCCGAAGTCCTCCTCGATGATCCGCATGATGTCGAACAGGTCGTCGGGGTCGGCGTTTCGCTCCGGTGGGAGGGCCTCGACGTAGCCCCGCAGGCCGGGCGAGGCGAAGGAGCCGGGCGACACGGTGTTGACCAGGATCCCATGGGGTGCCAGCGATTGCGACAGGTTCTTCGACACACTGGTCAGCGCGGCCTTCGACGCGGTGTAGGCCGGCAGGTGGGGCGACTGGCGACGGGTCGAGTGGGCCGAGATGTTGACGATGCGGGCCCAGTCGGCGGCGCGCAGCAGGGGGAGAGCGGCACGCACGCACCGCACGGCGCTGAGCGTCCCGATGTCGAAGGTGGCCAACCACTCGTCGTCGTCGAGGTCGTCGAAGCTGGCGACGCCGACCTCGACCGGCCCGGCCGCGTTGACGAGCGTGTTGAGCTCGCCCCACTGCTCGCCGACCTCGGCGAAGGCCGATTCGATGCTGGCTCGGTCGGTGAGATCGGCGGTGAGACCGATCGCCTCGGCCGCCCCCAGCGCCCGCAGCGTCTCGACGGTGTCGTCGATGGCGGCCTGTCCACGCGCCAGGACTCCGACCCGAGCACCGTCGGCGGCGAACCGCTCGGCCGCGGCCCGGCCCATGCCCTTGGAGCCGCCGCTGACCACCACGGCGGCACCCGCCAGTCCGAGATCCATGTCGTCCCCTTCGTCCTCGGTTCGTGTCTCGTCGCTGCCCGGTCGGGGTGACCATGGCAAGGTGCGGACCGTAGACGAGTACGAGGGGAGTCCGCGGATGCGTGTCGAGGAGCTGTGTCAGGATCTGGTCGCCGAGCGGGTCGACCTGTTCGCGCTGGTCGACGGCCTCGACGAGGCCGGCTGGGACACGCCGACACCGGCACCTGGGTGGACGGTCCGCGACCAGTGCAGCCACCTGGCGTGGTTCGACGATGCGGCCCGCCAGTCGATCGAGGATCCCGAGGCGTTCACGGCCCACCGCGCCGAGGTCCTCGAGCACGCCGAGACGTTCATCGACGGCGTGCGCGACGAGCACGCCGGCCGTCCGGGGGCAGAGGTGCGGGCCTGGCTCGCGCAGGCCGGCGACCGGCTGGTGGCGGCCGCTCGAGCCGCGGATCCCTCGGCCCGGGTGCCGTGGTACGGGCCCGACATGTCGGTGGCTTCGTCGATCACGGCGCGGATCATGGAGACCTGGGCCCACGGCCAGGACGTGGCCGACGCCCTCGGTGTGACCCGACCCGAGAGCGACCGGCTCCGCCACGTGGCCTTCATCGGCTGGCGGGCGGTCCCCAACAGCTTCCTGGCCCAGGGCCGGGACGTTCCCGACGCACCGATCCGGGTCGAGGCCGGCGACGTCGTGCTCGGCGACGAGGGCGCGGCCGATGTCGTGCGCGGCAGCTTGCTCGACTTCTGCCTGGTCGTCACCCAGCGCCGCCATCCCGACGACACCGACCTGGTGGCCGAGGGTCCGGTGGCCACCGAATGGCTCTCGATCGCTCAGGCGTTCGCCGGGCCGCCCGGCCCCGGTCGGGAGCCCGGCCAGTTCGATTCCTGAGCCCTACATGCTGGCCGGGTCGACGCCGCCGAAGAGCCGGGAGTAGTCGGCGCCGTTCCGGAGATGGTGACCCCCGTCGACGGGGACGTTCGCACCCGTGATCCACGACGACTCCGGGCCGGCCAGGAACCGGACGGCCTCGGCGATGTCGTCGACCTGGCCGACCCGACCGAGGGGCATGTTCTCGATGTAGTGGTCGAGCAGCGGGCCGCCGCCGGTGATCGGCGCCATGAGCTCGTTGTCGACGATGCCGGGCAGCACGCTGTTGACGCGGATGCCGGCGTCGCCGAGCTCCTCGGCCGCGTACTGCACGGTCATGTCGATGCCAGCCTTCGCCGCACCGTAGGCCCACAGCCACCGGTGGGGGAACCCACCCGCCCCGGAGGAGATGCAGACGATCGAGCCCCCGCCGGCCGCCTTCATGGCCGGGACGGCGTGCTTGATGCACAGCATCGTGCCCAGGAGATTGAGGTCGATCGTGGCCCGCACGGCATCGATGTCGAAGCTCTCGAACGGCCCGATGTGCGACGAACCGCCCGCGTTGGCGACGAGGATTTCGAGCGCACCGTCGGATCCGCTCGCCGCCCCCACTGCGGTTGCGAGCTCGTCCTCGTCGGTGACGTCGGCGGCGGCGTGGCGGATCGACCCGCCCTCGCCCACGTCGGGTTCGACCGCGGCAACGGCGTCGACGAGCTTCTGCTCGGTGCGGCCGCAGATGGTCACATGGGCGCCGTCGGTGGCCAGACGCCGCGCGGCCTCGAGACCGATGCCGCTGCCGCCGCCGGTGACGAGAGCGTGCTTGCCGGTGATGGAGGTCCCGATGGTGGACATGTCTCAGCTCCCTGCTGGCTGGGGTTCGAAGGCCACCCGCATCTCCTCGTACCCGCTGACGAAGTTGGCCGGACGGAACGCCGGCTCGGCCTCGTCGACCAGGTGGAGATCGGGGATGCGCTCGAGCAGGCGCTCGAACGCGACGGTGAGCTCGAGGCGGGCGAGGGCCGCGCCCAGGCAGAAGTGCGGGCCGAACCCGAAGGCGACGTGCTCGTTCGGGTCGCGCCGGATGTCGAAGGTCGTCGGGTCGGCGAAGTGGGCTTCGTCGCGGTTGGCCGACGGGTAGAGGAGCAGCAGCTTCTGGCCCTCCTCGATGGACTTGCCACCGAGCTCCACGTCGCGGGTGGCGGTGCGGGCCATGTTCTTGATCGGCGAGACCCACCGCAGTGATTCCTCGACCGCCGACGGCACCAGTGACCGGTCGTCGAGCAACGCCTCCCAGCGGCTGCGCTCGGACAGGAGCTGGTACATGCCGCCGGTGATCACGTGCCGGGTGGTCTCGTCGCCGCCGATCAGGATCAGCAGCGACTCGTGGATCAGCGCGTCGTGGTCGAGGTGGTGGCCGTCGACCTCGGCGTGGACGAGGATGCTCATCAGGTCTTCGCGCGGGCAGCCCCGCCGGTCCTCGATCACGCCGCCGATGTACTGGCTGTACTCCTCGAACGCGTTGGCCATGGCCATGACGAGGTCCATGTCCGACTGGCCCTGCCCGCGCATCAGATCGTCGGACCACTTGAGCAGCGTCGGATGATCCTCGGTCTCGACGCCGAGCGCGTCGCCGATCATGATCAGCGGGATCCACGCGGCGAAGTCACCGACGAAGTCGAACTCGCCCTGCTCGATCACCTCGTCGATGAGCCCGTCGACGACCTCGACGATGCGGGGCTGCTGGTCGCGGACCCGCCGCGGTGTGAACCCCTTGTTGACCAGCATGCGCCGCCGCTTGTGGGCCGGGTCGTCCATGTCGATCATCATCGGGATCGGGCCGGTGTCGGGACGGATGCCGCCCGCGCTGGAGAAGGTCTCGGGCTGGGTCGACACCGCCTTCACGTCGTCGTAGCGGGTGACGCCCCAGACCCCGCCGTCGTCGTCCCAGTGGATCGGGTCGTTGGCGCGGAGCCAGGCGAGGTCGTCGTGCGGATTCGTTCCCCACCACTCGCCGCTGGTGATCGGGATCTGGCGCGTGGTCGTCACCGGCGTTCTCCCTCGGTCGTCCCCCTGGTGCTCATGGCCATGAACTGTCGTTCAAAAGCCGTCAACCGCGCAACACGCCCTCGATCACGGTGGCCCGTACGGCATCGGCGGACGGCCGCGCCAGCGCGTCGTCGAGCGGTCGGTCGAGCAGGCACAGGTCCGCGGGTGCGCCGGCCGCGACCCGGCGGGGTGACCCACCGGGATCGTCGGGCGGGGTCAGGAACAGATCGAGCGCACGGCGCGCCGTCACCGTCTCGCCCGGGCCGACGATCGCACCCGATGGCGCTCGGCGCTCGGTGGCCGCCGTGATCGCGGCCCACGGGTCGAGCTCGGTGAACGGTGCGTCGGTCGACCCGCCCACCGGGATCCCGGCCGCGAGCAGGCTGGCGCACGGGTACAGGTGGGGGAGGTCGTCGGCGTCGACGTCGGCCAGGTACTGGTCGCCGCGCGCGGCGACGAAGCCCGGTTGGGTCACCACCGTCAGCCCGTGGTCGACGAGCCGGGCCGCGAGGTCGGGTGGGACCACGGCACCGTGTTCGACGCGGTCGCCGGCGCGGCTACCCGCGGTGTCGAGGGCGGCCACGGCCAGCGCGAGCGACAGCCGCGTCACGCTGTGGAACGCCACCGCTCGATCGGTCCGGTGGGCGGCGTCGATGCGGGCGGCGAGGTCGTCGAGCGTGGGCAGGGCGTGATCGGCGAGGTAGAGCTTCACCGGTCCGGCGAGCAGCGGCGGTGGGGCGGCGGTCGCGGTGAGCTCCGGGCCGCCGGTGACGACGACGTGCTGGGGCAGTCGACCGTCGCTGGCTGCGGCGGCGAGCAGCTCCCAGCTCGTCGTGTCGGCATCGGGCGTGGCGTCGGTGACCCCCGCGACGCCCAGCCGGGTCAGTCGCGCACCGACGGCGCCGACGTCGGGTACCGCGTCGTCGGCGGTGATCCGGTCGCGCAGCCAGTCGTCGGCACCGAAGACGCGACCGGTGGCTCGACCGGCGTGGTCGCGCTCGATGCCGCCGAGGTCGGCGTGGTCCAGGTCGGCGTACTCGGCGCCGGTCGAGTTCAGGATCCAGAGCGCGCCGCTGCGGTGCTGCACCCGCACCGGCCGATCCCCGACGATGGCGTCGAGGCCGTGCCGGTCGAGGTCGCCGGCGACCGATTCGTGGTACCCGACGGCGCGGATCCACCCACCGCCCGGGCGCCGACCGCTCGCGACCGTGAGTGCCCGCCGGAGCTCGTCGACGCTGCTGACGTCGGGTGGCCCGGCCCGCACCGAGCTCTCGGCCGCAGCCGTCGCGAGGAGGTGGACGTGGTGGTCCCACAGGCCGGGAATCAGCGCGCCACCCTCGCCGGCCAACACCTCGTCCGCGCCTCCGGTCGACGCCGGGCCGACCGAGATGATGACGCCCCCGTCCACCACGACATCGGTGCGGTGGCCGCCCACCTCGACGTCGCGGAGGACGAGCCTCACGGCACGACCCCGAGGTTGCGCAGCACGACGCCGGTGTCGGCACCGAGCTCGGGCGCCGAACCCCGCCGGCGCGTGGCCGAGGGGGGGACGGCGTCGAGCTCGTCGGGAACCGGAATGGTCGGACCAGCGAACGATGCGGCCACGCGTGCGAGGCAAGCATCGACGATCCAGCGCCCGCCTTGGGCCAGGAGTCCGAGGACGGCGTCGGCAGCGGTGAGCCCGGTGAGCGGATCGGCCACGGCATCGAGGCAGAAGCACGGCCCGTGCTCGGCCCAGGCCACCAGCCCGCCGGCCACGGCAGCGTCGTCGCCGAAGCCGACCCGTTGCGCAGCTGCCGTCGATCGGCCGTGACCGGTGATCGACAACCAGATCCGGGGCGTGTGCCGCCGGACCGTGTCGTGGGTGTCGATGCCGAGTTGGGCGAGCGCCCGGGGTCGGGACGCTTCCACCACGACGTCAGCCGCCTGGACCAGCGCCCGCAGGTGCTGGCGGTCGGTGTCGTCGGAGAAGTCGAGCGCGATCGACCACTTGCCGGCGTTGCAGAGATCGAAGAACGCTGCCGACCCGGCGCGAGCACCGTCGGGACGCTGCGTCGACTCCACCTTGACCACCGTTGCGCCGGCGTCGGCGAGCACCGACGTCGCCAGGGGGCCGGCCCACAGCGAGCTCAGGTCGACGACCACGACGCCCTCGAGCGAGGTGACGCGATCGGCATCACCGAGGTGCTCGGTGACGATGCCGTGCGCGGTCGGCGCTGGCTCGGCCGGCTGCGGATCGGGGAGGTGGGCCACGGCGAGCCCGAGCTCGGCGCCGCGTCCGACGACCGCCTCGGCCGACCGTGCGCGCGTTGCGTCGCCCACCACCGGCCACGGGTCACCGTCGACCGGATCGGTGCCGAGCCAGGCGGGGAGCAGGTCGATGTCGTCGTCGCGGGCGAGCGTGACGGCGATCCAACCGTCGGCGGCCGGGAGGAGCCGTGTGGCCCCGCCGCAGCTCGTGCGCCCGCCACGCCACAGGCCGAGGAGCGCGGCCCGCTCGGTCAGCACCGCGAGTCCGTCGAGGTCGACTCGATGCCCGATCGCAACCGAACGCTTCGTCAGTGATGTCGCCAGGGCGTCCAGCTGGGGAACGAACCCCTCGGGTGGGCCGAGCGGACGGGCATCGGGTGGACCGGTGAGCGCGAGCGCGCCGGATCCGGCCCAGCGCTGCAGCTCGTCGTGGCCTCGCACCGCCACGACCCTAGGACCGCCCAGACCTACGGCGAGATCAGACCTACGATCGGTGCGTGACGGTCGTGCGATGGTCCCGTGCCGAGGTGGGCGAAGGGATCCCGGCCGCGGCCGTCGACGACCTGGACGACGTCGACGTGCTGGTGCTCGATGGCGTCACCGCCGCCGACCCGTTGGCATGGTGCGTGGACGCGCCCTGCGTGGTGGTGGCGGGCTCGCCGCCCGATGCCCCGCCTCCGGCGACGGTCGACGTGGTGATCGACGCGGGGGACTCCGGTCGGCTCGACCAGATCGTCCGGGCGGTCGAGGCCTCGCCCACCGGGGCCCGCCTCCTCGTCGACGTCCTCCGGACTTCCCGCACGCTCGACGTGCGTCGGGCACTGTCGGTCGAGTCGCTGGCGTATTCGACGCTGCTCGCCTCGCCCCCCTTCCGGTCGTGGCTCGAGGCGCGAGCCGAGCGCGTCTCACCGAGCTTCGACGAGCCTCCCGTGCGGATGGTCCGTGCCGCCGACGTGCTCCGGGTGACCCTGGCCCGGCCCGAGAACCGCAACGCGTTCAGCGCGGTGATGCGCGACGCGCTGGTCGAGGCCCTCCTGGTCGCCGACGCCGACATCTCCGTCCACGTCGTCGTCGACGCCGAGGGCCCGGTCTTCTCGAGTGGCGGCGACCTGACCGAGTTCGGGACCGCGAGCGACGTTGCCCGCGCCCACCAGATCAGGACACACCGCAGCGTCGGCGTGCTCCTCGACCGGCTCGGTCCCCGCGCCACCATTCACGTCAAGGGCGACTGCGTGGGCGCCGGCGTCGAGCTTCCCGCCTTCGCCCACCGGGTGGTGGCCGCGCCCGACACCACGTTCCGCCTCCCCGAGGTCGCCATGGGCCTCATCCCCGGCGCCGGTGGCACGGTGAGCCTGCCCCGCCGCATCGGTCGCCAGGCCACCGCCGAGCTCGCCCTCACCGGCCGGACGATGGACGTCGACGAGGCGCTCGACCTCGGCCTGGTCGACGAGCTCGAAACCTGACAGCAAGAGCCCGGGCCGGCGAGGGCGGGAGCTCGCAGACCCGGGCTCGGATGGCGGAGGGAGAGGGATTCGAACCCTCGGAGACCCGAAAGCCTCAGCGGTTTTCGAGACCGCCCCATTCGTCCGCTCTGGCATCCCTCCAGTCGGGAAAGCCTAGCCAGGCGTGCGTCGACCGACGAAGAAGGCTTCCAGGAGCTCGCCGCACGCCGCGGCCCGCAGGCCGGGGGTGACGTCGAACGTGTGGGGCAGGCGGGGATCGGCCCCGAGGTTGTAGAGGGAGCCGAGCGCGCCCGCCTTGGGGTCGGCCGCGCCGAACACCACTCGTTCGACCCGGGCAGCCGACAGCGCGCCGGCGCACATGGCGCACGGCTCGAGTGTCACCACGACGGTTGCGCCGGGCAGCCGCCAGGAACCGGCCGCGGCGCATGCCGCACGGAGCGCGAGCAACTCGGCGTGGGCCGACGGATCGCTCGTGGACTCGCGGCGGTTGTGGTCGAGCGCCACGATCTCGCCGCCGATGACGATGACGGCCCCGACCGGCACCTCGCCCTCGGTCTCGGCCAGCCGCGCCTCGTCGAGGGCGGTGTCCATGGCGGTGTCGATGGTGGCGTCGACGGGTTCCGGGGTCACGCGCTGACGGTACCCGGCGCACGTCCCGGCGAACGGCGGAGTACCAGATCAGCGAGGTCGGGCGGTGCCGGCACCGACCGGATCCTCTTGGCGGAGGGAGTGGGATTCGAACCCACGGACGGTTTCCCGTCAAACGCTTTCCAAGCGTTCCGATTCGGCCGCTCTCGCACCCCTCCTCGGGGTCTGTCAGAATACAGGGTCCCTCGCCAACGCCGAAGGTGGCGGCCGGGTCCTGTGCAATCCCAGCCCGTGAACCGAGTCAGGGCCGGAAGGCAGCAGCTCTCAGCGGAACCTGGGATGTGCCGCAGATCGCCTGGCCGTCACCTTGGGCCTTGGCGGGGGAGGCCGCATCGGGGATCGGCCCCGCCGATAGTGTCGGCGGCTGATGGCCTACCAGTCGCTCTACCGCCGCTACCGGTCACAGCGCTTCGACGAGGTCCTCGGCCAGGACCACGTGACCACGGCGCTGAAGAACTCGGTGCGCGAGGGGCGGGTGGCCCACGGCTACCTGTTCTCCGGACCGCGGGGCACGGGCAAGACCTCGACCGCCCGGATCCTGGCCAAGGTGCTCAACTGCGAGCATCCGGCCGACGGCGAGCCCGACACCACCTGCGACAACTGCCGGGCCGTCGAGGAGAACCGCCAGGTCGACTGGCTCCAGGAGCTCGACGCCGCGTCGAACAGCGGCGTCGAGGCCATGCGCGACCTGCTCGGTCGGGTCTCGATGGGCACCAGCGGCAACCGCAAGGTGTACATCCTCGACGAGGTCCACATGCTCACCAAGCCGGCGGCCAACGCGCTGTTGAAGACCCTCGAGGAGCCGCCCGAGCACGTGGTGTTCGTGCTGGCCACCACCGAGCCCGAGAAGGTCATCCCCACGATCCGGTCGCGGACCCAGCACTTCGACTTCCACCTGTTGCCCGCCGACGTGCTGGCCGACCATGTCCGCTACGTGATCGACGACGCCGGCCTCGATCTCGACGAGTCGGCCGTGGAGTACGTGGTCCGGGCCGGCGCGGGCTCGGCGCGCGACACCCTGTCGGCGCTCGACCAGGTGGCCGCCACCGGCGGCGTGAGCACGCTCGGGATCCCGGTCGACGACATCGTCGACGCGCTCGGGGCGACCGACGCGGGCGCGGCGCTGCTCGCCGTCGACGAATCGGTGCGGGCCGGCCGCGACCCCCGGTTGTTGGCCGAGGCGCTGATCGAGTCGTTGCGGGACGCGTTCCTCGTCGCCATGGGCGCGCCGGCATCGGGCATGACCGACCGCGCCGCCGATCGGGCCCGCCAGGTGGCCGAGGCCATGGGCCCGGCATCGTTGACCCGTGCCCTCGAGCTCATCGGGACCGCGAGCGTCGACATGCGTCAGGCGCCCGACCCCCGGATCGCGTTGGAGGTCGCCCTGGTCCGGTTGGCCCGGCCCACCGGCGGCGACGACCTCGACGCCCTGGTCGCTCGGGTCGAGTACCTCGAGCGTCGTCTGGCCGAAGGCGGCGCGCCGGCGTCGTCGGAGACGCCGGAGACGCCGGCCCCATCGACTCCCGAGAGCGCCCCCGCCGTTGCCGCGCCCGCCACCGCCGCCCCGTCCGCGGGTCGAGCCCGGGGCGCCGACGCGGCTCGCGCCACCCTGTCCGAGCGCAAGACGGGCGCGAACCCCCCGCCCGCGCCGGCTGAGTCCGCCGAGTCGACCGAGTCGGGAGCGCCCGCTGCAGCGTCGACCGGTACCCGTCCGACGCTCGGTTCGGTGGCGCGATCCCGGGCCGGTCAGGCCGAGGCCGGTGCCGATGCCCCGGAGTCCGATGCCCCGGAGTCCGATGCTCCGCGGTCCGATGCCCGGGCTGCGGGGTCCGCGTCCGCCGAGTCGTCATCCGCTGCGGCCGAGCCGGTCGGTACGACCGAGCCCACCGCGCCCGCCAGCGCCCCCGCCGATGCCGGACACGCCGGAGCGGACCAGGGCGACCTCCCCGGCGTCGCCGAGGTCGCCGCCGCCTGGGACGGTGGCATCCTCGCCGGGCTCCGACCCCGTGTCCGCGCCCTGTTCAAGCCGGGCCGGTTCCTCGACGGCGATGGCCGCTCGTTGCGCTTCGCCCTGCCCAACCAGGCCCATGCCGACCAGTGCGCCGGGTGCAAGGACGAGGTGTCCGAGGCACTCGCCGCCCACTTCGGTCGGCCCGTGCCGCTCACCCTCGTCGCCGACACCGGCGAGGACGCGCCCGCGGGCGGTTCCGCCGCCACCGCCGGCGACGGATCGGCATCGACGGCATCGACCGGTGAGGAGACCGTCGACCTCGACGAACTCAGCGACGCCCCCGACGAGAGCGTCGGCGGCGTTGCGCAACTGAAGGACGCCTTCCCCGGCTCCGAGCTCCTGGAGGACCAATGAGCGACGATCGCCCCGACGATCCGCAGGTGCCCGACACCTCCGGCGCGGGCGGGATGCCCGATCTCGAAGGTCTGCTCGGCGGGCTCGGGGGCGAGGGCGGCGGTGGTCTCGGCGACCTGTTCGCCCAGGCCCAGCAGGCCATGGAGGCGAGCCAGGCCGCGGCCGAGACCGAGGTCGAAGGATCGGCGGGCGGTGGCGTGGTCCGCGTCCGGGCCACGGGTGCCGGCGAGGTGCTCGACGTGACGATCGCCCCCGAGGTCGTCGACCCGACCGACATCGAGTCGCTCCAGGATCTGATCGTGGCGGCGCTCCGTGACGTGAACGCCCGGATCGCCGAGCTCCAGACCAGCGCGATGGGCGACCTCGACCCGGGGGCCATGTTCGGTGGGCTGTTCGGCGGCCCGGACGTCGATGATCCAGCGCGCGACGGCACGGACGAATAGCGACCGGTGCACGCCGACGCGGTCCAGAACCTGATCGATCAGCTCGGCCGGCTCCCGGGCGTGGGGCCCAAATCGGCGCAGCGGATCGCCTATCACATCCTCAAGGTCCCCGAGGACGACGCCCTCGCGCTCTCGGGCGCCATCACCCGGGCCAAGGAACGGGTCCGCTTCTGCGAGGTGTGCCACAACCTCGCCGAGGCCGAACGGTGCACCATCTGCGCCGACCCCCGACGCGATGCCACGCTCGTGTGCGTCGTCGAGGAGCCGCGGGACATCGTCGCCGTCGAGAAGACCGGTGGGTTCTCCGGCCGCTACCACGTTCTCGGCGGAGCCATCAATCCGATGGAGGGCATCGGGCCCGACGAGCTGAAGGTGCGCGAGCTGCTGACCCGCATCGACGCCGACGGCGTGGTCGAGGTGATCCTGTGCACCAACCCCAACCTCGAGGGTGACACCACCGCCATGTACCTGGCGCGGTTGCTCACGCCGCTCGAGGTCCGGGTGACGCGGATCGCCAGCGGCCTCCCGGTCGGGGGCGACCTCGAGTACGCCGACGAACTGACGCTCGGGCGGGCCATCGAAGGCCGGCGCGAGGTGGAGTCCTGAGCCGGCCCAACCGGCAGACGGCCGGGAAAGCACGCCACTCGGATGCCGGAGGCGACGGCCGGGGGCGGGCGGGCAAACCGACCAGCGCTCCCCGGCACCCGAGTTGACGTTGCGATCACGTTACATCCATGACGGATGCATGACAACCCATCCGTGGCGGATCAGTCGGTGAGCGCGGGCTCAGCCACGGGGGCAGCGGGGTCCCGGGAGGGCTGCGGCGGCGACGTCCGCAGGATGAGGTAGCCGGCGATGCCGGCGATGATCGAACCACCGAGGATGCCGATCTTGGCCGAGTCCGCCAGCGCGGCGGTCTCGAACGCGAGGCCGGCCACGAACAGGGCCACGGTGAAGCCGATCCCCGCCGTGACCGCGAGGCCGAGCACGTGGCGGTAGGTCACGCCCGCGGGCAGGCTGCCGATGCCGAGGCGGTCGGCGATCACGGTGGCGCTGAAGACACCGAGTGTCTTGCCGACGATCAGCCCGAGCGCCACGCCGAGCACCACCCGGTCGGTGAGAAGGCCGTCGACGGCGTCGCCGGTCAGCCGCACCCCGGCGTTGGAGAACGCGAACAGGGGCACGATCACGAACAGCACCCATCGCTCGAGGACGTGGTCGAGTCGTTCGAGCGGCGACTGGGTCTCGACCACGAGTCGATGGAGCTCCTCCAGCCGGGCCTGGTTGAGCTCGTATTCCGCCGAGGTCATCCTCCCGTCGTCGACCGTGTGGGCTGCCGCGTCGACCAGGCGCTGTGCATCCGTGGAGAAGCGACGCGGGTCGAAGAAGGACCACGCCGGCGTGAGCAGGCCGAGGGTGACGCCGGCGAGTGTGGCGTGCACACCGGATTCGTGGACCGCGAACCACAGGAACAGCGCGCCGGCGACGTAGAGCGGCATGGACCGCACCTCGAGCCTCTTGGCGATCACGAGGCCGATCACGGTGGCGAACGCGATGGCCAGCCATCCGAAGCTGAGGTCGTCGGTGTAGAAGATCGCGATCACCGTGATGGCGCCGATGTCGTCGGCGATGGCGAGGGTCAGCAGGAACACCTTGGCCGCGTTGGGGATCCTCGGGCCGACCAGGGCGACGACGGCGACCGCGAAGGCGATGTCGGTGGCCATCGGGATGCCCCACCCCTGGGAGCCGTCGCCGCCGGTGTTGAACAGCAGGTACACCGCGGCGGGCAGGATCATCCCCCCGACCGCGCCGATGGCCGGCAGCGCCGCCTTGCGTGGATCGCGAAGCTCCCCGTGGACCAGCTCACGCTTGATCTCGAGGCCGACGACGAAGAAGAAGACCGCCATCAGCGCGTCGTTGACCCACTCGACGAGGGTCAGCTCGAGGTGGGCGAGCTCACCCAGGTGGAAGGTGAGGGGTGTCTCCCACAGGGTCTGCTGGGCGTGGTGCCAGGGCGAGTTCGCCCACACCAGCGCCGCCACCGCGGCGATGAGCATGAAGATGGCGCTCGAGGCCTCGGCGTCCATGAACCGCTGCAGCGGCCGGACGAACGACCGGGGAACGAACCGATCGGACTCCGCCCAGGTGTGGGGGATGTCCCCGCTCGGCGGCGACGAGTCGTACATCGTGCGATGACCTCAGACGGGTGGCGCCGGTGGGCGCTTGAGGGTGAGCGAGACGATCGTGCCGTCGGGCGCGGGCTCGAAGGACACGTCGTCGGTCAGCACACGGATGAGGGGGATGCCCAGGCCGGACTCGTGCTGCAGCCGGTCGGGATGGTTGGTATCGGGGAGCTCGGCCAGCGCATCGGGGTCGAAGCCGGGGCCTCGATCGCGGATGTCGACCTTGAAGCGGTCCTGGTCGAGGTGGCAGGAGACGACGATCGGCTCGTCGGCTTCGGGGCGGTGCGCTTTGATGGCGTTGCTGCACGCCTCCGTCACGGCCAGGCGCAGATCGTCGAGACGGGATTCGGGCAGGGGCGGATCGAGCGAGGCCGCGGTCGCGACGATGAGCCGGACCACCGCCAGGTAGTCGAGACGAGGCGGGATCTCGAGCTGGATCTCGGCCATGACCCGGGTCAGCTCCCGTCTGTGGCCATGGCGACCGCGTCGTCGACCGAGTCGGCGATGGCGAACACCTCGTCGAGGCCGGTGACCTCGAAGATCCTCAGCAGCCGCGTGTTGGTGCACACGAGTCGGAGATCGCCGTCGGCGCTGCGGGCACGCCGGAGGGCGCCGACCAGGACACCGAGCCCGGTCGAATCGATGAAATCGACGTTCTCGAGGTCGACCACCAGGCGGGTAGCACCCCCGTCGATGGTCCCCGCGAGCTGCTCGCGCAACGTGGGCGCGGCCGCGACGTCGATCTCACCGCTGGCGGTGAGCACGGTCCAGCCGTCGGTCTCATCGGCCGCGGCAGCGTCGGGGATCTCCAGTTCCATGCCAGCGGTCCAGCGTACAACCCGACCCCGCTGGCCTCCCTTATCTCCCGGAATCCACCGGGGCGAGGCCGGGTATCACAGTGGTGGAACTACACCCCTGTCGTCCGGGGCGGGTCACGCCCTACGCTGGCTGTCCGTGGACCTCGAGGCTCTCGTCCGTCGGCGTGCCTCGCGCCTCGCCGAACGGGACGAGGCCGACGTCGCCGACTCCCGCCGGCTGATCCACGTCGAGCAGTTCCCCGCCGTCGCCGCACGGTACGCCGACCTCGAGGTCCCCCTGCCCGGCGTCGTCGACGCCCGGCTCGGGGTCGACGCGCTCTACACGCATCAGGCCGAAGCGCTCGACCTCGTTCGGCGGGGCCGCTCGGTCGCCGTGGCCACGACGACGGCGTCGGGCAAGTCGCTGATCTACCAGGCCGCCATCGGCGAGGCCGCCGTCGACCCGGGCGGGCCCGGGACGGCGCTGTGCATCTACCCGACCAAGGCGCTGGCCCACGATCAGCTCCGCTCGTTCTGGGACCTCGGGCTCCCCGGCGTGGTGCCGGCCGCCTACGACGGTGATGCCGGTCGCGACGAACGGGTCGACGCCCGCCGCAACGCCACGGTCCTGCTCACCAACCCCGAGATGCTCCACTGCGGGATCCTCCCCAACCACGCGGCGTGGATGCGTGTGCTCGCCCGCCTGCGCTACGTCGTCATCGACGAGCTCCACCTGTTCCGTGGGATCTTCGGCAGCCACGTCGCCCACGTGATCCGCCGGCTCCGTCGCCTCGCCGCCCACTACGGCGCCGAGCCCACGTTCATCTGCACGTCTGCCACCGTGGGTGCGCCGGCCGAGCTCGCCACCGAGATCACCGGCGTCGACGTCACCGCGGTGACCGACGACGGTTCGCCCACCGGGCCGCGCACACTGGCGGTCTGGAATCCGCCCCTGCTCGACGCCGACGAGGGCGTGCGGGCCTCCGCGCACTCCGAGGCGGCGGGGCTGGTGGCCGACCTGGTCCGCGACGACCATCGCACGCTCGGGTTCTGTCCCAGCCGGCGGACCACCGAGATCGTTGCCGAGCGGGCCCGCCGCCAGGTGCCCGCCGATCGCCGGAACCGGGTGGCGGCCTACCGGGGCGGGTACCTGGCCGAGGAGCGCCACGAGATCGAGCAGGCGTTGGTGGCCGGCGAGCTCGACGCGGTGCTGGCCACCTCGGCGCTCGAGCTCGGCGTCGACTTCGACGGTGTCGATGCCTGCGTGCTCGACGGCTTCCCCGGCACGGTCGCCTCGATGTGGCAACGGGTCGGCCGGGCCGGCCGCCGCCTCGAGGACTCGATGGCGGTCCTGGTGTGCGGTGCCGACCAGCTCGACCAGTGGGCCGCGAACCATCCCGTCGAGCTGTTCGCCCGGCCGCCCGAGCCGGCCGTGGTCAACGTGTCCAACCCGTTCGTCGCCGACCCGCACCTGCGATGTGCCGCGTTCGAGCTGCCGCTCACCCACGACGACGAGCGCTTCTGGCCCGGACTGCTCGACGACTCGGTCCGACGGTTGGTGCACAACGACGAGCTCCTGGTCCGCCCACCGGGCGACGGCACCTCCGGCGGCCGCGGTCGTCGCCAGCGCCTGGCGCGCACCTCGCCCGTGGCGGTCTGGGTCGGCAACGGCTGGCCCGTCGACGGCGTCGGGCTGCGCTCGGGTTCGCCCGGCCAGGTCAAGATCGTCCGACCCGACGGCTCGCCGGTGGGCACGGTCGACACCAGCCGGGCCGGCGAAGTCGTCCACGAAGGGGCCGTGTACCTCCATGCCGGTCGCCACTACCGGGTCACCGAGCTCGACCTCGACGCCGGTCGGGCCACCGTCGAGCCCGACGACGGTGCGACCTACACCTCGGCCACCACCCGGATGGACCTGCGGATCCTCGGTGAGGATCGCGTCGACGACACCGGGCCGGTGCGGCTCGCGGTCGGCCCGGTCGAGGTCACGACCCGGGTCACCGGTTTCGTGCGCAAGGACGCGCTCACCGGCGAGCTCGTCGAGCGCGCCGGGCTGGCGCTGCCCGCGTCGACGCTGGTCACCCGGGGCGTGTGGCGCGTGGTCCCCGAAGACGTCCTGGCTGGGGTCGGGCTGATCCCCGACCGCTGGCCCGGCGTGCTGCACGCGGCCGAGCACGCCGCCATCGGGGTGCTGCCGCTGTTCGCCATCTGCGATCGATGGGACGTGGGCGGGCTGTCGACCGCCCGCCACGTCGACACCGGCGCGCCGACGATCATCATCTACGACGGTTACCCGGGCGGGGCCGGCATCGCCGAGCTCGGCTTCGAGGCCGCCGAGCGCCACTGGCGGGTCACCACCGAGGTGATCGCCGCGTGCGGCTGCCGCACCGGCTGCCCGTCGTGCGTGCAGTCACCCAAGTGCGGCAATGGCAATGAGCCTCTCGACAAGGAGGGGGCGCTCCGGTTCCTCGCCGCCCTCACCGGCGTGGGCATTGCCGGCATCCGCTCCACCGCCTGACCCCGAACCCCGGCCTGACCTCGAACCCCGGCCTGACCTCGAACCCCGGCCGAGCACCGCGCCGATCGGCGCGTTCGACCATCTGGGCCGCGCGAACGCGCCGAACCTCGCCCCTTCCGAGAACCAGCGCCGCGAGCGCGACGGCTGCCATGCCCCACCGGAGTGCGAGACGTCGGCGTTCAGGCGTCGAAGGTCTCTGCGCTGACCATGGTGGCGGTGGAGATCAGGCGTCGTTCGGCCGACCCCTTGGGGTGGCAGGTGGTGAGGGTGAGGCGGGCCTCGTCTGGGGTGTTGTCGACCACCTCGGTCTGGTCGGGACGCACGATGAACGGGTCGTCGTCCAGCTCGTAGGTGCACTGGCCCACCGGGGTCTCGAGGATGATCCGGTCGCCGGGCTCGAGCAGGTCGAGGTCGTGGAACGGCCGCCCATAGGTGGTGCGGTGGCCGGCGATGGCCACGTTGCCCACCTCACAGGGCAGCGGCGTGTCGGGGTAGTGCCCTGCCCCCGCACGCAACGCGCTCATCGTCGTGCCTTCCACCACGACGGTATCGACGTCGATGCGGGGGATCTGGATGCGGGTGAGGCTGTCGCCGACCCCGATGTCGCGGTTCACGTAGGCGTCGTGCAGTTCGGGTGACGCCAGCTGGCGGTCGAGCTGGCCCTGGAGACGGTCCTGGTACAGGTTGGTGTAGAAGGGCCACCCGATCACGCCGGCGGCGCCGAGCAACAACAGCACCGACAGCACGGACAGCGCGACTCGTGCCGTCTTCTTGCGCGTGAGCCAGACGACGAGGCGCTCGATCAGGTTCTCGGGCTCGCGGGCGATTGCCGCGGTGGACTCGGTCGCCGTGGTCGGTGCAGGCGCCGCACCCGGGACGGGACGCTGGGAGCGCTGGATCTTGACCGTCAGCGCGACACCGAGTCCGCCGATGACCAGATTCAGGACGATTGCGGCGATCTCCACCATGGCGGCACGAGCCTACCGAGCGTGGTGGTACGGGCTGGTCGGGCCGGTGCCCCGGCCGCGAGTCAGGACCGGGAGCGTTCGATCAACATGGTGATCCGGCTGTGCAGGGTCGGGTCGGGGACGAGCGCGCCCACCAGCGGCAGGTTCGTGGGTGCGCGGTAGCGGACGGTGACCACGACGTGGTCGCCGCGCCGGTCGGCATCGACCTGGAGGCGTTCCGGGTCGAGCGCGCCGTTCGAGCCGACGGCCGCGGCGCGGGCTGCGCCGGCCCGGTCGTCGACCGCGGCGGCGCGTGCTGCCTCCCGGGTGGCGTGGGACACCAGGAGCTGGTCGCGGCCGACGAGAGCGAGTTGCAGGACGAGCAGCACGCCGACGAGCACGATGGGGAGGCCGAGCGCGAGCTCGACCGTGGCCTGGCCGCGCGTCCCGCGACCAGGCCCGGTCGGCGGACGCCGCCCGGTGACGGGCGGCGCCGTCACACGACCCGGCCGATCACCGAGTCGAGAACGGTGTTGAAGAGCTTCTCGATCCGGCTCGATTTGCCGGCCCAGGCCATGAACACGATGGCCACGGTGGCGGCGCCGAGCAGGACGAGGGCGTACTCGGCGGTGGACTGGCCGCCGTCCCGGCGGCGTCGTTCCCAGGTGGAGGCGGTGCTGTCGACGGCGCGGTGGACGAAGGACAGGACCGCGACCTGGGCGGCGAGGAGTGCGGTGGACATGATGGGTTCTCCGATCGGTGGGAGGAGGTGGAGACCGTGGTCTCGAGGCGTTCCCCGTCGAGGGAGCGGAGGGTGCCGGCGACGATGGGCGCCACCGTGAGGAGCCCGAAGGCGGGAAGGGTGCAGAACACGAGCGGGAACAGGAGCAGTACCGGGAGGCGGCGGGCCCGGGTCTCGGCGGCGCGGCGTCGGATGGCCCGTGTCTCGGCACCGACCTGGACGAGCACGGGTCGCAGCGGTGTGCCGTGCCGGAGGTGGTCGGTGAGGGCACGGTGCAGAGACCTCGCGGGATTGCCCCACCGCTCGTGGAGGGTGCGGACCGCTTCGAGCGGGGTGGCGCCGTGGTCGAGCGCGTGGCAGGCGGCCGTGAGGCCGGGTCGAGTCGTGGGTGGCGCCCACGCGGCGATCACCGGCAGCGCGGTGGCCACGGTGTGTCCGGCGCCGGTGGCGAGCGTGAGCAGGTCGACGAGCTCGGGGAGGTCGTCGGCGACGGCGTCGGCGTCGGAGGTCCGAGCCCGCCGCTGACGGCGCCACCGGCCCGCAAGGACCAGCGCGCCCAGCACGAGGAGGGGCAGGATCGCGTCGACCACGACCATGGCGGTGACGACCACGACCGCGATGCCGACGCGCCGGTCGGCCACCGGGTCGGGTGGGCGCCGTCCCAACGCCCGGACCCGCCGTCCGACGGTCGCCAGCGGTGCACGGGGTCGTCGATCGGGCGGGCGGTGGGCAAGCAGCCGGGCGGTGCCGATCGCGGGAGCGGAACCGAGGACGACCGCCAGCGTCGCAGCCGCCGCGGCGAGCGCGGCACTCATCGTGCACCCCGCACGATCCGCGCCATCCAGGCCGCACCTGCGGCGTCGAGGGCGCATCCGCCCGCGACGCAGATCCACCCCACGGGTGTCGTGAGCAGGAACCGTGCCGCCGTGGGATCGACCGAGGTGAGCAGCAGCGCGAACACGACCGGCGCCGCGGTGAGCACGGCGGCGGACAGCCGGGCCTGCACCGCCAGCGCGGCCGCCTCACGTTCGACGTCGGCCTGCTCGCGGAGGCTGGTGGCAGCACTCTCGAGCGCGTCGGCGCCCGGGCCCCCCAGTGTCGCCGCGACCACGATCGACGCGCCGGCGAGCCGCGCTGCGCCGTGATCCAGCTCGTCGGTCCACGCCCCGACGACCTCGGCGAGGCCCATCCCCGCGTCGGCGCGGCGGGCCAGCTCGCTGAGCTCGGGACCAAGGGGCGGGCCCACGGTGGCGGCGTCGTGGAGCGCGACGCGTAGCGCGCTGCCGCCGCGGACCGAGGCCGCCATGGCGTCCAGCGCAGACGGGAGCTGGGCCGCGCGGCGCCGGTCGGCGCGTCCGCGTCCGGCCACGAGCCCGACCGCCGGCCCGAGCGCGACGATCCCGAGCACGAACGCGCCCGCCGGGACGAGCGCCGCCACCACGCAGCCGGCGGCCAGCGCCATGATCCAGCCACGGAACAAGACGCCGGGATCGCCTTCGATTCCGGCGTCGGCCAGCCACCGCACGATCGGTGCCGGTGCCCGTGCCTGCCCATGCGGCTCGAGCCCGATGCGGGCGCTGGCCCGCATCCGGCCCACCCAGCGCTGGGCGAGCGTCCACCCCGCCGCCACGGCCACGACACTGAACGATCCGAGGACGGCGATCGTCACGACCAACCGTCCCCGTCGACGAGCTGTCGGTCGCGGACCAGCGGGCGGGTGCGCGGCGGTCCGTCGTGGTCGTCGTGGTCGCCGACGAGCGCGTCGATGCCGGTGATCTCGCGGGCGCCGCCGTCGCCGCGGCTCACGTGGACGAGGAGATCGATGGCCGTGGTCAGCTGATCGCGCACGGCGCGGATGGGCAGGTCGACGCCGGCGGTCAGCACCATGGTCTCCAATCGCCGGAGGGCCTCGCGGGTGCCGTTGGCGTGGCAGGTGGACAGCGATCCGGCATGGCCGGTGTTCATGGCCTGCACCATGTCGAGTGCCTCGGGGCCCCGGACCTCGCCGACCACGAGCCGGTCGGGACGCATGCGCAGCGCGTTGCGGACCAGCTCGCGGATGGTCACGGCCGCAAGCCCGTCGGCGGTGGCCGGTCGGCTCTCGAGGCGGACGACGTGGCGGCCCGGGAGTGCCAGTTCGGCGGCGTCCTCGACGGTCACGACGCGTTCGCCGTCGCCCAGGTGGCTGCAGAGCGCGTTGAGCAGGGTCGTCTTGCCGGCGCCGGTGCCGCCCGAGATCACGATCGATCGCCGTCGTCGCACCGCGTCGGCCAGTCGGCTGGCGACGTCGTCGCCGGTGAAGGCGGTCAGGGGCAACGTGCGCGCCGCGAAGCGTCGGACCGTCACGTAGGGGCCGTCGACCGCCAGTGGGGGCATGGCGACGTGGACACGTGAGCCGTCCGGGAGCCGCGCGTCGACCAGCGGGCTGCGCCGGTCGGCGCGCAGACCGAGCGGGCTGACGATCCGTTCGACGAGGCGGTGCACGTCGTCGACTTCGAGGCGGACAGCGGTCTCGTGGAGTTCGCCCTCGGTCTCGATCCATACGACCCCGGCGCCGTTGACCATCACGTCGGTGACTCCGTCCTCGGCCAGGACCTCGTCGAGAAGACCGAGTCCCTGCATCCGGGCCTGGACCCGCCGGGACACCGCGGCCACCGTTGCGTCGTCGACCAGTGGTGCCCGGTCGCGCACGATGGTGCCGATGGCGTTCGCATCCGGACGGCCGCCGTCGGCCAGAACCGCCCGGTGCACCTCGTCGTCGAGCGCCGTCATGACGCGAGGGCGCGGGTCGCGCGTGCACCGGCGAGCGCGCGGGCGAGGGCCCGGGGCATTCGGTTGGCGAGGAGCCCCGAATCGACGGCCCGCGCCACGGCCGGGTCGATCGCCACGCGGGTCCGGATCGGTGCGCCGACTGCGGTGGCGATGTCGTCGCCGGCGAGCGCCCGCTGCTTCTCCTGCACCAACGCGACCTCGGTTGGCGCGAGCTCGATGTCGTGCATGCGGCGCACCGCCAGGTAGCAGGCGCGGGTGACGAGGATGCTGCGATCGGCGGCGCGGGCCACGGTGCTGGCGGCGGGGCCGGGCTGGGAGCCGCAGTCGGCGATCACGGTACGGGCCGACCGGGCGAGCATGCCGGCCAGGACGCGGGCTCGACGCTCGTCCAGCGGACCCCGGCCCCGCCCGATCAGCGCGAGGTTGGGTCCGACCGGGACGGCGATGCGTTCGAGCGCGTCGGCGGGTACGTCGCGGCCGGCCGCACACCAGTCGGCGACACCCGCCTCGGGCGTGGGCACGCCGAGCGCGCCCGGGAGATCGCCGTCGAGGTCGACGAGGAGCGTGGGCGCGGCGAGCCCGGCTCGGAGCGCGTGGGCGGCGGCCAGCACGGTGGCGCCGCTGCCACCCTTGGCGGCCCAGTAGGCGATGAGCACGATGACTTCCCTTTCAGGGCATCGGCCACGACCCGGTCGACGGGCGGCCGTGGCGGCCGGAGGGGGAAGTCGTGCACGAAGCTAGCAACGGCCCCGGTCGGGCGCAACGGTCGGGGCGATGAGTCGGGGTCGATGTCTCGTCCTCCTATCCTTCGCGCAGTGCAGGCCGCCTTCTTCGATCTCGACAAGACGGTGATCGCCCGACCCTCGATGGTGGCCTTCGGCGCGCCGTTGCGTCGCGAGGGACTCGTGTCACGACGCCTCCTGCTCCGGGCGCTGTGGGCGCAGCTGATCTATCTGACGTTGGGCGCCGACGAGCCGCGCCTCGCGAAGGTGCGCGACGCTGCCCTGCGGGTCTCGGCTGGCTGGGAGCAACGTCGGGTCGCCGCGCTGGTGCGCGAGACACTCACCGAGGTGGTCGAGCCCATCGTCTTCGACGAGGCGCTCGACCTGCTGCGCATGCACCAGGACGCCGGCCGCAAGGTCTTCATCGTCTCCGCCTCGCCGGAGGAGATCGTGTCGCCGCTCGCCCAGTACCTCGGCGCCGACGAGGCCATCGCCACACGTGCGGTGCTCGACGACGACGGCCGCTACACCGGCGACGTCGAGTTCTACTGCTACGGGCCGGAGAAGGCCCGCATCATGGAGGAGATCGCCGAGCGCGACGGCATCGATCTCGCCGAGTCGTTCGCGTACTCCGACTCGGCCACCGACGCGCCCATGCTCGGCGTCGTCGGCCACCCGGTGGCGGTCAACCCCGACCGCGAGCTGGCCAAGCTGGCACGTGAACGCGGCTGGGAGATCGTCCACTTCTCCAAACGGGTACCCCTGCGCGAGCGCGTGGAGATGCCCTCGGCCACCGCGCTCGGCGTGGGGTCACTCGTGGTCGCGGGCGGCGCAGCCGCCGCCGGTGCGGGCTGGTGGTACTGGCGGGCACGCACCAGGCTCCCGCCACCGGCGTCGTGGTGGCAGGACGCCGTCGCTCAGGCCCAGCGCTTCCTCGACCGCTGAGCACTGCGCACCACTGTGTGCGAGGGAAGTTCTCAGGCCCCGCCGAAGAACTTCAGAAGCGACGAGCTCGCTCAGCGAGCGAGGAGCGGCCTACACGTGCCGGGCCTTCTTGGCGGCGGTGGCCACCAGCGCGATGAGCACGGCGATGAGGATCAGCTTCTTCATGTGCGCACCATAGGCGCGCGGCGTCAGACGGCGAGCAGATCGCGTGCAGTGGTCTCGTGGCTCGGATGGCGGAGCTTGCTCATCGCCTTGGCCTCGATCTGTCGGACGCGCTCGCGCGTCAGGTGGAAGTGGTCGCCCACCGCTTCGAGGGTCCGGGGCTCGCCCCGGTCGAGTCCGTAGCGGAGCCGGAGCACCTCGCGCTCGCGTTCGTCGAGGCCGACGAGCATCGTGTCGACCTCGCCGTGCAGCAGCGTGGCGGCCACGGCGTCGAACGGTAGTGGGGTGGACTCGTCCTCGACGAGGTCGCCCCGCTCCATCTCGCCCTCTTCGCCGATGGGTTCGGAGAGCGACACCGGCTCGACCGCGTGGCGGAGCGCCTCGACGATCCTCGATTCGGGGAGCTCGAGCTCGGCGGCCAGCTCGCGAAACGCGGGGGATCGGCCGAGCTCGCCTTCCAAGCGGTTGCGGGTCTTCTGGACCTGGGCGACCACGTCGCCGGCATGCACGGGAAGGCGAATCGTCCGGCCCGTGTTCGCGATGCCGCGGGTGATGGCCTGACGGATCCACCAGGTGGCGTAGGTGGAGAACTTGAAGCCCTTGCGCCAGTCGAACTTCTCGACGGCGTGCATGAGGCCGAGGTTGCCCTCCTGCACCAGGTCGAGCAGCGGCAACCCGCTGGCCTGGTAGCGCTTGGCGATCGAGACGACCAGACGGAGGTTGGCGAGGACGAACTGGCGGTGCGCGGCGTCGCCCCGGCGCACGGCCCGCCGCAACCGCGCCTTCTCGCGGGCGTCGACGTCGTCGACGGATCCGAGGCGTTCGGCGGCGTCGCGGCCGGCTTCGACCTGCTTGCTCAGCCGGACCTCGTCGTCCTTGGTGAGCAGGGGGTAGCGGCCGATGTCGCGGAGGTAGAGGCGGACCAAGTCCTGATCCTCACGATCTCCACGTTCCTCGGGCACGTGCCGTACCTCCTCACGCCCGTATCATGTGGGCGCTCGCCCTCCACGATACCCGTGGGGTCAAGAGGACGATCCCGGACGAGCCTGTCGAAGGGGCAGTAGCGGATGACAGATGACGTCGAGGTGACGATTGTGACGATGGTGTTCGACACCACCGACGCCGACCGACTCCTGCCGGTGCTCGCGAAATACGTCGTGCTCACCCGCGGTCACCCGGGCTGCCGCAACATCGACCTCTGCCGCTCGGCGACCACCGATGACCGCTACGTGGTCATCCAGAAGTGGGACTCGCCCGAGGCCCAGCGGGCGCACTTCGACTCGGCCGACATGGTCGAGATGGCCGAGTCGTGCGCCGGCCTGCTGGCCACCCCTCCGGCCATCGACCTGCTCGAGGGCATCTCCGCCCACGACCTCGCCTGATCTGGTCGTCCGGGACTTCGTCCCGGACGACCAGCGGTTGACGTTGCTCGCCCGCTCCTTCGTCGCCGGCTCGACAACGCCGCCTGAGCCGCATGCCTCCGCGCGTCAGGCGGGGCCGAGCTCCTTGTCGAGGCGTGCGGTCCAGTCGTCGCCGTCGAGGCCGCCGACCACGAGTGCGTCGCGCCAGTCGATGTCGGCCAGTTCGATCGCGTCGTGCAATCGGCCGATGTCGCCGCCCGCCGAGAAGACGATCGCCGCCTGGAGACGCTCGTCGTCGGTCTGGCGCTGTACGAGCCGGATGGCCTCGGTGGCGTCGCCGGACTCGGTGAAGTCGTGACGGATGCGCTTGCGCAGGCGGGACGAGATGGTCATCGGTCGTTCGCCGTCAGTGAGTAGAGGACGTGGCGTTCCAGGCGATGGCCGGGCAGATTCGGGTGGTCGAACTCGAAGCGCTCGTCGAGACCGATCTTCTCCATCACCCGGCGGGAGTTGTGGTTGCCGACCCAGGTGAACGACACGACCTCGGTGAGGTCGAGCTCGTCGAAGCCGTGGGCCAGCGCAGCGGCCGCGGCCTCGGGGGCGCAGCCGCTGCCCCAATGGCCGGCGGCCAGGCGCCAGCCGACTTCGACACAGGGCACGAAGTCGGTGTCGATGACCGGTTCGGCCAAGCCGGTGAAGCCGATGAAGTCGGGCCCGTCCTTCACCTCGACGGCCCACAGCCCCCAGCCTCTGTCCTCGATCAGCACGGCGTGCCGGTCGACGAACGCGTCGGACTCGGCGCGCGACAGCGTCCGGGGGAAGTGCTCCATGACCTTCGGGTCGGCGTTGAGCGCGGCGAACGGGTCCCGGTCGGCGTCCCGCCAGGGTCGTAGCACCAACCGTTCGGTCTCGATCATCGCCCCGCGCACGGTGAAAGGCTATTCCGATCGCGCCGCGATTCGGCGCGCTGTCGACGGGGCCTCAGGCGGGCTTGCGGTCGAGCTTGCCCGGGTTGGTGGCCGCCGCCGCGTCGCTCAGCTCGGCGACGCGTGACCAGGTGAGGCCGTCGCTGAGCCAGAGCGTCTCGAAGGTGTCGTCGGCGGCATCGGTGAAACCGTGGCGGTTGCGGAACGCGTACAGCCAGCGCTGGCGATTGGCCGGGAAGCCGGCCCGGACCAGGCGGCCCACGGTGTACACGTCCCAGGCTGTCCGGTGCGCGGACGAGAGGTCGGCGTCGGTGGGTGCGTCGCCGAAGTCGGGATCGAAGCGGTCCTTGGCGCGGAGCAGGTGGCGTCCGAGCACGTCGGTGGCGCCCAGCCGGCTGAACCGGCGGATCCGCTTGGGATCCTCGAGCGCCCCGGACTCGACGTGGATGTGGATCGGATCGAGGGTCTCGAGCCAGTTGCGGCCGAGCGGACTGGTTTCGTCGACCTCGATGCGGATGTCGTGGTCGCCGAGACCCAGTGACCCCGCGAGCTCATCGACGAGCGCGGAGATCTCCGCTGCGTCGTAGTCGACCATCGAGAAGGCCGACGGCTCGACGGTGACGGCCATCAGTTCTGTGACGCGGTCTCGCGGGCCTGGCGGCCGCGCTCCTCGACCTCGCCGCGGGCCTCACGTGACAGCTCGGCGATGTCGTTCATCTCGGTATCGTCGAAGCCGGCGAGCTCGCGGAAGCGGCGGGCGAGCCGAACGGGGCTGTCGTCCTCCTCGCCTCGGAAGCCGCCGAGGGAGAACAGCTTGTCGACGACCCGTTGGAACTCGAGGGCCTTCTCCTGGCGGTCCGGGTCGTTGGCGGTCATCCTGCGGAGCCAATCGGAGCCCATCTTCACGTGGGTCACCTCGTCGGCCAGCATCCAGTCCTCGCAGAACTCGAGCACCGGGTCGCCGGCGAGGTCGCCGAACTCGCGCATCGTGTTGAACACGTCGATGGCCAGGCCTTCGAGCGCCCGGTTGACGCCGGTGAGACGCAGGACCGGGTCGGGGTTGCACGCCGCCTGGAACAGGAAGGCGCTCTCGCCGAACTCGCCGATCTCGGTGCCCATCCAGTCGGACAGCTTCACGCTGATCTCGCAGTGGCGGGCCTCGTCCCAGCACTGGCGGGCCATGTCGAGCTTCAACTCGAACGGCACCTCGTCATCGTCGAGCTTGCCCTTGCCGACCTCGAAGTCGTAGCACGTGCGCCCCGCACCCTCGAGCGCCTGGATCTCGCCCACGAAGATGCCGTGCATCAGCGCGCGCGCTGCGTCAGGTGCGTCGGCGCGTTCGGGGGTGAGCTTGCCCGGGCGACTGCGGCCGGAGTCGTCGGCAGCGTTTCGCGGGTCGCTGACCCGGTCCATCATCTCGGTGCGCTCGAAGCGGTCGTCGCGGCCGAGGTCGTCGGGTGAGATGAGCTTGCGCATGGTGTGTCCTTCCGGCGGCCCTAGGCCGCACCTTCCGCGCTGACGTTTCCGGAGATGTCGTAGGCGTCGCCGATGGTGCCGGGGCCGCAGATGCCGCCGGCCGCGACGAGGAGCTTCTCGAGCTTCTGCTGGTGGGCGGTGGCCCGCTCGACCTCCTCGGGGGTCTCGATGAGCGAGGTGAGCATCAGCGTGCCGTCGGTCCAGTCGGCAAGTTCGTCGCGGAGGATGAGCTCGAGCGAGCGGATGGTCGGGGCGTCGGTGATGGTCGACGTGTTGTTGCGGTGGTACGTGTAGGCCGCGACCTTGTGGGGGATCAGCACGCGGTAGACGCCCACCAGCTTCTCGATGGTCTGGTCGTGCTCGCCGGGCTCGGCCACCGCATCCATGAAGGCGACGACCTCGTCGTTGGCCGGGAGCGTGAGCCGGTCGGGGTTCATCTCCCGCAGCTCGGGCAGGCGCTTGTGCCACAGCTCGGCGTGCCACGCGTGGTGGTAGCAGTGGGTACCGAGACGCATCTTGATGTCGAGCTCGGGCACGGTGGCCACCCAGCCGCCCAGCGCCTCGAACAGCTTCATCTCGATCCACTTGTACTGGCCGACCCGGGCGGCGGTCTCCTCCACGCTGAACGCACCGGGAAGCTCGCGGCGGTCCCACGGCGCGAACGGTGCTCGGGGCTTCTTCGAATCGGCCATCCGGTCCCCCTGGATCGTTGACGTTCGTCGATAACGGTCGCTATCAGGATACGCCATCACCTGACCGCTGGGTCAACCGGGCGCCCCAGGACGGGTCGCCGTAGGTTGGGGCCATGACCAGACCGGCCGTGGTGCTGCTCTCCGGTGGCCTCGACTCCGCCACCTGCCTCGCCATCGCCCGGGAGGACGCCGACGACGTCTTCGCCATGAGCTTCCGCTACGGGCAGCGCCACATCCACGAACTGGGCGCCGCCGAACGGGTGGCATCGGCCATCGGCGTCGCCGAGCACCGGGTCGTGGACATCGACCTGGCCGCGTTCGGCGGGTCGAGCCTCACCGGCGACGGTGGGATCGCCAAGGGGCGCAGCGACGAGGAGATCGGCGCGGGCGTTCCGTCGACCTACGTACCGGCCCGCAACACCGTCTTCCTGTCCTACGCGCTGGCCTGGGCCGAGGTGCTCGGCGCCAACGACATCTTCATCGGTGTCAACGCGCTCGACTACTCGGGCTATCCCGACTGCCGGCCGGCTTTCATCGAGGCGTTCGAGGCGGTGGCCAACGCGGGTACCCGCACCGGCGTCGAGGGGGACGGCTACCGGATCCGGGCGCCGCTCGTCGAGCTGACCAAGGCGCAGATCATCGAGCGGGGCGTGGCGCTCGGCGTCGACTACGGGCTCACGGTCACCTGCTACGACCCGACCGACGCGGGGGCGTGCGCCGACTGCGATGCCTGCATCCTGCGGCGCCAGGGCTTCGAGCAGGCCGGGGTCCCCGACCCGACGATCTACCGGTAGTCGGTCCTCGGTACGCTCGGTCGCGTGGGCAGCTATGCCATCAAGGAGACGTTCCGAACGCTGCAGGGCGAGGGCCGGCAGGCCGGACGTGCCGCGGTGTTCCTCCGGTTCGCCCGCTGCAACCTGTGGTCGGGCCACGAGCGCGACCGGGCGTCGGCCATCTGCCAGTTCTGCGACACCGACTTCGTCGGCACCGACGGCGACGGCGGGGGTCTGTTCCGCGGTGCCGACGAGCTCGCGGAACACGTCGCAAGCATCTGGGGGCGGGGTGCCGAGCACCGCTTCGTGGTCTGCACCGGCGGCGAACCGGCGCTCCAACTCGACGACGACTTGATCGGCGCGCTCCACGATCGGGCCTTCGAGATCGCGATCGAGACCAACGGGACCTTGCCGCTGCCCGACGGCATCGACTGGGTGTGCATGAGCCCCAAGGCCGGCACCGACCTCGTCGTGACGTCCGGTGACGAGTGCAAGCTCGTCCATCCCCAGCGCGGGCTCGATCCGGCCGACCTCGAGCACCTCGACTTCGACTACTTCCTGGTGTCGCCGATGGACGGCCCCGACCTCGAGGCGAACACCGCGGCCGCCGTCGAGTACTGCACGGCCCATCCCCGCTGGCGTCTCAGTCTCCAGACCCACAAGTACCTCGGGATCCCGTGACGGATCCCATGGCCTCGCGCTGGTCGTGACGGCCTACGGTTTGTCACGTGAGCGAGAAGACCACCTACCGCCAGCCGCGCTTCGTTCGTCCGCCCGGCGGATGCGAGATCATCCTCGTCCGCCACGGCGAGTCGCAGCCGGCCGATCCCGACAACCCGTTCCCGCTGGTCGACGGCCACGGTGACCCGCCGCTGCACGAGCCCGACGGTGTCGAGCAGGCCGAGAAGGCGTGCCGCCGCCTGATCGAGTCGGGCGAGGACTTCGCCGCGGTGTACGTCACCACGCTCCAGCGGACGCGCCAGACCGCGAAGGTGCTCCTCGACCACCTCGGGGTGGAGCCGATCGTCGAACCCGACCTGCGCGAGGTGCACCTCGGCGACTGGGAGGGCGGTGAGATGCGCAAGCGCGCCGCCGAGCGCGACCCCCTCATCTCCGAGATGTGGAAGCACCAGACTTGGGAGGTCATCCCCAACGCCGAGAAGGCGGCCGTGTTCGCGGCGCGGGTGGAGGGCGCGATGGAGCGCATCGCCGAGAAGCACGCCGACCAGACCGTGGCGGTGTTCACCCATGGCGGCGTGATCGGCCAGGTCATGGCCATGGCCAGCGGTTCGCAGGGATTCGCGTTCACCGGCTCGGACAACTGCGGGATCACCCACATCGTGGTCACCGACGACCGGTGGGTGGTGCGGGCGTTCAACGACACCGGCCACCTCGACAACCGGTTCACCAACGACCCGGCACCGCTGATCTGATGGAGCTGGCCAAGGAGTTCGGGTTCGAGTCGGCCCACTCCCTGCCCAACGTGCCCGAGGGCCACAAGTGCGCCCGCGTCCACGGTCACAGCTTCCGCGTCGTGATCCACGTCGAGGGGCCCGTCGGCGAGGAGTCGGGGTGGGTCATGGACTTCGCCGACCTCGAGGAGGCGGTCCAGCCGACCGTCGACGCGCTCGACCACCGGCACCTCAACGACATCGCGGGACTCGAGAACCCCACCAGCGAGCACATCGCGACCTGGATCTGGCGGCGCATCGTCGATGGACTGCCCGGCTTGTCGGCGGTCGAGGTCCGGGAGACGTGCACCAACGCGTGCATCTATCGGGGAGTATGAGCACGTGGCCGACGACCTGACGATCCTGGGTGGCGACGTGCGTGGCCCCGTCGATCACGTCGAGACGTTCCCCGCGCCCGCGGGCTGCACGCAGGTCGTGTTCTCCACCGACGAGATCGCCTCGCTGTGCCCGGTCACCAGGCAGCCCGACATCTCCTCGGTCCGCATCGAGTACGTGCCCGCCGAACGGTGCATCGAGTCGAAGTCGCTGAAGCTCTACCTGTGGGGCTTCCGCGACCGGGAGGTGTTCGCCGAGGCGCTCGCCGTCGAGATCGCCGACGAGGTGTGGCAGTCAGCGTCCCCCGAGTCGGTGCACGTCACCGTCACCCAGCACGTCCGGGGCGGCATCGTGACCGAGACCCACTCCCACCACCCTCGACAGCCGGAGTGAGCCAGGATCAGGCGAGCATGGCGTCGTCGACGGAGATGCAGGCGCCGTTGATGCGGTCGGCCTCGTCGCTGCCGAGGAACACGTAGGTGCCGGTGACGTCGTCGACCGCCAGCGGTCCGTCGAAGGACATGATCCGCTCCACCAGGGAGAAGTCGCCGCCCTCGGGCACCCGGAACTCGTCGATCATCGGTGTCTTCACGCCGGCGGGTGCCACGCAGTTGCAGCGCACGCCCTGGCGGCCGTACTCCACGGCGACCGCCCGGGTGAAGGCGAGCACGCCGCCCTTGGCCGCCCCGTAGGCCGACGCCCACACCGACGCGCGGAATGCCGCGCTCGACGTCGTGTTGATGATGGAGCCTCCGCCCTGGTCGAGGAACTGGCGCAGCGCGGCTCGCGTCATCTTGAACGTGCCGGTGAGGTTCACGTCGATCACCTGGTGCCAGAGCTCGTCGGTGATCTCGTGGGTGTGCTCGAAGCGGAGCATGCCGGCGATGTTGCCCAGCACGTCGAGCCGACCGAACCGGTCGACCGCGGCCGCCACTGCCGCATCGGCGGCGGCGGTGTCGGTGACGTCGCAGGCGATGCCGTGGGCCCGGTCGCCGAGGTCGGCCACGGCCTCGTCGATCCCGTCCTGGTTCAGGTCGGCGAGCACCACCGACGCGCCCGACTCGACGTACGCCGCCGCCGTCGCCTTGCCGATGCCCGATGCCGCGCCCGTGAGGAGCGCGACCTTGCCGTCGAGGGAGAACATGGCGAGAAACTAGAACTCGTTCTCGTCCCGGCGCCACACGCCCGTCGGGTCGGTCAGCTCGCGAGGAGGTCCATGAGCTCGTCGACGGCGACGGCCGGGTCCTCGACGAGGATGGCCTCCATGCCCACGCCGCGGGCGCCGCCGCAGTTGCCGGGGTGGTCGTCGAGCATCACGGCCCGGGAGGGCTCGACGCAGCCGAGGCGGTCGAGGGCGAGGCGGTAGATCATCGGGTTGGGCTTGCGCATGCCGACCTCGGAGCTGTCGACCACGTCGTCGAACAGCTCGTCGAGCGGCAGCATCGGGCGCCACGAGTCGCGGCCCTCGGCGATGTTGTTGGTGAGCAGCGAGGTCTTGTACCCCTGCCCGCGCAGGGTTCGGGCGCAGTCGACCATGACGTCGTAGACCTCGAGCTCGCCGAGCATCGAGGCCATGAAGCCCAGGTCGAGGCCGAGCCCGTCGGACTCGGCGCGGGACATCGTGTCGGTGATCCAGTCGTAGATGCCGATCTCGCCCCGCTCGGCCTTGTGCCAGGCGTGGTCGGTGTCCTCGGCGTAGGGGCCGAGGAGGTACTCGAGGAACTCGTCCTCGTCCATGTCGTGGTCGGCGGCGGCGGCGCCGATGGCGGTGAACGCCGACGACACCATCACGCCGGAGAAGTCGAACACGACGGCGTCGAAGCGACGGTCGCCGGCGGCGGCCACCGAGATCAGCCCCGGTACCGGTTGGTGATGGGCAGGCGCCGGTCCTTGCCGAACGCCTTCGGGCTCACCCGCGGACCCACCGGGGCCTGGCGACGCTTCCACTCGGCCACGTCGACCAGGCGGGTGATGCGCCTGACCAGTTCCTCGTCGAAGCCGGCGTCGACGAGCTCGGTGGCGGTCCAGTCGTTCTCGACATACCGCTCGAGGACCGGGTCGAGGTCCTCGTAGGGCGGCAGGTTGTCCGAGTCGACCTGGTCGGGCGCCAGCTCGGCCGACGGCGGCTTGGCGATGACGTTGGCCGGGATGACCTCGCCGTCGTCCTGCTGGTTGCGCCACTCGGCCAGGCGGTACACCAGCGTCTTGGGGACGTCGCGGATCGGCGCGAACCCGCCGGCCATGTCGATGCCGTAGACCGTGGTGTAGCCGACAGCGAGCTCGGACTTGTTGCCGCAGATCACCACGAGCCAGCCCGGGAACTTGTTGGCCATGGCCATGAGCAGCGCGGCCCGGATCCGACCCTGGAGGTTCTCCTCGGTCACGTCGGGCTCGGTGCCCTCGAAGGCGGGGGCGAGCATTTCGAGCATGGCCGTGAACGCGGGCTCGATCGCGATCTCGGCGAGGTCGAGTCCGAGGGCCCGGCACAGGTCGTCGCTGTCGGTGCGGGAGTGTTCGGTGGAGTAGCGGGAGGGCAGTGCGACTGGATGCACGTGGTCGGCGCCGATGGCATCGACGGTGATGGCGGTGCACAGCGACGAGTCGATGCCGCCAGAGAGCCCGAGCACGACGTCGGTGAAGCCGTTCTTGCGGATGTAGTCGCGAGTACCGACGACCAGGGCCCGGTACACCTCGGCGTCCTCGTCGAGTCGCGGTGCGAGCCCACCGCCGGCGTGCTCGTAGACGGCCGGATCGACCTCGGTGCCCGCCTCGGCGAAGTCGCTGATCGCGATGGTCGGCCGGATGGGCGGGCGGGGTCGGCCGCGGGGGTCGAGGCGGCGCTCACGCCACTGGGGCCGCAGCTCGAGGTCGTGGACGAGCACGTCCTCGACGAACTGGGGCGAGCGGGCCACGACCGTGCCGCTGGGATCGATGATGCAGGACGAGCCGTCGAAGACCAGCTCGTCCTGGCCACCGACCTGGTTGGTCCAGACGATGGCGGCGGAGGCGTCGGCGGCGCGCGTGGCCAGCATGCGTTCGCGCTCGGCCGACTTGCCGCGACGGTACGGCGAGCCGTTGATGTTGAACATCACCCCGGCGCCGGCGGCGGCCTGCTCGGCGATGGGTCCGTACGGGACCCAGGAGTCCTCGCAGATCGACAGACCGCACGTGATGCCGGCGATCTCCACGAGCGGCTCGTCGCCCTCGCCGGGGGTGAAGTAGCGCTCCTCGTCGAAGACGTCGTAGTTGGGCAGGTGCTGCTTGCGGTAGACGCTGGCCACCCCGCCCCGGACCAGGAGCGCGGCGGCGTTGTAGAGATCGCGGTCGGCGTCGGGGAACCCGACCACCACCGCGCAGCGGCTGGTGCGTGCGGCCAGCTTCTCCAGGGCAGCGCGACAGTCGGCGATGAAGCGGGGCTTGAGGAGCAGATCCTCGGGCGGGTAGCCGGAGATGGCGAGCTCGCCGAACACCGCCACGTCGGCGCCGGCGGCCTCGGCGCGCTCGACCGCGTCGGTGATGGCCGCGACGTTGCCGTCGAGGTCTCCGACCGTGGGGTTGAGCTGGCACGAGGCCACGCGGAGGCGATCCACGGCCATCAGCCTACGACCCCGACCCCGGCGGCTCTCTCCCGGCACACTGGACGGTGTGGTCGACGGGAGCGAGGGGAGGAGCCGGACCGCCACGCGACACGTGGCGGCCAGCGCCGATCCTGCTCGTGTCGAGGTGGTGCTCGAACGGCTGGGTGCCGAGGTGGTCGACGGCCTGGACCGCCGTACCCGCGACGCGATCGTCGCCGTCGCCGCGGCGAGCGACAGCCTCGGCGACCTCGTCGCCGAGGACCCGCGGGCGATCGACACGCTGGTGTTGCTCGACGAGATGCCGTCCCACGACGCGACCGACGCCGCCACGTTGCAGGTGGAGCACCGGCTCGGGCTGTTGCGGGTCGCCGCCCGCGACCTGCTCGGGATCGACGATCTCTCCGCGACCGTGGAGCGGTTGACCGCGCTCACGACCCAGACGATCGAGGTCGGTCTGCGCCTGGCCGGCGCCGATTCGCTCGTCGTGGTCGGGATGGGCAAGTACGGCGCGGGCGAGCTCAACTTCGTCTCCGACGTCGACCTGCTCCTGGTGAGCGAAGTCGATCCCGAAGCGGCGGAGCGTTCGGGGCGCCGCTTCCTCGATGCTGTCCGGGGGTGCTTCCGCGTGGACACGGCCCTGCGGCCCGGTGGTCGTGACGGTGCGCTGGTGCGCAGCGTCGACGGCTACCGAGCCCACTGGGACCGATGGGCCGACGCCTGGGAGTTCCAGGCGTTGCTCAAGGCCGTCAGCGTCGCCGGTCCTGCCGAGGTACGGGACGCCTTCGACGCCGCAACCGCGGACGCGTTGTGGTCCCGCCCCCTCGATCGGGACGACCTGCACCAGATCCGGCGGATGAAGGCTCGTGCCGAGGCCGAGGTCCACCGCGCCGGTCTCAGCGACCGCGAGGTCAAGCGCGCCCCCGGCGGCATCCGGGACATCGAGTTCTCGGTCCAGCTCCTCCAGCTCGTCCACGGCGGAGCCGACCCGGGGCTGCGCACGCCGTCGACGCTGCTCGCACTCGACCAGCTCGTGGCCGGTGGCTATGTCGACGCGGACGAGGCCGCGACCCTGCGGAACGCCTACCGGTTCCTCCGCACCGTGGAGCACCGCCTCCAGCTGGCCAACGAGCGGCAGACCCACACCATCCCCGACGACCGGGACCAGCGCCGTCGCATCGCCCGCACGATGGGGTACCGGGGCGGGACCGACGCCGGCCCGACCGAACGGTTCGACCAGGACGTCGCCGAGCACCGGCTGGCGGTACGACGGGTTCACGAGGGCTGGTACTTCCGACCGCTGCTCGACGCGTTCGCCGGCGTGGGGGCGGTCACCGAGGAGGTCGCGACCGCCCGCCTCGCGGCCTTCGGCTTCCGCGACGCCGCCCGTACGCGCCAGGCGGTCGCTGAGCTGTCGCGCGGGCTCACCCGTTCGTCTCGCCTGATGCGCCAGCTCCTACCGCTGATCCTCGACTGGCTGTCGGAGGGCCCCGACCCCGATCTCGGGCTGCTCGGCCTGCGCCGGTTGGTCACCGGCGAGCAGCGCATCATGCGCATCGTCGCGGCGTTCCGCGACTCGGCCGAGACCGCCCGTGCGCTGTGCGACCTGCTGGCCACGGCACCGATCGCCACCGATCTGCTGGAGGCCAGTCCCGATCTGGTGGAGCGCCTCGACGATGCCGACCGACTCCGCACCGCCGCGCTCGACGACCTCCTGGCGAGCGCGTGGCGATCGGTGGGCTGGCGCGACGACCCCGACGACCAGCAGCAGTCGTTGCGTCGCTGGTACCGACGTCACCTGCTCGGCATCGTGGCCCGCGACGTGGCCGGTGTCTCCGACGCGGACGAGGTGGGCGACGATCTCAGTGCGCTGACGGAGGCGGTCATCGAGACCGCGCAGCGGCTGGTCGATCCCCAGGTGCCGATGGCGGTCGTGGGCATGGGCCGACTGGGCGGCCGCACGCTGTCGTATCCGTCCGACGTCGACCTCGTCTTCGTTCACGACGGAGACGACGGCCGTGGGGACGCCGAGCGCGCCGCGACGGCGATGCTCCGGCTGCTGCGTGGCCCGACCCCACCGGCGCGCATCGTCGCCGTCGACGTCGATCTCCGCCCCGAGGGCAAGCAGGGGCCGCTGTCACGCAGTGTCGACAGCTACGCCGCGTACCTCGACCGCTGGGCTCGGGTGTGGGAGCGTCAGGCCCTGCTCCGGGCCCGCCCGATCGCTGGCGACGTCGAGGTCGGGCAGCGGTTCGCCGCCGTCGCCGACCAGGCGGCGTGGCATCGCCCACCGACCGACGACGACCGGCGTGAGATCCGCCGGATCAAGGCCCGCATCGAGGCCGAACGGGTCCCGCCGGGGATCGAACCGTGGCGTCACTACAAGCTCGGCCCGGGCGCGCTCGCCGACGTGGAGTGGACGGTGCAGCTCCTGCAATGGGAGGCGGGAATCGACGGTCGCGGAACGCTGCGAAGCCTCGAGCGGCTGGTCGACGAGGGGGTCGTCGGTGCCGAGGACGCCGTGGTGCTCGACGACGCGCACCGCTGGTGCGACCGCCTGCGGAACCGGACGTGGCTCACCACCGGCGGCCAGGGCGACGCCGTTCCCGAAGCGACCGAACCGCTCGGGGTGCTGGCCCGATCCCTGGACACCGGCACCGCGACCTTGATCGAGGACCACCGACGTCGGCTACGACGCGCCCGTCGCGTGGTCGATCGACTCTTCTACGACCGGTCGTGACAGGATCGGCGTCCATGGCCGTGGATCCGCCGCGTCGCGCGGGCCGAACGCGCCGCGTCGTCGCCGGCCTGGCACTCGCCCTCGCCGCGCTGACCGGCTGTGCCGAGGGCCAGGACCCCGGCGTCGAACCGTCGGGCGACCAGCCGGCGCCCAGCTCCAACACCCTCGGGTCGTGTCCGCCGGGTGGCCCCGACGACACGACGCCGGGCGTCGGCTGCATCGGCCCCGACGGTTCGGTGCTCCGCCCCGAAGGCAGGAACTAGCCAGCGAACGCGTCGACCATCGCGGCCCGCCAGTCGGCGAGAGCGGGGTACTGCTCCTTGGTCGACTTGCCGAGTCGGACGACCACCAGGTCGGCCCCGGGGGACACGAGGATCGACTGGCCCTCGTAGCCGTTGGCCCAGAACGTCCCGTGGGCGTCGCCGGTGACCCACCAGTGGGAGCCGTAGAGACGCCCGTCGTCGGGATCCACCGCCTGGGCCCGCCGGCCGTCGTCGACCCAGCTCGCGGGCAGCAGGCGGGTGCCGTCCCAGACGCCGTCGCGGAGGTAGAGATACCCGAACCGGGCCATGTCGCGAGCGGTGGCCCACACGTACGACGACGCCACCCACGTCCCGGCCGCGTCGAAGCGGGGGTCGGCGGTGGTCATCCCGATCGGTGCGAAGAGGCGCTGGTGCAGGAAGCGGCGGTACGGCACCTCGCCGCCGAGCACGTCCCGGACGATCGACGAGACGATGTTCGAGGTGCCGGAGGAGTAGTTGAACCTCGTGCCGGGCTCGTGGGCCAGCGGACGCGCCGCCGCGAACGCCGCGGTGTCTGGTTCACCCTGACCGAAGAGCATCTCGATGACGTCGGAGCGGCCCGAGTCGGGGTCGTAGTCCTCCACGAAGTCGAGGCCATCGCGCATGCGCAGCAGGTGCCGGAGCGTGATGGCCGAGCGTTCGTCGTCGTGCCACGCCGCGACGGGTGCCGGTGCGTCGAGATCGAGCCGGCCCTCGTCGACGAGCATGCCGACCACGGCGTGGAGCATCGACTTTGCCATCGACCACGAGATCAGTGGCGTGTCGGCGTCGACGGGATCGCCGGTGACTGCACCCCACGCGTCGGTGCGGTCGCCGTAGCGCTCGGCGACGAGCCGCCCGCGGTGCACGACCACCACCGCCCGGGTCCGGGCCAGGTCGCGGTCGGGGTCCATCACCCGGTCGAGGAGATCGCCGAGGCGCACACCGTCGGGAACCGGACCCTCGGGCCACGCGTCGGTGGGCCAGGGCACGCCGGCGGGTTGGCCGGGCAGCGCCGGCAGCGGGTGGTCGGGGACGGAGGCCAGCGGTCGAGGTCAGCGGCCGTCGCGGATGTAGTCGACGAGGTGTTCCTTCTCGGCCGCGAGCTCGCCGATGCGGACCTTGACCACGTCGCCGATGCTGATGATGCCCTGGAGGACACCGTCCTCGACCACCGGCATGTGGCGGAACCGCCCGTCGGTCATGATGTTCATGATCCGCTCGGTGTCAGCTCGGCCGTCGCAGGTGGCGACCTCGGCGTTCATGAGGTCGACGACGGCCAGCGCCATGGCCGAGGCCCCCTCGGCGGCGAGCCGGCGGACCACGTCGCGCTCGGAGATGATCCCCTCGACGGCGCGACCGTCGCTCGACACCACGAGGGCACCCACGTTGTGCTCGGCCAGCAGGGCGAGCGTGTCGCCCACCGTGGCCGTCGGGGTCACGGTCGCGACGTCGCGCCCCTTCGAGTCGAGGATCTGGTCAGCGAGCACTGCACAACCTCCGATCAGCGGCCTGTGAGGATTGTCCCACAGCCGGCATGGCCGGTGTCGCGTGCTCGTCAGGCGGCGCGGTTGGTACGTTCGGCGGCGAGGTCCTGGAGGTGGTCGCCGAAGGCCTCGGTGAGGCTGGCTGCCCCGAGCAGGACCCGGTGGTCGACGGCGAAGACCCGGGCGGGCGCGACCACGGTGACGGTGGCGTTGGCGAGCTCGCGCTCGATGGCGCTGCGCTCACCCACGATCGAGCCGGCACCGACGGTGGCGACCGAGTGGCCGTCGACGTCGATCTCGAGCAGGCCCGAGCCCACGAAGTAGGCGTGCCGGTTGAGCTGGCCCTCGTGGATCAGGGTTTCGCCGACCGGCAGCTCGACCTCGTCGACTCGAAAGGCGAGATCCCTGAGCTGGCGATCGGGGAGATCGGCCAGGACCTCGAGGGAGCGGAGGAACTCGAACTTGGGGTCGACGGTTCGCATAACGATCATTATGCAATGGATACCAAGCGATTCCACCCTCGCTCGATGTGATTCCTGTCACGACGCGCGCCCGGCGCCGGCGATGTGCCACGCTCGGCCCCGGTGAGCGCACCCCTCCAGCTCGAGTTCCTGACCTCGGCCGACGACCTCGACCGGCTCCCGCCCACGCCGGCCGAGGTGGCGGTGGTCGGCCGCTCGAACGTGGGCAAGTCATCGCTGCTCAACGCCGTGGCCAACCGCAACCAGCTGGCTCGGACCTCCAAGACGCCGGGCCGCACCCAGCTCCTCAACTGCTTCGCGCTCCGCGACGGCGGCACGGTCGTCGACTGTCCCGGCTACGGCTACGCGAAGGCGCCCAAGCACGTGCGAGCGGGCTTCGGTCCCATGATCGAGGACTACCTGCTCGACCGAGACGAGCTGGTGATGATCGCCGTGCTCGTCGACGGCGAGATCGGTCCGACCAAGCTGGACGTGCAGCTGCTCGAGTGGCTCCGGGCGAACGGACTGCCCCACACCGTCATCGCGACCAAGCACGACAAGGTGAAGTCCAGCGCTCGCGACCGCCGCAAGCGCGACCTCGCCCACGGCTGCGGGCTCGATGTGGCCGACGTGGTCTGGGTCAGCGCCGCCAAGGGCGTGAACGTCGACCGCGTCCGCGACCTGTTCCGCCTCTGGCTGGCCTGATCCGGCGCCGGTGCGTCAGCTCGCCGCCCGGCGATCGGTGGGTGGCCACTCGAAGTCAGGCAGGTCGAGCAGCTCCCAGATCCCGTCACACTCGGTGAGGTCGTCGTCGAAGTTCACGACCAGTTCGGTGACGCCGAGCGTGAACGGCCGGCCCGTGATGCGGGCCCGGGTCGCCCGGCGCCCGTGGAGCTCGGGGTGCTCGACGATCTCGCCGGTCATGCGGCTGCCCGTCGGGGACTCGGTGACGACCCGGCTGCCGGGAGCGAGACGACCGTCGTCGGCCAGCAGCGCCATGCGGGCTGCCGTCCCCGTACCCGTCGGGCAGCGGCACACCACACCCGGGTGGACGTAGGTCGCCGAGCGGATCACGGTGCCGTCGGGCACTGGCCCGTCCGGCACCGGTCCCGAGATGCCGACGAACGACAGGTGCCCGGTGTCACCGAAGCTCGGGTGGGTGAGGTCGACCTCGCCGGTGGCCACGAGGCAGAGCTCGTGCGCGAACTCGGCCAGGGTCGGTCGCTCCGCGGCGGTGAGGGCGAAGCCGTTGGCCTCGGCGTCGACCATCGCGTAGAAGCAGCCCGACCACACCAGGTCGAAGGTGACCGGGCCGAAGTCGGGCAGCTCGACCACCACGTTCCGGGCCGCGACCCACGCGGCGTCGCAGTCGAGGGCCACCGCATGGACGTGGGTGCCGTCGTGGTGGGCGACGGCGGTGATGAGCCCGGCCGGTGCTTCGAGCAGCACCGTCTGGTCGCCGGCCGGGCCGAGCGGGATCTCGCCGGCCTCGAGCAGCGCCGCCACGACGCAGATGGAGTTCGACCCCGAGAAGTGGGGGTAGCCCATTGCCTCCATGATCACGTAGCCGGCCTGGGCTTCGGGGATGGTCGGGTCGACGATGACGTTGGCGCACATCGACGGGTCGCCGTACGGCGGACCGAGGAGCATGCGGCGCAGCGAGTCGCCCTCGTCCTCCAACCAGTGACGCTTCTCGAGCACGGAGTTGCCCGGTACACGTGGGATGCCCCGGAGCACGACGCGGCTCACGTCACCGCCGTAGTGGGCATCGGTCACCCAGATGGTCCGGCGCCGCTCGGCGTGCATCGGACTGCGGTCGGGACTCGGGGGATCAGGCGGCATGCGGTGCCCCGAACTCGGCCCAGCGGGCGTCGGGGACGACGACGAGCTTGCCGATGAAGCCCTTCTCCATGAAGTCGGTCTGGGCCCGGTGGAACTCGCTCAGCGGGTAGGTCCCGGCGAGGAGCGGGCGGATCGCCCCCGACTCGATGTAGCCGACGAGACGGTGGAAGGCGCCCCTCGTGCCCTGCGACGAGCCATGGAGCGCCAGGTGCTTGAGATACATCGTGCGCAGGTCGAGCTGCACCACCGGTCCCGCGATCGCGCCCGAGGTCGTGTAGCGGCCCTCGGGTCGCAGGATCCGCAGCAGGTCGTTGAACATGTCACCGGCGACCAGGTCGGCGACGACGTCGATGTCCTCGCCACCGGTCACCTCGGCCACCGCGTCGACCAGATCGCCCTGGCCGCGCAGGACCACGCCCTCCGCGCCGAGGTCGCGCAGCGCGTCGGCCTTGCCGGCGCTGGTCACGGCGTAGGGGATCGCGCCCCGGGCGCGGGCGAGCTGGACGATGCCCGACCCCACGCCGCCGGACGAGCCGGTGACCAGGATGCGCTCGCCGTGGCCGAGCTCGACGCGGTCGAGCATGTGCTCGCCGGTGAGGTAGGCGCAGCAGAACGTGGCCAGCTCGGCGTCGGATATGGGGGAGTCGACGACGTGGGCGTGATCGCTGGGGACGGTCTGGTACTCGGCGTAGCCGCCGTCTCGGCCGTGGCCGATGTAGTCGATGTCGGCGAGGCTGTCGTCGTCGCGGTTGTAGATCGAGAAGTCGACCATCACCCGCTCGCCGATCCGGTCCTCGCCCACGCCCTCGCCGACGGCCACGATGTGCCCGACGCTGTCGGTGCCCTGGATCCGGGGGAAGGTGAGCGTCGAGCGGCCCCGCCGCCACGTCGACACCGCGTCGGGATCGTCCTCGAGGCCGTACGCGCCCTCGCGCACCCACACGTCGGTGTTGTTCATCCCGCAGGCGCTGACCCGGAGCAGCACCTCGCCCGGGCCCGGTCGGGGCACCGGGACGTCGTCGCGGTACTCCAGCTTGTCGAGCCCCCCGTGGCCGGTGAGGACCACGGCGTGCATCGTGGCCGGGATGGCATCGGTGGTCATGCGAGGCCTCCGTGTTCGTGTCCTCGTTCCCTGCCTGCTCTATCACAGGCATCGGTGGGTCCATCCGGTCCGACTCCGTCGGCCCCGATGGGTCCTGCGGCTCATTCCGACTTCGTCGTCATGTCGCCGTAGGTCTATCCGGTCCGACTCCGTCGGCCCCGATGGGTCCTGGGGCTCATTCCGACTTCGTCGTCATGTCGCCGTAGTCTTGACGCCATGGACGACGATCTCCGAGCCGCCCTGGACGACTTTCAGACGGCCATCCGCGACTTCGAGGCCGATGGCAGAATCGACGATGACGAGCGTGATCAGCTGCGGGGGCTGGTCGATCGCATCGACGGACTGCTGGAGGAACCCGAGGAGCACGAGGGAATCATCGACCATCTCGAGGAGTCGGCCATCAAGTTCGAGGGCAACCATCCGACGGTGGCGGCGGCCATTCGCAGCGCGGTCGACACCCTCACCGGCTACGGCATGTGATCGGGGTGGGCGCGGTGGACCCCCAGCGCTTCGACCGGGCGATCGAGCGCATCGACGCCGCCAACGCCGACGACCCGCACACGCTCGAGATCGACGGGGTGGTGCGGCCCAAGGAGCAGGCCCATGCCGAGCTCATGACGGGGTGGGTGCGACGGCTCGATCCTGATGCCACCGAGCTCCAGCTGCTCGCCGCCCGCGCCCACCACCTGCGTCGCTGGTCGATCCCCCGCTCGGATTTTCCCGACGACCGGGCCGGGTACCTGAAGTGGCGGACGAAGCTGAAGAAGCAGCACGCCGAGGAGGTCGGCGAGATCCTGTCCTCGGAGGGCTACACCGACGACGAGATCGACACCGTGCAGAAGATCATCCGCAAGCAGGGGCTGAACGACGACCCCGCGGTGCAGACCCACGAAGACGCGCTGTGCTTGGTGTTCCTGCAGACCCAGCTCGACCAGACCGCGGCCAAGATGACCGACGAGAAGGCCATCGACGTCCTCGCCAAGACGGCGAGGAAGATGAGCCCGTCGGCCCTCGAGATCGCCGGCACGCTCGACTACTCGCCATCCGGTGGTGCGCTCCTGCAGGCGGCGCTCAGCCGTCCCGAGGCGAGCTGATGGAGCGACGGTCCGACGGTCGCCGCCCTCGCCGGTTCCTTCCTGTCTGAGCTGACGATCCGGTGCGGCTCCTGTCGATCCTGGTCACCACGGGCGTGCTGGTCGTGCTCGGCGGCTGCGGCGGCACGGACGACGCCGCGGACGGGTCGATCACGGTGTTCGCCGCGGCATCGCTCACCGACGCCTTCGATGAGGTCGCCGACGCCTTCGAGGCGGCCGACCCTGACGTGGACGTGTCGGTCGACGTGAGCTTCGCGGGCTCGTCGTCACTTCGCGAGCAGGTCCTCGAGGGCGCGCCCGCCGACGTGTTCGCTTCTGCGAACGTGCCGAACATGGACGCGGTCGTCGAAGCGGGTGCTGCCGGGTCCCCCCGGGTGTTCGCCACCAATCGCCTCCAGATCGTCGTGCCCGCGGGCAACCCGGCGGGCATCGACGGGCTCGACGACTTCGCGGACGACGAGTTGCTGGTCGGGTTGTGCGCCGCCGAGGTGCCCTGCGGTGACTTCGCGCGGCAGGCGCTCGATCGCGCCGGTGTCCGCCCGGCGCCCGACACCAACGAGCCCGACGTCCGGGCACTGCTCACCAAGGTCGAGGCGGGCGAGCTCGACGCCGGCATCGTGTACGTGACCGACGTCGCGAGCGCGGGCGACCGCGTGGAGGGCATCGACATCCCCGACGAGCACAACGTCGTGGCCACGTATCCGATCGCCACGCTCACGGGGTCCGGTGATCCCGAAGCCGCCGCGGCGTTCGTCGCCTTCGTGCTCGGCGACGGGCAGGACGTGCTCGCCGAGTTCGGGTTCGGCCGTCCGTGAGCCGCCGCCGTCGACCGCCGCGCACGCCGTGGGTGCTGCTCCCCTTCGCCGTCGCTGCGGTGGCGTTCATCGCCCTCCCACTCGTCGGCCTGCTGCAGCGGGCCCCGTGGAGCGACCTGGGTGACCTGGTCACCGAGCCCGTGGTCACCGACGCGCTCCGCCTCAGCATCGTCAGCGCGTTCGCGGCCACCGGGATCTCTGTGCTCGTCGGGGTCCCGCTGGCCTGGGTGCTCGCCCGCACGTCGTTCCGGGGGCGGTCGCTGGTGCGGGCACTGGTCACGCTCCCGATCTTCCTGCCGCCGGTCGTGGGCGGCGCGTCGTTGTTGTTCGCGTTCGGGCGACGGGGTCTGGTCGGCGAACCGGTCTACGAGGCCACCGGTCTGCTGCTGCCGTTCTCGATCTGGGGCGTGATCGCCGCCAACACGTTCGTGGCCATGCCGTTCCTGATCATCACCGTCGAGTCCGGGCTGCGGGCCGCCGACGACCGCTATGAGGACGCCGCCGCCACGCTCGGTGCCGGGCGGTGGACCGTGTTCCGGCGGATCACGCTGCCCAACGCCATGCCGGCCGTCCTCGCGGGCGCGCTGCTGTGCTGGGCCCGAGCCCTCGGCGAGTTCGGCGCGACCGTCACCTTCGCCGGCAACCTCCAGGGACGCACGCAGACCATGCCCCTCGCCGTGTTCCTGGCCCTCGAATCCAACCGCGAGGCCGCCATCGCCCTGTCCCTCGTTCTCATCGCGGTGTCGCTGGCGGTCCTCGTCCCGCTCCGCGACCGGTGGCTGCGATGAGCGGGCTCGACGCCGATGTCGGCCTCCACCTCGGCGACCTCGACCTCCGGGTGACGCTCGAGGCCGGGACCGGCGAGACGGTCGCGGTGCTCGGCCCCAACGGCGCGGGCAAGACCACGGCGGTCCGATCCCTCGCCGGGCTCCAGCCGATCGACCACGGGCGCATCTCGTTGGACGGCGCCGTCCTCGACGACCCGGCCACGGAAACCTTCGTGGCGCCCGAGCACCGGCCGATCGGCGTCGTGTTCCAGGACCACCTGCTGTTCCCGCGCATGAGCGCCCTCGACAACGTGGCGTTCGGCCTCCGGGCCCGGGGCGACGACCGGCGACGGGCCGACGAGCAGGCCCGGTCGTGGCTCGATCGCTTCGGTCTCGGCGACCACGCCGACGCCCGGCCAGCGGCGTTGTCGGGTGGGCAGTCCCAGCGGGTCGCGCTCGCCCGCGCCCTGGCCACCGACCCGCAGCTCCTGCTCCTGGACGAGCCGCTGTCCGCCCTCGACGCCACGACGCGCACGCACGTCCGGGCCGAGTTGCGCCACCACCTCAGCTCCTTCGACGGCGTCCGTGTCCTCGTCACCCACGATCCCATCGACGCGCTCGTGCTCGCCGACCGCCTGGTGATCGTGGAGCACGGCCGGGTGACCCAGACCGGCACGCCGGCCGAGGTGACCGCCCGGCCGGCCACGCCCTACGTCGCCGACCTCGTCGGCATCAACCTCCTGTACGGCTCGCTCGCCGCCGACGACACGGTTCACCTCGACACCGGCGCCACGCTCACGGTCGCGGGCGGCGAGGCGCCGACGGGCGACGTCGCGGTGGCCATCCGGCCCCGGGCGATCGCCCTCTATCGCGAGCGGCCAGCGGGCAGCCCGAGGAACACGTGGTCGGCACCGATCGCGGACCTCGAGGCGGATCGAGACCGGTTCCGCGTCACGCTGGGTGGACCTGTCCCCGTCACGGCGGAGATCACCGCTGCGTCGGTCCAGGGACTCGGGCTCGAACCGGGCCAGGAGCTGTGGGCGAGCGTCAAAGCCGTCGACATCGACGTGTACGAGGCGTGAGCGGGATCATCGTCACGTGGATGTCCGCTCCGATCGCACCTACCGGTTCCCGGTCGGGGTGGAGGACGTCTGGGACGCGATCGGTCGCGTCGACCGCTACCGCTCGTGGTGGCCGTGGCTGCGCCGGTTCGAGGCCACCGGGCTCGAGGTGGGCGACTGCTGGCGGTGCACGGTGGCGCCGCCCGTGCCGTACTCGCTGCGGTTCGTCATCGAGCTGACCGAGATCGACCGGCACGAGCGCATCCGCGCGGTCGTGACCGGGGACATCACCGGCGAGGCCGAGGTGCGCCTCGACGCCACCGACGACGGGTGCGAGGTCGCCCTCCGTTCGGTGCTGGCCCCGCGTCGTGGCTCGCTCCGGGCCGTGACGCGGTTCACGCCGTGGCTGGCCCGATTCGGCCACGACTGGGTCCTCGACACCGGCCTCGGTCAATTCCATCGCCGGGCGTTGCCGACCGCCGAGTGACCGGGCGTGTGGCGTTCCTACTCGTGCCAGGCGGAGGCGGTGAGTTCGACGGAGCGCAGTCGCTGCTCCGGCGTGGGGGAGGCGTGGACCACGATGAGCTCGTCGGCGTCGGCGTCGTGGGCGAAGTCGTCGAGGAAGGTCCGTACCTGGTCCGGCGTACCGATGGCCGAGTGCTTCATCATCGCCAGCACCTGCTGGCCCTGGGATGAGGCCACGATCCGGTCGAGCTCGTCATCGCCCAGGTCACGCCGGCCCGCCACGAAGAACCCGACCCGCCGGCGGCTGACGTGCTCGAACTGCTGCTGGGCGTCGAACTCTCGGTCCGCGGCGATCACGTTCGCGGCCGCGATGACCCGGGGTGCTTCGAGCTGGGTCGACGGCTCGAACTCGCGGCGGTAGGTCTCGACCGCGTCGTGGAGCGCGGCCGGGGCGAAGTGCGAGGCGAACGCGTACGGCAGACCGAGGTGGGCGGCGAGGCTCGCGCCGAACAGCGACGAGCCGAGGATGTACAGCGGCACGTTGGTGCCCGCCCCGGGGATGGCGCGCACGCCCGGGATGCGACTCTCGCCGGCCAGGAAGCCCTGGAGCTCGAGCACGTCGTCGGGGAAGTGCTCGGCGTCGCGCGGGTCGCGTCGCAAGGCTCGGACCGTGTTCTGGTCCGTGCCGGGCGCCCGGCCGAGGCCGAGCTCGATGCGCCCGGGGTGGAGCCGGGCGAGCGTGCCGAACTGTTCGGCGATCACCAGCGGCGCGTGATTGGGCAGCATGATGCCGCCGGAGCCGAGCTTGATCGACGAGGTGTGGGCGGCCACGTGGGCGATCAGCACGGCCGTGGCCGACGACGCGATGGTCGGCAGGTTGTGGTGCTCGGCGTACCAGACCCGGCGGTGGCCCGTGGCCTCGGCCTGCTGGGCCAGCGCCACGGTGGCCTGGAGGGCCTCGGTCTCGTCGTCGCCGCTGATGGTGGCGAGGTCGAGAATGGACAGGGGTTGACGGTCGGCCATCATCGCGGGCCAACGCCCGACACCGCCTGACCATTCCAGCACCGTGCGGTGTGGTCAGCCGGACTTCTTCGGGCTCGCCACGATGCAGAGCTCGTTGCCCTCGGGATCGGCCATGGTCGCGAACAGCAGCGACGGGTCGTCGGGGCCGGTCTTCAGCGTGTCGACGACCGTGGCCCCGAGCTTCGTCAGGCGTGTCATCTCGGCCTGGATGTCCCGGGCGAACAGGTCGATGTGGCAGCGGTTCTTCACCGCCTTCGGTTCGGGCACCTTCTGCAGCGTGAGGTGGTTGAGCGGCCGGCGCAGGTCCGAACCCGACAACGTCACGTAGGGCCCACCATCGCCGGTCCGCACCTCGAAGCCCACGGCTTCCTGCCAGAAATCCGCCAGCGCAACCGGATCCTCGCAGTCCAGGACCACGCCGATCGCCGTCAGGGTGTGCTCGCTCATGTCGGTGACGATAGGTCGCATTTCGAGCGAGGGGCAGCGGTTTCTCAGCGGGCCGAGCGTGCGAGCTGGACGCCGAACAGCACGAGTACGCTGCCGGTGATCGTCTCGATCCACCGAGTGGAGCTGGGATGCGTCAGTCGGTGTCGCACCGAGCTGGCCCCGAGGATGACGAGCGCGAACCAGACCGCGGTCTCGAGGTTGTGCACCATGCCGAGGACCAGGCCGCCGAGAAGCGCGGAGCCGTCCTCGGGGATGAACTGCGGGAGCAGGGCCACGTAGAACGCGCCGACCTTCGGGTTGGCCAGGTTGGTGAACAGGCCGGTCCGGAAGCCGCTCCACGGTGTCGTCGGCGTGGGTGGTGGCGCGTCTTCCAGCGCTCGGTCTCGCCCCCGCACGGCACCGACCAGCAGCCGGATGCCCAGGACCACCATGTACGCCGCGCCGACGACGCGGAGCGCGGTGTGCGCGGTCTGCGAGGCCGCGAGCAGCGCCGACACCCCGAGCGCTGCAGCAACGGCCCAGACGAGGACGCCGAGACACACCCCGCCCGCCGTCGCCATCGCGTGCCGCCTGTCCTGGCTCAGCGCCGACCGGAGCACCAGCGCGGTGTCGAGACCGGGTGTGATCGTCACCAGCGCGACCACCAGCGCGAACGACCCGATCGACGACATGGACGGCACAGCGTCACGCTACGACCCCGCTCACCGTCCCATCCTGCTCGTCGACACCGAGCGGCCGTCCGGGCTAAGAAGCGGCCGTGCGTCGCTATTTCGGCTTCCTTGCCGACTCCGATCGTTGGCGGTCGTTGCCGCTGCGTGACGACGACATCGTGATCTCCACGCCGTCCAAGTGCGGGACGACGTGGACCCAGACCATCGTCGGGATGCTGCTCGTCGGACGTGCCGACCTCGGCGCGCCGCTGTCGGAGCTGTCGCCGTGGCTCGACATGCAGATCCGCACCACCGACGAAGTCGTGGCCAGGCTCGAGGCCCAGCGTCACCGCCGGTTCATCAAGACCCACACCCCGCTCGACGGCCTTCCCGAGCACGACTCGGTCACCTTCCTGGCCGTCGTCCGCCATCCACTCGACGTCGCACTGTCCGATCGGGACCACGGCCACAACGCGGCCGAAGCGCTCCACGACCTCCGGTACGCGGCGGTGGGAAACAAGGACCTCGACGAGCTCGCGCCGCGGGTCGAGCCGCCCGACGATCCTGCCGAGTACCTGCGCTGGTTCATCGACAGCGACCTCCCGCCCACGGGGAGCGGGCCCAACTCGCTCGCGGACTTCTGCCAGCAGGCCGCCATCGCCTGGGCGCGACGGGACCGGCCCAACGTCCACCTGTTCCACTACGAAGACCTGTGCGCCGACACCGACGGCGAGATGCGCCGCATCGCGGATGCGCTCGGGATCGAGGTCGATGCCGACGTCTGGCCGACCCTGGTCGACGCAGCGTCGATCGACGCGATGCGGGCACGAGCCAGCGAGGTGGCCCCCGACGCCCAGCACGGGATCTGGCACTCCGACCGCGACTTCTTCCGACGAGGCGGTCGACGCAACTGGGCCGACCTCCTCGACGCCGACGACCTCGCCCACTACGGGGCACGTCTCGACGAGCTCGCCGGCGACGCCGCCGATTGGATCCGCCACGGCCGCCGATCGTTGCCGATCCCGAAGGCGCCGTTCTGATCAGCGCTGGGCTTCGACGAGCTCGGTGATGAGCTCGGCGAACTGGACGAGGTGACGTGCCACCAGGAACTGCTGGTGCGTGCGCTCCCGTGCCGCCTTGCCCACCGCCTCCGCGCGCGCCGGATCGACGAGCAGCTCGGCGACCGCGGTGCCGAACGCCTCGAGGTCGGTGGGTTCGACGAGGCGACCGGTCTCGCCGTCGACGATCTGGTCGACGATGCCGCCGACGGCGCTACCGACCACCGGACGGCTCTTCCACATCGCCTCCGACACGGTGAGCCCGAAGCCTTCCTGCAGACTCTTCTGAACCACGACGCTGGCGTGCCGCTGGAGCGCGTTGACGATGGTGGCGTTCTCCTCGGCATCGGCCATCGGGAGGCACACCAGCGCGATGCGCGCCCGGGCAGCGTGGGGCAGGTCGCGCCACTGCGCGATGCAGTCCTCGAGCACCTCGGCACCTTCGGGATCGTCGGCCACACCGCTCACGTTCGGGCCGGCGAGCACGAGCTGGGCGTCGCTGCCGTGGTCGACGAACTCGGCGAACGCGTGCATGACGCCGGCCATGTCCTTCAGCGGATCCCAGCGGGAGACCTGCACGACGAGGGGCGTGTCAGGGGTCGGCGACGCGCCGGCGCGGACGATGTCGGCGACGTGGTCGACCCGCGCCGGGCTGCCGTCCCGGCGTTCGTAGGCGGTGTGCTCGACGTCCTCGCACCGCAGGATGCCGACGTGGCCGAGGATCGCTCGTTGCTGCTCGACCGTGAGGTCCCTGTTCTTGGGGGCCAGCGGGTCGATGGACGGTGCGATGAGCGACACCGGCACGTCACCGACGTCCTCGGGCACGTACGCCTGCCGGCTGAACACCAAGCGGTGGGCCTGCCGGACGTCGTCGGCGATGAAGTCCCAGGCTGCCCGGGTGCGGTCGCTCTGGGTCGTGGATCCGATGTGGCTGCGCCAGATCACGAGCGCCCCGCGGTCGACCAGCGCGGGGACGATGCCGGCGGTCTGTGGGTCGTGGCAGATGCACACGTCGCCGGGCCGGACGAGCGCGTCGATCTCGTCGGCGTTGGCGTGGGCGACGGCCTCGAAGTGCTCGTGCTCGGCCGGACCCAGCGGCCCGCCGTCGCCGGGCGAGTCGTGGAAGGCGTGGTGCAGGCGCTTGGTGATGCGGAAGAACTCCGGCTCGCCACCGAGGACGAGCCAGCGCACGTCGATGTCCGCGCCCCGCCCGTAGGCGAGCATCGGGTGCAGCATCTCGGCGACGCCTCCGCCGGTGGCGGTGGTGTTGAGGTTCCAGATGGTCCGGTCGCCGAGCGCGGCGGTCAGCTGGCTCGCGGCGTTGCGCAACCGTTCGGCCTGTACGTCGTCGAGCACCTCGAGCAACAACTCGAGCCTGACCGGTGCCGGTCGCTCCTCGACGGGACGGATCGGGGAGGCGTCCACGAGCGGAGGCTACCGATGCGATGTCGTAGGACGGAACAGGCTGCTTCGCTGACCTGGGCGGACACCCCAGAACTGGCCGCTGAACTGGGGAAACACCGGTCCGGTAGCGACCGCTTGCAACCGTCCTGTTCCGTCCTCAGTCGGAACGTCGACGGAACGACGACGGAACGACGACGGAATGAACGAGTGGGTCCGGCCATCGCCGCCGGCAGTGCGCTTCGGTCGATGACACGCCCCATCGGATCACGACGGACCTTGCGACTCCGGGCGCATGACCCTTCACACGAGTGTGTTGACACGCCCGTGGATTTCGGCGAGGTGTCCGGGCGTGTCGGCCCACACCGGCGTGTGTCCACACGCCAGGTCCGAGCGCGCCCCGACGTGCCGTTGCCCGGCGGGTCAGCGGCGACGGCGCCGGTTGGTGCAAGCCGCTCCAATCGTCCAGATGGCGGGTGGAGCCCATGTCAGGGCATTCTCCACTCAGATGTCGTAGTAGAGCGCGAACTCGTGGGGGTGGGGGCGCAGGCGGAGGCCGTCGATCTCGACCTCGCGCTTGTAGCCGATCCAGGTGTCGATCAAGTCGGGGGTGAACACGTCGCCGGCCGCCAGGTAGTCGTTGTCGCGCACGAGGGCCCGCAGCACCTCGTCGAGCGAACCGGGGACCTGGGGGACCGCAGCGAGCTGGTCGGGCGGCAGGTCGTAGAGATCCTTGTCCATCGGGTCGGGCGGCTCGATCCGGTTACGGATGCCGTCGAGGCCGGCCATGAGCATGGCGCTGAACGCCAGGTACGGGTTGGCCGAGGGGTCGGGGCAGCGGAACTCCACCCGCTTGGCCCGCGGCGACTTGGAGTACAGCGGGATCCGGCACGCGGCCGAGCGGTTGCGCTGGGAGTAGACGAGGTTGACCGGCGCCTCGAATCCCGGAACGAGGCGCTTGTAGGAGTTGGTGGTCGGGTTGGTGAACGCCAGCAGCGACGGGGCGTGGGCCAGCAGGCCGCCGATGTACCAGCGGGCGTTGTCGGACAGCCCGGCGTAGCCGGTCTCGTCGAAGAACAACGGTTCGCCCGCCTTCCACAGCGACTGGTGCACGTGCATGCCCGACCCGTTGTCGCCGAAGATCGGCTTGGGCATGAACGTGGCGGTCTTGCCCGCCTGCCACGCCACGTTCTTCACGACGTACTTGAACACCATGAGCTTGTCGGCCATGCGGGCCAGCGCGTCGAAGCGCACGTCGATCTCGGCCTGGCCGCCCGAGCCGACCTCGTGGTGCTGGATCTCCACCTCGATGCCCACCTGCTCGAGCGCCAGCATCATCTCGGTGCGCAGGTCCTGGAAGTGGTCCATCGGCGCGAGCGGGAAGTAGCCCTCCTTCTCGCGCGGCTTGTACCCGCGGTTGGGCGAGCCGTCGGGCTCGAAGCGCCGGCCGGTGTTCCACGATCCCTCGATCGAGTCGATCTCGTAGTGGGCGGCGTGCTTCGACGAATCGAAGTTGACCGAGTCGAAGATGAAGAACTCGGCCTCGGGACCCACGTAGCAGGTGTCGGCGATGCCCGACGCTCGCAGGTGGTCCTCGGCCTTGCGGACGACGTGGCGCGGGTCGCGCGAGTACGGCTCGCCGGTCACCGGGTCGTGCACGTGACAGTGCAGCACCAGCGTCTTTCGGCGGGAGAACGGGTCGATCCACGCCGAGCTCGGATCGGGGAGCAGGATCATGTCCGACTCCTGGATCTCCTGGAACCCGCGGATCGACGACCCGTCGAAGCCGGAGCCCTCCTCGAAGAGATCTTCGGTGAGCTCGTGGGTCGGCACCGAATAGTGCTGCATCAGGCCGGGGAGGTCGCAGAAGCGCAGGTCGACGACTTCGACCCCCTCGTCGGCCGCCAGTGCCAGGACCTCGTCCGCGGTTCGTTCGATCACGGCCGCCAAGGTACAAGAGCCCGCCGGCCCGACGTCCCGGTCATGGGCCGGCCGTGTAGGCGAGCGGTACCTCGTTGGCGCTGCGCAGGACCATGCGCTGCGACCAGCTCGGCTCGGCGGCCGGCGACAGCGAGTCGAAGCGCTGGACGAGTCGATCCAGCGCGATCTCGATCTCCAGCTTGGCGAGGTGCGAGCCGAGGCAGGAGTGGATGCCGGCGCCGAACTGGAGGTGGTACGGGGACGACGCGCGGTCGAGCCGGATGTGGTCGGCGTCGTCACCGAACACGGTGGGGTCGTGGTCGGCGGATCCGATGCAGGGATAGACGACGGCGCCGGCGGGCACGGTCCCCCCGTCGAAGTCGAGATCGGCCATGGCGATGCGCCGCACGAACTGGTTGGGCCCGTCCCAACGCAGCAGCTCGAGCACCGCGTTGGCGACGAGGTCGGGTTCGTCGCGCAGGCGCGCGAGCTCGTCGGGCTGGTCGAGCAGGCCGATCATCCCGTTGGCCAGCACGGCGGTGACCGGCTCGTGGCCGGCCATGTAGAGCGTCTGGAGCTGGGCGATGAGCTCGCCGTCTTCGAGGCGGTCGCCGTTCTCGGTGTGGTGGACCAGGGCCGAGGTGAGGTCGTCGGTCGGATCGGCGCGCTTCGCGGCCACCTGGGCCCGCAGGTAGTCGCGCATCTCCTCGCCCGCCGCCAGGCTGGCCTCCCGCTGGTCGGCGTCGATCATCGGGTCGAGGCCGAGTGCGACCAGCTGCACCCAGCGCCGGAACTCGTGACCGTCCTCGTCGGGGATGCCCATCAGCTCGCAGATCACCGCCACCGGCATCGGGTAGGCGATGTCGGCGACCAGGTCGAAGGTCCCGCTCGACCCGTGGCGCTCGACGACGGCGTCGAGCAGGGAGTCGACGTGGCGTTCGATGGTCTCGCGCAGGTGCCGGATCGATCCCTTCCGGAACGTCGGGGCGATCAGCCGCCGGATGCGGGTGTGGTCGGGTTCGTCGAGCAGCGGCAGCGGGTTGGACTCGTAGCCGATCTCGGTCCGGCGTTCGATCTCGATCCGTGTGTGCGTCGTCGGCGTGGCGTTGTCGATGACGCTGCTGATCGTGGCGTCCTTCAGCACCCGGTCGACGTCGTCGTACCGGGTGAGCATCCAACCCTGCAGCAGATCGGAGTGGTGCACCGGATCGTCGCGGCGCAGGCGGGCGTACTGGTCGTAGGGCCAGGACGCGAAGCCGTCCTCGAACGGGTCGAAGCGAGTGTGGTCGGTGGCCGTGGTCATCAGTAGGCGCCGGCGGTGGACAGCCACGGGCGTCCGGCCTCGCGCACTGCGTCCCAAACGGACAGGTCGCGGTCGCCGTCGTGGCCGAGGTCGGCGAGTGTCGGCCCGATGCGCTCGACCAGCGGCGCGAGGGCGCCCCGGTCGAACCCGTAGACGTCGGCAGCCGTCTCACCGAGCAGCGCCCGGGTCTCGTCGGTGGGGATGTCGTGGAACGCGCGGTGGAGGAACTCGGCGGTGTGGGGCCAGGTGCCCTCGGGGTGGGGGAAGTCGTTGCCCCACATGAGGTTCCCGACGCCGATCTCGTAGCGGCGTTCCAGTTCGCGGCGGTGGGTGTTCGATGCGCCGATGAAGCAGTTGCGGTCGAAGTAGGCCGACGGCCGCATCGACAGCTCGGCGGTGAGTTGTGGCCCGAGCTTCTTGGAGCCGTGCTCCCGCTCGTAGACCGAGTCCATTCGCCACAGGAGATCGTTGACCCAGAACGCACCGCACTCGGTGACCGCGAACTTCAGCTCCGGGAACCGCTCGAAGACCCCGGACCAGATCAGGAACCACAGCGGCCGGGCCGACCAGAAGCGGACCTCGGCGGTGTAGATGCCGATGTGGGGACCGTACGAGGCACGATCGGCCGGGCCGGAGTGGACGTGGACCGGGAGGTCGAGCTCCTGGCACACCTCCCAGATCGGATCGTATTTCCGGTCGTGGTAGGGCGCGCCCGGTTGCCACATGGGCGGGATGAGGATGCCGCCGCGCAGCCCGCTGTCGTGGGCGCGGCGGATCTCGGCCACCGAGACCTCGGGATCGACGAACGCGATCGGGACGATCGCCACGCCCCGCCGGCGCGCCGGGCTCGTCGCACACAGCTCGGCGAGCCAGCGGTTGTGGGCCACGGCGCCGGCCAGGAGGTGGTCGGGCGGGGTCTCGCCGCTCTGGCCGAGGCCGGCACCGAAGGGCGCGGACGCACCCGAGAGGACCGAGTCGCCGTCGGGGAAGATCACCTCGCCGGCCACGCCGTCGGCGTCGAGCTCGGCGTCGCGTCGATCGGCGTCCCAGGAGCCCCGGAGTCCCTCTTCGTTCTCGCTGGTCCACTCCTCGGCGAATTCGGCGTTCAGGAAGCCCTGCAGCGCCAGCTCGCGCTGGCGCTCCCGCGCGGCGAGGCTCTCGTCGAAGGCCTCGCGGAACGCGGGGTCGAGCCACTCGCGGTAGTCGGCGTTGGGCAGGCCCGCGTGGCAGTCGGCGGAGATGACGAGGAACCGGTCCGTCATCACGATCCCTCCGTACCGTCGAGTTGTGAGGCGCCCTGGGGCCGAGGAACGGCGTCGTCGTAGCGCTGGTGGACGTAGGGGAGGACGTCGGCGGGGTCGAGGGCGGCGACGATCTCGCCGCGCTGTTCGGCCTGTCGTTCGGAGAGGTGCATCTCGACGATCTCCCGGACGGGCAGATCGGCCACGGGGTCGAACGGCGACTCCCGCAGGACGATCTCGCCGGTCACGAGCTCGCGTCGGCGGGTGGTCTCGGTGCGGTGGCAGTGCACGAGCCGGGGCTCGGCGTCGAATCCGTGGCCGGCCGGGTCACGTAGGAACTTGAGGTAGAAGTCGGTCCGCGTGTTCGGTGGTGGCGGATCGACCTCGCCGGTGACCTCGCCCCGGAGCTCGATGATCGTCGTGCCCATGCGCGTGACCGTGCCGACGAGGGAGTCGCCGTCGCGGTCGAGCGCGATCGTGGCCAGCTTCTTCGGCTCGCCGAAGGTCTCCCGGCCGCCGATGACCGACTGCTCGGTGCTCATGGGCATGAGCAGCGGGTAGAAGCCGACGAGGTCGCCGTGGCGACACTGCACCCCGAACGTCCCGGCGCCGAACACGGGGACGCCCGGCCGGTCGATCTCCACGGTGGCGACCGACACCTTCACGATCGGATCATCCGTGGGTTCGAGGGGTGGCGGGAGGACCTGCGCGACGAGCGCGGTGTCGGTCCGGTACCGGGCGGTGAACGAGGTGGACCACGCGCCGACCTTGGTGGCGGCCACCTCCCGGTCGACGGTGGTGGACCGCGGTCCGTAGCGGATCTGCGTCACGGCTGCCTCGCTCAATCCAGGTCGGGGTCGGGGCGGTACTTGCCGACGGCGAAGGCCGGGCAGCGCAAGGCCTCCTCGGGGATGTCGTCGCGCCGGAGCGGGGCGGCGAGCTGGTCGACGGTGGGGCCGACCTCGGCGGCGATCGGTGCGAGCGCGTCGAGGTCGAACCCGTAGATCCGTGCCGCGTTGGAGCCCACCATGGCCTGGATCTCCGCCGGGGAGCACTGGCCGCCGAAGCTCATCTCGAGGTGCTGACCGGACCACGGCCAGCAGCCTTCGAGGTGAGGGAAGTCGCTGCCCCACATGATGTGGTCGGTGCCGATCGCGTCGCGGCGTGCGACCTCGTGGCGACGGATGAACGACGAGCCCAGGTGGCACTGCCGGGCGAAGTACTCGCTCGGAGCCATCGACAGCTGGCCGATCGCACCCTCCGCGAACGCCGCCTCCTGGCTGCCCTTGGCGGTGGTGAAGCGCAGGTAGTACTGGTCCAGCCGCGCCAACTCGTCGACCACCCACTCGCTGCCCTGCTCGGTGAACACGAGCTGCAGGTCCGGGTGGCGCTCCAGCACACCGGCGAACAGCAGGTGCCACAGCGTCCGGTGGGCCCACCAGGTGACCTCGAGGATGAACATGATCATCGCCTCGGGGTAGTCGCCGTACTCGGGCGCGGCGCTGCCCGAGTGGTGGTTGACCGGCATGCCCCGTTCCTCGCATGCCGCCCAGATCGGCTCGTAGTCGGGGGCGTAGAGCGGGGGCAGACCCGAGCCGGGCGGGGCGCCCGGGAGCAGGATGCCGCCGGTGAGGCCGGTGTCGGCGGCCCAGTGGATCTCGTCGACGGCAGCCCCGACGTCGTGGAGCATGATCTGGGCGATGCCCGCCCGCCGGCCCGGGGTCTCGGCGCAGAAGTCGGCCAGCCAGCGGTTGTGAGCCTGCAGCCCGGCCCAGCGTCGCTCGAGATCGCCGGCGTCGGCCGGCGGTGCCTGGTTGACCAGGCTCACCTTCGGGAAGAACGGCGGGATCGTGTTGGGGAAGACGACCTCGCCCACGACACCGTCGTCCTCCATCTCGCGGAGGCGACGGGCCGAATCCCAGTTCCGCTCGGCGTCGTCGCCCTCGAGGTCCTGGTACGGGTTGTCGAAGGTCTGCGTCCACGCGTCGAAGTCGTCGTGGAACCGCGACGCCAGGTACGGGCGGTAGCCCCTGATGCTGGCACCGGCGTGGCAGTCGGCGGAGATGACCACGTAGCGGTCGCCGGCCGGCAGCGCGGCGTCCGTGGTCGGTGCGCTCGGTTCGGTCGAAGTCACTCGGGTCCCCCTTCGAACGAGAACACGTTCTAGCACCCGTCGCGTAGTGTCCGCGGCGTGACCGAGACCCCGGCCCCCGACCTGTCCGATCTGGCTGGCCGTGTCGCGGTCGTGACCGGCGGCGCCCACGGCATCGGCCGGGCGATCGTCGAAGCCCTGCTCGAGGAGGGCGCCCGGGTCGTGGTCGCCGACATCGAGGAACCCGTGCTCACGCGCGCCGTCGACGAGCTCGGCGAGCGTGGCGAGGTCTCCGGCGTGGTGACCGACGTCAGCGACCCCGACTCGGTGGGTGCGCTCGCCGCTCGCGTCTTCGACGAGTTCGGCCAGTGCCACCTGCTCTTCAACAATGCGGGAGTCACGAGCGGGGGTGGGGGCAAGCCGTGGGAGCAGGAGCTCAACGACTTCCGGTGGTGCTTCGGGGTGAACGTGTTCGGCACCGCCAACGGTTGCTCGGCGTTCGTGCCGCGAATGATCGAGTCGGGCCAGCCCGGGCGGATCGTCAACACCAGCTCCGGCGACGGCGGGTTCGCGCCCGTGCCCCGCGCCAGCGTCTACGCGGCGAGCAAGGCGGCGGTGAGCTGCTTCACCGAGGCCCTCGCCCACAACCTGGTCAGCGAGGAGACCAACCTGCGAGCGTCGGTCTTCTACCCCAGTGGCGGGCTGATGGACACCGGGCTGTACACCGCCGACCGCAACCGCCCGCCGGCGTTGGCCCGCTCGGATGACGGCGCTCGCCGGCGCTCCATGACCTTCACCGAGCTCAAGTCGGCACTCGAACGCTCGGGCCGGGAGGTGCCGGTGGCCGACCTGGCCGAGCTCGGCCGCTTCGCCGTCGCGGGCGCGAAGCGCGGCGACTACGTGATCGCCCACGACCTCGACCGGACCGCTGAGCTGCTCCATCGACGCGCCGACGCCATCGCCGCGGCGCAGCTGCCGCCGCACCACGACCTCGGCATCTGAGCGCGCTGAGCCCCGTCCTCACGCAGACGCGGGAGAGCCCGGGGCCGAAGCCCGGGGGCTCTCTTCGCCTCATGGCCGTGGAGTTGTGAGGCTCAGGCGAACCCTCCGGGTTCGTTGGACAACTCCGACTTCGTGGTGGCCCGCGAGGGCCTTCACGAAGCGGCGCCGCAGACCGTGTTGGTGATCAGCGCGGCGACCACGTAGGGGTCCATGTTGGCGTTGGGACGCCGGTCCTCGATGTAGCCCTTCTGGTCCTTCTCGACCTGCCACGGGATGCGCACCGAGGCGCCGCGATCGGAGACGCCGTACCTGTACTCGGTCCAGGGCGCGGTCTCGTGGAGACCGGTGAGGCGACGCTCGACGCCCGGGCCGTAGTTGGTGATGTGCTCCTCGTGCTTCTTGCCCAGGGCCTCGGCAGCGGCGATGCACGCGTCGTAGTCCTCGCGCATGGACTGGGTGGAGAAGTTGGTGTGGGCGCCCGCACCGTTCCAGTCGCCCGGCATGGGCTTGGGATCGATGGTGGCGGCCACGTCGAAGTCCTCGGCGATGCGGTAGAGCAGCCAGCGGGCGACCCAGAGGTGGTCGCCGACTTCGGCGACACCGGCCGGGCCGATCTGGAACTCCCACTGGCCCATCATGACCTCGGCGTTGATGCCCGAGATCTTCAGGCCGGCCTTGATGCAGGCGTCCATGTGGACCTCGACGATGTCGCGGCCGTAGACCTCGTCGGCGCCGACACCGCAGTAGTAGGGACCCTGCGGGCCGGGGTAGCCGCCGCGGGGCCAACCGAGCGGATGACCGTCCTCGAGGAAGGTGTACTCCTGCTCGATGCCGAACCACATGTCCTCGTCGGCGTACTTCTCCGCGGCCTCGGCCGCGGCTGCACGGGTGTTGGTCTCGTGCGGGGTCATGTCGATGTTCAGCACCTCGCACATGACGAGGATGCTGTTCTCGCCGCGGATCGGGTCCGGGCAGGTGAAGACGGGGTTCAGGACGCAGTCGGACTGGTGCCCCTCGGCCTGGTTCGTGGAGGAACCGTCGAAGCCCCACATGGGAGGTTCGGCGCCGTCGTCCATGACCTTGGTCTTGGACCGAAGCAACGCCGTGGGCTTGGTCCCGTCGATCCAGATGTATTCAGCTTTGATAGCCACGTGCTCAGGTGCCTCTCGATACGAAGGGTTCAGGGGGACGCCCCATTACAAGCGGATTCCCTTTTCTCGACCTTTTCCCCTGTGTGAACGCTTTGTGAACCGTCGTCAGGGCACCGTATCGGACGGTGTGCAGGCGGCGAGAGGCCACGTAGGTCTCTTGGGTTCGCCTGGCGGCGACCCCAACAGGTCCTGCGGCTCGTTCCGACTTCGTCGTCACTTCGCCGTACGATCACGGTCATGGAGCGGCAACGAGAATACGTCCTGCGCACGGTGGAAGAGCGCGGCGTGCGTCTCATCCGCCTGTGGTTCACCGATGTGCTGGGTCAGCTGAAGTCGTTCGCGATCTCGCCGGCCGAGCTCGAGGCCGCATTCGGCGAGGGCATGCACTTCGACGGTTCGGCCATCGACGGGTTCAGCCGGGTGCAGGAGTCCGACGTGCTGGCCATGCCCGACGCCTCGACGTTCGAGATCCTGCCGTGGGGCGTGCCCGGCGACGAGCGCAACACCTCGGCGGCGATGTTCTGCGACATCACCGACCTCGACGGCACGCCCGTTCGCCGGCGATCCCCGCCAGGTGCTCAAGCGCAACCTGGGCGTCGCCCGGGAGAAGGGGTTCAACTTCTACGTCGCCCCGGAGATGGAGTACTTCTACTTCGAGCAGGATCCCGACATCGGGGTCGGCGATCGCGCCGAGTTGCGAGGTCGCCGCATCCCCCGCCCGCTCGACGAGGGCTCGTACTTCGACCTCACCACCGCCGACGTCGCGAACGACCTGCGCAAGAAGACCATCCACATGCTCGAGGCGCTCGGCATCCCGGTCGAGTACTCCTTCCACGAGGACAGCCCGAGCCAGCACGAGATCGACCTGCGCTACACCGACGCGCTGTCCATGGCCGACAACGTCATGGCGTTCCGTCTCGTGGTCCGTGAGATCGCCCAGCAGGCCGGGGTCCACGCCACGTTCATGCCCAAGCCCCTCGAAGGCGTACAGGGCTCGGGCATGCACACCCACCTGTCGCTGTTCGAGGGCGACGCCAACGCCTTCCACGATCCCGGCGACCCGTACCAGCTGTCCAAGGTCGGCCGGGCCTTCATGGCGGGCGTCCTCCACCACGCGCGTGAGATCACCGCCGTCACCAATCAGCTCGTCAACTCCTACAAGCGTCTGATCCAGGGCACCGGCATCGGCAGCCAGACCCAGTTCGAGGCGCCGGTCCACGTGTCGTGGGGGCGCAACAACCGCTCGGCGCTCGTGCGTGTGCCGGTCACCAAACCGGGCAAGAGCACGTCGACCCGGCTCGAGTACCGCGCGTCCGACCCGGCCTGCAACCCGTACCTGGCATTCTCGGTGCTGCTCGCCGCCGGCCTGAAGGGCATCGAACAGGGCTACGAGCTCCCGCCCGAGGCCGAGACCAACGTGTGGGAGATGACCCCGGCGCAGCGTGCGGCCGAGGGCATCGAACCCCTCCCTGCCTCGCTCGGCGACGCACTCGCGGAGATGGAGAACTCCGAGCTCGTGGCCGAGACGCTCGGCGAGCACATCTTCGAGTGGTTCTTGCGCAACAAGCGGGCGGAATGGGACCTGTACCGGGCCCAGGTGACGCCGTTCGAGGTCGCCCGGTACCTCACGAGCTGGTAGCGGCCCGGGCATCGATCTCATGGAACCACTGCTGGTCTATCCCGACCCTCCCCCGCCGGTCCTCTCCCAGGGTCTCGACCTGGGTGGCTACCCCTGGGCGGGCGTCGCCGGCGAGTCCGACGTCGAACGGCTCGAGCCGGTCGACGGCTGGCCGGGTGCCGTCATCGTCGCCGTCACCGACGCCGAGGGCGCGTTCTCGCTGTGCCGCAGCATCCGCAAGGGCGACATCCCGCTCGAGCCGGTCCTGCTGGTGGTCTCCGAGGAACAGCTCCACGGCCTCGACCTCCGCGAGGATCTCTTCGACGACTTCTGCGTGCTGCCCTTCCAGGCACCCGAGCTCGATGTCCGGCTGAAGCACCTGTTCCACAAGACCGGCCGGGGTACCCGCCCCGAGTTGGTCGAGTACGCCGAGCTGGCACTCAACCTCGAGACCTACCAGGCCGCCATCTCCGGTCGACCGCTCGACCTCACCTACATGGAGTACGAGCTGCTCAAGTTCCTCGCCAGCCATCCCGGCAAGGTGTTCACCCGCGAAACGTTGCTGTCCCGGGTCTGGGGCTATGAGTACTACGGCGGTGCGCGGACGGTCGACGTCCACGTGCGGCGCCTGCGCGCCAAGCTCGGCGAGGAGCACGCCGGCCTCATCCAGACGGTGCGCTCCGTCGGCTACCGCTTCGGGCAATCCCGCTGGATGTGAATCTCGCTCGCCGGGCGAGCTTCGATTCCTGATCGATGCTCCGCGTTGGTCGGCGCGGACACTGCACGAACTGCCATCCAGATGACCTGCAGTCCGACAGTGGCTAGACTTTTCGTTCGAACAGCGGGAAGGAGGTCGCACGGTGAAGGCAGCCACGGTCGTCGGCGGGGTCATCGAGACGTTCCTGGGTGCGTCGCCGCCGATGCGCATCACGTGCTGGGACGACTCGACGTGGGGCGACGAGACCGCCGGCTTCACGGTCCACGTCCGCTCGCCCGACGCTCTCCGGCGCCTGCTCTGGGACCCGAATGAGCTCGGTCTCGGGCGCGCCTACGTGGCCGGCGATATCGAGGTCGACGGGTCGATCTTCGAGCTCTTCGACCTGCGCGACCGGATCACCGAGCGGATCGACTCCGACGCCTCGCTCAACCTGTCCCGCCGCCAACAGCTCGACCTCGCCCGCGACGCGTGGCGTCTCGGTGTCCTCGGACGGCGGCCTGCTCCGCCGCCGGAGGAGGCCAAGCTCAGGGGCCGGCTGCACAGCATCCGGCGCGACAAGGAGGCCATCACCCACCACTACGACGTGGGCAACGACTTCTACCGCCTCGTGCTCGGCCCGACCATGACCTACTCGTGCGCGTTCTTCGCCACCGACTCGACCACGCTCGAGCAGGCCCAGACGCTCAAGCACGATCACATCTGCCGCAAGCTCGCGCTCGAGCCCGGTCAGCGGCTGCTCGACGTGGGCTGTGGATGGGGGAGCATGGCCATCCACGCCGCCCGCGAGTACGGCGTCGAGGTCGTGGCCGTCACGATCTCCGACGAGCAGGCCGACCTCGCTCGCGAGCGGGTCCGGCACGCCGGTCTCGACGACCGCGTGGAGATCCGGATCCAGGACTATCGCGAGGTGGACGACGGGCCCTTCGACGCCATCTCGAGCATCGGCATGTTCGAGCACGTGGGGGCCGAACGCACCCGCGTGTACTTCCAGCAGCTGAAGGGCCTGTTGAAGCCGGGCGGTCGGCTGATGAACCACGCCATCTCCCGCACCGAAGGCGAGGGCGAGCTCGAACGCGATTCGTTCCCGGCCCGCTACGTGTTCCCCGACGGCCAGCTCCACGAGGTGGGCCGCACCGTCTCGTTGCTCCAGGACGAGGGTTTCGAATGCCGCGATGTCGAGTCGCTGCGCGAGCACTACGCCCAGACGCTGCGGTGCTGGGTCCGCAACCTCGAGGAGCACTGGGACGAAGCCGTCCGCCTCGTCGGCCCCGGACGCGCCCGGGTCTGGCGCCTCTACATGGCTGGCTCGGCCGTCGGCTTCGAGGGCCACCGCCTCAACATCCACCAGGTGCTGGCGGTCCAGCCCCACGCCTCGGGCGACAGCGGGATGCCCCGCACCCGTCCCGACACGGTGACCGAGGTCGACCGCGTCGACACCGTCGCCGACATCGATCTCCGCAGCGGCCACGACCACGCCCTGTCGGCCGACATCGCCTAGCGAACCGGCGCCTCGGGCGTCGGTCTACCCATTCAGGTCGAGGAGCTCGGAACCCTCGTGGCGGGCGTCGACGTCGCGTTGGAGGACCCAGCCGATGACCGCGGCGCCGATGCTGCCCGAGACCAGGACCGCCACCGGGATGGCGACGAGCAGGACGACGACGATGATGGCGGCTCCGATCATGGGAGCAATGGTGCCAGACGGCGTGGTGGGTCAGGAAGCAGCGGCCACCACCGCGATGGCTTCGATCTCGACGCAGGCGCCGGCGGGGAGGGCGGCCACGGCGACTGCGGAGCGGGCCGGTCGGTGGTCGCCGAGCACGGTCGTGTACACCTCGTTCATCTCGGCGTAGTCGTCGATGTCGGTGAGGAACACCGTGGTCTTGACGACGTCGTCGAGGGTGGCGTGCTCCTGGGCGAGCACGCTGGCCAGGTTGGTCATGGCCTGGGTGAGCTCGGCGCGCAGACCGCCCGACACGACCTTGCCGTCCAACAGGCCGATCTGGCCGGCGCTGAAGACGAGGTCGCCGCTGCGGACGACGGGCGAGTAGGGACCGACCGGGGTGCTCATGGCCCCATCCTGGCCCAGGCAGGTCAGGATGGTCGGACGGGGATGCCGGTGGGCCAGGCCGGGGGAGTGCCCTGGTGGAGCCAGATCGCCCCGGCGACGGCGGCGAACACCGCGTCGCTGACCGGGACGGCAGGCGCGTCGGACGACGTGATCGTCACCTCGATCGGCGGTGTGTCGACCGAGCGGAGGATGCCGAACGACCGGATGGTGAGGTCGTGGACCGCGCCGTGTTCGTCCACGGTGATGCACTCCGACGACACCCACGACAGCGCCTGGTGCGCGGCACCGATGCAGTACGAGCGCAGGGTCACCTCGTCGAGTGGGTCGCCGGCGTCGACGGTCACGTGGACGGTGCCGTCGTCGCCGATCTCGGCCGTGGCCGTGCCGCCCTCGGGTCGGGCGATCGTGCCCACGTCGCCGGTGCGGGCGGCGTCGAGGACCACCGCTTCGGCCCAGCCCGTGCCCCGCAGGTCGCACGAGGTGGGCGGGCCGGCGACATCGACCTCCTCGACCTCGACGTCGGGCAGCACGGACCGGATGCGGGCCACGACACCGTCGGTCCGGGCGACCCGGACGATGCCGGTTCCGTCGGACCGGAGCCCGGCGGCGAGGGGTGGACGCTTGGGGCCGCGTCGCACCGCGTCCTCCCGGCTCCAGAGGGCCCGAACGGGCCGATCGTGCTCGGCCGCCAACCGGGCTGCGACCTCGGGGAGCGGCGAGGTGGCCTTGCCCCCGAAGGCGCCGCCGTTGGCCAGCGGGTCGGCGCCGGCACCGCCGGGCTCGGCCCACGACGCGTCGGTCTCGAGGTAGCCGGGTTCGACCCACGAGGTCTGCAGCACGACGTCCCAGTCGCCCTCGGGCACCTCGATCGGGGGACGGAACTCCTCCGTGGTCCGGCGCCCCTGGATCTTGCCGGCGGCCTCGCGTGCCGCGGCCACGCCGTCTCCCAGGGTCCAGGTGCCCTCGGCGTCGAGCACCGCGACCAGCGCCCCGGTCGGGGCCTCGTCGTCGGCGAAGCCACCCTCGCCGAGCGCGACCGCGGGTTCGACGGTTTGGGTGACGCCGCCCTCGAGCGTGGCCCGCCGGCCTGCCGCGTCGAGGTCGCGCGCACCGGCGTCGGTCCCGTACGCCCGCCAGGCATCGATGATCGTTCGCCATCCGGTGCACCGGCACAGGTGGGCGAGCAGTGCCTGTTCGACCTGGGCGTCCGACGCTTCGGGGTCCTTGGCCCGCAGACCAGCGAGGCGGGCGATGATCCCAGGGGTGCAGAAGCCGCATTGCGACGCGCCGGTCGAGCAGAAGGCGTCGGCCCACGTGGCCGCGTCGTCCAGTGCCGCCGCGGTCGTGATCGTGCGTCCGCGGACCCGGCGGACCGGGGTCACGCACGCCACGCGGGGTGCACCGTCGACCAGCACGGTGCAGCACCCGCACTGGCCCTGCGGGCTGCAGCCGTCCTTGGGTGTGTGGTTGCCGAGGTGGTCACGCAGCGCGTCGAGCAACGAGCCGGTTCCGGGCACCTCGACGTCCTCGCCGTCGACGACGAGGGAGAGGTGGTCGATGCCAGGTGCCATCGGCGCCACACTACGGTCGCGCCCCATGCATCCCGGACCCCGCCCGGCATTCTTGTCACGCCGCCGTTTCCTGCTCGGTGCCGCCGCCTCCGGTGTGCTCGTGGCGTGTTCGTCCGACGACGGCGAGGTGTCCGGCACCACCGACGGATCCGGCGAGTCGACGCTCGACTCGTCCGATCTCTCGGTCGTCCGCTTCTTCGGCCCGTACTACGCCGCCGGTGAGCCCGCCCGCGTCCCCTTCGGCCTGTCCGACACCGATGGGCTCCTCCCGGCCGACGCGGTCCCCGGAAACGTGACGTTGTCCGTCCGAAATCCCGAGGGGGAGACCGCCGCCGAGGGACTCACCGCCGTCCTCCACGACGAGGGGCTGCCCCGCCCCTACTACAGCTTCGAGTTCACGCCGGCCTCGGCCGGGTTCTACGACCTCGCCGTCGACGTGGACGGCACCGAGGTCATCAGCCAGTTCCAGGTCGTCGCCCCCGACGAGCCCACGGTGGTCGACCGCGTCGGCCCCGGCGACCAGCTCCCCGCCATCGAGACCCCGACCACCGACGACGCCCGCGGCGTCACGCCGATCTGCACCCGCGACCCCCAGTGCGATCTCCACGGCCAGACGGTGGCCGACGCGCTCGACGCGGGTGGTCCGGTTGCATTGCTCGTGGCGACGCCGGCCTTCTGTCAGACCGTGGTGTGCGGTCCGATCCTCGACATCCTGCTCGAGCAGGTCCCCGACTATCCCGACGTCCGGTTCGTCCACGCCGAGGTGTACACCGACCCGTCGGAGAACGAGGTCCCCCCGACCCCGGAGGACTTCGCGCCGGTGATCGCCGAGCTCGGCCTGCCCTACGAGCCCGTGCTCTACGTCACCGGCCCCGACGGTGTCGTCCGCGAGCGACTCGACTACATCTTCGACGCCCGGGACATGCGAGCGAGCCTCGACCGCGCCCTCGTCTGACGCCGGCGGGCGCGAGGCTGAGGACGGTGGCAGACACGACAGACGGCACCCCGCACGAGGGCGATCACGGCGAGCACGACGACGACCCCAGCCTCGACCTCGGAGCGGTCGCCGCGTCGATGGCATCGCAGTACGTCCGCGCCGCCGACACGGTCGACGCCGCCGAACGGCTCGCCGCCGACGTCGGGGGCGAGCTCGTGCGGGGACGCGAGGGACTCGATGCGGCGGCCGCCGAGCGTCTCGAAGGCCTCGCGGCCCGGGCCGTGGCCCACACCGCGCTCGACCTGCACCAACGGTCGGCGCGGACGCCGGACCCGGATCCCCACACCGTCACCACCGTGGACGAGCTCCGCGGGCTCGTGCGTCGAATCGAGCAGGCCGACCAGTTGGTGGCGGCCAGTCGTGTCGAGGTCGTCGAGCGGGCCGCCGCCACCGACCTCGCCGTCCATCCCGATGCGTTGCGCGTCGCGGCGCAGAACGTGGTCGAGGCCCGTTCGGCGCTCGCCGCCGCGGAGGCCGCCGCCGACGTCGACGCGACGAACGCCACCGCCGTTCCGGCGGCCGGCGGTCCGGCCGACCCCGGCGACGAGCCCGATGCCGTGCCCGGCGGTGTGGCCGACGTTCGAGCCGAGGAGGACGACGATGGTCGGCGCACGACGTGGGACGCGGACAGCCGGCGAGCCGTCGGCCGGGCGCTCGGGGTCGTCGCCGCGGGCGTGGTGCTCGGTGTGGCCGTGCTCGCGCTGTTCGGCAACCCGTGGGTGCTCGTGCTGCCCGCGGTGGCCGCGTGCTGGGTCGTCGTCCTCCTCGTGCGCCGGCGTGACCGCGAGATCGATTCGGCGAAGACCAGCCAGAACCTGGCCCGGGTCTCGGCGCTCACCGACCAGGCCTACGGCGGGTTCGGGGCGAGTTCGTCGCCGACGACGGCGACCGGCCACGACACGCTCGACGAAACGCCCGACCGCGAGCGCCGCCGGCGGGACGCGGTCGACCGGTTGCGCCATGCCGAGAGCGAGTGGCGTGCACTCGCTGGTCCCGAGGCCGATGTCGACGACCTCGACGCGGTGCTGCAGGCCAGCGATCCCCAGTACCGACCGTCGACGGCCGTGGTCGAGGCCATGCCGTCCGTCCGCGCGGCCGCGGCGCACGGTCGTCGGCTCCGGGCCCAGTGGAAGCTGGCGTGGTGGGCGCTCGATCGACCGGTGCCCCCGCTCGACGCGGCCGCCGACGCGATCGACGGGCTCGAGTCCGAGGGCATCGACGAGGTCGTCGTCGACACCGACGCCGACGCGTCGGGCGAGCGGGCTGGGGAACGGGCTCGCTACGAAGACCTGGCCGGCGGACGCTCCATCGACGAGCTGCGGGCGGCGGCCGAGCAGTCGTGGCCGCCGCTGGTGGTCGCCGACCCGGATGCCACGGTCACGCCATCACGGTTCGACGAGCTGGCGACACAGTTCCCCGAGGACGTCCGCCTGCTCGTGGTGGTGCCCCCGGACGGTCAGACCTACGGCGACATGACGACGGAGTCGGAATGAGCCGCAGGACCTGACGGGCCCGACGGAGTCGGGACGGTCAGACCTAGGAGAAGCTCGAGCCGCAGCCGCAGGTGCGCTGGGCGTTCGGGTTGTTGATCGAGAACCCGGACTCGAGGCCGTCCTGGAAGTCGAGGGTCGCGCCTTCGAGCATCATCGCGCTGGACGAATCGACCACCACACGGACGTCGCCGTAGGTCACGACGTTGTCGTCGTCGGCCACGTCGGTGTCGAAGAACATCTCGTAGCTGAACCCCGAGCAACCGCCGGGCCGAACCGCGACCCGGAGCGCCAGGTTCTCGTCGCCCTCTTCGTCGATGAGGTTCTTGACCTTGCTGGACGCAGTGTCGGTGAGCGTGATCATGGCCTTCAGCGTATCTCGTACCCGGAGGCGTGCGTCACGTCAGGACACGTCAGATCGGGGTCGGGGCGCTCATCGCCGCTGGGAGACCTCGAGCTCGACCTGGCACGGCGTGCGGTCGACGAGGGGGTGGAACTGTCGAACGAGCCCGTCGCCCCGGGCGTCGACGAAGCCCTCGACCATGCCCCGGTGGATGCTGCAGACGAGGTCGGGATGGGCCTCGGCGAGCTCGCGGAACGGACAGTGGGTGAAGGCGATGGTGACGTCGTCGTCCTCGTCGACCCGGGTGGGGTCGAAACCGAGCTCGGCCAGCTGGCTCTCGAGCGCGTCGGCACAGGCCATGCCCTCGGGCGCAGCTGCCGCGGTGGTGCGGCCGTGGTCCCGGCCGGCGTCGGCGAGGTCGTCGGGCTCGATGCCCCCGGCAGCCGCGCCGGCGAGCAGCATCCGGGTCAGCAGTGGGAACACCGGCGGTTCGAGTCCGAGGCTCGGCGCGTCGTCGGCCAGCACGTAGCGGTTCTGGGGGCGACCCACGGCGCCGGTTGCGGCGGCGCCCACCTGTACGAGCCCGAGGTCGCGCATCCGCTCGAGGTGGGGGCGGACCGTGTTCGGGTGCAGGTCGAGGGTCTCGGCGACCTCGGCGGTGGCCAGGGGCCGGGGTGAGCGGGCGAGCTCGAGATAGATCGCGTACCGCGTGTTGTCCCCCAACGTCTTGAGGATCTCGAGCCGGTCACCCATGTGACGCAGGCTATCGGCGAGACCACACTGGTTTCCACGGGAGCTGCCGGTAGAATTTGGGACGTGCCTGTCCAGACCACCGTTGACCGCACCGATGTCGAGTCCATGCTCAAGGGCGTCATCGACCCCGAGCTGGGCAGCGACATCGTCGATCTCGGGATGGTCCGCGACGTCGCGGTCGATGGCGGCGAGGTCACGGTCACCATCGCGTTGACCACGGCCGGGTGCCCGCTCCGGGCCCAGATCCAGAAGGACATCCGCACCCGTGTCGGCTCGATGCCGGGTGTCGACCACGTGTCGCTCCAGTGGGACGAGATGAACCAGGACGAGAAGGCCGCGGCGATGGAGCGGGCCCGGTTCAACATCGCCGAGCGCGAGGAGGACAGTTCGGTCGCGCTCACCACCAAGGTCATCCTCGTGTCGTCGGGCAAGGGCGGCGTCGGCAAGTCGTCGGTCACCGTCAACCTCGCGGCGGCCATGGCCGCGCGTGGCTTGAAGGTCGGCGTGCTCGATGCCGACATCTGGGGCTTCTCCGTGCCCCGACTGTTGGGGGTCTCGGGCCGTCTCGGCGGCGAGGTGATCCGCGACAAGAAGTACATGGTCCCCAACGAGCGCGCCATCGGCGACGGCACGCTGCGGATCGTCTCCATGGGCTTCCTGGTCGATGACGAGGAGTCCGCGCTCATGTGGCGCGGTCTGATGCTCAACCGCGGTGTCCAGCACTTCCTCCAGGACGTGAAGTGGGGCGACGACCTCGACTACCTGCTCGTCGACATGCCCCCCGGCACCGGCGACGTGCAGATGGGCGTCGCCAAGCTGATCCCCCGGTCCGAGGTGCTGGTGGTGACCACGCCGGCGGTGAACGCCCAGAAGGTGGCGTCCCGTGCGGTGTCGATGTCGCGCAAGAACTTCCTGCGCGTCGCCGGCGTCGTCGAGAACATGAGCACGTTCATCTGCGACCACGGCGAGCACTACGAGCTGTTCGGCTCCGGCGGTGGCGAAGCGCTGGCCGAGGACGCCGGCGTTCCGTTGCTCGGCAAGATCCCCATGGAGCCGGCGGTGTCGGCCGCCGACGACACGGGTGAGCCCGTGGCGATGGGCGACTCGCCCGCCGCGCACGCCTTCCGCGACCTCGCCGAGGTGGTCGTCACCGAGGCCGTGCCCCAGGCCGACATGGCCGGCTGCTCGGCCCGTATGCTCGACGCGGCGGCCGCGTCGCTCGACGACCTCGACCTGTAGCGCCGTTCCTCAGCCGGGCGTCCACTCGCCGTCGGCGTCGTCGCCGCTGACGCGACCCTCGGCGGCGAGCTTGACGAGGTGGGCGTGCACCGACTGCCCGGCGCGGGGCACGAGCTCGTCGATCAGGCCCGGGTAGAGCGATGCCACGATCTCGGGGATCGTCGTCGTCCCGGCCGTCTCGACCTCCCCGAGCACCTGGGCCTCGCGCGCCAGACGGTGGGCCACGTACTCGTCGATCTTCGCGTCGGGGTCGGTGATGAGGTGCCCGTGTCCGGGGGCGATGGCGCGGAGCCGCTTGATCCGGACCTTCTCGAGTGACTCGAGGTACGCGGCCATGTCGCCGTCGGGCGGGGCGATGACCACGGTCGAGCCGTCCATGATGTGGTCGCCCGAGAACAGCGTGCGTTCCTCCTCGAGGAGGTAGCACAGGTGGTTCGACGCATGACCGGGCGTGTGGATCGCCCGGATGCGGAACTCGGTGGCTTCGATCATGTCGCCGTCGGCCAGGGTGCGGTCGACCGCCACGTCGTCGCGCTCGTCGAAGGCACAGACCTCCGCGCCGGTGCGCTCCGCCAGCGCGGTGGCGCCGGGGGCGTGGTCGGGGTGGGTGTGGGTGAGCAGGATCCACCGGATGCGGTCGCCGCCGCAGCCGGCCACGGTGTCGAGGTGCTGGGCCGAGTCGGGACCGGGATCGATGACGGCGATCTCGTCGATGCCCACCAGATAGGTGTTGGTGCCCGGGCCGGTCATCGCGCCGGGGTTGTCGGCCACGACCCGCCGGATGTAGGGGCTCAGCGCCGACGCCACCTCGTGGACGATCGGCTTGGGTCCCTCGGGGCCCTCGTCGGTCTCGGTGTCGGTCATGATCGCACCGGAACCGGTCGGTCGCGCAGGTGGCCGAGCGCGTCGTCGACGGCGACGTGATCGGCCAGCAGTCGGAGGCTGGCGACGGTGGGTTCGATCAGCTGGATGCGACGAGCACGCCAGGCGTCGAGGGCGTGGCTGGGGTTCCACCACCGGGCGTCGCCCACCTCGCGGTCGTCGGCGACGGCGGTCTGACCCGGCGGCGTCGGCGCCACGTAGAAGCGGGCGTCGAAGCGCACCGGCGACTCCTCCGGGGTCACCCACCGGTCGACCGGCACGACGTCGTCGATCGCCAGGCGCAGGTCGTGCGTGCGGCAGACACCGGCCAGGTGGTCGTGGCCGGCCTCGATGCGGTGACGCAACGCCGGGAGCTCGGTGAGCACCGGGTGGGCCCGGTCGAGGGCTGCGCCGTCGGCGGTGGTCGCCAGCAGGATGCCCGCCTCCTCGAGCGACTCGCGGATCGCGGCGACGCGGTGGGCCAGGTCGTCGGCGGGGGTGGTGGCGTGGAGGCGATACGCGGTGTCGTGGTCGGCGTCGTCGACGGCGCCACCCGGGAACACGTGCGCGCCCGGCACGAAGCGGGCCCGATCGGAGCGACGCAGCAGCAGCACCTCGAGCCCGGGGTCGGCGTCGCGCAGGAGCATGAGGGTGGCCCCCGGTCGCGGCGCGACCGGCCCGTGCTCCGGATCGTTCTCCGGACCGTTCGTCGGGAGCATCGTCATCCGAGCTCCGGCCGGTCGGGTGGGTCCTCCCAGGAGTCGACGTCCCAGACGTCGCCCCGCGGCGGCCGCGGCCCACCGAAACCGGTGGAACCGAACGTCGTGGTCCCGAACCGCCCGCCGATCACGACCGGCCCCGAGGCGAACCGGCGCCGGAGGCGGTTGCGCACGAGCGCCCGGCTGGGCGGGAAGAGCAGCACCAGTCCGACGGCGTCGGTGAGGAACCCCGGCGTGAGCATGAGCGCGCCGGCGAACAGGATGAGCATCCCGGTGATGATCTCGTCGGTGGGGATCTCCCCGGCGGTCGCCTTGGTGTTGGCTCGCTGGAGCGCGCTGAGCCCCTCGCGCTTGACCAGCCACGCGCCGATCACGCTGACGCCGACGATCCAGAGCAGGGCGGCGCCGAACCCGATGGCGTTCGACACCTCGACGAAGAGGTACAGCTCGATGATCGGGACGACCAGGAAGGCGATCATCAGGAGTCCGAGCACCTGTTCAGGCTATCGGGGGGCCCGGATCGTTCGGTCCGCGAGCAGTACGGTTCCTCCGGATGTCGGCAGAGGAATCACCGGAGATCGACCGGCCCTCGCTCCTGCGGCGGATCCTGCCGCGCACGATCCTCGGGCTGGCGTCGTTGCTGTTCTTCATGTCGATCGCCGCCGCGTTCTCGGGTGCCGCCCTGTTCGCGTACTACCGCTTCGAGCTCGACGAGACGAACCAGCGGGTGGCCGACATGGAGTCGACGATCTCCGACCAGGTCGAGTCCTCGGAACAGGTGATCGAACAGCAGACCGAGGAGGCGACCACGGAGATCGAATCGCTCCTCGACGAGCTCGAGCAGTTCTCGGCCAGTGGCCAGACCCTCGACGAGCTGCTCGAGAGCGTCCGCGAATCCGTCTACCTCGTGTCCACGCTCGACGAGAACGGCCAGCCCGTCGCCGGCACGGCGTTCGTGCTGTTCAGTGACAGCGAGCGCTCGTTCCTCGTCACCTCCTACACCACCGTCCGCGCGGCCACCGTGTCGCCCGGGCCCGACGTGACCGTCCGTCGGGGCGATCAGCAGCTCGGCGTCGAGCTCAACAGCTGGGACGAGGCCCGCGACCTCGCGCTGCTCGTGGCCGAGGACGCCCCCAACCTGCCGGCGATCGAGGTCGGTGATCCGTCAGCGGTCGAGACCGGCGACCGGCTCTTCGCAGTGTCCGGCCTCGGCGCCCAGGGCGCGTCGATCGTGCAGGGGACCGTGGCCGATGTCGCGTCGAACGCCATCGCCCACGACGTGCCCATCGGTGTGCAGTTCCAGGGCGGGCCGATGCTGAGCTCGACCGGCCAGCTGGTGGCGATCAGCTCACGGAGCTACGCACCGCTCGGGTTCCCGCCCGACACGGTCTTCTTCGGGGTACCGGTGCGGGAGGCCTGCGCCGACCTCGTCCAGTGCCCCGCCGACCTCTGACAGGATGCTGGAACTCAGGGTTCGGTGGTGGAGGTCGTCGATGTCGAGATCGGCGTCGTGGTGGTGGTCGTCGTCGTGGTCGTCGTGGGCGTGGCGGGCGGGACGGGCGCGGCGGGCGGGGACAGCGACTGCATGTACGGGCCGCCGTTGCCCGTCGAGGTGATGCCGTCCGGGGGACCGGGCGCGAAGCCCCGCCGTTCGCGCTGGAGCTCCTCGCTGGCCGGCTCCTCGATCGGCGCGGGTTCGGAGAAGTCGGTGGCCGGTACGCCCTCCAGCGCGGCGCGCATGAACCGCTCCCAGGTGGCCGCGGGCAGCGAACCCCCGGTCAGGCTGATGCCCTCGCCTCTCGGCGTCAGCGGGTCGTAGCCCATCCAGACCGCGGTCGACAGGGTGGGCGTGTAGCCGACGAACCAGCCGTCCTTGTTGTCCTGGGTGGTGCCGGTCTTGCCGGCCGCGGGACGGTCGATGCCGTTGTCGGCCGCGGTTCCGCCGGTGAGCACGCCCCGCAGCACGTCGGTGACGTTGTCGGCGGTCGCCTGCTTGACGACCTGCTCGCCCTCCGGCTGCGAGCGGTCGATGAGCAACTCGCCGTCGGCGTCGAACACCCGGACCACCGGTGTGGGCGGCACCCGCACCCCCCGGTTGGCGAAGGTCCCGAAGCCCGAGGCCTGTTCGAGGGTGGTGACCTCTCGGCTGCCGAGCGCGATCGACAGCCCGCTGCCGTCGACCGCGGGATCGATCTCGGGGATGTCGAGGCCGAGCCGGTTGGCCAGGTCGACCACCTCGTCGGGGCCGACGTCCTGCATCAGGCGGACGAAGACGGTGTTGACCGAGCTCTCGGTCGCGTTGCGCAGCGTCATGTCCCCGTACACCGCGCCGCCGTAGTTCTTCGGCGAGTAGTCGCCGATCGTGAGCGGTCCACCGCTGTAGGCCTCGGTGGGCTGGACGCCCTGCTCGAACGCCTCGGCCAGCACGTAGGGCTTGAACGACGAACCGGGCTGGCGCCCCCGGCCCCGGAACGTGCCGGCGCCGGTGGCCATGCTGGTCTGGTCGAGGTTGAAGTCCTTTCCGCCGATCAACGCGCGCACGTAGCCGGTCGGCGGTTCGATCGCGCTGATCGACATCTGCATCGTGTGCGTGGTCTCCTCGCCCGTCTCCGGATCCAACGTCACGATGTCACCGATCCCGCCGAGGGTCTCGTTCATCGCAGCCTCGGCCTTGGCCTGCACGTCGGGATCGAAGGTCGTGTAGATCTTCAGACCGCCCCGGTAGAGGGGGTCCTCCGTACCGAGCTCGTCGATGAGGTATTGGGTCAGGTACTGGATGAAGTACGGGTGCTGGGTCTCGTCGAGCCGGGGCGTTCGCACGAGGGTGATCGGGATCGGCGACGAGCCCTCACCGTCGGTGAGCGGCGGGTAGCCCTGGCTGTCCATCCAGACCTCCCTCGGCGCGGCCTCGTCGTGCTCTGCCTGGGTGATGAGGTCCTCCTCCAGCATCGCGTCGAGCACCGACGACCGGCGGAGCTCCGCGGTCACGGGGTCGACCCGGGGGTTGAACCGGGACGGAGCGGGGATCAGGCCGGCGAGCAGTGCGGCCTCGGAGAGGTCGAGCTCGTTGACCGGCTTCTGGAAGTACACCTGGGCCGCGGCCCCGATGCCGTAGGCGCCCTCGCCGAAGTAGACGATCGACAGGTACTCGTGGAGGATCTGCTCCTTCGACAGCGACCGGTCGAGCTGGCTGGCGAGGATGGCTTCGCGGACCTTGCGGTTGATCGTCCGCTCGGTGCCGGCGCCGTATGCGTTGCGGGCGAGCTGCTGGGTGATGGTCGAGCCGCCCTCGGCCAGCTCGCCCTCCCGGACGTCGGTCACCAACGCCCGGACGGTGCCCCGGATGTCGAAGCCTTCGTGGCCGTAGAAGTTGCGATCCTCGGCGGCGATGACCGCGTCCTTGACCACCTGGGGGATGTCGCCGGGCGAGACCGGGATGCTCCGGTCGAACTGCTGGTAGGTGTGGATGAGGCCGCCGTTCTTGTCGTAGACCTCGCTGAACTGGATGGCCTCGACCTCCTCGGGCTCGGGGATCACGGCCGGCAGCGGGAGGAACAGCTGGGTCGCGAGCGCGGTGCCGGCGGCCACGACCGGCGTGAGCACCGCCACGATCACCAGCGCGGCGACGAGCTTGGTCAGGCCCGTGACCCCACGGCCGACCGTCCCGAACCCTCGGCGGACATCCATCTGCCGCTCATTCTCGTCCGTTGCGACCGTCTTGTCGCGTCACGGTCGGATCACTCGCCCGGCGTGACGGGCGACGGTGGGGGTGGGACTACTGGGTGAGGAGCGGCTTGCGCTCGTTCTCGCTCAGCCCGCCCCAGATGCCGTGCTGCTCGCGGATGCGGAGCGCGTAGTCGAGGCACTCCTGCTTCACGGAGCACCTGGCGCAGATCGCCTTGGCCCGCCCCTCGCGCTCGAGCTTCTCGTCCTTGCGCTCGAAGTGCGCAGGCGGGAAGAACACGCGCGCCTGTGGCCCACGGCAGGCAGCCTTCAGCTGCCACTGCTCGGTCTCCGTGCGAAGACTGGTGATCGTCACCTGAACAAACCCCCCGGTTCGATTGCCCAGGGAACCTAGGGCGAACGGACTACTCGTTCAAGGGGGAAATCTTCGCGAGCATTGCGCGCATGCTCGCGAACAGTGCAGGTCAGCACGTGGGTCCTGGGGCTCAGTGCCGGTCGCGGTAGTCCTTCGCGCCGCCTTCGACCGGTTCGACCTCGAGGACGAGGCCGTCGATGGCGACGACGGTGACCGGGTCGCCGGCGTCGATGGGCGTGGCCCGGTTGGTGTGGGCCCGCCAGGGAGCGTCGCGGACCGTGACCACCCCGTCGGGTGACACGTCGGCCACGGCGACGCCCGACTCGCCGATCATCCAGTCGCGACCGATGGTGGGCGTGGAGAACCGGGTGCGGACCATGGCCGGCATCCCGCCGAGCATCGCGAGCAGTGTGCCGCCGATGCCCGCGCCCAACGTGATCCACGACGGTGGCCCGTCGGAGAACAGGAACAGTGACCCGGCGCACAGGCCGACCGCACCCACGCCGGTCCACAAGCGCGGCACGCCGGTCTGGACGTCGACGGCGAAGGCCACGAAGGACAGGCACAGCACCGTCAGGGCCCAGGTGGCCGTCGGCAACACGGTCAGGCCGTAGGCGGAGAGCAACAGCGAACCGGCCCCGACCATGCCGGCCACGCCCACGCCGGCCGTGAACAGCTCGAAGACCAGCAGGCAACCGCCGATCACGAGGAGCAGGTAGGCCACGGCGGGACTGGCCACGGTGTGGAAGAGCTGGTCGACCAGCTGGAGCTGGCCGAAGCGGACGTCGGTGACCGGCACGCGGCGGTCGTCCTCGACGTCGGTCTCGAAGCCGGGCAGCTCGATGACGAAGTCGCCGAGCACCGGCGCGGCGTTGTCGACCAGGCCGAGCTCGGCAGCGGTCCCGCTGCCGACGTTCTCGCCCACGGCCGCCTGGCCATCGAGGTCGTCGCTGGTCAGGCCGCGGGCATCGAGCAGCTCCGGGGTCACCTCGATCCGGCTGCCCGGAGGCACGCCGCTCACGTCGGCGGCAGCGACCAGCCGCGAGGCCTCGTCCTCCGCCGACGACCCCGACGGGCCGACCCACACCGCCACGGTCGTGTCGGCCGACTCGACGGCGCTCACGAGCTCGTCGATCTCGCCGTCGGAGACCGTGGCACCGTCGCTGTTGAGCTGGAGCACGACGGCCACGATCCCGGGGCCGGCCACCTCGAGCTCGTCTTCGACGAACGAGACGAGGATCGGGTCGAGCAGGCCGGACACCTTGAGCACCCGGACCACACCGGCCTCGTCGCCGCCCTCGTCCGCGCCCGTCTGGCTCGCGCCGGCGGTCCCGGCGAGGAGCGTGGCCCCCAACACGGCGAGCACGAGACCGGCAACGACCCTGGTGGAGAGCACGCGCGACGTCATCACTCGCCACACCTCCTCGCCCAGGAGCGAAGCCGTGGCCCTTCGCTCGCTCGAAGTCGCGCGCCCTCTAGTCTGACCGCGCCCTGGCGTCGACCAGCCTTGCTGTGGAGAGAGATCGGTGGAACCGACCGAGTACTTCGCATCATCTCGGCTGCTCATCGTTGCCGGGAAGGGCGGCGTGGGCAAAACCGTGGTCAGCGCAGCACTCGCGCGTGCCGCCGCGCTCGCCGGCCGGTCGGCGCTGATCGTCGAGGTCGAGGGCAAGTCCGGCCTGCCCCGCATGTTCGGCCATCCCGAGCTCGGCTACGACGAGCTGACGCTCCACAAGGGCGGAGGCGCCGAGGGCGCGGCCGAGATCACCGCCCGCACGATCACGCCCGACGCCGCCCTCATCGAGTACCTCGAGGACCACGGCCTGTCGCGGATCAGCAAGCGCCTGGTCTCCTCCGGTGCCCTCGACGTGATCGCCACCGCGGTGCCCGGCATCCGCGACATCCTCGTCCTCGGCAAGGTCAAGCAGCTCCAGCGGGCCGGGGCCGCCGACGTGCTCATCCTCGACGCTCCCGCGGCCGGACACGCCATCTCGTTCCTGCGCTCCGCCAGGGGGCTCATCGACGCGGTGAAGGTCGGCCCGATCCACACCCAGGCGCGCGATGTGCTCGACCTCCTCGAGGACCACGAGCGCTGCCAGGTGCTCCTGGTCACGCTGGCCGAGGAGACGCCGGTGAACGAGCTGACCGAGACGGCGTTCTCGCTCGAGGACGACATCGGCGTCGGACTCGGCCCGGTGGTGGTCAACGGGCTCTACGAGGAGTACGAAGGTCTGGAGATGGACGCGACCACCGCGGCCGAGGACGCCGGCGTCACCCTCCGCGACGGCGAGGCCGAGGCGCTCGACGCGGCGTCCGAGTTCCGACGTCACCGCATCGGGCTCCAGGGTGAGCAGGTCGCCCGCCTGTCCGAGAAGCTGCCGCTGCCGCAGCTGCGGATGCCGTTCCTGTTCGAGTCCGAGATCGGGCCCGACGAGGTCGAGACACTGGCCCACGCCATGCTCGACGGCCTCACGTCGCTCGACGCCGAGCTCGCGCTGGGGGCGCCATGAGCGAGCCGTCCCTCGACGAGCTGATCGCCGAGCGGGACATCCTCGTGTGTTGCGGCTCCGGCGGCGTGGGCAAGACGACGGCGGCTGCGGTCCTGGCGTTGCGCGGGGCCGAGCTCGGCCGGCGCGCCGTGGTCGTGACCATCGATCCCGCCCGCCGGTTGGCCGACGCGCTCGGGCTCGACGGGCTGACCAACGAACCGTCCAAGATCGACGGCGACTTCGACGGCGAGCTGTGGGCGATGATGCTCGACACCAAGTCGACCTTCGACGACCTCGTCGGCACCTACGCCCACGACGCCGAACAGCGCGACCGCATCCTCGGCAACCGCTTCTACCGCAACATCTCCGGCGCGTTGTCGGGCACGCAGGAGTACATGGCGATGGAGAAGCTCTACGAGCTCCATCACGGTCACGGGTCCGGCGCGCGCGACTACGACCTGATCGTCATCGACACCCCGCCCACCCGGAATGCGCTCGACTTCCTGGAAGCGCCCAACCGGCTCACCCGGTTCCTCGACCACCGCCTCTATCGCCTGGTGACCATGCCCAACCGCGGCGTCTTCAGGGCGGTGAACATGGCGACGCAGACGTTCATCCGGTCGGTGGCCAAGGTCGTCGGCGCCGACGTCATCGACGACGCCATCGCCTTCTTCCAGGCCTTCGACGGCATGGAGCAGGGCTTCCGCGATCGGGCCACCGAGGTCGAGGCGCTGCTGCGGGCCGAGGAGACCGCGTTCGTCCTCGTCGCCTCGCCCCGGCGCGACACCATCGAGGAGGCGACGTTCTTCGCCGAGAAGCTCGAGGAGGGCGACATCCCCGTCCGGAGCCTCGTCGTCAACCGGATGCATCCCGTCTTCGGCGAGGGGCTCGCCGAGGCCACCCGCGAGCGGGCGAGCTCCCTCGCGGGTCAGCCCATCGGTTCGCTGTACCGCAACCTGGCCGACTTCCAGCTCGTGGCCTCACGCGAGGAGGAGAACCTCGCGATCCTCGCCGAGACCGCGGCACCCGCGCCCGTGGTCCGGGTCCCGTTCCTGCGTTCCGACGTGCACGATCTCGACGGCCTCCGCCAGATCCAGGCCCACCTCGTCTGAGAGGTTGTCCCCTCAGGCGGGGGGTTCGCCGGCGGCGAGCTTCTCGAGCTCGGCGGCGGCCTCGTCGATCGATTCCTCGACGGGCACGATCCGGTCGAAGCCGGTGGTGTGGAGCAGGCGGGTGAGCGACTGGCGGCTGCACGCGACCGCCACGTTGCCGCCGCCCTCCCGCGTCCGGCGGATGCCGCCGATGAGCGCGCCCAGGCCGGCCGAGTCCATGAACGGCACGTCGGACAGGTCGATGAGCAGCTTGGTGACCTCGGTGACCCCACCGAGGGCCTCCCGGAACTCGCCGACGGTGTACGCGTCGAGCTCGCCGCTCGGGCGACAGAGGGTGTAGTCGGGGGTCTCTTCGATGTGGATCTCCACGGCTCGCACGCTAGCTTTCCCGCCGTGCCGGTCGTGCTCATCGCCACGGACACCGACGCCGTCGCCGACGAGGTCGACGCTGCGGTCGGCGACGACACCACCACCATCGTTCGTGTCCGCACGGGCGTCGAGGTGAGTGACGCCGTCGAGGAGCACGAGCCTGACCTCACCGTCCTCGACCTGCAGATCGGGAACATGGGCGGCATGGCCGTGGCCATGGGGCTGCGCGCCGAGTTCCACATGGGTCGGCTTCCCGACACCGGCATCCTGATGCTGCTCGACCGCGAAGCCGACGTCTTCCTGGCCAAGCGTTCCGATGTCGACGGGTGGCTGGTCAAGCCACTGGATTCGTTCCGGTTGCGTCGCGCGGCCCGGGCGGTCCTGGCCGGCGGCGACTACGCCGAGCCGGTATCGGTCGAGACCGTCCCGGCGACCGCGCCACCCGAGTAGGTCCTGGCTGTCCGGCGCACCGTGATCACCCCGCGACCGGGTTGATCCAGGTCAGCTCCGAGAACCGGGCGAAGTCGCTGTCGGCGCTGACGACGTCGAGCCCGTGTTCGATACAGAGCGCGGCGAGCACGGCGTCGGCGATCAGCCCGCCTCGAAGGTCGAGATCGACGGTGAGTCGCCGCAGGATCTCGGCGTGGCCGGGGCCACCCGTCGGGATCCAGGCGCTCGGGGCAGCCAGCCACCCGTCGACCACCCCCCAGATCTCGGCTGGAGTGGCGGGCTCGGTGACGGCTCGGGGGTTGGTCGCGATCCGCATCACTGCGGTGAGGGACTGCCACGGGAGACCGACCCGTCGGGGTCCGTTCAGCGCGTCGGTGAGCCAGCGGGACGCGTCGTCGTGGAACCGGCTGGTCTCGTCGATGGAGTAGAGGAGGATGTTGGCGTCGACCAGCATCAACGGGCCTCGGGCCCTTCGAGCGTCTCCAGCGCGTCGACGACGTCGGACACGTCGATCTTGATCCCGAGGCGCATGGTCGTCGGCACGAACGCGTCCTCGTCCGGCCGCGGGAGCATGCCCCGCCGGATCAACTCGTTGACCGCTTCGCTCATCCCCCGACCGTCGCGCCGGAGCCGCTCGACGGCCGCCGCCGTATCGTCGTCGAAGTCGACGGTCGTACGCATGCTCAGAATCTAGCATCAACGTGCACTCACCAACGCATCTTGATGCGGGCCCGGCTGGCGGACTGGGTCGACATCGGAACCCGAACGCCGCCGGTCGTGACCGGCCGCTCTCCCGGGTTCGGAGTCGTAGCTCGGTCGGAGGCTCCGTTAGTGTGATCGTCCGGTCGAATAGACGACCGCACCGGGTGGTGGCGCAGTTTGGCAGCGCGCTGCGTTCGGGACGCAGAGGTCGGGAGTTCAAATCTCCCCCACCCGACCAAACATTCTCGCAGGTCGGGCGGCATCTCTCGCTTGACCTGCTGAGGCGGGTTCGACGGCTCATCCCGCGTCCATCCCGCGTACGGGGTGGTTCGTGTCCGTTCGCTGCCGGCCGACACCTCGTCGAGCCGGTCTCCGCACCACTCGGCTGGCTCGGTCGACATCAGTCGTCACCTTTCGTCTCGTCGTCGAGAAAGTGCGAGCCGAGACGATCAGCGGCCGTGCGGTCCGTCTCGCTGACTGCCTTCGCGTAGACGTCGAGCGTGAGTCGGATGTCCGAGTGACCGAGGCGGTTCTGGGCTGTCTTCACGTCCACGCCGGCGTTGATGAGAACGGTGGCGTTTGCCCGACGGAGGTCGTGAAAGGTGATGCCCGTGTACCGCGAACGACCTGCTCAGCGATCGTGACGGTCTTGTCGTCGAAGTCGATACGACAGGCGCGGAGCCCGGCTACCTCGCCCCACCGGAGGCCCAGAACGGCCCCGAGGGTGGCCATCAACCCGTATGGCCCGAGTTCCTCGACGAGCGTCCGGAGATCACGCACGCTGAGGATTGGCCGGTCGAGCTTGTCTGGCCTCGGGAGCTTGATGCCGCGACAGGGCGACCGCCCGATCACGTCCGTGGATTCGGCGTACCTGAGTACGGCGCGGAGGACGCCGTAGTCGCGTCGGACCGTCCTGGGAGCGCGCAGCGTGCTGGCCTCGTTGACCCAGGCTTGGACCTCGACCGACCCGATTCGACCGACGGATATCGGACCGAACCGGGGAAGGAGGTGGCATCTCAGGGTTATCTCGTCTCGGGCCCTGGAGCTCGCACGCTTGCCCGGGTTCGAGTCGGACCACTCCCGCGCGACCTGCTCGAACGACCTTGCCGCCTCACGAGGGTCGATCCAGTCACCCCGGTTGCGCCGGGAAATTTCTGCGGACTCGTAGGCCTTCGCTTCCTTCCTGCTTGGTGCGGAAGGTACGACTCCGCTCCTTCCCGTCTGGACCGCGCAGGCGGACGTCATAGCGGGTCTCGCCGGCCGCAGTCTTCCGGCGCTCGATCATGACCTGGCTCCGGCCGGTTGGGCTGCGGCTGGCCGACTGTCGCTCGCCCGCAGTGGACTTCGTTCTCGGATGACGCCGGGCCGTTCGCTGACCATGTATGCACGCCTTTCCGTGCTCCCGGTCGACGCGGCTTCGAGGATGGACACGCGTGATCGCGATGTCCACGGCTCGAGTCACCTGAAGGGGCCACGTCGGACCGGAGGGGAGGCAGCGAAGGCGCTGCAAGGCGTGCCGACAACGCGGCCGCATGTCCGATAGTAGCGGCGGCTACGACCTGGGAGCGCTCTGTCCACGGAGACGCTGGACGAACGCGTCCACGGCCTCGAGGCCTTTTGAGAGCGCGAAACCTCACGCGCCGCCTCAGATTCGTTTCCGGGTAAGTCAACGGGTAAGCGGCTCCACCGGGCTTACCGTCTCCTCCGTCCCCGAATCGGCACGCACGGTGCAGGCGTCAGCCGGCCCCTCGCCCTTACCCGCCGGGAAATCGCGGGCCGGTAAGCCGGGCGGTAAGCGTTCGGGTCAGTGACGCAGCCGACGGTGGTCCTCCGATCCGCTCATCCGGAGCGGAGCTGCCCGGAGGTCCGTCATGTCCACCAACAACCGGTTCCCGATCCTCGGCGACCTCGACGCCGAGTGGCGGGACTTCGTCCACGGCCCCGCTGCTGCCGAGGCCGTCGAGCGCTGGCGGCGCAACGATCCAGTGCTCGCCGAACTCGAGACCGTCGAGGATGTCCTCACCCTGCGCCGCGACGAGGCGCGGGCGGATCTCGTGCTGCGGGCGCTCGTCGATCGGGCGCCGACCGATCCCGTGGCGGCCCGCGTCGTGCTCCAGTCGATCCTGCCCGGTCTGGTTCGCATCGCCTGCTGGTACGCCGACGACGACCCGGAGGCAGCGGCCGGCGAGGTCATGGCCATCGCGTGGGAACGGATCTGTGCCTACCCCGCGCACCGGGCCGGCGAGGTCGCCCCCAACCTGCTCCTCGACGTCCGCAAGCAGATGCGTCTCGACCGCGAACCTCTCGGCACCTCCGCCCCGGTCCCACCACTCCGCTCCGCCGAGGAGGTCGTGCTCGAGGGGCTGCTGTTCGAGGAGCAGCGAGCCTCGCCTGCCTCCTCCGAGGAAGAGGTATCGACTTCAGCCGGATGCGTCCACCCGCAGAGACCGGCGACCTCAACGCATGGGCATTGGCGATGGGGAACAGGGGGCACGAGAGCCTTCGCCGCGCTGCCGCTGATTCGGAGACGGCAAGCCGTGCCCGGCCCGCCGTGTCCCGGTAATCGAGAACGACGAGCGCGCTCGACACTCGTCGGCCGACAGCGACAGCATCGTCAAGGGTGCCTCCGGGCTGATGCTGTCGGAAATGGCGGCCCTCTTCCCCAGATCGGTTCAGCTCGCTACGGTCCCGAGCAGGTGCCGGTACTCTGGGACAACGGTTCGGGGGCATGTTCGGATAGTCAGGTCGCGCAGCGATAGGAGAAGGCTTCCATGTCGGTACGGCTGACCGAGTACAGCCATGGAGCGGGATGCGGCTGCAAGCTCGCACCCGCGTTGTTGGAGGGCGCCTTGTCGGGGTTCGCCTCGTCTCATCCGTCATTGCTCGTGGGCTCGGGCTCTGGCGACGATGCAGCTGTTTGGGAGTTCGGCGAGTATGGCTTGGCCTTCACGACCGACTTCTTCACACCGATCGTCGATGATGCACGAGCTTGGGGCCGAATCGCGGCTACCAACGCGGTCTCTGACATCTACGCCATGGGTGGAGTCCCGCTGATGGCGCTGAACCTGGTCGCCTGGAACAGCGACGATCTGGGTATGGATCTCCTCCGCGATGTTCTCGCAGGGGGGAGAGACGTCGCTGAGAGCGCTGGCTTCGTGATCGCCGGGGGGCACACGATCGAAGACCGTGAGCCGAAGTACGGACTTGCGGTGCTCGGTTCTGTGGATCCGGCACGGATCCTGACCAACGAAGGTTTCCGTGCGGGAGATCAGCTCGTACTGACCAAGCCCATCGGGGTGGGCGCGATCACGACGGCCGTCAAGCGAGGACTTGCCTCGTCGCAGCAGCTCGAAGCAGCGACGGCCACGATGACGATGCTCAATGCCGAGGCAGCGTTGGCAGCGCTCGCTGCGGGCGCAACGGGTGCGACGGATGTGACGGGCTTCGGGTTGGTCGGGCATTTGGCGAATGCGATGCGAGCATCGGGGGTCAGCGCTGACGTCGAGATCGACAAGATCCCGACCCTGGATGGCGTGTGGGAGCTGTGTGACGCTGGTTGCTCGCCGGGTGGCACTCGACGGAACCTCGACTGGTGCGGCGATTCCGTGAAGGGTGGGAGCGAGCTGGATCGGTTGGTAGTTGCGGATCCACAGACCTCGGGTGGGCTGCTGTTCGGGGTGGAGCCGTCTGAGTCCACGGCGACGATTCGACGGTTGAAGGCGACTGGCCACGACGCGAGCGTCATCGGTGTTGTGGCTCAGGGAGCGGCTGAGGTACGTCTTCACTGATCCCAGGGTCCCGTGGAGCGTGGCGGTCGTGAGCGCGCCGTCGCGAGCCGACAATGTGCCCGGAGAGGTGGATGGCGAGGCTCGTGTCCCATTGACCCTGGCAGATACGCTGAGTGGTGGAGGTGTTCGAGTACCTGGTGGGCTCCGCCGCCTTCAAAGCGGTTGGCACGGGCGATCCCCGTGTGGCGGGTTCGATTCCCGTCCACCTCCGCGACGAGTGTCAGTTGGGTCGGCGGTGTATGCCGCCGTGGGCCCGCGGTGTGCGACTGTTTCTTCGTAGGGTCTGGGCATGTCCGAGCTCCGGGATCGTCCGCCGTCGATCGATCGCTTGGCCCGGTCGATCCAGGATGTCGGGATTGCCTACCCGTTGCTGGTTGATGCTGCCCGGGAGGCGGTAGCGGTCGGTGACCCTGGCGCAGCTCGGTCGATTGCTGAGGGAGTCCGTACGGCGATGCTCCGTCCGGTCGTGAATGCGACGGGTGTGCTGCTCCACACCAACCTCGGGCGGGCCCCGCTCGCGGTGACCACTGCGGGGCGGCCGACCAACTTGGAGTACGACGTCGCTACCGGTCGGCGGGGCACGCGAGGTGCATACGCGAGTTCGTTGGTGGCGCGGGCCGCTGGGGGCGAGGACGCGCTCGTGGTGAACAATTGCGCCTCGGCTGTGTTGCTTGTGCTGGCCGCTCTGGCGTCCGGTCGTCGCGTGTTGGTCAGTCGGGGCGAGTTGGTCGAAATCGGGGGTGGCTTTCGCATTCCCGAGATCATGGGACTGTCCGGTGCGGACCTTGTCGAGGTGGGGACGACGAACCGGACGCGGCTGTCTGACTACGAAGCGGTTGTGGACGCGTCGGTTGCGTTGGTGCTCAAGGTGCACAAGTCGAACTACACGATTGCCGGGTTCACGCAGGACACCGCGGTCGCCGATATCGCGCACCTCGGGGTCCCGGTTGTCGCCGACCTCGGGTCCGGTCTCCTCGACGAGGCGTGTCCGTGGCTCGATGGCGGTCCACCCGCTTGGCTCCGTGGGGAGCCGGCTGCTCGCCAGACCATCGAGGCGGGCGCCGATCTCGTGCTCTTCTCTGGTGACAAGCTGCTCGGCGGCCCGCAAGCAGGGATCGTGGCCGGCCGGGCTGATCTCATCGCCCAGTGTCGCCGCCATCCGTTGTACCGGGCGTCGCGGCCCGGCGGCTTGGTGTTGGGAGCGTTGCAGGACGTCGTGATGTCGTACCTCGACCGCAGCGCTGACCGGTTGCCGTTGTGGCGGATGGCGACCTCCACCGTCGAGTCACTTCGCCATCGAGCTGCTGCGATCATCGAAGAGGCTGGCGGTACCGTCGCGGACTGCAACTCCGTCGCCGGCGGCGGGACGCTGCCAGGTGCGGCGATCCCCTCGGCGGGGGTCGTGCTCGAGGGCGATCACACCCGCCGGTTGCGCGATCGAGAAATGCCGGTGATCGCTCGTGTCGCCGAGGACCAGACCGTCATCGACCTACGAACGGTCGAGCCTGAAGACGATCCACTGGTCGTGGCGGCGGTCGCGGGGAGCTGACTCGTGCACGTTGTGGCGACCGCTGGCCATGTGGATCACGGCAAGTCGGCGATCGTTCAGGCGCTCACCGGCATCGATCCCGACCGGTGGGACGAGGAACACGAGCGTGGTCTCAGCATCGACCTCGGATTCGCCGACCTCGACCTGCCGTCTGGTCGCCATGTCTCGATCATCGACGTCCCGGGTCATGTCCGGTTCCTGAAGAACATGCTCGCCGGCCTCGGCGGCATCAACGCCTGCATCTTCGTCGTGGACTCCTCGGAGGGTTGGAAGCCCCAGTCCGAGGAGCACCTTCGGATCCTCGAGCTGCTGGGGATCGAACACGGCGTTGTGGCGCTGACCAAGATCGACGTCGTCGACGACGATCTTCGGAGGCTGGCCCGAGGCGAGGTCGGCGATGCCGTGTCGGGAACGTTCCTGGAGCAGGCGCCGGTCATCGAGGTCGACGCCGTCGAGCGCCGTGGCATCGGCGCGGTCGGTGTCGGCGATCGACCAGATGCTCTATAAAGCCCCCTTGCCGGTGGACCGTGGCCGTCCCCGGATGTGGGTCGACCGGGTCTTCTCCATTCCGGGTGCCGGCACCGTCGCCACCGGGACGCTGACCGGCGGACCGGTCGGGACGGGAGAGAAGCTACAGGCACTGCCACTCGATCGTGAGATCAGGGTACGGGGGATCCAGAGCCACAACGCCTCGGTCGAGCGCCTGGAACCGGGAAATCGCGCTGCCCTGAACCTGGTCGGCGTCTCACACAAGCAACTCGCACGTGGAGACGCGCTCGCCAGGAGCGAGCAGTGGCATTGCACACGGACCGTCGACGCTTCGCTGACAACGCTCGTCTCGCTCGGCCATCCCGTCTCGAAACGAGGCTCATTCCTCGCCTACCTGGGTTCCGGTGAGCACGCGACTCGCCTTCGGGTGCTTGGCGAGGGCCGGCTGCAGCCGGGGGAGACGGGCGCGGTTCGTCTCCACCTCCCCTGCGAGCTCCCCCTCCTACCAGGTGACCGCTACATCCTCCGGGAGACTGGACGTGCCGAGACCGTCGGAGGCGGCGAGATCCTCGACATCGACCCCGTCACGTCCGCGGCACGGGCCCGCCCGGACCGTTCGATCGACCGAGTCATTGCCGAACGCGGGTGGATCGAGCGCGACCATCTGCGGCGGCTGACCGGCGAAGACCGCCCGCCGACCCTGGGCCGATGGATCGTCGACCGCCACCGCCTCGACGAAGATCGAGCTCGCTTGTCCGAACGTATCGCCAAGGCAGGTTACCTCGGGCTAGATACAGCGTCGCTCGACGAGCAGCAGGTCGAACTCATCGAAACACTCGATGATGTGACCGTGCACTCCGGCCGTGTCCGAGCGTCGGACAGTGTCGACCGCATTGAGGATCACCCGTGGCTCGCCGCGCTCTACGATGACCTGTTCGCACCGCCGGAGCCACCCGATGATCTAGATGCAGCGGAGATCAGAGCACTCATCCATCGAGGAGAGGCCGTAGACCTCGACGGCATCAAGTTCGCAACGACGGCCCCCGATGCCGCCGCCGACATCGTCAGCCATCTCTTGGATCAGCAGCCAGAAGGGGTCGCAGTCTCCGAGGTGAAAGAAGCCCTTGGCACCAGTCGGAAGTACGCCCTCCCACTGCTGCGACACCTCGACGCCACCGGGCGGACCCGGCGGCGGGGGGACGTCAGGATCGCAGGACCCCGTCTCTGAGCCATCGATTGAGTACCCTCGCCGTGCGGCGCGACGCGAGGGGGCCAGGTAGTGGAGCACGACACGACCGATGCGGGCGCCCTCCAGCTGCACTTATGTGGAGCAGGGCTTGGGTCTCTGGTCGTGCTACTCCATGGCTTCCCGGAGGGGTGGTCGACGTGGCGGCACCAGATCGCGGCGCTCGCTGAGGCTGGCTATCGCGCCGTGGCGCCCGACCAGCGTGTCGGCCGCACGGATGCCCCTGCCGATCCTTCGCAGTACACGAGCATCCACCCGGTGGGCGACGTCGTCGCGCTGCTCGACCACATCGGTGGCCCGGCACTCCTGGTTGGTCACGACTGGGGCTGCGCCCCCGCCTCGCACACGGCGCTCTTGCGCCCGCTCTGGTGCGCTGCGTCGTCGGCATGAGCGTGCCCTTCCTTCCGCCGATGCGGGGCAACATCCTCGGTATGCTCGACGGCATCCAGGGCGGGTCGCATCACTATCAGCGTTGGGGCCAGACTGAAGCAGCAGAGGTGGAGGTCATGGAAGACCTTCGGCGCTGGCTGGTGACGTTTTACGACGCACTCAGCGGCCACCACGGCCGCCCGCACGACCTGGAGATGGCACCCGACCAGACGTTGATGGAGGCGCTCGCCGACTACGGCGAACAGCCGCTCTGGTGGCCGACGACCATCTCGACGAACGGGTCCGCTCCTGCTCCGCGAGTGGCATACGTGGCGGCCTGAACTGGTATCGAACAGCGCCGTGGAACGTCGATGCGATGCGGCCGTGGGACCTGGGTCCGCTCTGGGTTCCTGCGGGCTACATCACGGGCGAACTCGGTCCGGTGTACCGCTGGCCTGGCATGGCCGACCTCGCCGACATGCTGCCGACGATGATCCCGAAGCACCTCGGCGCCACGGTCATCCCGCAGTGCGGTCACTGGACCGGCGAGGAGTGCCCCGACGAGGTGAACGACTTCCTGCTCGGCGTACTGGCCGCGCTCTGACGCCCATCGCTCGGCGAACCCGCGGCTACCGAGTCGTCAGTCAACGAACCGAACCGTCGTGACCGTCGTCTCTGACGCCGACCCGAGATCCGCTGCCGATCGCGTCGAGATCTTTCCGACCGATGTGGCGGCTCTCGCCGATCAGGTCGACCGGGCACGGAAGTGGCGCTCACAACCCACGCGCCTGCTCAGCCTCAGCGAGGGCAGCAGTCCATCAGCCTCATACCCCGCATGACCGAGGTGCCGGTGTCAGCCGAGGCGGTCCCCCAACCATGACCGGCTTCGGCTCCTCGATGTGCGAGGAGCGTGCACTCCGACTTACTATACATATGTCCAATTCTTTGCTATGGTGCCCCAGCGCCCGATCCGAAACCGCAGGAGTGATCGATGACCGCGACAGACACCCGCGAAGCACAGGCGGACGCAGCGAGACTGTTCCTCCGCGGCGCCTCGTTCCTCGACCCCGAGACCTGGCACCGGCAGGTCGATGCCCTCCGGAGCCCTGATCCGTTCCTGTTGGTGAACGACCGGGTGTACGGACCCCTGTGGATCGTCACCGACCTCGACGTTCTCCTGGAGGTGTCGCGACGCCCCGGCGATTTCGCCAACACCGAGGAGCCCGCGCTGCTCGCCACGCCGGGCCTCGCGGGCGAGGGCAAGGACGACATGTGGGGCCAGCTCAAGATGCTGGTCAACATGGACGGACCCGATCACCTGGCGCACCGCAAGGTGGTCGTCGACTGGTTCAAGAACTCCACGCTGCGTGTCCTGAAGCCGGCGGTCGAGGAGCTGGTGACCGAGTCGATGCAGCGCTTGCGCGACCTCGGCGGTGAGTGCGACTTCGCGACCGAGATCGCCCTTCCCTTGCCGCTGCGGGTGATCATGTCGATGCTGGGCGTTCCCCGCGAGGACGAGCCGATCATGCTCAAGCTCACTCAGGAGATGTTCAGCTCCGAGGATGACGAGCTGGGGAGCAGTGACCCGCTCGCCGCGATCCACGAGGTCGCCGGTTACCTCATGGGCATGATGAAGGACCGGAAGGAGAATCCGACCGACGACCTGTGCTCGGCGGTCGTCCACGGCGTGGTCGACGGCACACCGATCGAGACGATGGCGGCGCTCGGCCTCCACGTGATCATCTCGACCGCTGGCCACGACACAACGTCGTTCGCCATGTCGGGGGGCGTCGACGCACTGTGTCGGTTCCCGGACGAGTTCCAGCGGCTCCGCGCCGACCCGTCGCTCGTCGACAACGCCGCCCACGAGGTTGTCCGGCTCACTTCCCCGGTGCGCCACTTCATCCGCCACACCCAGATCGAGACCGAGGTCGCCGGGCACCCGTTCGCCCCCGGCGATCGCATCTTCCTCTCGTATCCGGCGGCGAACCGAGATCCCGCCATCTTCGACGACCCTCACCGGCTCGACATCGGGCGGTCCAACGCCAACCGACAGATCGGTTGGGGCCACGGCCCGCACTTCTGTCTTGGTGCCCGTCTCGCCCAGATGGAGCTCGCCTCGATCCTCGGCGGCCTTGCTCGTGAGTTCGCCTCGATCGAGCCCACCGGTCCGACGCAGTGGACCAAGGCACACTTCGTCGGCGGTGCCAAGCACGTGCCGGTCCGCTGCGAACTCGCATGAGCGATGCACACGAGGTGCTCACCATCGAGCACCGCGACGGCGTGGAGTGGCTCACGCTCAACCGTGCACGGAAGCACAACGCGCTCGACCAGGCGCTCGTCGGCGGTCTGTGCGACTACTTCGTGGCGGTCGCCGACCGTGACGACGTGCGCGTGATCGTGCTGCGCGGCAGTGGCCCGTCGTTCTGCGCTGGGCTCGACCTCGCTGCGCACCTGGCGAGCGGCGGCAACGAGACGCAGCGGATCGTCGAGCTGATGCCGCTCATGCGGGCGTGTCCACAGCCGGTGATCGCGCTGCTCCATGGAGCGGTCAAGGGCGGTGGCTTCGTCATGGGTCTGGCCAGCGACATCCGCGTCGCCGGGGAGAGCGCACGCATGGACGAGACCTTCATCAACATCGGCCTCAGCGGCTGCGACGTCGGGATCACCTACTTCCTCCCCCGCTTGGTGGGGCTCTCGCTGGCGTCGGAGCTCATGCTCACCGGACGGGCCATCGACGCCCGGCGCGCCGAGCGCCTCGGCCTCGTGTCCGAGGTGGTTGCCGACGGCGATCTCGAATCCGCAGCCACCTCCCTCGCCGAGGAGCTGTGCGCGAAGTCCGCCCTCGGGCTGCAGCGCACGAAGGAGATGCTCAACCGGGCCTTTACCTTCGACGACCTGAGGGAGGTCGTTCGGATGGAGGTCGACATCCAGCTCGAGGTCCAACGGGAGGATCCGGCGTTCCGGGCTCGCCTCGCGTCCTACGGAGCCAAGACGTGAAGGTCGACCTCGGCGCCACGATCCGCCCGGCTCAGGCAGCAGATCTGGCACGAGCGGCCGAGGCAGCAGGCTTCGACGCGCTGTGGGCGGCAGAGACGAACCACGACCCGTTCCTGTCCTGTGCCCTGGCCGCCTCGGCCACCGAGTCCATCGAGGTCGGCACCTCCATCGCCATCGCGTTCGCCAGATCGCCGATGACCCTCGCCAACACCGCCCACGACCTGCAGGAGCTGAGCGGTGGACGGTTCGTGCTCGGCCTCGGCAGCCAGATCCGACCCCACATCGAGAAGCGCTACTCCATGCCCTGGTCGCACCCGGCCCGACGGATGCGCGAGTTCATCCAGGCGTTGCACGCCATCTGGGACACCTGGGAGCACGGCACCCCGCTCGACTTCCAGGGCGAGTTCTACCGGCACACGCTCATGACCCCGATGTTCACGCCCCGGGCCCACGGCCACGGCGCACCCAAGGTGTTCCTCGCCGGCGTCGGCCCCCGGATGACCGAGGTCGCGGGAGAGGTAGCCGACGGGTTCATCTGCCACGGCTTCTCATCCGAGCGCTACCTCCGGGAGCGGACGCTGCCCGCCCTCGAGCGGGGATGCGAGCGCGCCGGCCGCACGCTCGACGACGTCGAGATCGTGGCACCGGGCTTCGTCGTGACCGGCGTCGACGATGAGGCCCTTGAGCAGGCGATGCGGGCGACGCGACGGCAGATGGCGTTCTACGGCTCCACCCCGGCCTACCGGCCCGTGCTCGAGCTCCACGGTTGGGAAGACCTCCAGCCCGAGCTGCACGCCATGTCCAAGGCCGGTGAGTGGGAGCGCATGGGCGCGCTCATCACCGACGACATCCTCGAGACGTTCGCCGTGGTCGGTCGCCCCGAAGCCATCGGACCCGAGCTCCACCGACGCTACGGCGACATCGCCGATCGAGTGACCAGCTTCGAGCGACCGAAGGCCGAGTCCGCGGCCAACGCCTGGACCGCCATCGCCCACAGCGTGCGCCAACCCGACCCCAGATCGACGGAGAGAGCCCACCAATGACCGACGACAACGAGATGCAGACCACTCGCCCCGGCACGTCGCACCGCATGGTGAAGTGGTCACCCCCGTACCGCAAGGAGAACGTCGAGCTCCCCGAGTTCGACCTCATCGACATCGAGCGCGACGGACCGATCGGGCGTATCGTGCTCAACAGCCCGGAGAAGCGGAACCCGCTCGGCTACGAGCGCCTCCTGCAGATCGAGATGGCGGCCAAGCTCCTCGAGCTCGACGAGGAGATCCGGGTGATCATCATCAAGGGTGAGGGCCCCTCGTTCTGCGCCGGCTACGACATGGCGCCGGCCGAGAAGGGCGAGCGGCAGAGGAACATGCCCGGGGGCGGCTACATCCACCCCGAGCGGGACCGGCTTTGGCAGTCCTACGACCTCGAGCACGCCCGCGTGTACTTCACGCTGTTCGACCTCCAGAAGCCCGTCATCGCCCAGATCCACGGTCACTGCCTCGCCGGCGGCACCGAGCTGGCCGGGTTCTGCGATCTGCGCGTCGTCGCCGACGACGCCAAGATCGGCTGGCCCGTCGGCCGCAACTGGTCGCCGGGCAACCTCCAGTACATGCCATGGCTCGTGGGCATGACCAAGGCCAAGTACTACATGTTCACCTGCGAGCCGATGAGCGGCAAGGAGGCGGCCGAGTGCCAATGGGCCTCCGAATCGGTCCCGGCCGATGAGCTCGAGGCGCGCACCGAGGAGCTGGCGGCCCAGATCGCGCTCACGCCCACCGACCTCATCATGCTCACCAAGCGGAGCATCAACCGCCAGTTCGAGATCATGGGCTTCCGCACCGGCATCGCGGCCAGTGTCGACCTGCTCGCCGTTGCCAGCTTCCGCGAGCAGGGTCTCTACGCCAAGCGCGACGAGAAGACGGGCGAAGCTGGGGACGAGTTCATGAAGCGCGCCGAGCGCGACGGCCTCAAGGCGGCGATGGCGTGGCGGGAAGAGACCTTCGGCAACCGCTACCACGAGAGTGACGACTGAGATGGGCTACAAGGTGGACGTCGACTTCGACCTGTGCGAGTCGAACGCGATCTGCATGGGCTTTGCCTCCGAGGTGTTCGAGGTGCGCAACGACGACCTCCTGTACCTGCTGCAGGTTCGCCCCAGCGCAGACCTGCGATCGGAGGTCGAAGAGGCGGCCCGGAGCTGCCCCAAGCAGGCGATCAGCATCGAAGACGAATGACCGTGTTCGCCACTGCTGTTGCATCCCGCGATCAAATAAATGTACACATGTCCAGTTCATCCGATAGGGTCGAGATCAGCCCTCGTCCCGCCACGGACCGAAACGAACGGAGCGCCCGATGAACACCCCCCCGTTGCCCATGTTCGACGCCGACAACCACTACTACGAGGCCCGGGACGCCTTCACCCGGCACCTCCCCAGCGAGTTCAAGAACCGAGGGCCCGTCTGGGTGACGCTCGAGAACGGACATCAGCGCCAGATGATCCGGGGCAAGGTCGACTGGCAGGTCCCCAACCCGACCTATGACCCGATCTCCAAGCCCGGCGTGCTGCGCGAGTACTACAAGGGCAACCCGAACAACAAGAGCTTCGCCGAGCTCATCCGGTCCAACCTCGAACCCCTGCCCGCCGCCTACCAGGACAGTGACGCGCGACTCGCGCTGATGGACGAACAGGGGGTCGAGGCGGCCTGGCTCTTCCCCACGACCGCTGTCCACTACGAGGAAGTGCTCAAGCACGACATCGAGGCCAACGTCGCGGTCCACCGAGCGTTCAACCGCTGGCTGGAGGAGGACTGGGGCTTCGCCAACCAGAACCGGATCTTCGCCGCTCCGTACATGACCCTGGCCGATCCCGACGAGGCATGCGCCGAGCTCGACTACGTCACCGATCAGGGCGCGCGGGTGGTCGTGATGCGACCGGCACCGATCACCACCAAGGACGGACCGCGCTCCCCGGGCGACGAGGTGTTCGACGGGTTCTGGCAACGGGTGAGCGACGCGAGCATCGTCGTCGTCGCCCACGTCGGCAACTCCGGCTACGACGCCCACGGCTACCCGGCGTCGGGCGGCGCCGAGGCGGCCCTGGGCGGTGGGCGCAAGCCCACCAACGCGGTGTGGAAGATGGAGCGGGCGATCTGCGACTGGCTGTCCGCCCTCGCCTTCGACCGGGTCTTCGAGCGCTTCCCCGGCGTGCGGGTGGCGTCGGTCGAGAACGGTGCCGTCTATCTCCATGACGTCTTCCGCCAGCTGGCTGCCGTCCGGGAGAAGTACCAGAACTGGTTCCAGGACGACCCCGTCGAGACCTTCAAGCAGCACGTCTGGATCAACCCGTTCTGGGAGGACGACATCGACGACGTCATCGGGTTCATGGGTGCCGACCGCGTGCTGTTCGGCTCGGACTTCCCCCACATGGAGGGCCTCGAGTTCCCGGCCCAGATCTTCGACGAGATCGGCCATCTGCCCGAGGCCGATCAGCGCAGGATCGTCCACGACAACGCCGCAGGGCTCACCGGCGTGCGCACCCTCGCCTCGGCCTGAGCGACCCCTGTCGATGCCCGAGACCCACCATGAGCGAGCCGAGGACGTGCTCCGCCGACACGGCGACCGGACCGCCGCCGTCCTGTCCGGCTCGGGCGAGACGCGGACCTATGCCGCGCTCGACGAGCGCTCGACCCGGTTGGCCCGCCACTTCGATCGGGCCGGGCTCGGGCCGGGCGACCACGTCGCCGTGCTCCTGCGGAACCAGCTCGAGTACGTCGACGTCGTCTGGGCCGCGCTCAGGTCCGGCCTCTACCTCACGCCGATCAACTGGCACCTGGGGCCGGACGAGGCCGGCTACATCGTCGAGGACTGCGGAGCCACCGCGCTCGTGACCGCAGCGGACATGGCCGACGTGGTGGACGGCTGGTCGCAGGACCTCGGACGGCTCGACGTCCGACTCTCGGTCGGCGGGGGCATCGACGGCTTCGCCGACTTCGATGACGTGCTGTCGGCCAGCGACCCCGCCCCCCGCGAGGATGAGCGGGAAGGGCAGCTGATGCTCTACTCGTCGGGCACCACGGGCCGGCCCAAGGGCATCCTCCCACCGCTCCCGAGGTCGCCGTTCGGCCAGGCCAAGGGTGGCATCACGCCGGTGGCCCAGGGCCTCTACGGCATAGACGCCTCCTCGGTGTACCTGAGCCCGGCGCCGATGTACCACGCCGCCCCCCTGGGGTGGACGATCGCCGCCCACCGCCTCGGCGCCACCGTGGTGGTCATGGAGCGCTTCGACGCCACGGAAGCGCTGGATGCCATCGAGCACCACCGGGTCACGCACGCGCAGTTCGTACCGACCCACTTCGTCCGCCTGCTGCGGCTGCCGGCCGAGGTGCGGTCACATGCCGACCTCTCCTCGCTCCAGAAGGTCATCCACGCCGCCGCCCCCTGCCCGGTCCCCGTCAAGCAGCAGATGATCGACTGGGTCGGGCCGATCGTGGACGAGTACTACGGCGGATCCGAGGGCTTCGGCTTCTGCAGCATCACCGCCCACGAGTGGCTCGAGCATCCGGGATCGGTCGGACGCTCCATGCTCGGCGCCGTCCACATCGTCGACGACGACGGCACCGACGTCGGACCGGGCCAGACCGGGCAGGTCTGGTTCGAAGCCGCCGGCCGGTTCGAGTACCACAACGACCCGGCCAAGACCCGCGGAGCAACCGATCCACGGGGTCGGGCCACCTACGGCGACATCGGCCACGTCGATGAAGACGGCTACCTGTACCTCACCGATCGGGCCTCGAACATGATCATCTCCGGCGGGGTCAACATCTACCCCCAAGAGGCCGAGAACGTCTTGACCGTGCACCCCGCGGTCCACGATGTCGCCGTCCTCGGCGTGCCCGACCCCGAGATGGGCGAGCGCGTGAAGGCCTTCGTCGTCGCAGTGGACACCCCGGATGATCCCGATCGTCTCGCGGCCGAGCTCATCGAGCACTGCCGCAATGAGCTCGCCCACTACAAGTGCCCCCGCGAGCTGATCTTCGTCGACGAGCTCCCCCGCCTCGACAGTGGCAAGCTCCTCAAGCGCCGCCTGCTCGAAGTGGTCGAAGGGGCGACGTAATGGGCTCCGCCATCGACCGCCTCGAGGGCGTTCGACGGGGACGCTGCCTTGGACGGTCAATCCTCCATGCGGGTCATGCCGGCGACGATCATGTCAATCAGCTGCTCGACCTGCGTGTCCAGCGGCTCTCCGGTGCGTGGCGGAGCGAACCCGAGGCGCGATGCGAATCCCTCGAAGGTGAACGGGCTGAACGCAGCACCGAACACGAAGACGCCGAGCACGCGGAGATCGATCGACTCGGGTATCTCGCGCGTCACCACTGCGTACTCGAAGATCGCTCGCGAGATTGGCTCGAGGACATCTTCGTAGATCTGGTCGAACCTCGGGCCACCGCGAAGTGCCTCGGCCAGGAACAGGCGGAACGCATCCGGGTTCGCCGTGGCTTCCGCCATGAGCAGCTCCAACCCGGAGCGAAGCGTCGGACGCAGCGGCCGGGCCTCGCGGACGTCGAACATCTCCACGATGCGCGCCGCCGCCGGCTCCAGGCCGTGGCGGACCGCGGCTCGCCACAGGTCCTCCTTCGAACCGAAGTAGTGGCGCACCAGGTTGTGGCCCACGCCGACCGCACCGGTGATCTCGCGGATCGACGCCCCTTCGAAGCCACGCTCCGCGAACGCACGGAGCGCCGCGTCGAGCAGCGCCGCCTTCGTCTTGTCGGCATCGGCCCCTGGCGGTCGACCGAGTCGCCTCTCAGGCAATTTATTGGACATTCGTACAGTTTAACCCAGCGATCCCGCCCCCGGCGCCCGATCCAAAGGAGTCTTCCATGAGCACCATCGACGAGACCACAACCCGCACGGATCCCGGTCCGCTGTTCACCGACGGCGCCACCTTCGTCGACCTCGAGCGCTGGCACCGGGCCGTCGACGAGCTGCGCGGTCAGGGGCCGTTCGTCCGCTTCGACGACGACGTCCACGGGACGATCTGGGCCACGGTCGACCTCGAGGTGCTCCTCGAGGTCTCCCGCCGCCCGGGGGAGTTCGCGAACACGACGGTGCCCCTGCTCCCCCCGAAGCTGGGAGCCGATGGCCCGGACATCAACGAGGTCGGCGCCCAGCTCAAGATGCTCATCAACCAGGACGGTCCCGACCACCTGGCGCATCGCAAGCTGGTCGTCGAGTGGTTCAAGAACTCCACCCTCCGCGTCCTGAAGCCCGCCGTCGACGAGCTGGTCGCCGAGTCGATGACGCGGTTGCACGAGATCGGCGGCGAGTGCGACTTCTCGTCCGAGGTGGCGCTCCCGCTGCCGCTGCGGGTGATCATGTCGATGATGGGCGTGCCCCGGGAGGACGAGCCGGTCCTGCTGAAGCTGACCCAGGAGATGTTCAGCTCGGAGGACGACGAGCTCGGCCAGGGCGACCCGTTCGCAGCGATGATGGAGGTGGCCGGCTACTTCACCGAGCTGATGCAGGATCGGCAGGCCAACCCCACCGACGACCTGTCCTCGGCCATCGCCAACGGCGTGGTCGACGGCACGCCGCTCGAGACGATGACGGCGATCGGCCTGTACGTGATCATCGCCACCGCAGGCCACGACACGACGTCGTTCGCCATGGCTGGCGGCATCGACGCGCTGGCTCGGTTCCCGGACCAGTTCGACCGCTTGCGCTCGGAGCCGGATCTGGTCCAGAACGCGGCCTACGAAGTCGTTCGGCTCACCTCGCCGGTCCGCCACTTCCTTCGACATGCCCAGACCGAGGCCGAGGTGGCAGGTCACGCCTTCGCTCCCGGCGACCGGGTTCTCCTGTCGTATCCGGGCGCCAACCGCGACCCAGGCCTGTTCGACGACCCGCACTCGCTCGACGTCGGCCGTTCGAACGCCAGCCGCCAGGTCGGTTGGGGTCATGGAGCCCACTTCTGCCTCGGTTCCCGGCTGGCCCACATGGAGGTCTCCGCGGTCCTCGACGGTCTGCGCCGCGAGTTCACCTCGATCGAGTCGACCGGCCCGACCGAGTGGACCAAGTCGCACTTCGTCGGCGGCGCCAAGCACGTCCCCGTCCGATTCGGGAGCTGACACGGTGGCGAGGACGACGTCGAGAACCCGCTGGAGGAATGCCTGATGGGCGTGCGAATGAGCGAGGACGAAGCCTGGGAGTTCCTCGAGCGTGGACACACCGCGATCCTGACCACGTTGCGGCGCGATGGCTGGCCGATCTCGCTCCCGCTCTGGTACGTCGTCGAGGGCCGTGTGATCTACGTCGGCACCCCGGAGCGCGCCAAGAAGGTGGCGCGCATCCGCAACGACGATCGAGCGTGTCTCCTGGTGGAGCAGGGCCGTCAGTGGGTCGAGCTCGCCGCCGTCGAGCTGCCAGTCAGGGCAACGATCCTGGAACCCGGCGCCGAGGCCGATCGCGCGGGAGCGATGTTGGCCGACAAGTACGCAGCCTTCCGACCCGCCCCATCCCGGATGCCCAAGGCCACCACCAAGCACTACTCGGGCCAGGCCGTGATCCGGCTCGATCCCGCCGGGCAAATCCTCAGCTGGGACAACGCCAGGCTCCGCCTCGACGGCTGAAGTCCGTCCCAGGAGATGGATGGGCGTCCTGTCTCACGGTTCCCGACATGGACGTCGTGGTGCTGGGTCAGACCCGCTCGATGATGATGGCGGGGGCCATGCCGCCGCCGGTGCACATGGTGATGAGGCCGACGCTCTTGTCTTGACGCTCGAGCTCGTCGAGGCAGGTGCCGATGAGGATGGCACCGGTGGCGC
>JAXHLP010000013.1:0-198202 GCA_034522155.1 Acidimicrobiales bacterium | reverse complement strand
CATCGACGGTGACGCCGAAGCCGTTCGACCCGCCGCCGACGGGATGGTTCGATGCGTCGAGGTCGACCGTCATGTGTGCTGGGCCGCCTCGATCGACACGGGCACGGCCGTCATGTGGGGCATGAGGCTGATGTCCTGCCTGCCCTCGCTGAGACTAGGAGCCGCGCCGGATTGGTCCCGAACCGGCCGCAGATCGTCCTCTACGCCGGGTTCACCTCCGAAGCAGTGCGTCATCGAGACCACGCCCCGACGCAAGGTGTCGTCGGGTTGGACGACGGCGCCGACGACGCCGTGGTCGGATCGCAGCTCGATGAGGTCTCCCGGCTGGAGCTCCTCGAGCAACAGGTCCTCGGTGTGCAGGAAGCACGGGTTGTAGCGGTGGCGGGCGAGGCCGGGGAGGCGGCGTCCGAGCGAGTTCATGGTCCTTCGTCCGACCGACGATGAGGCGGTAGGGCGCCCGTTCGCGGACCAGCTCTCCAGATCGTCGAGCGCACCGGCCAGCTCGTCGTGGACATCGGGGGGCAGGATCTCGAATCGCTCATCGGCGGCCTCGTGGGCTGCGCCGACCACGGGTGGCGCGAGGTCGGGCAACAGCATGCCGCGGGGACGCTGGCGGAGCTCGGCGTGATCGACCGGACCGTTGGCGGCCCGGTCGCTCAGCACCTCCACGTCGGTGGGTACTGGGTCATCGGGTCCGTAGCTTCGTCGCCCCATGTCGAGGGTCAGTCCCATCGCCTGTGCGAGCCGAAGGTAGAACTCCCAGTCGTGCACCGTGCCTTCGGGTGGTTCGAGCACCGGGCCGGTGAACTGGACGAAGGGCTCGTCGTTGAAGTGGCCGTAGCCCCGCGCGGTCCTCCGCTCGCTCGAGCGAGAGCGTCGGGGCGATCACGTAGTCGGCGCGCACGGCGGTTTCGGTGAGGTAGGGATCGACGACGACGAGGAGCTCGAGTGCCTCGAGTGCCTCGAGGATGCGATCCTGGTCGGGGAAGGCGGCACCGGGGTTTCCGCCCGCCACCACGAGGGCTCGGATGCGGTCGGCGCCGTCCAGCATGATCTCGTCGGGCAGGAGTGGGGACATCAGCTCGCTTCGGAGCCACGAGACACCGAACCGGTTCTCGGGTGCTCGATCCCAAGGTCGCCGGGGAGCGACGGCCTGCAGCGCGATACGAGGGGGTGCGCTCGAGCACGTTGAACCCGCCCGGCCGGTCGCCCTCGCGGGGGAGCCGGCCACAGACGACGTTCAGGGCCTGGACGAGGTGCTCGGCGACGTTCGCGAACGGACCCATGTCGGGCCCGGTTCCCGAGGTTGCCATGCCCGTGTTGGCCTCGCCGAACGTGCGGGCGGCGGCGATGATCTCGCTCGGGTCGACACCAGCGATGCGGCCGGCGACCTCGGGCGGGAAGTCGGCGACCACGCGCTCGAGGTCCTCGAGACCGTTGGCCCAGCGGTGACAGAAGTCGTCGTCGGCGAGCCCGTCGCGCGGCGGCGCGTGGTGGATGCCTGCGAGGAGCGGGGCGTCGGTCCCCGGTCGGAGCTGCAGGTGGATGTCGGCGTGGGCAGCGACCTCGCTGCGCCGCGGGTCGATCACGATCAGCTGCAATCCGCGACGTCGTGCGTCGGTGAGTGCCCGGAGGTTGTCGTGGACGGGGAAGCCCGTCATGTTGCCGCCCTGCATCGACACCAGTGGGTTCGTCCCCACCAGCATCCAGGTGTCGGCGTCCTGGAATCGCTGCAGGCCGCCGGCCCACGCGCCGAGGCGTCCCGTGGCCACGATCTTGGCCGACTGGTCGATCGTGACGGTCGTGAACCGCTTGCGGGTGCCGACGGCTCGTTGCCAGGCCGTGGCGAAGCTGTAGCTGAGCGAGGCGGTGTAGGTCTGTGTGCCGACGAAGAGCCCGACGGCGTCGGGACCGTGATCGTCGATGATCGAACGCAGCCGGTCGGCGACCTCGTGGACTGCGGTGTCGACGTTGACGGGCTCGAACGTCGCGTCGGATCGACGTCGCTGCGAGGTTTGCAGGCGTGCGGGATCCGAGTGGAAATCGCCGATTCGGCGGCCCTTCGCACAGGTGAAGCCCTTGGTCAGCGGGTGTTCCCGGTCGCCGGAAACGCTTGTGACGACGCCGTCGCTCACCTCGAGCACGAGGCCACAGTGCGCGGGGCAGATCCTGCAGTAGGTGAGGTGCGTCGCGGGGGACACCGCTGGGTCTCCTTGCATCGGCTGCGGTCAGGTGAGGAGCGAGACGGCCTCGAGGTGGACGGCCTGCCACCCGTGGCGCTGGGCCATCACGGTGAAGAGCGCGTCACCGCGCTCGGTGCGCGTTGCCGACATCGTGGCGACCGACGTGATGAGCAGTCCCCAGATCGACCCGAGCCGGTAGGCCCGGAAGAACTCATCGGGGTCCAGCGAGACGCCAGCAGCGCGCATGCGATCGAGGTAGGACGCCACGAGATCCCGTTCCCGTGCGCTTCGGTCCTCGGGATCCACGATGCTCCCAGAGACGAGGTAGGTGAGGTCGTTGGCTGCGCCCCCTGGTCGCACGGTCTGCCAGTCGACGACCACGATCGGCGGTGCAGTGTCCCGGTGGCCGAAGAGGAGGTTGTCGGCGCGCATGTCGCCGTGGACGGCGGTCTCGGGGGCACCGGCCCAGGCCGCCCAAGTCCCGATGTGGGGTGCCACCGCCCGGAAGACGTCGACCACCTCGTCGTCGAGGCCGTCGCCGAGGCGATCGACCATGACGTCGACCGAGCTCGGGTAGACCGCCCCGATGAAGTCGGCGAACTCCTCGACCGGAGCGGCATCGAGGTCGTCGGGCAGCGAGGGATCGCCGAATCGCGGCACGTGCAGCCCGACAGCCTGGCCGATCGCCAAGTCGAGCTGGTCCTCGTCGAGGCCATCGAACTGGTCGCCCTGCGTCGCGTCGACCACGTCCTCCATCAAGAGCGCGAACTCCAGGTCGTCGGGACGGCACTCGGTCCGGTACTTGATCGGCACCCGGCAGTCGACGGTCGCCGCGATCTGGTCGTAGAAGTTGAGCTCGGTCTGGTAGCCACCCTGTTGGAAGGAGAACGCGGCGACCGTCTCGTCGGCCGACGCCACCTTGGCGACGACCGACATCGGGCGGCCCGTCGGATCGTCCCAGTCGAGCGCGATGCGAGCGTTCCGCGCCATCTGGCCCGTGCCGATCCAGCCCCGAAGTCGACCTCGACCAGCCGGGGCGCCGTCGGCCACACCGGCGTCGTCCAGGGCTCGTTGAATCCAGTCTCGGTCGACGAACGCCGGGAACGTGCCCCGGTCCGTCGTCGCGTCGTCGGTCATGGGTCTTGCTCCTTCCTCCACCGCCGTCACCGGGGGCTCTGCCCGTCGTCGACGGTCACCACCGTGCCGGTCACGAACTCCGAGGCCGGTGCGACGAGGAACAGCAGCGTGCTGTCGAGCTGGGCCGGGTCGCCGAGGCGCTTGCGGGGGAAGTGGGCGGACATGTCTCCGATGCGCTCGAGCATCCCGTCCATCATCTCGGACGAGAAGGCTCCAGGCGCGATGGCATTGACGTTGATCCGCTTCCGCGCCCACTCGACGGCAAGGACTTCCGTCATCCGCTCGATGCCCGCCTTCGTGATCGAGTACAGCGCCGCGCCGCCGCCCGAGTACTGCCGGGCGCCGACCGACGAGATGTTGACGATGCGTCCGGGAAGGTCGGCCGCCATCAGCCGCCTGGCCACCTCGCACGCCAGGATGTAAGGGCCGCGCAGGTTGGTGTCGAGGACCCGGTCGATCAGGTCCACCGGCATCTTGTGTGCCCGCTGCGCGTCGGGGATGCCAGCGTTGTTCACGAGGGTCGTGACCGTCCCCAACGCGTCCTCCGCCGCCGCCACCGCCTCGATGATGGAGTCGACGTCGGTGACGTCGAGGCGGATGGGGAACGCCGTCCCGCCTGTGTCACCGATCGATCGGCACAGTTCCTCGAGGCGATCCTCCCGGCGAGCAGCGACCGCGACCGTGGCGCCCGCGGCCGCCAGGACACGGGAGAAGCGCCAGCCGAGCCCGGACGACGCGCCCGTGACCAACGGCCACCTGGCCGCTGAGGTCTGTGGAGGCGTTCGGGAGGGGAACTCCGTGCTCTCGGCGCCCGCCACCGCCTTCATCCTGCGAACCCGTCGAGCAGGCCGGTGAGGCCGGTCGGTTCGTGCGGTCCGATGCAGAGCTGCTCGAGGACGCCGATGCCGGTCTGGCCGCCGAGATGGGCTTTCACGACGGTCTGGACGTGGAGGTTGTTCGGCTCGGTCTGGACGAGGTCGTCGACCTCGATCGTCTCCCGAGCCGTCTCGAGCTCGCCGTGCGGACCGTCCGTGGCCCCACTCTGGGTGCAGGTAGCCGATGCCGCGCATGTGGAAGGTGAAGCAGCGCTCGAGCTCGATGCGCAGCTCGCCGTCGTCGGGATGCCGGAAGGTCAGCGCCGCGCGTTCGATCTCACGGCGTCCCGGGCGCCACTCCATCTCGTAGCGGATGTCCTCGCAGCGGTGGAGACCAGCCTGCTGCCAGGGCGCTGCGTCCGTTGGTCTTGGATCGACCACGAGTGCTGTCTCGAGCCACCGCGAGCCGTCCGGGTGCTCGTGGAGTGCGAGGTGCGTGTGTCGGTCCTCGAAGTGCAGTGGTGCCCACAACCAGAACGCCTGCGGGACGGCCATGCCGGAATCGAAGTTGGTCGGCGTGGCCTCACCGACCGGTCGAACGCCCCACGACCGGTCCTTGGTGCCCGGCGTGGTGGCCGGGTCGACCTGCGTCTCGTCTCCGTCGATGCGGATCACTCCCTCCCAGGCGCCCCACTGCGTCATGCGCGTGTGGTCGGTGAGGAGACGGCCGTCGGGCAACCGCTTGAACTGCCGTGGCTCCTCCACGGCGACCGTTCTGGCCACGAAGGTGAGGTCGGCGGCGATCCCGTGTTCGTTGTCGTCGACGACGATCCGGAGCTTCTGCATCGGCTCGATGATCTCGATGCGGAACGGACCGACGCGAGTCGACCGGTCCGTGGGCATGCGGCCCGAGGCGAAGAGGAGTGTTGCTTGCCATCGATGGCCAGCGCAGAACGCTGCCGTCGACGACACCGCGGTTGGGGTAGTGGCCCATGGCGGCGCCGAGGTAGAAGCGCCCGTCGCGGTCCGTGCCGTTGAAGAAGTAGCGGTCGTAGTGGTTGGGATCCCCGGTCGCCGTCTGCCCGAGTGGCTCCGCTGACGGATGGATGGGGAAGTCGTCGAAAGGGGTGAGCACGTCGTTCTCCGGTCGTGACTGGTCGTGGTGGGTCCGCCCGGTTCAGAGTCTGTGCCGGTCCGGCTTCGTCATGCGGCGCGCAGCCGGTAGCGGATCGGCAGGTGCTTCATGCCGATCACGAAGGACGCCTCTGTCCGCTCGGGCTCGCCCGCGAGTTCGGCCCAGTCGAGGCGGCGGCCGAGCTCGAGCCACAGCGCTCGTTGCGAACGTCGGGCGAGGTTGGCGCCGAGGCAGAAGTGCTCGCCGATCCCGAAGCCGAGGTTGCGGGATGTGGATTGCCGGTCGATGCGGAACTCGGAGGGATCCTCGAACGCGTCTTCGTCGCGGTTGGCCGAGCCGTAGAACAGGGCGAGCGCATCACCCGCAGCGATGCGCTGGCCGCGGATCTCGGTGTCGACGGCGGCCGTCCGCTTCATGTAGTTCACCGGCGATGTCCACCGGGTGACCTCCTCCACGGCCTTGTCGACCAGGGCGGGGTCGGCACGGAGCTTGACGAGCTCCTCGGGGTGCTCGACGAAGGCGTGCATGCCGCCGACGAGGGCGTTCTTGGTCGTGTCGTGTCCTGCGCTGAAGACGATGAGGTAGTAGCCGAGCGTCTCCCGCACACCCATCGGCTCGCCGTCGACGGTGCCGGTGGCGAGCACGGTGGCGAGATCGTGCCGGGGGCAGGCGCGGCGGTCTTCGATGACGGCGTCGAACATCTCGAAGGCCTCCATCGCCAGGTCGCGCATCGCGGTGGCGAAGTCGTCGCTGCGTCGCAGCTCCGGGTCGTCGAAGGCGAAGAGCTGATTGGTGATGCGCAGGATGTCGGCCTCCTGCTCGCGGGGTACGCCGAGCATGTGCGACAACACCCGGAGGGGGTGGCGGGCGGCGACGTCGGTCGCGAAGTCGCACGTCCCCTCGCCCGTCTCGCCGGCGAGCTCGTCCACGATCTCGCGGGCGCTCGTCTCGATCAGCTCGTCGAGGTCGCGCACGGCTCGCGGGGTGAACTCGCGCGCTGCGACCTTCCGGTAGGCGCGGTGCTCCGGCGGATCCATGTTGATGATCGAGCGCATCGAACCGAACTTGCTGTCCCGCATGGCGTCCTCCTGGCGTTCGGGGAGGACGGCGACGCCGGGGCGGTTGAGGAACAGGTCGGGTCGGGTCGAGATCTCGCAGATGTCCTCGTGCTTCGTGATGGCCCAGAAGGGCTCCGTCGCCGCAGGTTCGCAACGATGCACGGGTGACTCGGCCCGGAGTCGGGCCCAGATCTCGTGAGGCGGGCCGTGCGCGGCGTAGTACGCCGAATCGATCAGCTCCCGTCCATCGGTGATGTTCTCCATGTTCCCCCGACCCGCATGTCGACGAGTTCGTTCTCGAGTCTCCACTCAGAAACCTGAAACTATGATACTTATTCGCTGCTGCGCGGGCAAGGCCCGAGAAGCGGAGCGAACGCGGGGAATCTGCCACCGCACGACTGCGGTCGACGCGCCGGAGTCGAAGACACCGACGGGAACGACGTCGTCGACCACCACGAGGACCGCACCGCCTCCCGATGAGGAGTCGCCGACGTGCGAGCTGCTCGGGTTCGGCTGCCGGTGATTCCGATCTTCGGCGGGCCCGCCTCCGTCAGGGCGTCGGGCGGAAGACCGGAAGCGTGCGTCCGTCTCGATCCTCGAACGCGACCTCGACCCCCATGCCGACGTGGACGCTGTCGGGGTCGCAGTCGACGATGTTGGTCGTGAGCCTCGGGCCTTCGTCCAGTTTGACGATGGCGATGACATAGGGCGTGCGGTCCGTGAAGGCGGCATGGGTCGGGCGGCGCGCCACGGTGAACGTGTGGACGCGGCCCCGGCCCGACGCTCGTTCCCAGTGCAGTTCTCGGTGGCCGCAGCACGGGCAGGTCGGGCGGGGGTAGTGCACGGGCTCGTCGCACGATCCGCATCGCTGGATCACCAGTTCGTGGCGGCCGGCGGCCCGCCAGTACGGCTCGGAGACCGGTCCCGGGTCCGTCATCGGTCGGTCCCGAGGACGAGGCCGACCTGCTCGGACATGATGCCGCCGTTGCCGTTGACGTAGGCGAGCTCGAGGTCGGGGACCTGGCGACCGAGTGCTCGGGACTGGAGCTGGAGGACGGCCTCGGTCACGTGGCTCATCCCGCCGGCGATGCCTGCCTGCCCGTAGGACAGCTGTCCGCCGTGGGTGTTGAGCGGGCGATCACCCGTCCAGCGCAGGTCGTGTGAGTCGACGAAGTCACCCCCCTCGCCCTTGGCGCAGAAGCCGGCGTCCTCGAGCGTGAGCAGCACGGTGATCGTGTAGCAGTCGTAGAGGGAGAGGAGCCCGATGTCCGCCGGGTCGACGCCGGCAGTGCCGAACGCCCGCCGTGCCGCGTCGGCGATGGCCGTGTCGGTCAAGCTCGGCGCAGCGGTCGGTGAGGCGTGCGTCAGCACCTCACCCGCACCCAGCAGCCACGCCGGGGCGTGGGGGCCGTCGAGCGGCGATCGGCGGCCGTCACGACGACCGCCGCGCCGCCGGCGACGGGCATGACGATCTCGAGGAGGCGGAGCGGGTCGCAGATCATCTCCGAAGCGAGGACGTCGTCGACCGTGATCGGGTCGGTGAACACCGCCTCGGGGTGTGCGCAGGCGTTGTCGCGCTGGTGGACGGCGATGCGCGCCAGCTGCTCGGGTCGAGCGCCGAAGTCGTGTAGGTAGCGCTGGGCGATCATGGCATAGCCCGCAGTGGCGCCGACGAGGCCGTAGGGCGCGTCGAACTCGGCGGCGGGGGAGCGGTCGATCGGGCGGCCCCGCGCCGACCGGCGGCGCTCCTCGGGTGATCGCTTCGTCCGGGCCGCGGCCGTGAGCGCACCAGGCACGTCGTGCACATCCCCGCCGCGATCGCCGCAGCGGCCCGCCAGATCATGCCGGCGCCGGTGGCGCCGCCGAGGTCGACGTACTCGGCAAAGGTCGGCCGGAGGCCGAGATACTCGGCGACGGTGGCGGGTACGAAGGAGGGGACGCCCGCGACCGGGGGCACGAGCAAGCCATCGACGTCGTGCAGGTCGAGGCCGGCGTCGGCCACTGCCGCCACCCCGACCTCGGCGAGGAGGTCGAGCGCCCGCCGTCCGTCGCTCCAGCGCCGAGGCGCCAGCTCGGCCACGCCGACGGCGGCTGCTGCGCCTCGCAGCTCCATCGGACCGCTCAGCGCTCGATCGAGATGCCGAAGAAGCGCGCTGCGTTCTCGCCGAGGATCTTGGCTCGCTGGTCGTCGGTGAGGTGCCCCATGGTGCGCTCGATGGCCGCCGCCGAATGGGGCCAGGTGCCCTCGTGGTGGGGGTAGTCGTTGGCCCACATGAAGTTGTCGACGAGATCGTGCTCTGCGGCGAGGGCGAGTCCGGCGGGGTCCTCGCCGAACGACGACATGCCCTGGCGGCGGAAGTAGGTGCTCGGGGGTTCGGGCAGGTCGGGCTTCACCCACATGTGGTGCTTGAAGAACGCCTCGTCCATGGCATCGAGCAGCCACGGGATCCAACCGATCCCGGCCTCGATGAGGGCGAAGCGGAGGCGAGGATGGCGTTCGAGCACGCCCGACGCACACAGGTTGGCCAGGGGCTCCTGCGACGCAGCGCAGCAGTGGATGGCGTAGTTGATGACGGCGCCACCGGGACCGCTGGCCGCGCGGGGATCTCTGCCGGTGGAAACGTGGATCGTCATCGGGAGATCCACGTCCTCGATGGCCGACCAGAGGGGCTCGAACTCGGGCTGGTTGTAGTTGCGGCTGTCCATGCCCGTGGGGCCGTACTCGGGCTTCGCCGGGATCGTGATGCCTGGGAAGCCCATCGCCGCGACCCGTCCGATCTCGGCGATGGCGGCATCGACGTCGTTCGTGGGCACCATGGCCATGGGGAGGATGCGGTCCAGATGCTCGCCGTAGGCCTCGTGTGCCCAGTCGTTCCATGCGCGACACATGGCCATGGAGAAGCGAGGATGCTCGGCTCCCGAAGCCGTGCATCGCCCTTGTTCGGGAACACGACCTCGACGTCGACGCCATCACGTTCCTGATCGGCGATGCGCTCCTCGGGCGTGGTCCCGGCCTTGTGCGCTCGAGCTCCTCGGGTCCCCAGTTGGTCTTGGACGTGCGGATCTTCCACGGGCGGTTGCCCTCGGTGATGATGAAGGACTCGCCCTTCTCGTTCACCTCGAGTCGGGGGAGCCGCTCGAGGAACTCGGCGTCCATGGTGCGGTACCAGTCGCGCGGCTCGCTGGCGTGGCAGTCGGCGGACACGATGAAGTACTTGTCGGGATCGCCCGGACGCGCTGTGCGCGTCCATCCCTCGGTTCCCGGCGTCGCCTCGCGGACGCGCTGGACCTCGTCGAGCGTCGGCATCATGGCCCCCTCAGTGATCGATCACAGGCAAAACCATCATACCAGTTGAGGGGGCGTGCTCGAGCTGGCGACGCCCGGTCGTTCAGTCGTCGAGCGCGATCCAGGACACCGGTCGGTCCAGGACCTCTGGCTCGGTCCGCTCCCAGTGACGAAACGCGCTGGCGATGGTCCGCTCCATGGTGTCCCGCGCAGTGGGCGGCAGTCAGCCGGCGGCGATCGCCTCGACGATCTTCTCGTAGCTGCGGACTGCGGCCCGCTGCTGCTTCTCCTCCCAGGTGCCGGTGACCTCTGACATCTGGTGCAGGGCCTCGACCAGCAGCGCCAGCACTCGGTTGCGGGACGCGGATGCGATCAGGCTGTGCAGTCGACGGGATTCCTCGTGGTACCGGTCCTCGTCGCCGATTGAGTCGTGGATCCTGGAGACGCACTCGCGCAGCCTCGCGTGGTCGTCGCTCTCCGCCCGCTCGGCGGCCTCTCCGGCCAACAGCGGGTAGATCGAGCGACGGGCGTCGACCACCGACCGGAACGACGCATCGGCGAACTGCAGGTGGAGGGAGAGGACGCTGGCCAGGTGGTCGGCGCCGGGAACGCTGACCACCGGGGCCGCCGCCGGGTCCTGCTTTGATCCGCAGCGCACCCTGGAGCTCGAGGAAGCGCAGCGCCTCCCGGAGCGTGCCCCGGGCCACGCCGAAGTCCTCGACCATCACGTGCTCGGGGTCGAGTTGCGTGCCTGGCCCCAGGTGTCGCTTCCGGATGTCGGCGACCAGTTGGCGTGCGGACGCGAACGGCGACACGCTCCCGGTTGCCATTCATGCTCATCGTTTGCCTGCCTCTGCTCGCTGCCGTCGACGCGCCAGTCGGCCGCTGACTCGGATCGTTGGACGAACGTGAGAGTAGTGGGAGCGGCGCGCCGGGACGGAGGAGCCCGATCGGAGCCGTCGTAGAGGTGGGCATCGGCTATTGCCGACGCCACGCGGCCGTCGCGCTCTGCGACTCGGACCCCGAGCTGTCGAGGCTCAGCCGAGCGCCGCGCCTCATGACCTTTTGCGCGGTCCGGCTGATCGGCGAGTAGAGCGCCGGTAGGTCGAAGCGCGTGGGCTTGTAGAGCACGGAGCGTTGGTGGCTGAAGGTGTCGAACCCGGCCTTGCCGTGGTATGCACCCATGCCGCTGGCCCCGACACCACCGAAGGGCAGGTTCTCGGGCCGAGGTGATACCGACGTGGTTGACGCAGGCGCCGCCGGAGGTGGTGTTGGCGAGCACGTGCTCCGCGGTGGCCGCCGACGCCGAGAACACGTACAGCGCGAGCGGGTGGGGTCGGTCGTTGACGAACTCGATGGCGTCGTCGATGTCGTCGACCGCCAACACCGGCAGGAGGGGGCCGAAAATCTCCTCGCCCATCACGGCGGCGTCGGCGTCTGGCTCCTGGATCAGGGTCAGCTCCACCGTCCGCGTGGCGACGTCGGCGCCACCGCCGGCACGATCTGCCGCCGTGGTTCTCGAGCAGGCGGGCGAGCCGTTCGGCGTGGCCTTCGTTGACGATCTTCGTGCGCTCCTCGTACTGGACTTCGCGGTGGGTCATCTCGGCCCGCAACGCCTCGACCAGTGCCGGAAGGATGGAGCGCTCGGCCAGGACGTAGTCGGCGGCGACGCAGGTCTGGCCCGAGTTCAGGGTCTTGGTGTGCACGATGCGGCGGGCGGCGACGGTGACGTCGGCATCGGCGGCCACGATCACGGGGCTCTTGCCGCCCAGCTCGAGGACGACGGGGATGAGGCGCGGGGCGGCGGCCTCGGCGATCTTGCGGCCCACGTTGGTGCTGCCGGTGAAGAAGACGAGATCGGGGTCGTTCTCGATGATGGCCGTCGTCTCCTCGGGCCCGCCGGTGACGACCGCGATGGCGTCGCGGTCGAGGTGCGCCGGCACGATCTCGGCCAGCAGCGCGGCGGTGCGCGGTGTCATCTCCGACGGCTTCATCACGACGCAGTTGCCCGCCGAGATCGCCTGGACGGCAGGGAGCAGGGTGAGGTGGACCGGGTAGTTCCACGGCCCGATGACGGCGACGACGCCGCGGGGCTCCGGACGGACGCGGGCCTTGCCCGGCTGCATGAACATCGGGATCGACACTCGCTGGGGAGCCGTCCACTTGCGCAGGTTCGAGAGCGCGTCGGAGATCGCCGCCTTGACGACGAGCAGATCACCGAGCAGTGCCTCTCCGGAGGACTTGCCCGTGTCCTCGGCAAGGGCTTCGATCAGCTCGGACTCGTGCTCCTCGATGAGGCGTGCCATGGCGGCGAGCTGGGCTCGACGCCAATCGAGGCCGTGGGTGCGGCGGCTGCGCGCCGTGGCCCGCAGCCCGCCCATGACGCGGTCGACCTCGACGACGTCGGTCGGGCTGTCGGTCGGGGTCTCGACGAGGTCCAGGGTCAGCGTGATGCTCCAGGCCACGGCCAGAGGCAGCCGACCACGACGCATTCCGACGCGGTGCATCGACCAGCCTGGCCAGCCGGATGAACACGCAGTTGTACAGGAACAGCCTCAGGTCGGCGGCGGGAGCAGCGGTGGCGACCTTCTCGCGTGAGGATGCCGGATCCTGACGTCCGTATAGCGATCTTTCCCGTCCGCCGAGTGACCGCCACCAAGATGATCACGGCATTGGACATCCCGCGTCCATCCCGCGGACGCTGTTTTTCGTCCCTGTCCGCTGACGTTCGAGAAGCCCATGAATCCGGCCGTAGACGTCCGCCGAAGTCCGCCGACAACCGGCCGAAAAGAGTTCGGGACGCAGAGGTCGGGAGTTCAAATCTCCCCCACCCGACTACAAAAGCCGGGTCAGAGGGCATATTTCGCTCCACCGAAACGTGCGGGGGTCCCGTCCGTGGGCACGATATGGGCACAGTTCCGGCACTGACCGCCTCGATCGTGCCGGTCGGGCTGGCGGTCCACTGGGCCTCGAGAAGGACCTTTGACCTGCGGTTTCGCGGGTATTCAGCGTGCCGGAGGTCGGTGGTCGAAGGCCTATTCGACCTCTGCGCATGGAACGCAGAGGTCACGTCGCCTGTGCTGACTCCTGCAGGGGCTCAGCCGGAGCGTGCAATCCGTGTCAAGAAGGTGAGCATGGTTTCGATGAAGTCGTCTGGATCGGTGGCGGCGATGTCGGGTGCGGTCGAGGATCGCAGTAGCGCGGCGGCCTGGGCCCCGTTGCCCAGATCCTCGGCGAGGGCCGTTGGCACTTGGTGGGCGAGGCCCCACGGGGCACCTTCGAGGGCATCACCGATCTCAGGTAGTCCGATGAGTCGGTAGAGGTCGTGGAGATCGCTGACGCGCTTGGTCGACCGACGCTGAGGTGTCGCCCATCGCAACGCGTGAGACTTCATCGCGACGAGCGCATCGGGTACTGCGACTTGGACAACGACCTCACGGTGGTCGGAGATGAGACGCAGCGGTGTTGCCGACTCGAAGGCCCATCGGTGGGCGCAGACGAAGAGCAGGCCCTTCGGGTCGTCGGGGAGCGCGTCGGGGTCAGCGGGGAGCTCGGCGGTGTCGATGATGTCGATCTTGGTGCCGTCGATCCGGACGCGTTGGATGGCGGGGTCGTTCTCTGCGACACCCGCATGCACCAGTACTGCGGTGGTGTCGCCGTCTACGTTGTCGAAGACGCCGTCGAGGTCGTTGGTGGCGCGATGCCCAGCGCCGATCCGGGCCATGACGGCGAGGCCTCCCACGAGCGCGAAGTCGAAGCCCGCGAGATGGGCGAGCGCATCGACCAGGTCCGCGGTCGCTGACCCGACGAGATGAACGCTCGACGGGGTCTCACCAGGCACGGTCGACCATCTCCCAGTCCTCGATGATCTCGGCGCCTCGACCCGGATCGGTAGCGAGCAGGGCGGCAACCACGACCGGGCGTGCGCACCGGTGGCCGTCGACTGTCGCTTCGGGACCGTGAACGTCGCAGACCGCCGGAGTCGGTGCCAGGGCGATCCGCGTCGTGCCGTGGCCGGCTGAACTGCGGAGGGCGCGTCGATAGGCGGCGCGGTCAGCGGCGAGCAGCTCGATCGGGGCGTCGCGGGTCACGGCCAGTGGTGCGCCGAGTTCTGCGGCTGCGAGCGATCCGACGGCGACCAGCCCCTCGGCTGGTGTAGGCGTTCCCTCGATCGTGTTCCAATCCGGCCGCCACTGATCACTGACCGCCCAGAACAGCCCGGGCTGCGCGGCCACCCGGTCCATGGTGAGAAGTCCCGCATCGATCAAACGCTTCGCGGCGAGCGACACGCCCCCGGGTGACGCGTCGAGCTTTCTGGCCAGCTCCCGCACACCGGGTATCGGGTTCGGGAACGCGGACAGTGCCGTGATCGAGACGCCGGCCACCACCACTCCTGCCAGGGGGTTCGTCGCCGCGGATGACCGGGGTCGCGGTTCCGCCGGCACGTCGGCATCGATGAAGACCGGGCCGCTGGTGAGCCGAAGGTGCCCTCGGCGGTCCCACCAGCTCACACCCTCGTCGTTGTAGATACGCCGGACCCGCTCAGGGATGCGGTCAGCGACCACCATCAATGCGTTATCTTCGAAGAGCCGCGCATGTTCCGGGGTTGCCGTGGTGACCGACTCGATGCTCATCGTGGTCTCGTGTCCGCCCGCAAAGCGCAGCACGACCATCCCGTGGGTTCCGTCAGACACGGCGACATGGCCCCACCGCTGGAGCAGCGCCGCAACTTCGGCAGCGGCATCCTGCGGTCTAGTCACAAGGCCATCCTACCGTTAGGCGTTTGATCTGCCTCAATCACTCTGCTGAAGGTGGGTCGACGTGGAACTGGGGAGGTCTCCACCACGATGAGCGGCACTCCCGAGGGCGTGAAGTTGTCGGTCTCCACCTCGATGAGCGGCACTCCCGCCGAAGGCTGACACCGCGATGGCGACGGCGAGGCGGGGCGGGCGCCGGCGACGGGCGTCGCCGCATCACCGGAAAGACCGAGCAGACCAGCATCGGCGAGTACGTCCTCGGTGGTCGGACCACGGCCTCGAGCGTGCCGAACGATGCGCTCATCGTTCGGTGGCACTTCGGTTGGCACCATCGTGGGCGATATTGCGCACGATGTCGACAGTGCCGACCCTCGCCTCTCGTCGGTCTCGTCCGGGATGCGTTCCCCCAGAGCCTGCACGTCGTCGATGTCGAGCTCGACGCGGCGACCGATCGGGAGATCTGGGACGACGCCCGGGAGCACGAGCTGATCATCGCATCGAAGGACTCCGTCTTCCCCGGACGGTGACCGACAAGTAGGACATCAGGCGACCATCCCCGAACGTGCGGACAACCGAGGGTGGAGCGCCCCGAACCCAGCTCCCGATGCGCCGGTCTCATGCGTCCGCATCCCCCCGTGGCCCGACGTTCGGAGCCGCCGATCAGGTGCACTCACCGTTGTATCGGTCGCCGGAGAACCCCAGCCATGTTCTGTTACCGGGTGACGTCGTCATCGGGGTCTTCCCGTGCTCGACGACGCGGAGGGTCTCCCCTGGGTGTCACGTCGACGAGGTGTGGGAGACGACCTGGACTTCATCGACGCCCATGACGCCGGTCCTACCGCATCCGCCGGAACAGGGACGCCGGGACCCGGGCGGGCGGCCGCACGGGATGTGACGGGCTCCAACCGGTCGAGAGGTGGCGACCGGAGCTCACGGCGTCAGGAGGCGTAGGCCTGCGTAGGAGGCAGCGCCGATCACGAGCCAGGCGGCGAGTCCGAAGAGAAGTGGGCGGGTGCCGAGCGCACGGAGTTGGTCGGCGTGGACACACATGCCGAGGCCGGCGAGGGCGAGGACGAAGAGCAGCACCTCACCGGTGCGGATGACTTCGAGGGCAGGTTCGGGAATGATCCCGGTGGCGCGAAGGGCGATGGCGGCGCTGAACGCGATGACGAACCAGGGAACGAGCGGCACTCGGTCGCCGGGATGGGTCCGACGGGCTCGACGGCGGGCGATGCCCATTCCGGCCACGAGTGGGCCGAGGAGCGCGACGCGGGTGAGCTTGACCACGGTCGCGGCTTGGAGCGCCTGCGTGCCGTTGGTGGAGGCGGTGGCGATCACCTGGCCGACGTCGTGCACGCTGGCGCCGACCCATGCCCCGAACCCCTCCGAATCGAGGTCGAGGGGGCCGGCCAGGAGCGGCAGGGCCACGATGGCGAGCGTTCCGCACAGGGTCACGAGGGCCATGGCGTAGCTCGCCTCTTCTTCGTCGGCGTCGACGAGCCCCTTCATGGCAGCGATGGCCGAGACGCCGCAGATGGCGTACCCGGTCGCCGTCAGCGACGTCAGTCCGGGGCTCAGCCCGAGCAACCGTCCGAGGGCCACCACCGCGACGAAGGTGACGGTCACGACACCGACGACCAGCACGAATCCCGTTGCGCCGATCTCGGTGGCGTCGGTCAGAGACAGCCGAAAGCCGAGCAGGACGATCCCGATGCGGAGCCCGTGGTGGGCGACGAGTGCGGCTCCGGGCGCCAATGCCGTTCGATGCTGGCCGACGTTCGCAACCAGGGCACCGAGGAACACCGCGACGACCAGAGCTGACAGCGCGGCGACGTGGAGACCGATCAGCTGACTTGCGGCCGCACAGGCGGCCGCCACTGCGAGGCCGGGGCCGATGCGACGCAGGTGGAGCGCGGCCCCTTCCGCCTGCCCGTCAGCCCCCGAGCCGGCTTCGGCGGCAGGCTCATCGGTGCGCATCTCGGCCACGGTAAGGTACTGCATGATGGACCGGCAATACCTCGGCCGGCGGGAATGACCGCCAGCCGCGAGCCCTTGACGCACGATGCGACGGAGCAGGCCATCCGGGACACGCTGCGGGGCTCTGACGAGGTGCGGATCGGCGCGGAGGCCGAGTGGCTCGTCTTCGATGCGGCCCAGCTCGACCGGCCGATCTCCGCAGCCGAGACCGCCGAGACGGCCGGCGACGACGAACTGCCCGCAGGCGGAATCGTCAGCGTGGAGCTCGGCGGTCAGCTCGAGCTGAGCACGCAGACCTTCGCCGGCCCCGAGGCGCTGCGGGTGGCCATCGAGGAGGATGCTCGCGCGCTCGGCCGTCGCTTCGCCCGTTCCGGACTCGTCGTCGTGCCGCTCGGGCTGGACCCGCATCGTCCACCGCGTCCGAGCCTCGACGCTCCTCGCTACGTGGCCATGGAGCGCCACTTCCGGCAGGAGTCCCCCGAGGGCGTGCGCATGATGGCGTCCACCGCGGCGCTGCAGCTCAGCGTCGACCCCGGACCGACGCCTCTGTGGTGCTGGCGCGTGCTCAGCGCCTCGGCCCCACTGCTGAGCGCCGTGTTCGCCAACTCCGGCGTACCCGGGTCAGGCTCGGCGCGCCAGCGGATCTGGCCGTCCACCTCTCTACCATGTTCCCACCGGTTCGACCTCGTGGGCACCTCGAGGTCCGGGTCATCGACGCGGTGCCCGCCGCCGGCCGGGCCGCCGCACTGGGCGCGGTCTGGGTGCTGGCCACCGAGGACCGCATCGGAGCCGAGGCCATCCGCATTGCCGACGAGGTTCCTGACCTCTGGCATCGCTCGTTGGCCGACGGGATCTCGGACCCGCGGGTCGGTGAGGCAGGGCGGTGGCTGCTGAATGCGGTTGCCGGCGCGCTCGAGGGGCAGGCGCCGGCGCTCGCCCGAGCCTGTCGGGTCTGGGGTTGCAGGCAGTTCTCGGCGACGCCGACCCCGGTGGCATCCGTGGCGGAACTCGCCGAGGGCACCTGACCGGCGGCCGCTGCCGGCTCGCTCAGCTGGTCATGCCCTCGAGGCCGACAAGGGCTCGGGCGTGTTCGATCTCGCCCATGTGGCGGAGGCCGTGCTGGTACCACCAGCACTCGATGGCGTCGAGCTTGGTGATGCCGGCCTCGCCGCCGACCCGAGCCGAGTACGTGCTCGCGATCTGTTGGGGGTACGGCTTGGGGATGAGGACGTCTGTGAGGGTGGAGGGGTCGAGGTCGGCGAGGAACTGCTCGGTCCGGGCCCAAACGGTGTTCATGTAGTCGATGAACGCGCCGTAGTTCTCGATGCGCTGTCCGGCCATTTCCTCGGGCGTGCGTTCCTTGCCGTGGTCGTTGATGGCCACGCCCAGCTTCTCGGCCCACTCCTCGTTCCAGATCGGTGCTTCGCCGCCGGAGATCAGGAAGTAGGCGGTGTCCTCCATGTTCACGTAGTGGAACAGGGAGAAGGCGATGGGGAGGCATGGTTCGCGCTCGACGTGGTTGACCTGGTCGACCGTCATGGTGGCGCAGGCGTCCTCGTAGAGCGAGTGCATGGCGCGCATGCGTCGCTGGAGAGAGTCGAGGACCAGTTCGTTGCTCATTGGTTGGCTCCAGGGATCTCGATGCGGTGGAGGTCGTCGCCCACCTCGATGGGGCCGTCGAAGTGCTCGGCGGCCAGCTTGCGCCACTCGCCGGCGCCGGCTTCGTCACCGGCTGGGAACGCAGGCACGTAGTGCGTGAGCACGAGGGTGCCGACGCCCGCTCGCTTGGCGGTCTGGGCGGCTTCGGCAGGGGAGGAGTGGTAGTCGAGCGTGTCCTTCATCCGTTGCAAGGGGATGTTCTCGATGATGTCCTTGCGGATCACCGTGTGCACGAGGGCGCCGGCGTCGTCGCTGAGGCGGTCGAGACCATCGCAGGGAACGGTGTCGCCTGCCGCGACGACCGACGCGCCGTCGTGGTCGATGCGGAATCCGATCGTGGGGTGGACCGGGCGGTGGTCGGTGGGCGCGGTGGTGACGGTGGCCGACGTCCCGAGCTCGACCGGGCCGTCGGCGATCTCGATCACGTTGACCGGGGTGAAGCCGTAGTCCTGCAGGTCCTCGTGGTGGTCGATGCGGTACTGGATGTCGTTGCCGAGCGATTCGACGATCTTGTCGACGACCTCCTGGGTGCCGGGCGGCCCCACGATCGTGAGTGGCGTCGGGGCGAACGTCATCACCCAGCGGGTGGTGATGACGTCGTTGAGGTCGGTGATGTGATCGGAGTGCAGGTGGGTGATCAGCACGGCGGTGAGGCGGTCGATGCCCACGCCGGCAGCGGCGAGGCGCATCAGTACCCCGCGGCCGGCGTCGATGAGGAAGTGCTCGTCGCCGGCGGTCGACACGAGGGTCGCCGGGCCGGCCCGGTTCGGGTCGGGCATCGGGCTCCCCGTGCCCAGCAGCGTGATCGTCAACATCGTCGGTTCCCCGGTCGCTCGACCAGCCAGTTCAACTACTGCTAGTTTGTAGCGCAAATCCGTCCGCTGCAAGTCGGGGTTCGTCGACGACGTGGTCCGAACGCGATCGTCCGAGCACGACAAGGGGGAGCCGATGGAACAGGTCACGGTCAAGGGGGCGTTCAGCTCGCCGTACACGCTGAAGATGCGGGCGGTGCTCCGCTATCGCCGGATCCCGTACCGCTGGGTGCTGCGTGGTTCGAAGTGGGACGACCTGCCTGAGGCGCCCGTGCCGGTCGTGCCGGTCATCGGGTTCCACGATGCCGACGGGTCGGTGGTGGAGGTGATGGTCGACTCGAGCCCGCAGATTCACGAGACTCGAGGCCGAGTTCGAGGACCGCAGTCTCGTGCCCGTCGACCCGGCCGTCGTGGACGGCCACCTGACCGAGGTCAACGTCACCAGTCCCACCGGGCTGCGCCAGCTCTGCGAGCTGTCAGGCACACGTCCCGACCTCGACATCATCCGCTGGCTCGAGCGACGCGCCGCGACCACCACGGCCCCGACGAACGCGCCTCACACGGAGGAACCGACTCCATGACCTACACGCTCTACGGCGCTCCGGTGTCGCTCTACACCGGCAAGGCACGCGCCTACCTGCGCAAGCAAGGTATCGACTTCGTCGGGGTCTCCCCGGGGAGCGACCGCTATCTCAACCACATCGTGCCGACGGTCGGCCGGCGGATCATCCCGTGCCTCGAGACGCCGGACGGTCTCGAGCCGATCTTGGGCCTCCGTACACTCCGTCGCGTGGAACGCAAGGACCATCTCGAAGTCTGGGGGCCGATCATCGATGGCTGACACCGACGAGGTCACCGAAGGCGACCAGCCCGCTGCCGACGACGAGCCGGTCGACGGCCGTCGCCTGCGACGCGAACGCAACATCGCCTCGGTGATCGACGCCGTCCTCGAGATGTTCGAGGAGGAGGCGCTGACCCCCACCATCGAACGGGCTGCCGATCGGTCGGGCCTGTCTCTGCGCTCGGTGTACCGCTACTTCCCCGACCCCGAGTCGCTGACGCAGGCAGCGATCGACGAGCTCTGGCGGAGAGGTCAATCAGCCGCCCACCTGTCGCAGATCGGCGAGGGCTCCTTCGAGGACCGCGCCCTCGAGTTCGCCACCATGCGCGTCCGGCTCTACGAGCACATCGGCCACGGCTATCGCGCCGGTCGCCTCCACGCGCCTCGCAGCGTCCGCATCCGCGAGGACCTCGAACGCACACGTCGCACGCTGACGAGCCAGTTCGATCTCCAGTTCGCGTCCGAGCTCGACAGGCTGGACGCCGACATCCGGATGGCCCATCGGACCACCGGGGACATCATGAGCCAGCTCGAGGCCATCGACCTGCTCCGTCGGGCTCGTCGCTTGACGGTGCAGGAGTCGGTCGAGGTCGTCGCCGAGGCGATCCGGGTGGTGCTGACCCCGTGAGCTGTTGCGTACCCGACCGAGGGCCGTCGAGCGACGACCCCGACCGAGGCGTACGTTCGAGGGACACGACGCGAACGGCGGACGCAGCCGACGTGCCGGCGCCTCCGGCTCTCGTGTCGCTGCCCGGCGGGGCGTTCGTCATGGGCGAGCGCTCCGAGCTGGCCAACGAGGGAGACGGTGAGCAGCCGGTCGAGGTCGACGTCGAGCCGTTCCTGCTTCAGGCCACCGCGGTGACCAACGCCGAGTTCGCCGCCTTCGTCGCAGCCACCGGGCACGTGACGATCGCCGAGGAGCTCGGAAGCTCGTTCGTGTTCGGTGGCCTGCTGCCGGATGACTTCCCACCGACCCGAGCGATGGTCGGCGCCGAGTGGTGGCGCGAGGTCGAGGGCGCCTCGTGGCGTGCCCCCGAGGGCCCCGGATCGTCCATCGACAATCGCCTCGACCACCCCGTGGTGCACGTCTCCCTGCTCGACGCGTCGGCCTACGCCGACTGGCGCGGCGTGCGCCTCCCGACCGAAGCCGAGTGGGAGCGAGCGGCACGGGCCGGCACCGAGACGATCTGGCCGTGGGGCGACGAGCGCGAGCCGGGCGGTCGGCACGCCATGAACGTGTGGCAGGGCGAGTTCCCGACCGAGAACACCGGTGCCGACGGCCACGTCGGCACGGCGCCGGTGCGGGCCTTCGAGCCGAACACGTGGGGCCTGTGGAACATGGTCGGCAACGTGTGGGAGTGGACCGTCGATGACTTCGGGCTCCGCTTTCCCGGCGCGGCGCGCACCGGTCGCCGAGCGCTCAAGGGCGGCTCGTACCTGTGTCACGCGTCGTACTGCAACCGGTATCGCCCGGCGGGTCGCATGGGGTCGCCGCCCAACTCGACGGCGGGCAACGTCGGGTTCCGCTGTGCCGCCACGCACAGCCGCTGAAGGAGCTTCGATCTACCTCGTCCACGGCCTGATTCGGTCGTACTTCATCACATCGCCAGGCGATTCCGGGTGTCGAGGTCGCCGTCGAGGCCCACGACGAGCTCGCCGCCGTACGTCGGGTCGGGTGGTGCGGTCGGTGGTCGGTGGTCGTCACGGACGGAACATCGCTTCGATGACGTGGGGGCCCGGCTCTCGTTGCGCGCGCTCGAGCGCGTCGGTCAGCGCCTCGGCGTCGGTCGCGCGCGTCGCCGGGACGCCCTGGCCCTCTGCCAGTCGGCAGAAATCGATGTCGGGGCGGGTGAGATCGAACATCGAGCGGGAGATCGGTCCACCGAACTCGCCGCCGACGCGATCCATCTCCATGGCCAACACCGCGTACGCGCCGTTGTTGCAGATCACCGTGGTGACGTCGAGCTGCTCACGTGCCTGGGTCCACAGCGCCTGGATCGTGTACATCGCGCTGCCGTCGGCCTGAATGCTCAGCACGGGCCGGTCCCGACAGGCGATGGCAGCACCGGTTGCGACGGGCATGCCCTGGCCGATCGCCCCGCCGGTGAGACTCAGCCAGTCGTGCTCTGGCGCGTGCAGCGTCGCGCCTTGCATGAACAGACCGCAGGTGGCCGACTCGTCGGACACGATCGCGCCTTCGGGCAACGTGGCGGCGACGGCCGCGGCAGCGGTGAAGACGTCGATGGCGCCGGTCGGCCGGTCGAGCGGGCCGACCGTCGCCGGGGTCGGCTCGATGCGTCCGGCGACGCGCCCGGCGAGCTCGGCGAGCGCGCCCCCGCAGTCGTCCCCCGGGCTGGCGAAGGCGTGCACGGTGCACCCGGCGGGGACCAGTCGCCCGGGCTTGTCGGGATAGGCGAAGAACGCGACGGGCTCGACCGTGCCGACGAGGACGAGGTGTTCGACCCCGGCGAGCTGGTCGGCGGCCATCTCGGCGAGGTACATGAGGCGATCCGACTCGAAGCGCCCGGCGCCCCTGGTCATCCGGGACGGGAAGGTCTCGTGCAGCACTCTCGCCCCGGTCGCCTCGTGGATGGCCTGCAGCGCGGCCATGCCGTCGGGATCCATGACCGGGCCGCCGACGAAGACCGCCGCCGAAGCCCCCGCCGATCGGAGCACGTCGGCGGTGCTCCGAACGGTGTCGTCGTCGACGGGCGAAGGCGCAGGGACCGCGCCAGGCCCGGCCGGCTCAGCGCCATCGGTCCACGCGACGTCGGCAGGGAGGATCAGCGTGGCCGACCCGCCGCCGCCGGTCCGGCTCGCCACGACGGCATCGACGGCGTCCCCCGGCAGGGACGAGACGCTCGTGCTCCGGCGGACCCATCGCGACACCGAGCCGGCGACGGCATCGATGTCGCTCTCGAGCGGTGCGTCGAGCACCTTGTGGTCGAGGGCGTGGTCGCCGACGACGTTCACGATCGGCGTTCGTGCTCGGCGCGCGTTGTGCAGGTTCGCCAGACCGTTCCCGAGCCCGGGACCGAGGTGCAGCAACGTCGCCGCCGGGCGGCCCGTCATGCGGCCGTAGCCGTCTGCCGCGCCGGTGACGACGCCCTCGAAGAGACCGAGGACCCCACGCATCTCCGGCACGGCGTCCAGCGCCGCGACGAAGTGCATCTCGGACGTCCCGGGGTTGGCGAAGCAGACGTCGACGTCGTTGCCGACGAGGGTGCGCAGCAGCGCGTCGGCGCCCCTCATGCGGGGGCCAACCCGTCCTCGACGACGTCGGCGGTGGTCTCGATGCCCGCTCGGTTGTCGAAGTCGGGTGCCAGGTCGCGGCCCTGGTGCAGGACCAACCACAGCCGGAGCAGGTGGCGCTTGCGCGCCGGATCGTCGTGGTCCTCGAAGGCCGAGCGGGAGTGCGCGACGGCGTAGTTGTTGATGAAGATCATGTCGCCTCGCTCGAGACGGAAGCGCACGTGGATCGCTGGGTCGTGCGTCAGCTGGTCGACGAGGTCGAGCAGCTCGACCTTGTTCTCGCTGAGCGGCTCGACGTCCTCGAACCGGAAAGGCGCCGACTTGGCGTAGCCCGAGTTGTGCCGCAGGGAGAACTTGCCGTCGGGGCCCACTGACGCCAGGACCCGGGTGTAGTAGGGGCCGCCATCGGGGTGCTCCTCGTCCCGGCAGTCGAAGTCGAAGGTCTCGTAGTACGTGTCGATGAGGCCGGGCCGCCGAGCGAGAACCTCGTTGTAGACGGTCTGGAGGGGCGCGAGGGCGCTCTCCCCGCCCTCCTTCGCCGTCTGAAGGCACATCAGCGACAGCAGGTCGGTCGAGGTGTCGGTGTGGAACGGCAGGCCGATCCGCACCTGGTAGCCCCGTGCCGAGGGATCCGTGAAGATGTCCTTGCCCGTGTCGCGCACGTGACCGAGCAGGTGGCCGGCGGCGTTCTGCTTGACGGGCACCCCCATCTGGCGGCCGAGCGCGTAGTAGGCCAGCCCCGCCTGGCGCTCGGTCCAGTCATCGATGTCGAGCCCGCGCACGACCACGAACCCGATGCCGTCCTCGAGTCGGTCCAGCCACTCGGCGATCGCCGATGCCATGCCGGGGACCGGCGCCGAGTCGGGGTCGATCTGACCGAGGCCGACCCCGCGTGCCGTGAGGTCGTCGCGGAGCGAGATGATCGCCGTCACCTCCTCGTCACTGAGCTCGTAGAGGTAGTCCTCGGGGGTGAGGTCCTCGCCCCGCCAGGCCGCAGGGCCGGTCAGCGGTTCGCGTACGATCTTGGTGTCAGGCATCTTGGTCATCCTCGTGTCGGTCGGGGACCAGGGAGTCCCAGTGGTCTCGGGGCACGATCGCACGGTCGGCGAAGGTGCGGACGGTCGGGTCGGGGTGGTCGATCAGGGCGGCGGCGACCTCGCCGAGCAGGTGGGCGACGGCCGTCTCCCGCCAGAACCACCGGTTGCGCTCGTTGCTCGTGGCGCTGCCTGGCTGTCTGGCGACGGCGTGGAGGTACCACGAGCGGACGTCGTCGGCGACGAGACGGACGGCTTCGATGTCGATCGGGTCGTCCGGCGCCCGATCGGCGACGGACGTCAGGCGCTCGACCATCTCGTCGATGCGGAGGCCGGAGTTGGGTGTCGGCGCCGGCGCGAGCTCGGCCCACGGCGCCAGCTGCCCGATCTCGCGCCGGATCGCGGCGGTCAGGTCGTCGGCGTCGCTCGGCGCCGGCGCGAACGAGACCGGGCACGCCCACGGCGCCTCGTCCTCGCTCCGGGGGGCGTCGGCCGGGAAGTCGGCGAGAACAACCGGGCCGTCGGTTCGCTCGACCAGGGCGAGCGCCTCGTGGAGCACCCTGCGCTGGAACGCCGGCTCGTGGGGTGCGCCGAAGGGGCGGCCGAGCTCGAAGGGGACCCACAGGAACCGAGGGAGTCGCATCGCGGCGGTCTGCTCCCGGACCAGCGAGATGCCGGTTGTGGCGATGCCACGTGCTTCGAGGTAGTGCGAGACCGCGCCGACCGCGCGGGTGCAGTTCGGTCAGACCGGCACGAGGCAGACGGCCGTCACCTCGTCGGCGTGGAGCGTGCGTGCGAGATCGTCGCACGTCGGCTCGATCATCTCCGGCGGCCAACCCGCCCCCATCAGCGAGTAGTGGTGGTCGGCGACCGACCCGATCACGCCGTCGTCGGCGAGCTCGCGCAGGCGGTCCAGGGGGAAGACCGTGTTGACGTCCTCCTGGAACCCGGTTCGGTCGAAATGCACGGACGAGTGGGTCATCGTGAGCGTCGACAGGTCCACGTCGCCCGGGATCACTCGGTGGCTGAGGTCGACGAAGGAGAACGACTCGTCGTCGACGCGGTGCAGGCCCGCGGTCGTGATCAGCGCGACGCGACGCTCCGACAGCGGCGGTCCGTGGACGAAGGGCGTCTCGGCGAAGCTCGGAAGCGCCTTGCCCATGATGTGCTCGCGCTCGGCGTCGCTCAGATCCTGCAATCGCACCATGAACCCGATGGTGGCGCACGCCACGCCGAGGCGCCATGCGTCGATGCGTCAATCGCATGCGAGTTCGTCTCACCCGCCGCGGCGAACGTGCCGTGCGCTGCCTACGCTGCACGCATGGCCCGAGCCAGGAGGGTGCCGCAGGCCACGGTCACGATCCCTGCGGACTGTCGCGACCACGTGGTGCCCCTGTCCGATCGTCGCGCCGAGCCGCTCGCCGGTGCGGGCGTCGGCCAGGTCGCTCTCAGCACGCTCGTCTCGGGCTTCGTCTGGCCCGGTCCCGACCCGTTCACCCACCTGGTGCTGGCCACCGTGGCCGGGTGTGGGTGGGTGCGGGTGGGGGATCGGGAGCACGAGCTCACGCCGGGATCCGTCGCGGTCTGCCCGGCGCGAACGCCACGGCACCAGTGGGCGGAGGAGGACTGGGAGCTGGTGACGATCCGGTTGGCCGACGACGACCGCTGGCGCCCGTTCCACGGAACCGGCCCCTTCGTGCTCGAAGGCCAGGACCGCTACCGCTTCGCCGCGCCGACGCTGGGGATGCTCGGTGAGGTCCCGACGGCGGTCACCGAGGTGTCGGGGGCGTCGCGGGGGCGCGATCCGATGCGCGCGTTCCTCGACCGCTTCTCCGCGCAGCTGGGCGGTGCGCCTCGGGGACTGGGCCCAGGGGTGCCGACGGAGCCCTTCTCGCTGTTGGCGCTCGCCCTGCGCCAGCAGTTGGAGCGGCTGCTGGCGGGACCGCCCAGCGGCAGCGAGGAGGCGCTCCGCCTGCGCCGGCTGTGGGACGACGTGCGCCAGGATCCCGGCCGGGACTGGTCGGTCGAGGCGTTGGCCGCTCGGATGAACGTCTCGCGCGCGACGTTGCACCGGCTCGTCGCACGGCACGAGGAGGGCACGCCGGCGGCCATCGTCGAGCGCATCCGGATGGAGCACGCGGCGCACCTGCTCACGCACGGCGACCTGCCGGTGAAGGCCGTCGCCGCCCAGGTCGGCTACTCGACGCCGTATGCGTTCTCGGCCGCGTTTCGTCGGAGTCGCGGGTTCCCACCGTCGCACGTCCGTCGACGGCTCGACCAGGGCCCGGCGTGAGGTGCCGAAGACTCATCGGCCCGTGCCTTGGGCGATTCGAGCCGTGGCCGGCGGTGCGTAGCCTCGGTTCGTGACGCTGATCGCTGTGCTCGTTCGCCTTGTCCTCGATGCGGTTGCGATGGTTGTTCGCCAGCGGTGACGCTCGAGATGCCGAGATTCTGGCTCTGCGCCATCAGGTCCTGGTGCTCCAACGTCAGATCAACCGGGCGCAGTTCAACGAGACCGATCGGACGATCCTTGCACTGCTCGCATCCGTGATGGACCGAGCCCGCCGCGGCCGGGCGCTTTTGATCGTGCGCCCAGCAACGGTGGCAGCCTGGCACCGACGTCTCGTTGCCCGCCGGTGGACCCAGCCGGCCTCTCGACCGGGTCGTCCGCCTGTCGATCCCGAGCTGCGACGTCTGATCGTCCGTCTCGCCGAAGACAACCCGACGTGGGGCTACCGGCGGGTCCACGGCGAGCTGCACCGCCTCGGACACGCTGTCACCGCGTCGACCGTGTGGAAGGTCCTGCGCTGCCGCTGGCATTGACCCGCTGCCACGATCGGACCGGACCATCGTGGTCAGAGTTCATCCGCTCCCAAGCGAAGGCGGTCATCGCCACCGACTTCGCTTGTGTCGACACCGCACTGCTGCGCAGGCTCCATGTCTTGTTCGTCATCGAGGTCGCCACGCGTTCGCGTGCACCTCGCAGGGATCACCACGAACCCGACCGGACCGTGGACCACCCAAGCCGCACGCAACCTGCTGATGCGACTGCCCGACGATCACGGGTTCCGGTTCCTCGTTCGTCACGGCGCAGGCCAGTTCACCCGCTCGTTCGACGCGGTGCTCGCTGGCTCCGGGATCGCGGCGATCCGGATCCCGCCGAGGTCACCCCGAGCGAACGCGTTCGCTGAGCGATGGGTTCGTACCCTGCGCCACGAACTCCTCGACCGGACGATCATCTGGAACGAACACCAACTGCGACGCCTTCTTGAGGAGTACCTCGAGCGCTACAACGCACATCGACCCCACCGCAGCCTGAACCAGCGCTGCACCCGACGACCTCGGCGACGTCGCGACGATCGGTCCCGGCGAACCGATCCGACGTCACACGACCTGCGGCGGGCTCATCAACGAGTACCGCCACGCAGCCTGAACCACCCAGCCCGCGAGCCCAATACCGGGATCCTCGCGGCCTCCCGCCTCACCGCGCCCCCGGAGGTCCAGCCTCGTCCTCCTGGCCGAATGTTCGAACCCCCACCGGCTCGGGATGAGTTCTCGGCACCCTCACGTTCGTGCTGGCCCCTGTCCGGGAGTCATGAGGTGTTTGGCCTGTGCAGGAACTCGTGGTTGAGATCTGCGATCGAGGACACACCGAGAAGTCGCATCGTCCGGTCGATGTCGGCGCGCAGGATGGACAGGACCCGGCTGACTCCGGGTTGTCCGGCGGCAGCGAGACCGTAGGCCCAGGGGCGGCCGACCATCACGGCTCGCGCACCGAGGGCGACGGCCTTCACGACGTCGGCGCCACGGCGGAAACCGCCGTCGACGAAGACCTCGACGTCAGTGCCGACGGCGCCGAGAACCTCGACCAGCGCGGTCATGGTCGCCGGTACGCCGTCGAGCTGGCGACCACCATGATTCGACACGACGATCGCAGCGGCGCCACAGTCAACGGCTCGGCGAGCGTCGTCGCCGGTCAGGATTCCCTTGGCGATCACGGGCCCGTTGAAGTGCTCGCGCAGCCAGGTGAAGTCCTCCCACCGCGGCGGCGACGCCATCCAATGCATCAGGGCCTCGACCGCCGACATCGGCTGGTGATCGAGTTCCAGGCCCGTCGCGTTCGACCAGCTCGAGCCGGAAGCGATCCCGGGCGAGATCAGCCAGCCATCGTGGGTGCAGCAGCGCGTGGGGGCCCATCTTCATCGCGGTGCGGCGGTTGAGCTCGAGTGGAGGGGACAGGCCGTAGCGCAGGTCGCGTTCGCGGTTGCCGGCGACCTGGGTGTCGAGCGTGACAACGAGCGCGCCATAGCCGGCGGTGTTCGCCCGTTCGACGAGCTGCTCGGCACCTGGGCGACCGCCGAGGAAGTAGAGCTGGAACCACGCCGGCGGATCCGCGGCGACGGCGACTTCGTCGATGCTGTGCCCCGACATCGAGCTGAGGGTGAACACCGTTTTCGCGGTGCTCGCAGCCCGCGCCCCCGCAACGTCGCCGTCGGGGTCCATCATCCGGGTGAAGCCGATCGGCGACACCAGCAGCGGCATCGCGACGGGCGTGCCGAGCACCGTCGTGGTGAGGTCCGGGCCCGGCACACCGACGGTTTGGCCGAGTCGGGGACGGAACTGGAAGGCGTCGACCTCCCGCTGGTTCGCGAGCACGGTCGACTCGGAGCCCGCGCCCCCTTCGATGTAGTCGAAGACCGGGCGGGGCACGCGACTCCGGGCCAGCCGCCGGGCGTCGGCTACGGTGTTGATCCGGGAAGCGACCCGCCGCTGTCTGGCGTCGCGCCGCTTGGAGATCTCATCTGGGTTCGGCGCCGTCGGCATCATCGTGACACCGTACACTCGCAATCATTCCCACGCTCATGCACGGGTGTCCACCAGACCCTGGCAACTCCACTCTCGAGTAGCCAGACCGACCGCGCCCTCTGCTCGCGCATCAGATCAGTCTGCGGAGGTTGTCGTTGCGGACGGTGATGCCCTGGGAATCGCACCATTCCAGCAGGGCCAGTGTGTATCTGCGGGAGAGCCCGAGCGCTTTTCGCAGTCCACTGGTGGTCACACCGCTCGGGGTGGAGCTGATGGTGGCGGTTACTGTCGCGACCCACGCCTTGGCGCGATCCGGGGTTGTCCAGAATGGGGGGATCTCGATGAGAACCTCTCGTTCGACCAGATCGGTCAGATACCGCCCAGTGATGCCGGCCCTATTCCTCAGTTCGTCACGGGTCAGAAGTGGCGGAACGGCCGAATCCAAGGCGATGAGTGCGCGTGTGCCGGCTGACGCCACGGCTTGGTCGTGAAGGCTGACGCCTAGGGCCACTACACGGCCTCCTTGCCGGGACCCACTCCTGTCTCGATGAGCTGGTCGACGGCCGCGGAGCCAAGCAGGTCAACCGGCTGCCCTATGCCATCCGGGTTTCGGGCGATGGAACGTTGCATCTCTTCGATGCAAGCATGGAGGGCGTGCACATCAACGATAGATGAACCGACGACTCGGGTGCCGTCCAGCAGCGTTGAACCTGTGAGCCGCTGAAACTCGTCGGCGGGCCAGGCTCCAGCGCGTTCGGAGAGCAACGTGGTCCCGAGCTCACCGATGGTTGAGAGTCCACCGGCGACCGTGCGGTGTCGAGTGGAGCTGATGATTGCTCGATAGCGATCAACGAGGATCTGAGGCTGATGGCTAATTGGTTTGTGGTCGCAGGCGAGCACGACACCGCCCCCCACCGTCGTTCCATTGCCGGCGTCCCGGAGGACGAACCTATCGCCAGGTGCGATCGGGCCGAGGGGGTCGCGCGAGATGAACCCTGGCCAGCACTGCCCCTTCGGTGGGCTGGGTTTGGTGCACGGGGTAACGGAGCTGTGCGGGGCGGTGGGTGGTCCCGATGAAGAGCTGGTACGAGCTGTTAGGCGCGGGCCGGATTCCGCTGGGCGGCAGGTCGAGGGCGACGTGGAGGCGCTGAGTCACCGCCCACTGGTGAGGGTGGGCTAGGGCATCGCCTCGGTGAGGGATGACTTTGGCGCCCGCAAGGTCGACTCCACAGCGGACTCCTGGTCCGATCTGTCGGTGAGCGGTGTCGAATCGATGCAGGCCCCGCACACGGAACGACGTCGAGCCATTTCTCGACGTGCTCGAGTCCGTAATGAGATCGATGGTCTGGCCCACCTCGAGAGGCCCGCCCGACAATGTGCCCGTGACGACTCGTCCGGCGCCGCGCACATTGAAGGACCGGTCGATCCACATTCGGGGACGGGCCCCAGCGGTCCCGTGGTCCATGCGCGCGACGGTCGCGGAGATTTGAGAGCGGAGCTGGGCGATTGATTCGAGGTTGGTGGCAGAGGTGGCCACGATCGGACTGCCTTCAAGGGATGTCCCAGTAAGGTGTTGCGCGACGGCAGAGGAGGTCGCCTCCAACTGTGATTGGCTGATGGTGTCGCTGTGGGTGAGAGCGATGACTCCCTCGCGGGCGCCGTAGCTGTGAAGGATGCGCAGATGCTCGTCGCTTTGGGCACTCCAGCCCTCTCGGGCGGAAACCACGAATAGGACCAAGTCGACTGCGCCGCATCCGGCCAGCATGTTTGGCAAGAACCGTTGGTGACCGGGCACGTCTATGACATCCAACTCGGTCCCGTCGTCGAGGACCAAGCGTGCAAAGCCCAGATCGATCGTGAGGCCTCGCCGCTTCTCTTCGTCCCAGCGGTCAGGGTCCGTGCCCGTGAGCATCCGCACAAGCGTGCTCTTGCCATGGTCTACGTGACCGGCAGTCGCGAGGATCATGTTGCGAGGGCAGCGCAGCGCTCGACAGCAGATGACACCGCTGCCACTAGATCAGCGTCCTGAGTTGGTGGTATCGCTCGCAGCGCTAGTGTCAGCCGGTCGGCTCGCTGAATCCCTATGACGGGGAGTCGAACGGCGCAGCTCCCTGGCCATCCTGTCGATGCCTGTCCCAGCGAGTTCAAGCGCAATTCCTGCCCCGGCGATGCTGGCTGTCGCGGCGGCGCCCGCGCCGATTGCGTCGATGGTCTCTACGACGGTGGCAGTAGATCCGGTGCCTGCGGCGGAGTTGATTGCCGCGGCGACTGCACCTGCCCTGACCTGTAGCGAATGGGCAGGTGTGGTTGCCATCGCCCAGAAGGGACGGCGCTACCTGCAGTCCCGTCCAGATATGTTTCGAGGACCGATTGCAGGTGCATCGCCCGTGTCTTGTCGAACCGTATGGTGCGGGCAAGCGGGTGGTGCCGCATGCGCCCGATCAGGTCGGCCCGCCCGCAGATGATTCCGGCTTGGGGGCCGCCCAACAGCTTGTCGCCGCTGAACGTAACGATGTCGGCCCCGAATTCCAGTGCTTGACGGGCTCCCGGTTCGTGGGCCAACCAGTCCGGCCGCTTGTTCAGCCACGGGCATTTGTCGTCGATCAAGCCTGACCCAAGGTCAGCAACGACCACCGCTCCTGCAGCATGCGCCACCTTGGCGAGATCGCTGGTTGTTACCGACTCGACGAACCCCACCACCTCAAAGTTCGAAGGATGCACCTCCAGGAGGACAGCCGTCTCCGCTCCCATAACACTTCGATAGTCGAAGGCGTGGGTGCGGTTGGTCGTGCCGACCTCTCGAAGTACTGCGCCGCCTTGGACGACGATGTCGGGCACTCGGAACTCGCCTCCGATCTCTACGAGTTGACCACGCGCAACACCACCACCTCCTTTCCGGCGGCTAGAGCGCTCAACCCCAGCAAGAGAGCGGCTGCGTTGTTGTTCACAACAAGAGCGTCTTCCGCGCCGCACAGAACGCGGCAAGTACCTCTCAATCGCCGAGAACCGGCCGCCGCGCCGTCCCGAGGTCAGGTCGAACTCCAAGGCAACGGCGCCCACCTCCGAAGCGGTTCGACGGTGCAAGCGGGGCGCGACCGAGATTGGTGTGCAGCACCACCCCTGTAGCGTTGAGCACGGCACCCAATGGCGCCTCGGAGTACAACTGATTGGCCAGCTCCGCGTCGAGCGCCTCCAGCGTCGTCACCTGCCCGGCGGCGAGCCGGGCGCGTGCGTCATCAACCACGGACCTGGCGACGGCTCGGACGACTTGCGGTGGCGCCAGTCCTTCAGCCCTGGCGGCCAGGGTATCGACCCGAGGAAGGTCTCTTCGAGTTCTCGATCGGACTCAGCGGACTCGGATCAGCGGCCACGTCTCGCTCGTCCCTGTCGCTGGCGGAACCGCTTGTCGGAGGTATCCGATCTCGAACACCTCGCCAGCGCCCGCTGCTGCCGACCCTCCTCGCTGAATCGAGGGACCTTATCTCCGGGTATGGCAACCAGAAGTCCTCCTGAGGTCTGTCGCCGACCATGGCCCGGCGGGGGAGGGACCGTGATCGTCGCGGCGGGCGCACGAGTCCCTCGGTGGACCGGTGCGCTCGAGGTGCATCACTCCCCGGTGAAGACGGGACGGCGCTTCTCGAGGAACGCCCGCATCCCCTCGATCTGATCGGCGGTCCCCGAGCAGTCGACGACGGCTCGGCGCTCCTCGGCGAGGGCCTCGTCGAGCGGAGCGTCCCCCGCGCCCACGACGCATCGCAGGACACCGGCGACGGCTCGCGGTGGCATGGCGGCCAGCTCCTGGGCGAGCGCGTGCGCCGCCGCCTTCAGCTCGGGCACGGGGTGGAGCTCGTGGACGAGGCCGATGCGGAGGGCGTGTTCGCCGTCGATCTTGCGTGCCCGCAGGATCATGTCGAGGGCGTGGTCGCGGCCGACGCAGCGCGTGAGACGGGCGGTGCCGCCCCACGCCGGCACGGTCCCGAGGTCGAGCTCGGGCAGGCCGATGCGGGCCCCCTCGGTTGCCGCCAGCCGGAAGTGGCAAGCGAGGGGGAGCTCGAGGCCGCCGCCGAGGCAGTAGCCGTAGAGCGTGGCGATCGAGGGCTTGCCCATGGATTCGATGGCCGCGAGGACGCGCAGCCGCTGGTCGAGCACGGCCTCGAACCCGCCGCGCTCCTCGGCCCCGCTCATCAGCTGCTTGAGGTCCATGCCAACGGAGAAGTTCTCGTCGCCCGAGGCGGTGAACACGAGGGCGCGGACCGAGGGGTCGGTGGCGGCGTCGCGCACCGCCTCCTCGAGCGCGTCCATGTACTCGAGGGTCATGCGGTTGCGTGGCGCATCGTTGTTGGTCAGCGTCAGCACGCCGCCGTCGCGGTCGACGAGGAGCGTGTCGTCGGTCGCCATGATCCCTCCCGGGGTCGAGTGCAGATAGTGCCAGTCTGCCATGCACATGCCTGGCTCGGCTCGGCTACGGTCCAAGCATGAGCACGACGACGACGTCAGCGAGGGGATCGACGTGAAGATCAGCACCACCATCGGTTTCAACGGCGACCCGCAGAAGCTGGCCGCCCAGGCGCGCGACCTCGAGTCGGCAGGGGTCGACCTGCTGTGGGGCGCCGAGATCTACGGCTACGACCTGGTGTCCACGCTCGGCTTCCTGGCCGGACAGACCGAGTCGGTCCAGCTCATGACCGGCATCATCCCGCTGTACTCGCGCAGCCCCGCCCTCATCGCCCAGACCGCGGCGACGCTCGATGCGCTCTCCGGGGGCCGGTTCGTGCTCGGACTGGGCTCGTCCGGTCCCCAGGTGATCGAGGGCTGGCACGGCGTGCCGTTCGACAAGCCCCTGGCCCGCACCCGCGACACCATCGACATCTGCCGCAAGGTCTGGAGCGGCGAGAAGGTGTCCCACGACGGCCGGACGTACAGCCTGCCCTTGCCCGCTGGCGGCACGGGGTTGGGCAAGCCTCTCAAGTTCATGAACCGCCCGCCGGGTCAGGACATCCCCATCTCGCTCGCGTCGATCGGCCCCAAGAACGTCGAGCTCACCGCCGAGGTGGCCGACATCTGGCAGACCATCCACTTCGTGCCCGACCGCTTCGAGCAGGTGTGGGGCGACGCCCTGGCCGCCGGCCGGGCCAAGCGCGACCCCGACCGTCCGCCGCTCGAGATCATCGCCGGCGGCACGGTGGCGTTGGGCGACGGGCCACACATCCAGGAGGCCCGCGACGCGGCACGTGGTCTCATCGGGTTCTACGTGGGCGGCATGGGTGCGAAGTCCAAGAACTTCTACAACGACCTCTTCAAGCGCTACGGCTGGGAGCAGGAGGCTGAGCAGATCCAGGACCTGTTCCTCTCGGGTCAGCGCGCCGAGGCCTTGGCCGCCGTCCCCGACGAGTACATCGACCTGTCATCACTGATCGGCGACGAGGGCTACGTGCGCGAGCGCCTCCAGGTCTTCAAGGACGTGGGTGTCACCTACCTCAACGTGACCCCGCACGGGCCGGACCCGCTCGGCACGATCGACAAGATCAAGACCTGGGTGCAGTGAGCGGCGTCAGGTGAGTGGGGCCACCACCGACTCGGCCAGGATGTCGATCTGGGGGACGAGCACGAGCGCGTAGCTGTCCCGGTCGTGGACCGGCTCCTCGGCGGCCAGCGCGGTAGCCGTCTCGGCGCTGATGCGGTCCCAGCGGGCCTCGGCCCACTGGCGTTCGTCGCCGAAGATGTTGCCCTCGACGGTGAAGCGTCCGATCCGAATGTGGTCGATGCTGTCGGCCAGGTCCGGCGCGCCGGCGTCGGTGACGAGCTGGAGCAGCAGCCGGTCGCCGGTTCCGGCGGCTGACGACACGTCGGTGGGCGCCGGGTCACCGACGTGTGGCACTGATGCGACGACGATCGTGGTCTCCATCCCGGCGTTCTTGTGCTCGTGCTGCTCCTTGAAGTCGTCGCGGTTCGACATCTCGATGAACGACATCCGTGTCGGGTACAAGACGATGGCGACTCGGTCCCAGGCGATGTCGTCGCCGCGCAGCTGGTGCTCGGCCGGCGCGACGAGGACCATGCGGCCGCCGACCGCCTCGATCTGCGCTGTCGGGTTGTACTCGTTGTCGGCCTCGAGGCCCGAGCGGTCCTCCTCGGTGCCGTCCGGGTCGATGGCCCGCTGCCGGTACTTCATGAGGTTGAGGGCCCAGAACGGCCCGTCGTCCTCGCGGGTGAACCACGTGCTGATGTACTCGTAGTTGGGTTCGCCGTACGTGTGGGTGATGGGTTCGCTCACTGCTTGGACATCTCCGAGTCGTAGCGGGCGGCGGCCTGCTCGTCGCGCTCGCGTCGGGACCCGCTCGGGTCGAGGTCGATGACGAGCTCGTGCAGCGTGCCCTCGAAGGGGAAGGGGCCGTCGATCTCAGGGCTGACCGGTGAGTGCGTGCCCTTGCCGACGTCGGCGCCGATGGAGCCGGTCATCCGCATGACCCAGGGCACGTCGGCTCGGCCGCACCGGTCACCGTCGATGCGCAGCTCGATCGAGCCGGTCGCCCGGCCCGTGCGCTCGAAGCGGGCGGTCAGCTGGGCAGCGTCGTCGGGGACCGTGGTCTCGGACGTGACGAACGTGTGGTCGCCGAAGGCGTTGTAGTCGAAGCAGAGCCGGTCGTCCTTGACGAAGAACACGAGGCCGGAGTTCTGCGTGCCGGTCGTGAAGAGGATGCCGTCCTCACCCGTCGCCCGGGTGACCGAGGCGGTCATCGTCCACGACCGCCCACCGATCGCCGGTTCGGCACCGCCCGGGAGGTGACTCACCGGCGGCACGTAGCGGTAGCGGTCGGTGGCGTGCGGGGTGTGGGGCTGGCGTGGGGTGCGGAACAGCTCCAGGGTCCGGGTGTCGTGGGGCAGGCCACCGTGGCGGTCCATCTCCTGCCACCACAGGTCGATGAGGTGCTCGAGCTTCTGGGGTTCCTGATCGGCCAGGTCGTTGCACTCGGAGAAGTCGTCGGGCAGGTAGTACAGCTCCCAGGTGTCCTCCTGGTCGGGATGGAACAGGTTGCGGCGGGTGACGGCCTTCCAGCCGTCCTCGACGATGCCCCGATGGCCCATCATCTCGAAGTACTGGGTGGTCCGTGTGGTGGGCGCGTGCGGATCCTCGACGGCGTAGAGGACAGGCGTGCCGGCGACTGGGATCTGGTCGTGGCCGTTGTAGCTGTCGGGCGGTGTGATGCCGATGGCCTCGAAGATCGTGGGGGCGATGTCGATCACGTGGTGGAACTGGTGACGCAGCCCCCCGGCGTCGCCGATGCGCTCGGGCCAGTGCATGATCAGCGGTGAGCGGACGCCGCCGGCATGGGTGTTCTGCTTGTACCACTTGTTCGGGCAGTTGCCGGCCTGGGCCCAGCCCCACGGGTAGTTCGGATGCGAGTTCGGCCCGCCGACGTCGTCGATGCCGTGGACCATCTCGTCGGCCGAGTCGAAGCGCATGTTGAAGAACAGCATCTCGTGGAGCTGACCGTTCGGACCGCCTTCCTGGGACGCGCCGTTGTCCGAGGTGAGGATCACCAGCGTGTTGTCGAGCTCGCCGAGCCGGTCCAGCGTGTCGAGCAGGCGCCCGATCTGGACGTCGGTGTGGTCGAGGAACGCGGCGAAGGCCTCCTGGAACCGGGCGAACAGCTTCTTCTCGTTGTCGCTGAGCGAGTCCCACGGGTTGACGCCGTCGTTGCGAGGGGCGAGCTGGGTTCCCTCGGGGATGATGCCCATCTCGAGCTGGCGCTCGTACCAGCGCTGACGGAACTCGTCCCAGCCCTCGTCGAACGCGCCCCGGTACTTGTCCAGATACTCCTGTGGCGCCTGGTGCGGCGCGTGCATGGCGCCGATGGACACGTAGCCGAAGAACGGTCGGTCGGGGCGCACCGACTTGGAGTCGTGGATGAACCCGATGGCGCGATCGACGAGGTCCTCGGTGACGTGGTACCCCTCCTCGGCCGTCTTCGGCGGGTCGATGTGATGCTGGTCGTAGGTGAGCTCCGGGTGGAACTGGTCGGTCTCACCCTGGAGGAACCCGTAGAACCGGTCGAAGCCGCGTTGGGTCGGCCACTGGTGGAACGGTCCGGCTGCCGAGGCGTTCTCCATGTTCATCAGGTGCCACTTGCCCACGGCCCAGGTCCCGTACCCATGGCTCTGGAGCACCTCGCCGATGGTGGCCGCGTTGAGCGAGATCTCGCCGGTGGCGCTCGGGAAGCCGGACTGCATGTTCGACACGGCGCGCATGCCGACGGTGTGGTGGTTCCGCCCCGTGAGGAGCGCCGCCCGGGTGGGGGAGCACAACGGGGTCACGTGGAAGTTCGTGAAACGCACCCCACCGGCGGCGAGCCGGTCGGCGTTTGGGGTGTGCAGCGTCGAGCCGTAGCAGTTGAGGTGGCTGAAGCCGAGATCGTCGTAGAGGATGACGAGCACGTTGGGCGCGTCGTCGCCGGGGTGGAGATTCGGGCGGAAGTGCGGCTCCGACTCGTCCAGCGTCGAGGCGATCCTCCCCTCGAACCAGTCGCGCCCGGGAATCTCGTTCGCCATCTCGTCTCCCCCTTCGGTGGATGTCGTGCTTTCGTCGTCGGGAGCACCCTAGGCGACGGCGGCAGGTTGTGCCGGGTTGAGCAGCGATAGGTGGCGTGACAAAGTGCGCTTCAATATGGCATAATCAGAGCCGTCGTCCGTGCCGGTCCAGGCACGGCGAAGTCCATCCAGCAGAGAGGGAGCGATGTCCGGCGACGTTGTCATGAGAGAGGTCGGGAAGGGGCTACCCGTCCCGGAGTTCGAGACCACGGCCTTCGCGAAGCCCGAGAAGTCGCTGGCGGAGTCCACCGTCGCCATCGTCACCTCCGCGGCGCTGCACCGGCAGGACCAAGAGGGCTTCGACCCGGCGGACACCGGTTTCCGGGACATCGACCGGGCCGATCGCGATCTGGTGCTCGGGCACTGGAGCCCGAACTTCGACCGGAGCGGGTTCCAGCTCGATCTCAACGTCGTCTATCCGATCGACCGGCTCGAGGAGCTCGCAGCCGACGGCGTGATCGGCGCCGTCGCGGAGACGCACTACGCGTTCGCCGGCAACCAGCCCGACACGGTGTCGGAGATCCGCCTCGACACCGGCCCGGCCTGCGCCCGCAAGCTGCTGTCGGCCGGGGTCGACGTGGTGGTGCTCACCCCGGTCTGACCGCTCTGCACGCGTACCGTGAGTACGCTCGCCCACGTCTTCGAAGAAGCCGGCCTGTCGACCATCGTGCTCGGGTCCAACCGCTCGGTCGTCGAACGCATGAAGCCGCCGCGGGTGCTGCACTGCGAGTTCCCGCTCGGGCGCCCACTGGGCAAGCCCGGCGACGCCGAGTTCCAGCGCGATGTTCTCGCGCGCGCCTTCGCCCTTCTCGAGGCCGACGAGCCGATCATCGTCGACCACCCCGAGACCATCGAGTGCGACGAGACGCCGATGGCCTGCTCGCTGCCGCCCCGTTATGACCCGAACCTTCCGGCGGCGGTCGACGAGGCGCAGGGGCTGCGGGCCGCCTACGACCGCGCCGTGGCCAAGCGGGGCGTCACGTCGGTCGGCCGCACGATCACCGCCGACCAGGTCCCCGCGGCGCTCGGCGTGCTGCACCAGTGGGCCGAGGGCGCACCGTGGGCCGAGACCCCGCTGCCAGATCCGAACTCGATCGGTGTCTGCCACGACATCCGCTCCTACTACGAGGAGGCCGGGCTCGAGTTGGTCGACGGCCCGCCGCCAGCGGGGCGCGCCGCGGAGGCGTGGTTCCACGAGCAGACCGAGGCGGGCAAGACGCTGATGGCCGCACGCGCGGCGCTCAAGGAGCAGGACGCCCCGTTCCCGCTGTGGTTCTACATGGCGCCCGGTCACCGCTGACATGGAGGTCACCACCGAGTTCCGTGGCGACGTCGCCCTCATCACGATGGACGACGGGAAGAAGAACGCCATCACCCCGGAGGCGGAGGCCGACCTGAACGTTGCGCTCGACGACGCCGAGGCGAACGCCGGGGCCGTCGTGCTGGCGGGTCGGCCCGGTTCGTTCTGCGCCGGGTTCGACCTGTCGATCATGACCAGCGGCGACCTGGACGCCATTCGTGCGGTGGCCAAGGGTGGCGGTGAGCTGGCGGTGCGGCTGTGGTCGTTCCCCAAGCCGTTGGTGGCCGCGTGCACGGGGCACGCCTTCACGATCGGCGCCATCTGGCTGTGCGCGTGCGACACCCGCATCGGCGACCGGGGCGACTTCAAGATCGGCATGACCGAGACGAAGATGGGCATGACCCTCACCCCGTGGGCGCTCGAGCCGCTGTCGCACCGTCTGTCCAAGCAGCTCTGGATCCAGTCGATCGTCCAGGCCCGGGTCTACGACCCCGACGGGGCCCTCGAGGCCGGCTTCCTCGACGAGGTCGTGCCCGAAGGCGGAGCGGTCGAGCGGGCGATGACCGTCGCCGCCGAGCTAGCGGCGCTCCCCGGATCGGCGTACTCGGCGAACAAGCTCATGACCCGCGAGCAGTCGATCGAGATCGCTCGGGCCGACGTCGCGAAGCTGTAGCCGTGGCCGTCGTGGAGACGCCCGGGCGTCGCCACGCTCAGGATCGGCGGAGAGCGACTGGTCGGGATCCCAGTTCTCCTCGAACCTCAGTTCATCGGATCACGTCATGGACGGGTTCCGGCGCTTGGCTGGGGGCGCCATGCTTGGCCCCTGGGCCTGCGGAGGCGGTGACGTCGTCGGGGCCGACCGGTTGTCGGCAACCGGGGCACAGGAGCGGACCGGCGATGTCGTGCCCGCACTCGGTGTGGGTGACGACGACTGGTGGTCCCCCGGCTTGGGCGGAGAGCCACGTGTCGCCCCAGTGCATCAGGGCGACGAGGACCGGGAAGAGATCGCGTCCCTTGGCCGTCAGCCGGTACTCGAATCGATCCGGTCGTTGCTGGTATCGGTGTCGCTTCACGACGCCGTGGTCGAGGAGGGTGGAGAGCCGGTCGGTGAGCACCCCTCGAGAGATCCTGAGATCCGCGACGAGGTCATCGAATCGCCGGACCCCGAAGAACAGGTCGCGGACGATCACCAGCGTCCACCATTCGCCGAGTATCTCGACGCTGCGGGCAATCGAACAGTTCAGGTGGTCGACGCTGCTCCGCTTCACGGCAGGGCCCCCTCGCGTGCGGCCCTCGTGTGCGGTCCATGACTCGATCGTCTCATGACAAGACCCATCGTACCCGGTTGGCGAGTCTGGTCGGGTGCTGGGGGCTGGTCGATCGGCAGGCCGAGGCGACCACCGACACCGCTCCGGCTCCCAGTTGCCCCGCACCGATCGCACTCGAGACGTCAAAAGAACCGGCTGGACCAGTCAGTTGCATGACGAGACGCACTGACCTACAGTCCGTTCATTAACGGAACTTGGGTGACTCGCGAGCTGAGCCACGCAACCACACGGGAGGAACTCCATGACGATGCCCGACGCCGATAGCTCCGAGGGTCTCACGGCCGAATCCTGCTGGCAGCGAACCGATCACGACGGGGTCGCCGTGTTGACGTTCACCCGACCGCCGTCGAACTGGATGTCGTTCGCCGCAATGACCGAACTCGTGCCGCAGCTCCGCACCCTCGCCGATGACGACGGCGTCAAGGTGGTCATGTTGACCGGAGGGATCGACGGCTACTTCGTCGCCCATGCCGACCTCGACGACCTGGGCAAGATCGCCGCTGGCGAGCCGGTCGAAGGAGACCCACGAGCCTGGCGGGAGGCACAGCATCTTCTCGAGACGATGCCCCAACCGACGGTCGCAGCGATCGACGGCCAGGCTTGGGGCGGCGGCAACGAGATCGCGCTCTCCTGCACTTTGCGGGTTGGATCGGAGCGCGCCCACATGGGCCAGCCCGAAGTGGCGGTCGGCATCCTTCCCGCCGGCGGCGGAACCCAGCGGCTTCCCCGGCTCGTCGGTGCCGGGATCGGAGCCGAGCTGTGCTTGACCGGACGGATCGTCGACGCTGCCGAAGCCCACCGCATCGGCCTCCTCAACGCAGTGCTGCCGACCGACGGGTTCGTCGACGCCGCGGTCGAGTGGTGCAGCGCGATCGCTCGGCACCAGGCCCCTAGCGTGTTTGCGACAAAAAGGGCGGTCGTCGAAGGGCTCCAAGGCCCCCTCGAGGATGGGCTGAACCTGGAGACTCAGCTGTTGAGGCAGCTCTTTGGCCAGGCCAACGCGTAACCCGAGCCGCGCACGGCCAACGCCGACGTGCGAGTTCGTCGGCATCGATGTGGCAGATCCGGATATCGCCAAAGATCTGAGCGTTGCGCTCATCGCCGATCCGTTCGGACGCGCAGGCGATGTCGAGCGTGAAGGTCGGCGGCAACGATGAAGGAAGGAGTGGGCGATGAACACGGCGATCCGGGTGGGCGGGCCCACGACCGGGGGTCGTGATCAGTTCGAGGCGATGTTGCGCCTGGCGGTCGAGGCCGAGAAACTCGGTGTCGACGCGGCCTGGAGCGCCGAGGCGTGGGGGATGGATGCCGTTTCCCCACTGGCGTTCCTCGCGGCGCGGACCGAGTCGCTCCGGCTCGGGACAGGGATCATGCAGCTGGCCGCCCGCACGCCGGCGGCGACCGCCATGACCGCGATGGCGATGGACACGATCACCAATGGGCGGTTCCTCCTCGGGCTCGGCGCCTCGGGGCCGCAGGTCGTCGAGGGTCTGCACGGGCAGGTGTTCGACCGCCCTGCCACGCGCCTGCGCGAGACCGTGGAGATCATTCGCAAGGCGTGCGCCGGCGAGAAGATCGTCCACGATGGCGAGGTCTTGACCCTGCCTCGCCCCGGTGGGCGAGGCAAGCCCCTCCGCATCGCCCAGCCTCCCGTCCGCGTGCCCATCTTCCTGGCGACGCTCGCGCCGTACTCGCTGCGCATGACCGGAGAGATCGCCGACGGCTGGCTCGGGACCTCGTTCACACCCGACGCTCCCGAAGCGCACCTCGAGTACCTCCGCGCCGGCGCGGAGAAGGCCGGGCGCTCCCTCGAGGACCTCACCCTCTGCGTCGACACCAGCGTCGCCATCACCGACGACCCCGAGGCGTACTTTCCTGCGCTGAAGATGCAGCTCGCCTTCCAGCTGTCGGCGATGGGGTCACCGACGATGAACTTCTACAACGACGCCTACGCCCGAGCCGGGTTCGAAGGCGCTTGCGAGGAGGTGCGCAACCTCTGGCTCGACCGCCGGCGCGAGGAAGCGATCGCCGCCGTGCCCGATGACATGGTGATGAAGACCGCCGTGCTCGGCGATGCCGCCGCCGTCGAGCGGCGCTTGGCCCGCTACGCCGAGGTCGGGATCGACATGTTGATGGTGCACCCGCTCGGCCTCGACGAGGACAGACGGTTGGACGTACTCGGTCAGGTCACCGAGTGGGCCGGACGGCTCGGAGCCGACTGATCCATCTCGACGCCGTGTGGCGTCATCGGCCGGCGAGCTCGGCCACGACGGCGCCGAAGCGCTCGGCAACGTCGCCCATGACGGTGTAATAGGAGATGCCCCATCGCTCGCGATAGCGACGGAGGTCGTCGGCGATCTCTTCGGCGCTGCCGATCAACACGTAGGGCGAGTCCGCGAGGTCCTCGGGATCGAGGGAGAGGAGTTGGGCGATCTGCTCGGTCCGGTCGGCGCGCTTGCTCGTGACCGACACGGCGAACGACATGACGTGGAGCTCGAGCTGGTCGAAGCGATCGCCGGCGGCCTCGCGCACCAGTTCGATCTTGCGGTCGACCGATTCCGCCGACGCGTCCTGCGCGCCGGCGGCCATCACGCCGGCCTTCAGGCTCGGGTTGATGCCGACGATGTCGGCCTCGCGGGCGGCAATCGCCAACATGCGCGGGGCACCGCCCCCGATCAGGATCGGTGGATGCGGTCGCTGCACCGGCTTCGGCGTGCCGCGGTGGGCACTGATCCGGTAGTGGTCGCCCGCGAAAGTGACCGGCTCGTCCGACCACAGTCCCTTGAAGACGACCAGCGCCTCCTCGAGCCGGTCGATGCGGATGCCGGCGCGGTCCTGGGGGATGCCCGACTCCTGGTAGTCCGAGTTCATCCACCCGGCGCCGAGGCCGACCTCGAGGCGACCGTCGCTCACCAAGTCGATGGTGGCGAGCTCCTTCGCCAGGACGAGCGGGTGGCGGTAGTCGTTGTCGAGCACCAGCGAACCGACTCGGAGCTGCTCGGTGGCCACGGCGGCTGCCGTCATCGCCGTCAGCGGTCCCAGCTGATCGCCGAAGTGGTCCATCACGTGGAGCATGTCGTAGCCGAGCGACTCGATTCGTCTCGCGGTCTCGATGAACGTCGGACCGTCGGCGCTCTGGTGCTGCTGTACGGCGAAGCGGAATGGTCGATGCCTCATGTCGTCGACCGTACTGCTGACGGGAGGATAATGCTAGTATGAGAAGCAGTTGTTTCAATTCATGACGGAGGGGTCATGTCAGGAGAGCGAAGGCACGACGTGGTGGTGTTCGGCGCCACCGGCTTCACGGGTCGCCTGGTGTGCGAGCACCTGCGCGACCGAGGCCCGGACTGCCGTTGGGCCATCGCGGGGCGGAACCGCTCGAAGCTCGAGGCGGTGCACGCGGAGCTGGGCTTGGGCGACGACGTGAGCATCGTCGTCGCCGACAGCGACGATCAGGCGTCGCTCGACGCCATGGCAGCGGACACGCGGGTGCTGTGCACCACCGCCGGTCCGTACCAGTGGTACGGCTCCGGCGTGGTCGCCGCCTGCGCGACCCACGGCACCGACTACGTCGACCTCGCCGGCGAGACGCCGTGGATGAAGGACATGATCGAGGCCCACCACGACACAGCGGTCGGGTCCGGCGCCCGGATCGTGTTCGCCGGCGGGTTCGACTCGGTGCCGTCCGACCTCGGTGTGTTCCTGCTGCAGGAGACGGCGATCGAACGGCACGGCCGTCCGATGCCCCGGGTGCGGATGCGCGTCCGGTCGCTGCGCGGCTCGGGATCGGGCGGGACCATGGCCACCATGCGGGCGACGATGCGGGCCGCCAAGGAGGATCCGTCGGTCTTCACCGCGCTGGTCGACCCGTTCTCCCTCGCCGGCGACTTCCAGGGCCCGGACCAGCCGAGCGGCCAGGAACGCATCGAGGAGCCCGACTTCGGGGGTTGGTCGGGGCCGTTCATGATGGCGGCGATCAACACCAAGGTCGTTCACCGGTCGAACTTCCTGCTCGACCACCGCTACGGCACCGACTTCGTCTACGACGAGATGATCCTGCTCGGCCCCGACCCGTCTGGCGAGTCGGGCGACATGGGAGCGGACCCCGGACTGCAACCCGGCGAGGGGCCGTCTCGCGACGAGCGCGAGGCCGGGCACTACGACATCGTGTTCCGGGGCGAGGACGACGACGGGCACGTCGTCGAGGTCGAGGTCGCCGCCGATCTCGACCCCGGCTACGGCTCCACCTCGAAGATCATCGGTGAAACCGCCCTGTGCCTGCTCGAAACCAGCGGCCCCGGTGGCTGCACCACGCCGGTCGTCGCGATGGGCGACGAGCTCATCGACGCGCTCCGCGAGCACGCCGGCGTCCGAATCCAGGTCCGGGAGGGCGCGTGAACGACCAACCGATCCGTCTGGGCTTCCACTTCGATGTCATGTGCCCGTGGGCGTACCAGACCTCCAAATGGATCCGCGAGGTGCGCGAGACCGTGCCGCTCGACATCGAGTGGCGGTTCTTCTCGCTCGAGGAGATCAACCGCGAGGAAGACAAGAAGCACCCCTGGGAGCGGGAGTGGTCCTACGGCTGGGGGATGATGCGGGTCGCCGCCATGCTGCGCCGGTCGTCGATGGACGACTGCGATCGCTTCTACCAGGCCGCGGGCCGGGCCCTGCACGAGGAGGCGCGCAAGCCGCACCGCCCCGAGGTGGCCGAGGAGATCTGCGAGCAGCTCGGCGTCGATCCAGGTGTCGTGCGCAAGGCGATCGACGATCCCACCACCCACGACGAGGTCCACGCCGACCACGACGCCATCGTCCGCCGCGGCGGGTTCGGTGTGCCGACGCTCGTGTTCGACGACGACCGCCACGTCTACGGCCCGGTCGTCGCCCCCGCCCCCACCGGCCAGGACGCCCTCGACCTGTGGGACCTGACCGTGGCGTACAGCAAGGTGCCGGACCTCTACGAGCTCAAGACGCCGAAGTCCGATGCGGACATGATCCACATCGGCGAGGTGTTCCGTCCGTACCTCGAAGCCCGTGACTGGGAGAGCAGGGAGAAGCCCGCCCGATGACCACCCACACCACCGCCGATTTCGTGTCGGCGCATGAGACGCTCTACGCCACCTACACCGACTGGTGCGAGGGCTTCACCGCCGACGACCTCGCCACCCAGTCGCTCTGCCCCGACTGGGACGTCCGCGGCGTGCTCGGCCACGCCATCGGCGTCGAGGCCGTCCTCGACGGCTGGGAACCGTCGACCGAGTTGCCGCCGCCGTTCGGGAAGATGGGCGAGTTCGCCGCCTCGATCGCCGACCTCGACCCCGCGGGGGTGGCAGCCGAGGTCGCCGAGGTGACCTCGTCCCGGCTGGCGCACCTGCGATCGCTGGACGCCGACGCCGCCGAGGCGCCGTCGATCACCCCGACCGGGGTGAAGACCTACGGCGACTTCCTGCGCATCCGGGTCTTCGACCTCTGGGTCCACGCCCACGACATCGCCATCCCGCTGGGACGCACCGTCGACGCGGCCACGGTCGCGACCGAGATGGCGCTCGACGAGGTCGGCGGCGCCATCGGCTACATCATGGGCAAGAAGGTCGGCTTGCCCGACGGGATGTCCGCCGTGGTGCACGTGACCGGCGAGGTCGAGCGCGACATCGCCGTGGTCGTCGACGGCAAGGCCCGAGCGGTCGACTCCGTGGAGGACCCCGACGCCGAGCTCACCGCGGATCTCGAGACCTTCATCCTCCTCGCCGCCGGACGAATCGACCCCGAGGCACGCATCGACGGGGGACGGATCACCTGGTCGGGGGACGCCAGGTGGGGCGAGCGCATGGCCAGGAACCTCGCGTACACCATGTGACGGTCATCCCGTCCCGGTTCAGCCGTCAAGGCATCGTCTGTGACCTCCGCGATCGTCGTCCGAGGAGCCGTACGTCCGGTTGCCGGACCGGATCGTGTTGACGCTCGCCGAGGCGTCGACCGACCGCCACCGCTACGGCGTCGTCGCCGAGATTTCGAACGCAACTTCTGACGGATCGAACGGACAGCGCGCCGACCATCGTCGAGCGAGTCGTCCAGACCGTCCACGACAACGACCCCACCTCGCCCCCGACCATCACCGCGAGCCCGCACGTCGCCAGCGATGGCCTCCACGAGCGGCCTGGTGACAGAACCAGCTGAGCCGGGCCGCTCCCGGGGGAGCTCCGCCACCATCCCGGTGTCAACGGTCACGAGCCGGTGGTGTTGTCCGGCGGATCACCAGAGAACGCTTCATCTCGAGCGGCACGGTAGGTCAGGCGGAATCACAAGTAGACGCCGGCTCACGAGCGTCTCCGGCCACCCGGTCTCGGACGAAGGCCGCACCGTAGAACGTCCCCTATGGCCACGGCGCCGGCGGCCACGCTCGGGCGATGGCGCCGCACCGAACAACGGGTCGAACGACGTGGGCGGCCCCCGCTTGCACCAGAGATCCGCCAGCGCTGGTGCTCGGGGAACTGGCCGGACCCCGGTGCCACGGCGCCGTGGCGAGACCCTTCAGCTGGACATCGCGTGCCGTCTATACGGTCTCGATGGTCACGTCGTCGGCGTGTGCGGCGAGTGCGTGGAGGTCGTCGGGGTCGGTGGTCAGAACTGTCGAGCCGGGTTCGGCGAGGGCGATGACGAGCGCGTCGACGGATGAGCCTCGTCGGGCGGCGGCTCGGAGCCGGCCTCCTCGTCGAGCGGTGCGCTCGGGCACGGTGGGGTAGACCTCGCAGGCCTTGAGCAGCTGGTTGATGTTGGTGTCGGTTCGGGCCGTGCCGGTGGTCGATTCGGCGATGACGACGGTGGGAACGACTGGTGGCCAGAGGCCGTGGTTTCGGAAGGCTTCGATGAGGGCGGCGGTGCGTCGGGTGCGCGAGGCGAGGCGGCGGAGACCACCGGAGTCGAGGACCAGCATGTGTTCAGCCGGCGTCTCGGGAAGCGCGGTCGCGGATGCGTCGGGCGATCGCGTCGGCCCGGGTTTGTTCTCGGGCGGATGGCTCGCCGACGTCTGCGATGAGCTCGTCGAGGTAGGCGTCGGCTTGTTCGTTGAGCTCGACTCGGCGGAGCTCGGCGGCGACTGCTTCTTGGAGGAGCTCGGAGGCGGGGAGCTCGCGCTCCTTGACGGCCCGGTAGAGGTCGTCGGGAAGGTACACCTGCATCCGTGGTATACGCCCAACTATACGCCTAGTGGCCGCTTGCCGTGGGCACACCATGGGCACAACCGAGGTGGTTCACGGCGGTTCGGGGTTGTCCGGTCCACCCGCTCTGACGTGCGCAAACGTCCGCCGGCGTCCGTCAAGGTTCGTGAAATTCGCATTCGGGACGCAGAGGTCGGGAGTTCAAATCTCCCCCACCCGACCAAGGTAAAACCGCAGGTCAGCGAGGGTTTTCCCCCTCACTGGTCCGCGTCCGACAACGAACGCAGAGGTCGGCATCCCGCGGCCCAACGACTTCGCACGGGAAGCAGAGGTCGAGCGTCCGTCGGCGCAGTCGCGTGGTTCGAGCTCAACACCCTGAGCGCGTTTGGGGACGCAGTCATGGGACAGTCGAGCTGTTCGGGCCTACCGGCACATTCAGAACATGTCACCGGGAGATATGCGTGCGCGTTAGGTGGCGGTCGCCGTCTTCGCTATCGGCACGTCGGTGCGCCCTCGGGCTCCGTGGTTGTGGTGTTGCAGCAGCGCAACGTGACAGCCCGAGAGCTTCAGCCGGCCGGGTCGCCCGCACTCTGGGGCTGTGGTGTTGCGCCAGCGCAACGTGAGAGCCACGGAACTCCCGGGGCGCACCGAGTGCCGGATCTGGGCGGCGCAATGCACGCGACCTATCTGCAGCCGTGCGGCGCCCTGGTCAGGCGAGGCTGAGCGCCTGCTCGTGGAGGACTTCCGGAGCAAGATCGGCCCCATTCGGCCACACGATGGTGCCGAGCTCGGTATCCACCGCGACCTTCGCGAAGTACTCGACGTCGCGGAGCGGCTCGAAAATCGGCCCCCGCTGCACCTGGAACCGATCGGCAAGATCCACGTCACCGACGAGGCCGTCGGCGAAGGTGAGCCGAAGGCGGTACTCGCCGAGATGCTCGACGGCGGTGATCTCGTAGGGAGCGGTCATGGCAGTGGGTCAATGCTAACCAGCGGCTGGTCTCGCTCTGCGCGCTCCCAGTCGTCAAGTAGCTCGTCCCGGTGGAGCTCGGTCCACTCCTCCACGAGCTTGAGGGCGCGGCGCGGGAGCTCGCCGTGCAGCACCTCGCCGGTCGCGATGACGATCTGCGCCTGATGTTCTCCGTACTTCGCGTGGAAGTGGGGTGGCGGGTGATCGTCGAAGTACATCGCGATCACGATCCCGTAGAACGCGGAGATTCGAGGCATAGATCGAACGTACCGATGGGGTACGACACCGAGGAGCGGGTGCCCCAAACGCGCGAAGCGCATGGCCGGTCCGGCCCTGTCCTCCAACGCCGGCTCAGCGATCGTCTCGGGATGGTCGAGATGCCCCCGGATGCCGGCGCCGGTCGTCCCCGATTGCGCCTGATCGTGCGGACGCCGAACCCTTCCCCGGCTCGATCTGAGGAGGGTCCTCGTCGGGGTGCTTGGCCGACCTGGGTTGCCACCACCGTCGCGTCAGGCTAGCCTGACACTGTGACTGCTGTAGCCCAAGAGCCATTGCCGGAAGACCCGCTCGCTGCCGTGCGGGTCCTCGCGGACACCGAGGTGCAACTCGACCAGATGCGCCGCGACCGTGTGATCGCCGCTCGAGCTGAAGGGGCGTCCTGGCAGCAGATCGGCGATGCACTCGGTGTGTCGCGTCAGTCGGCGTGGGAGGCGTTCACCGCCGAGGTGCGCGCCGCGCTCGAGGCGAACGCCACCGACAGCGGTCTCGAGGAGGATGAGGCGATCGACGTCACGGTCAGCGAGTCCAGAGCCGTGCGTCAGCGTCGGCGTCGCGCGACCTGACTCGTCATCGATGAAGTCCATCTTGGATGCGAACGTGTTCGTGTCCGCGGCCATCCAGGTCGGCCCGAGTCGCTACCAGTACGTGCAGCTCGCCGGCTGAGCACGCGGCCGCTCAGCCGCGATCCATCGTGTCCTCCTCGCCGGGGGTGTTCATCCGGCCGCTCACATTCTCGTGGCGCGGCGTGCTGGCCCAGCGACCCCGACTGCGTTCGTGCCATCCGTGCAGCTCCTCGATCGGACGCCCGACAGTGTGGCCGTCGGGGCCGCTCCAGATCACGGTCTCCTTGCCCGAGACGTGGTTCGCCTCGAGCGAGTCGAGCAGGCCCTCTGCGCCACGCCGGGCCTCGTTCATCCGTCGGTGGTACTCGACCTCGCCGGGGCGCAGACCCTCCTCGCGCAGCCTTCCGTCGGTGATGCCCTCGATGTCGCCGATCAGGTTCGACTCGGCCCCGTGCTGGGTCTGGACGCCCGACTTCTCCAAGTCCGCGATCACCTTGTCGTAGCGTTCGCCCTTGATGACGGCGCCCGTCTTCGCGTCGAGCATGACCACGGTGTCGATGTCGCCGGCGAAGGGCTTGGTCGTGCGCGGCGGCCCCTCGAGGACCTTGTGGACCACCCCGTCCTTGACCTCGATCACGCCTTCGGCCTGGAGGCGGTCCATCGTCGGCCTCAGCTTCTCGTACTCCTGCATCCGGGCCTCGAAGCGAGCCGTCGTCGCCCCGTCGGCACCGGGCGGCAGCGTCGGCTCGTAGAAGCCGACGGTGCCCTCCATGGACCGAGATGGTCCGCCGAGGACTTCGTCCAACTCGCTGATGGTCTTGGGCTTCATCCACACCGGCTTCGGCACGCCATCGCCGCTCTCGATCCAGCGCGTCGACTTCGGGTTGGTCGTGCGGGTGCCGATGACGGCGCCGTTGCGCCGGGCGACGTCGCGGAGAGCGGCGGCCTGCTCGGGCGTGTAGCCGGTCGAGCGGATCTGCTCGGGTGGGATCTTCGTGCCCGGTTCGGCCCGGCGGACCCAGTCGTCGGTGTTCGAGCTCGGCGCCGGCCCGACATCGTCGAGGCCCGGTGTCGCCCGACCGTCGATCGTGCCCCGGGCGGAGTCGGGTACGTCGTCGGCGAGACCGGGCCGCTTGTTGATGCCCATCCCCTGTTCGGCGCCGTAGAGGGCGTCGTCGGCGGAGCGTCCCGCCCGGCGCATGGCGTCGGCTGTCCCGGGGCCGCCGACCGCGTCGGCCAGGTCACCGGCTGCACGGCGGGCTCGGTGGCCGACGGCGTCGCTGACCGCGTCGATCGTGTCCTGGCCTGGCATGCGCGCGCCCCCGGGGAGCCTGCGTCCCGCCCCGGCGACGTCGGCGGCGGCCATGGCGTCGTTGACGAGCGACGAGAACAGCTCGGTGGGCGACGTCGCGCCCCGGCGGATGGCGTCGAGCGTGCTGATCGGCAGGTTGTTCTCGGCGAGCACCTCGGCGGCGCGTCGCAGCGGCCCGAAGCGGGAGGCGTCCTCGTCGCGCGCGATGGCGGCGTCGATGTCGGCGAGGATGGCGTCAGCCAGGTCGGCGCCCTGGTAGGCGATCTCCGACGCTCCGCCCGTCGCGATGCCGCTCAGCAGGCGCAGCGCGGAGGAGTCGCGCATGTCGCGCAGGGTGTTGGTGGCGAAGTCGGCGACCATCGAGTCGGGCAGGGCGTCGAGGGCCGCCTCGGCCTTGAGGCGATTGCTCGTCAGCTCGGCGAGGTCCTCGAGGTAGCCCTCCCGGATGTCGCCGTTCTCGTCGTAGATGTGGTCGAGGCGCTCGGCGATGTCGGGCCAGCCGTGGTTCGCCGCGGTCGACGCGATGTTGTCGATGCGCTGGCGGATGGCGGCGTTGCGTGCCTGTCGGGCGGCGACCCCGGCCCGCTCGCGCTCGAGGCGCTCCTCGCGCATCCGCTCGTTCCTGGCGTCGGCCGCCGCCACGTTCTCGGCCGTCTCGCGGTCCCACGCCTCATCCATCTCGCGCTGGCGGTCGGCATCGGCGGCCGCGCCACGGTTGATGGCGTCGACGTCCTCGGGCGCGACCCAGCGAGGACCGGTGCCGCCGCCGACCCACACCCATCCGGGCGGCACCGGACTGCCGTCGGCGAAGGTGTCGTGGCCCGCGCTGCGCCGCAACGGGTTCCCCTCGTGGTCGCGCATCGGCCCAAGGGCCAGGTCGCGGGCCCGCTGCGCCTCCGGCGGGCTCAGCCATCGGCCGGCCCACGGGTCCCACACGTGGCCCGCCGGCGCACCCATCGTGCCGTCGCTGATCGTGAGCTCGCCCGTCCCCGGCTGGCGGAAGATGTCGCTGCCCGGGTCGTCGGGGTCGATGGCCAGGGCACCCTCCTCGGCGAACGCCGTGCGCACCTCGTCGACGACGCGCTGGGCATCGCCGCGCGATCGTCCGGACGAGGCGAGGGCACTCCCCACCCGGTCGAGGGCCTCGGCCCAGGAGATCAGTCCCATCAGGGCCGCAGTGATCGCCGCGGCGATCTGGGCGTCGGCCGCCTCTTCGCTCGTGATCGGATCGGCCACGGAGGCTCCGGGCAGCAGCCCGGCCGCCTCGGTCGTCGACTTCTCCAGGTCCTCCCGGTTCGCGTCGTCCGACCCGCCGGTCGTCAGCGGGGGAGCGGTCGTGCTGGTGATGGACGCACCGTCGTCCGGGATCGGCACCACGTCGGGCACGGCGTCGGGGTCGAGGTCCTCGGTGACGATCGAGGTCCGGGGCGCCGCCGGCGTGTCGCTGGTTGCCGCGGGCGGTGGAGCGCCGCCACCGGCGTCGGCGCAGGCCGGGAAGTTGGCGGCGGCGAACTGGTCGGCGGTGTCGTAGAAGAGCTGCACGATGCCGCCGTCGTAGTTGCGGGACACGACGGCGACGACGGCGCGGTCGGTGAGCACGAGGTGCCGTTGGAACCAGGTCTTGCCGTCGGGGTAGTCCTGCGGTTCGTCGTTCTTCACATTGACCCGTTCGCCGGGCTGTCCGCCCCGGCTCGTCCACTCCTCCTCCAGCTCGGCGCCGCATCCCACGCCGGACGAGCTCACCGCCACCGTGATGTCGCTCCCGCTGTCGGCGTACGTGCAGACCGAGGTGGGTTCGAGCGTCCAGCCCGGCGGCCCGGGGACGCAGGTCCCGGTACCGAGCGCGGGCTGGGCCGAGACCGATTCGGCGGTCGAGGTCGGGACCCCGAGAGTGGTGGCGAAGGTGAGGACGACCACGCCGGCGGCGCGGCCGAGCGTGGCGCCCGCCGCCTGGACCTGCGGCGCCCGGCCGGCGAGCGCGCCCGCCGCGGTCCCGATCGAGAACCAGCTCAACGAGCGGCCGACCTCGAACAGGCCCGTGCGGGCGGCGCCGGCCGCCACCTGCATCAGCAGCAGGCCGCCCGCCCACAGCGCGAACGAGAGCATCGAGCGTCGCGCCATGATCCGGCCGTCCTCGACGACCACGGCCAGGTGTCCGCCCTGGACGACGCCGAGCAGCAGACCGGCGATGCCGGCGCCGAGGGCGAGGACCGGCGACGAGGTCACCCCGGACACCACGCTGACGACGATCACGCCCGCGGTCTGGACGGCGATCCGCAGCAGATCGAGCCACTGGCGGACCCGCCGGGCCTTGCGCCCGGTCGCCCCGGCGATGCCGAGACCGACGACGCTGACCACCAGCGTCACCCCGGTGACCAGCGCCGGATCGAGGTCTCGGACGAATGCGGCGATCAGCACGGCGTCGTTCACCGGACGTAGCCGGCGGTCCGGGCTCGTTCATGCATCGCCACGGCGAACTGCTCGGCCTCTCCCCGGCTGTCGCCGATCCCCCGGGCCAGGTACGGCCCGATCTGGAAGGCGATGATGAACTCGTCGAACTGGGGGTCGAGGTACGCGGTTGCGCGGAACCCGAGGTCGACCTCCCCCTGGTTCTCGTAGATCCCGGCGAGCCAGTCGTCGTAGTCGAGCGCCGGGCGCCAGAGGAGGTTCGGGCCCGCGCTCGCGTTGGCCTCGTCGTAACAGACGTAGTCGCCGAACTCCGCGAGGACTTCGTCGCGGAAGCCGCCGGGGATCAGACCCTCACAGACCTGACGGAACTCATCCGGACCCCCTGCCGCGCTGAGCTCGGTGGTGGGCACAGCGGTGGCGTCGTCGTCCCGCGCCACGTCTTGGGCCGTCGGGGTGGAGTCGGCGTCGGCGGCGATCTCGACGTCGACCGGCGAGTTCGCGGCGACGAACCCGCCCTCGCCGTCGGGCACGGTCAGGTCGGAGAACGCAGTGACCGGGTCGGCCTTGACGATGCTGTCGGTCAATACGTTCGACAGATCGGGCAGCTGCGGGGCGGGCTCGTCGACGAGGACGTCGGGACCGCCGGCGGCCGCGTTGGGACGTCGGATCGTCGTGCCGTCGGCGACGTTGGTGAGCGTGAACTCCGGCACGCGTTGGGGCGCGGGTTCGACGGTGACGAGTCCCTGGGGGTGGTAGCTGGGCCAGCCGGTGCCCGAGCTCGGCACGGTGACCGTGCGCTGGATCGGCTCTGGCGGAGAGAGGGGGTTCCCGCAGTTGCACTTGACCCGGGGAACGCCGGTGTCGTCGATCATCACGGCCGTGCCCGCCTGCAGCGCCGCCTGGAACGCGGTGGGTGCCCCATCGGCGAAGCCGTGGTTGGTGACCCGGGTGTCGTGCATCAGCTGCACGGTGGTCAATCCCTCCACGTACCCGGGGATCCGTGCCATCTCGATGCCCGAGACTTCCGCGAAGGCCGAACCCTTGGCCGGGTTCTCCTCCAGGAAGGCGACCAGGGCGGCCTTGTTGCACGAGTTGGTCTGCCCCGTCCCGCCGTAGAGGCCGGGCTCGCCGCCCGGGAAGCTGCGGGCGAGGATCTCGTCGTTGGACAGGGGATCGGGGGCCACGTACTCGTCGGTCGCCGTGACCTCGGTACCGGTCGACACGAGCTGCGCGTCGGGTATGAACGCGTCCTGCCCCGGGTCCGCGGCGCCCTCGAGCACGAGCTCGGTCGCACCGGCGTCCTCGTCAGCGGCGAGCACCGTGTACGCGCCCAGCCCGGCGGCGAGGAGCACGACGGCGAGCACGGCGACGAGGATCGCCTTCGACCGGGGCTGGCGGGGGATCTCGGTGCCGCCACCCGAGGGTGCCGGTGCCGGTCGCGAGGGCGCAGGCCGCGGGCTCGGCGTCGGCGTCGGCTCGGTCGGTCCGTCGGTCACACCCGGAGCGTGGAACGCGGGACGTCACATCGTGACGTCTTGTCGGTGTCGGCACGTCGATCAGCGTTCGATCGTCCAGTGCACCGGTCGCCACCGGTCGGCGCGGTACTCGCAGGCGCTGCCGGTCGAGACCGACCGGCGGAGATGGTCGGCCATCGCGGGCAGGTGCTCGTCGAGCGCGTCGATCGTGGTGCGCACCAGCTTGGTGATGCGGCTCCGGGCCCGCTCGCGGTCGCTGGGGAACGTGCGGCTGGCCCCGCCCGGCCGGGTGACGGTGCGCAGGTGCTCCTCGATGGCCTCGAGCTCCTCCCGGATCTCCAGTACGCGGTCGTCGTCGCCACGGGCCCGGGCGGATTCGACGTCGGCGGCGAGCTCCCGCGCCCGGTCCCGATACTCCCGAATGGCGCGGGCGTCGGCGATGGGGGCCTCTGGCGCTGACACGCCGGCGGTGACGTCGGGCCGGTGCCCATCGATCACCGACGCCAGGTGCAGGCTCGGCACCGGGGTGTCCGGGTGCGCCAGCAGCTCGGCCAGGGCGGTCATGCCCTTGCGGTGAGGGACGAGAGCGGTATCGCCAGCGAAGGTGGCCGCCCAGACCCGACCCTGCCGTCGCAGCTCGGCCGTGACCGGCCCGGACGGGGGTCCCGCCCCGTCCGACACGACCACGACGGGCACCTCCTCGCCGGAGCGGTCGTCGAACCGACCGGAGCAGTCCGGCCGACTCGCCGCCAGTCGACACTGCTCGGCTCGCCGGCGCAGGCCGAGCGCACCGAACTCGTCGGCGGCCTGAGCGAACCACTCGCCGGCGCGAGGGTGACGTCGCCGGCGTAGGTGGCGGGCCCGTTCCAGGGCGACGTGGGCGTGGCTCGGCGGGCTGCCGGCGTCGCGGGCTCGTCGGGCGGCGTCGTCGAACAGGCGTGTCGCCAGGTCGTCGTCGCCCGCGCCGGACGCGGCGACGGCGGCGCACAGCGAGGCCGGGCCGAAGACCATCAGGCCCGACCCGAGCACGACCCACTCGTCCCAGTACGGCTCCGATGCGTCGAGCAGCTCGTGGCACAGCCCGGCGTCGGCGTTCCATCCGGCGACGAGCATCGCCGCCATCAGACCCGGGTTGTACTGCGGGATGTGCGGCGTGGCGATCAGACGGGCGGCCGCCGACTCGACGAGGCGCAGGGCCTCGGTGTCGTCGCCGTGGTCGGCGAGCGCCCATGCGCCGAGTGTCTGCACCAGGGGGCTCCCCGGATGGGACCGCAGCCAGTCGGCGACCAGGTCGGCCGCGTCGTCGAACCGGTCGCGAGCCAGCAGTGCCGCCTGCAACCCGAAGTATCGCCCGGCGTCGTCTGCCCGCCCGGCGGCCACTCCGGCGTCGTAGCCGCGGACGAGCAGCACCTCTGCCTGCCCGTAGGCGCCTTCGAGGACGGCGAGCGTCGTCCGCCACCGAAGCAGGACCCAGGACACCAGCCCGGGGATCCGATCGCCGAAGCCCTCCAGGAGCTGGAGGAGATCCTTGACGTCCTCGAAGCGCCCGAGGCGCCACAGCAACGAAACTCGGACGACGAGCAGGCTCAGGTACTCCTCGCTGAAGTCGTCGTCGAGTTGGGCGAGGTGCGCGTCGATGCGGTCGAGGTCGGCCGGGCCGACGTCGGGCCGGCGACGGCCGCCCAGGTCGCCGACGGCCGCCCAGGCCGCGAGTCGGTGGTCGGCGTGGGTCTCGGCCGTGCGCTCGGCCTCTGCGACCCGCTCGTCGAGCCGTTCGGCTCCCTCGGCCGTGAAGTCGACGATCGCCAACGCGCCGGCGATGCGCCCCCGCGTTGGGTCGCCTGCCGGCAGGTGCTCGTGGACGGTTCGGAGCCGACGGATGGTGCGCAGGTCGGGCTCGGCGCCCAGCGCCTGGGGTGAGACCGGGGGGATGCTGGCGCGACCGACCGCGACCAGCAGGTGGCGGTCGTTCTCGGCGGTCGCGGCCTCGAGCACCTCGTCGAGCAACGCGTGCGCGTCGTCGCGGTGCATGCGGACGCGTGCCTCGCCGAGCAGCAGGCGGACCCGTCGGCCCATCGGTCGGTCCTCTACCGCCGCCGCCAGCCTGGCCGCCGTCTCCAGATAGCGGTGCGCCGATTCGGTAGCGCCCGCCTCCAGCAGCGCGGCACCGGCCGCGGTCGTCGCCTCGAGCGCCTCCTGGTCCCCCACGAGGGGGCGTGCGGCCAGGGCGTGGTCGGCGATGCTCGTGGCGCTCGTCGGCGATGGCGGTGCCGTCGACCGGCGGGCGTGCCGGAGGGCGGCGGCGTGGAACGCAGCGAGCTCCGTCGCACCGATCTCGTCGGCGATGACGGTGCGGTAGGCATCGTGGGCGAAGGCGAAGCGCCCCGGGACGTCGAGGGTACGGAGCAGGCCCTGACCGACACCGGCATGGAGGTGCTCGATGGCGGTGAGCATCTCGATCCCGCGCACCGTGGCCACAAGCTCGTCCTCGGCCTCGTCGCCGACGACGCACGCCGCCTCGATCGTCCGCCGCTCCTCCGGGCTGAGGCGCCCCAGTCGCCGGACGACCAGCTGCGGGAGCCCGTGGACCGTCTCGCCCGCGTCCAGCGCCGCCGCCAACTCGCGGAGGTGGAGCGGGACCCCGCTGGCGATGGCGACGGCGGCCCCGACGCCCTCTGCGGCGGGGGCGAGCTCGCGCACGAGCGCGGTGGCGGCCTCGACGTCGAGACCTCGGAGATGCAGCACCTCGCTGCCACGGGCGATCTCGGCGAGCGCGGTAGCCGTCGGCGCGTCCTCGTCGTCGGCCGGGCGCATGGTGGCCACGAGCGGACACGGCAGGCCGGGGCCGGCGAGCGCCTGCAGGACCCGGACCGACTCTCCGTCGGCTCGGTGCACGTCCTCGAGGATCAGCAGCGGTCGCGTCCCGGTCCGCTCGACGAGGGCCTCGAGGTATTCCTGCCACGCGATGGCGACGATCTCGCTGCTCGGTCGCCCGCTCCGGGCCAGGTGCGGGAACGTCGCGCCGAGCGCTGTCGCGAAGGTCAGGCCCATCGTCGCCGGGTCGGCGAGGCGGACGAGCCCGGCGCCCAGCTGCTGCCAGGGCAGGAACGTTGCGGTGGTCGACGCCTCCCAGGCCCGGCCCCAGGCAACCGGCCCGGTCCGGCGCTCGGCGAGGGCGACGACAAGGCGGGACTTGCCGATGCCGGCTGGCCCGGAAACGACCACGCTCCCCGCCCGGTCGGTCACGGCTGTCAGCCACTCCAGTTCGCGGTCGCGGCCGACGAGCGACTCGCCTGCTGACGTCGCCCGACCTGTCATCGGACCGAGGGTATCGGGACCGTCCGGGCCGCTTCGGCCCTGCGTGGCATGCGCCGATTCCGAGAGGGAGCGATCAGTGGGGCCGGTAGACGTCGCTCCGGTGATCGATCGCGACAACCGTGGCGACGCGATGCTCGTCGTCGATCTCGTAGACGACTCGAAAGTCGCCGCGACGAGCGCTGTGCTTCCCCTCGAGATCGAACCGGAGCGTCCGCCCGACCCGGTGGGGGTTCTCTGCGAGTCCGCCGTAGACGAACTCGACGCAGGCGGTCGCGATCCTTTCCGGTAGGCGATTGAGTGATCGGAGCGCACTCGATGCCCAGTCGATCTCGAACGGGTTCGTTGTCACTTCTTGGAGATGCGAGCGAGTGCCTCGTCTTTCGTGAGGCGCTCCGTGCGGCCGGCGGCGACGTCGGCATCGCCGTCACGGATCGCTTCCATCAGCGTCGGATTGCTGAGGATCGCGAGCGTCTCTTCGAGGGATTCCAGGTCGTCGACGTTGAGCATCACGGCAGCCGGTTGTCCGTGCTTGGTCACCACGACGCGGCCGTGCTCGCGTTGGAGCTTGTCGACAACTTCAGACAGTCGGTTCTTCACGTCTGCGAGGGACAGATGCTCGCTCAAGGCCATGGCTAGAAGTATGGCTAGATCGCACGCCTCCGTCCAACCCGCCGACCGTTCCTCTCGACGCCCACCAAGTCCGATTCCGGACACCGCTACTTGCGGGAGAACCGCCGCTCTCCGTTGGTCCTGCCATCCCGCGTCCATCCCGCGGCCCAACGACTGCGCACGGAACGCAGAGGTCAGACGTCATCGCCCCGATCCTGCAGCGCCCGACTGTAGGCAGCGGGTCCCGGTCCTTGTCACGGCTCGTGTGCTCGCCGCCGCGCGTCGTCAGAGGGCGACGATGGTGTCTTCGAAGTATTCGAGGACGTGGTTGGAGAACAGGCGGGCAACGAGCTCGCCGCGGCTGTTGACGCCGGCCTTGTCGAAGATGGTCTTGAGGTGGTCGCGCACGGTGTGGACCGAGATCGACAGGTCTCGGGCGATCTCCTTGGTCGCGGCGCCACGACAGATCTGCAGGACGATGTCGGTCTCTCGTTCGGTGAGGCCGTAGGAGTCGAGCAGGATCGGGACCAGGTCGCCGGGCCGGGCGGCGTCGATGGTGACCGAGACCGTGTCGTCACCGTCCATCGGGGTCACGTGGACGCGCACCCATCGGCCGCTGCGGCCTCGGAGGCGTGTGGTGAGTCGGGTCGACGATCGGCTCGATCGGGCGCGGGCGGCCGCGATCATCAGCGTGCCGGGGAGGTCGCCGTCGCCGTCGACGTCGATGCGGAGGTCCTCGAGGACCTCGTCGGCGCCGTGGGATCGGCTCCGGACGTTGCCGGATCCGTCGAGGAGGATGACGACCGGGCCGTGCGGGGTGACCGGGTCGCCCATGTGTCCGAGCGCGTTGCGCAGCGCGGCGGTGGTGGGAACGACGAGGTTGCGGACGTCGCGGACCTCGGTGGTGGTGAACGGCTCGCCGGCGCAGCGGACGAAGGCGGCGATGGCCAGGCACGACGTGCCGGCCACGAACGCGATCCGCAGTTCGTCGACGCCGCCGAAGGGTTCGTAGAGCTTGGTGAAGCGGGGGCTGCGGGCCAGGTCGCCGTCGGTCACCTCGGCGAGGGTGACGACCGGGTCGGTGCTGCGGGCGAGGTCGTTGAACTTGTTGAAGTCGGGGTCGAGGAGCTCGTTGTCCCAGAACGGGACGCACTGGTCGCTCTCGAATCCGGTGACGATCCCTCCGGCGGGGAGATTGGTGTCCGGGTCGGTGGTCATGACCGCGGCGGCCTCGTAGGGAGCGACCGCAGCGACGGCGCGGGCGATCTCGGAACAGGTGTCCTCCGGGCCGAGTGCCGTTGCCTCCGCGGAGAGCAATCGGTCGCGGGCGGCGGTGAAGGCTGCGATCCCCATGGGCTGGATGGTACGGGCGACCGTCCCGGGTGGACATCCCCCACCTGTGGGGTGCATCCCGCAGGTGGGGGGTCGACGCCACCCGATGGGGGATCGAGCTCCACCCGACCTCGGGATTCTGCACGGTGTCGGCGGTTCGTACGGTCCGATCACCACACCCACGACGAGGGAGCGATGATGACGACGACCGAGGAGCACGACACGAACGCGGCCACCATGCCGGCGGTGACGGGAATCCAACACGTGGGCCTCACCGTGACCGACGTCGAGGCGAGCTGCGCTTGGTACGAGCGGGTGCTCGGTCTCCAACGCCAGTTCCAGGAGGCGCACCATCACAGCGACCAGGGCGGCTACGCCGTGGTGCTCGGCACTTCGGACATGTCCCTGAACGTGGGGCTCGACCATCATCCCGCCAACGGGGGAGAGTCGTTCGACGCCACCCGTACCGGGCTCGATCACGTGTGTTTCTCGGTCGAGTCGGTCGAGGCGCTCGACCGGTGGGCGGCCCATCTCGATCGGCAGGGTGTGGCTCACTCGGGCGCCTACCCGATGGAGGGGATGCCGATCTCGCTGCTCACGTTCCTGGACCCCGACGGCATCCAGGTCGAGCTCATCGCCTTCGGGCAGGACTGACGTGGACCCGCATCGGCTCCCGACCCGACGTGGCACCCGGCCGGCGACGACACCCAGCAACCCGCACACCCAACTCGACCAACAGCCCGAGGACACGGTGCAGCGCGACCTGCTCGCCGCCGACATCTTCGCCCTGCCCGACGTCGAGGAACGGGCGAGCCAGATCTCGGTGCCCGGTGCCCGCGCCCTGTGCCTTCCCGTCGCCGTCGATGCACCCCCCGATGCGTTCATGGTCGACACCGAGTTCGCCCACGTGCATCCCGGCGAGGACCAGAGCCTGCACGTGATGCTTCCGCCCACCCTCGTCGCCGACGCCATCGCCGCCGGTTGGGCCGAGCAACACCCGGTGGCCCGCCGCGGCGAGATCCCACCCAACGCCGTCATGGTCTATGCACCGCGCGACGACCACGAACGCGACGTGGTCACCCGACTCGTGCGCGCTGCCCACGCCTACGCACGAGGATCCTCGATCGGTACATGAATGCAGTCGCCGCTGGTGCGGTGCCGGCCCCGGTTGGCATCGGGTCCGAACGCTGTTGGATGAAAACCGAATACTGTTCGGACCGGGTTCATGAGCGCACCGGCACGCGCGATCGATCGTCGGCGAGAGCAGACGCGGGGCGAGATCCTCGACGCGGCATGGGAGCTGTGTCGCCAGGACGGTCTGGTCGCGCTGTCGTTGCGCAACCTGGCGGAGCGGGTCGGGATGCGTGCGCCCAGCCTGTACGCCATCGCCGAGGAAGTACTCCAGAGCGCAGGCCGGGCCATGGCCGCAGCCGGTGTTTCCGAGCCACGACTGCTCGATCTGTGGACCGCGCTGCTCACCGGTCTGACCGATCAGCAGATCTCCAACGATCCCGGCGGTGACCGCTGGTACCGGCTGCTGATCAGCCGTCGTGTCAAGGCCCCATCCCCCACCTGTGGGGGTGGGTACCCGCAGCTGAGGGCGAAGTCCACCCGATGGCGGGATGTACCCCGGAGCGCCCGATTCGTACCGTCCGATCCATGACCCTCCAATCCCCGACGATCGTCGCCCGGGGCGACGGCGAACACTTCCACTTCCTCAACAACCTGTTCACGGCCAAGCTGACCAGTGAGCACACCGACGGTCAGATGACCGTCATGGAGTTCCTGGCCCCGAAGAACTTCGGGCCGCCGCTGCACCGCCACGACGTCGAGGACGAGCTGTTCTACGTCATCGAGGGCGAGATCTGGTTCTCGTGCGGCGACACCGAGGGCGTCTACGGCGACGGCGCGGTCGTGTGGCTTCCCCGGGGCCGACCTCACACCTTCCAGATCCGCTCCGAGACCGCCCGGGTCCTGCAGATCTCCACCCCGGCCCAGTTCGAGCGCTTCGTCGCCGCCCTCGGCCGCCCGACCGACGACGCGGTGCTCCCCGAACCCGAAGACATCGACCCGGCCCACGTCGCCGAGGTGTGCGCCCAGTTCTCCATCGAGGTGCTCGGCCCCCCGCCGGCACCCGTGGCCTGAAGAAGAGGAACCATGTACCGAAGAACCGCCAGGGCACGGTCGCCGCGCTCGCGCTGTCGACCACGACCATCGCAGTCACCCCCGGCGGCTACGCAACCAGCGGCGGCGTCGTCAGCGGCGGTCGGTCGATCCTCGGCCACCCCTACTGCGTCGCCGCCGGCCTCGACCAGGCGCACCCCCGCTTCCGGGGTGATCTCTGCGACACGATCATGACCACCACCCGGCTCCTGTTCCACGAACTGAACCCGTGGACCGTCCTGCCCGCACCTCGGGCTCTCGTCGAAGGTGAACAAGGGTGGTGGTGGATGTCCGGGTGACGCGTCGCTGGCGATGTCCGGGTCTTCGGATCTGTCGCACGGGGGACAGGAAGCAGCCTCAGCGACGTCGATCTGCTGGTTGCGTTCGAACCTGGTCGGTCGCTGCTCGACCTCGGTGGTCTCATCGCCGACCTCGAGAAGCTCCTCGGGCGTTCGGTCGATGTCGTGACCGATGACGAGCTCCGTCCGCACGTTCGCGAGCGGGTGCTCACCGACGCAGTGGCGCTGTGAGTCGCGATCGACCGACTGCGGGACATGGTCGAGTTCCTCGGCAAAGTCGAGGAACATCGTCCAGCCGGTGTCGACGCGCTCCGCGCCGATGAGGTGCTGGCCGCAGCGATCGTTCGGTGGATCGAGATCGTCGGTGAAGCAGCGGCGAACGTGAGCGACGAAATGCGAGCACAACATCCCGGGGTGCCGTGGACAGACATCGTGGCGATGCGGAACCGCCTGATCCATGCCTATCCGGACGTGAACCTCGACCTGGTGCGGGGTGTGGTCGATCGCGACGGTCCGCGGCTTCGGGTCGCGGTCGAGCGGATACTTCGCGACGAGCGATCCGGTGAGCCCGTGTAGGCGGGTGAGGCGGCCCGATCAGCGTGGGCACGTCATGGGCACATCCGAGGCAGGTCACCTCAGCGGCTGGCGTACCGCCAGGTCGCCGGTCGTCACGAGCCGAGCGCCCGGCTGCGGGCGTGCTGCAACGTGGCGATGAGCGCCAGGGTGGACTCGGCACCCTGGTTCAGGTTCGGACCGGTGGCGTGGAGCCCGTCGTAGCCCCCGCCCGTCTCGACGTCCCCCATCGGGCAGCCGACGTCGTTGTCGCCGAGGAACCAGCCGATGGCGAGGTCGACGCCACGGCCCCATCGCTGGTCACCGGTGACGGCCTCGGCGCGGGGGTGCCGGGAGGGCGAGTGGAGCGGCGGTCATCGGTTCGCGCCCCGGTGAACGGGGGCGAGCTGTTCGGCGAGACCGGCGTACTCCGCGGCGACGGCGCCCCACGAGAGACCGGGCGCCAGGCGTTGCGCCTCGGCGGCCATGTCAGCCGCCATGGTCGGATCGGTCAGCACGGAGCCGATGGCCGATGCGAGGGCACCAGGGTCGCGTTGGGGTACCACGATCCCGGCGCCGGACCCGAGAAGCTCCACCGCGTGGGGGAACGACGTCGAGACCACCGGTCGGCCTGCGGCGACGGCGTCGACCAGGACCCCGGAGGTGACCTGCTCGTCGGAGTCGTACGGCAGCACGACCAGATCGGCCGAGGTGATCAACTCCGTCAGCGCCGGCAGGTCGCGGTAGGCGCCGTCGAAGGAGACCTGCGGTGCGACGCCGGATGCCCAGGCCCGCTGGATCAGCATGTTGCGGTACTGCTCGCCCGATCGCGCCTTGACCTTCGGGTGGGTGGCACCGGCGATGACGTACTCGGGGCACGGGTGCATGCCGGCCAGCTCGCTGAGCGCGTCGATCGCGAACTCGATGCCCTTGCCGGGGCCGAGCAGACCCCAGGTGAGCAGGCGCGGTCGGCTGCGCGTGCTGGAGGATCGGGTGGCGGCGGATGGTGTCGCTGCCCCGTGCGCGATGACGTGGGTCTTCGATGCGTCGACACCGAACTGCTCGATCAGCCCGTCACGCCCGCTGCGGGTCATGACCACGACTGCATCGGCCGCGGCGCAGACCTCGGTGAGCACCCGCCGCTGCCCCGGGGTCGGCTCGCGCAGCACCGTGTGCGCCACGACCACCGTCGGCACCTGTACCTGGTCCAGCACGGCGAGCAGGTCGTCCCCGTCGGCACCGGGGTAGATGCCGTACTCGTGCTGCACGATGGCGACATCGGTGCGGTTGAGGACCTCGACCCCACTTCCCCACGGGCCCGGCGGGCCGGTCAGCGAGGCGAGGACCAGCGGATCGTCGAGGCCCGGGCACGGCGCGACCCGCACCACGTCGACGGAGTGACCCTCGGCGACGAGGCCGGCGGAGAGCGCGGCGGAGAAGGTGGCGATGCCACAGGTGGTCGGCGGGTAGGTCCCGAGCATGCCGAAGGTGCGCGCCGACGGCCGCGGCGGGGAAACGAGTGCGGAAGGAAAGGGGCCTGGCACGAGCGCTCCTATGGTCGGCTCAGGCGAGGCGTCGGGCCTGCGGAGGGTGACGAACCGTTCGATCCCGGCCGTCCGACCCAAGCATGGCGACTCTCCCAAGGGGGATGAGTCGAGCCTACGCCCGGAGTTGCGGGTTCGACACGGTACGCTCGATCATCGCTCCACCCCCGGGCGCCACGACGTCGCCCCTGCGGATCGCGGTGCTCTCTCCGATCGCATGGCGCACGCCACCGCGCCACTACGGGCCGTGGGAGCTGTTCGCCTCGCTGCTGGCCGACGGCCTCGTCGCCCTCGGCCACGACGTCACCCTCTTCGCCACCGGGGACTCGATCACCGATGCCACGCTCCACGCCACGGTGGCGACCGGATGGTCCGAGGACGACACCATCGACCCCAAGGCGGCGGAGTGCCTGCACATCGCCGAGGTCTTCGAGCGTGCCGGCGAGTTCGACATCATCCACAACGGCTTCGACTTCCTCCCGCTGACCTACAGCGGCCTCGTCGAGACGCCGGTCGTCACCACGATCCACGGGTTCTCGTCACCGGCCATCGTCCCGGTGTACGAGCGCTATGACGCCACCACCACGTACGTGGCGATCAGCGACGCCGACCGCCATCCCCGGCTGCACTACGCGGCCACCATCCACCACGGCATCGACGTCGGCTCCTTCGCACTCGACCCGGAGCCGGGCGAGCACCTGTTGTTCTTCGGTCGCATCCACCCGGACAAGGGCACCGCACAGGCGATCGCAGTCGCCCAACGGACAGGACGCCGACTGGACATCGCCGGCATCGTCCAGGACGACGACTACTTCCGACACGAGGTCGTCCCGCACCTCGACGACGACCACGTCCGGTACCTCGGCCCCGTCGACGGATCACGCCGGTCCGAGGTCCTGGGTGGCGCCCACGCGCTGCTCCACCTCATCGACTTCGACGAGCCGTTCGGCCTCAGCGTGGCCGAGGCGTTGGCCTGCGGAACACCGGTCATCGCCCACGACCGTGGGTCCATGCGCGAACTCGTCCGCCACGGCGCCGACGGCTTCCTCACGGCCGACGTCGACGGGGCCGTCGCCGCCGTCCCGCTCCTCGACTCGCTCGATCGTGCGGAGATCAGGGCGTCGGCTCGTGACCGGTTCGACCGCTCGACGATGGTTCGACGCTACGCCCGGGTCTACGAAGGCATCGTCCGGCCTTGACCCGACCCGTCGGCGGACGAGATGCGAGGATCCCCGGGTGACCGACACCGACGAAACCGCAGCCACCGACGACGTCCTGCTCGTGGACGAGCCCGCGCCACACGTGCGCCGCCTCACGCTCAACCGGCCCCACAAGCGCAACTCGTTGACCAACGAGCTCCGGGGCGCGCTCATGGCTGCGCTCCACGTGGCCGACGACGACCCTGACGTCCGGGTGTCGATCATCCGCGGCGCGGGCACGTGCTTCTCAGCCGGCTACGACCTGGGCGATGGACACGATGGGCCTGCGCGCCTCGATCCGCAACGGAACCGAGCTGTGCTCGCTGGGCATCCACCAGCAGACGATGCGCGACTTCGTCGGCGGCATCCGGGAATCCGGGCTGACCACGTCGCTCTCCGAGCGCGATGCGGCCTTCGGCGACTACCGCACGGGCGACTCGCGCTGAACATCCGGGAATGTCCGATCCACAGTTGACGTCGGAGCGCATCGCGGCTGGACCGGTCGGTCCATTGTGCTAGAACGTTCTTCTCATCGAGCAAGACTCGGCGTTCCACCCTGGGCGCCGGGAGAACGACACCAGCCGGAAGACGGCTGGCCGAGGGGGAACACGAGATGTCGAAGAGACTCGCACGACTGCTGGGAGTGCTCCTGGCGCTCACGCTGGTCGTCGCCGCCTGTGGCGGCAACGACGACGACTCCGACGACGGCACCACCGAGGACACCTCGGGCGAGACCGACGACTCCAACGGCGACGGCGACGAGGCCACCGAGGAGATCGACTACGAGGAGATCGGCCTCTGGGACGATGGCCCGTGCGACGAGTCGCTCGAGCCCCTGCACGTCGGTCTGATCACGACCTTCGAGTCTCCCGTCGTCTCGCTCATCGACCAGGCCCTGGCCCTCGAGGCCTCGGTCGAGGCGTTCAACGGGCGCGGCGGCGCCAACGGTGCGTGCGTCGAAGTGACCACCTGCGACGACGGCACCAACCTCGACCAGGCGCTCGGCTGCGTGCGTGAGTTCGAGGAAGCGGGTGTCGACGTCACCGTCAACGACCAGAGCACCGCCGCCCAGGGCGAGGTGTCGACGGCCATGGCCGATGCTGGCATCCCGAGAGTGGCATCGAACGTCACCAACAACGACTGGGGCGACCAGAACGCCTATCCCATGGACGCCTCGGGCACCGGGGTCACCTTCCTGCTCCCCCAGGCGCTGATCGCGGCCGACGTCACCGAGATCGGCATCATCCGGGTCGACACCGCCGGTGCCGGCGCCCTGACCGGCCTGCTCGAAAGTCTCTACGAAGGCGATGCGAGCTTCCCCGTCGACGTGCCCGTGCCCGGCGGCACCACCGACTTCACCCAGTTCATCCAGGCCGCCGAGGGTGAGGGTGCCGGTGGCATCGTCCTCGCGCTCGGCGAACAGGAGGCGATCCAGGTCGTCCGGGCCGGCGAGCAGCTCGGGACCGAGATGCTGGTCGGTTCCAGCCTGGGTACCTTCTCCCACGCCTCCGTCTCCGACCTCGGCGACTTCGCCGGGCAGATGCGGTTCCTGTGGTCGTTCCCGCCGGCCACCTCCACCGAGATCCCGGCCTACGACGCGCTCCGCGCCGATCTGGCCGCCTCGGGCGAGGAGAGCCTCCAGCTCGAGAACCTCAAGGCCAGCCCGATGCGGTCGTGGCTCGGGCTCTACGCCCTGCTGCACATGATCCGCGACGCCGACCTCACCGAGTTCTCCGGCGAGACGATCACCACCATGCTCCAGGAGGCCGAGGACGTGCCGATGCTCGGCATCTTCGGTGGCGAGGAGTGGACCCCGGACATGAACCACGAGGGGCTGTTCCAGCGGGCCGGCACCAACCACTGGGCCACCTACAGCTGGGACCCCGACGCCGAGGCGCCGGGCGGCCTCGAAGGCAACTGGGTCGAGACCTCGACCTTCAGCTTCGACGAGGTCCTCTGCGGCTCACCGTTCGGCCCGCCCGAGCCCTGCTCCTGATCGGGCCGGCCCGGACGAACTGACCGATCGAGGGGGCAGGACGTCCTGCCCCCTCGGTGCGGTTGGTGATCCGCCAACGCGTTCTCGGCGCCGAGGGTTAGCATCTCGGCCATGTCCTGGCTGATCGGAATCGCTGTCGCGGGCGTGGTCGTCACGGCGCTGCGCTCCACCTGGTCGCCGTGTTCGCTGTCGATGCTGTCGTCGATGACGCCGGTGTCCGAGCGGGCGCGCGGCCATCGTTGGGGCGTGACCGTGAGCTGGTACGTGCTCGGTGCCGTCGTCGGTGGTGCGACCATCGGCGCGCTCCTCGCGATCCCCGCTGCCGCGGTCGGCGTCCTCGACCCCAGCGTCGAGGTCGCGCTCGCCGTCGTGGCGGCCGTCGGCCTGGTCGCTGCCGCCGCCGACCTCGAGGTGCTCCGCCTGCCGTGGCACGGCCGCCAGGTGGACGAGGAGTGGTTCGATCTCTTCCGCCCGTGGGTGTACGCCTCCGGCTTCGGCTGGCAGGTCGGGACGGGCGTCGCGACGTACCTGACCACCGCCGGGCTCTACTTCTCGGCCGCCGCCGTGGTGATGACGGGCGAGCCGCTGGTCGCGGTCGCCGCCGGCGTCGGCTTCGGGTTCATCCGTGGGCTCATGGCCCTGCCGGGTGGGCGCCTCACGACCTTCGAGTCGATGACGCGACTGCACGCGCAGCTCGATGCATGGGCCGATCCGAGCCGCCGGCTCACGGCGGCCTCCATGACGTTGCTCGCCACTGCGGCCGCCGTCGTCGCGGGCCTGGCCGTGGCGCTCGTCGCGCTGGGGGTCGCAGCGGTCGTCGTCGCCGTCGGACGTCGTGCGCTCGGTGGTCGTCCCCGGCCCCGCCTGCGGATCAGCTGACGACGCTCATCGAGCGCCGTCGAGCAGGTCGTTGAACCCGGCCGGCGCGTACGGACCGACCGCCATCTGCTCGAGCACGCCGATGCCCTCCCGCTCGCCATCGGTGGCGCGTACCACCTGTTGGGTGTGGAGGTTGTCGGGTGCGAGGAGGTCGAGCTCCTCGAGGGTCCAGCTCTCGCCGTGGATCTCGAGCTCCCCGTGCCAGTGGCCCTGGCCCCAGGTGGCGTGGCCGTAGCCCAGGCCCTTCATCTGGAAGCGGAGCAGCGGCTCGAGCGTGATCGTGCGCACGTCCCCATCGAGTCGGATGAGGTCGATCTCGGCCCTCGACGCCAAGCGGGTGCCCGGGTGGTACGAGACTCGGTGGGCCACCGCGGCCGCATGGGTCTCCAGGCCGTCGGGCGCGTCGGGCACCTCGGCCTCGGTGGCGAACAGCGGTGCCTCGAGCCCCTCGCGACACCATCCGGCACCGTCGGCGTCGTCGAAGAAGATGGCGTGGCTGACGTGGTCGTCCCAGAACAGCGGCGCCCAGAGGAAGAAGAACTGGGGGAGCGGACCCGGCGCGGTCGTCACCTGGTCACCGACGGGCCGGATGCCCCACGAGCGGTCCTTGGTCCCCCGCCAACCGTCCTCGTCGACGCAGAGATCGCCGTCGGGTGTGCTGATCGTGCCCGTCCAGCGGCCGAACTGATCGAACCGGGTGGCGTCCATCACCCGGCGGGTCCCGTTCCACAGCGTCTGGCGCGCCTCCTGGATGCCCGCGGTCCGCGTGGAGAACGTGAGGTCGCAGGCGAGCCCGGTCTCGTTGTCGTCGAGGACGACGCGGGTCTGGCGCATGGGCTCGATCACCTCGATGCGGAACGGGCCCACTGACATGTCGGTGCGTTCGAGCGGCGCCCGCCCCGAGGCGATGAAGCAATGCTGGCGACCCTCGTCGGTCACCGTGCTGAACGCCCCGTCGATGATCCCCCGATGGGGGTAGATCGCCATGCCGACGCCGAAGTAGGCCGACCCGTCGACGGTGTAGCCGTTGAACCACGTGCGGTCGTAGACGTTCGGATCGGAGGTCAGTGGATGGGCGACGGGCTCGGGCGTCTGGTGGATCGGAAAGTCGTCGAGGTGGTTGAGCATCTGCCCAACCTTGCACGCGTCGTGGCCGGAGCGGAGCGGTCTCGGGACGGGCCCACGCCGTTCCGACGGTTGATGTCATCCGAGAACGGGGTCGGCACCGAAGGACCACGTGATGCCCACCGACCACACACTCCACCGTGGCCCCGCCTCGCTGGGGTTCCTCGCCGCCGCCGCCGCCGCCCTGGGTGTCGGCGAGCTGGCGGCAGGCGCCGTCGAGTCGTGGCGCTCGCCGGTTCAGGCCGTGGCCGAGACGTTCATCGACCGGGCCCCGGAGCCTGTGACGAAGTTCGGCATCGAGACCTTCGGCACCAACGACAAGGCCGCGCTGGTCATCGGCATCCTCGTCACGATCGCCTTGGTGGCCCCGCTGGTCGGCCGCTTCGCCGCAACCCGACGCCTGATCGCGCCGGTCGGCTTCGGCGTGTTCGGTGCCGTCGGTCTGTTCGCATCCGCCGACGGCGCGAGCCTCCTCCACGGCATCCCCAGCGTCGTCGCCGCCCTCGCCGGGTTCGGGATCTGGCAGGTCCTGGTTCGCCTCTCGGCTGCCGAATCCACGGCGTCGGACGCCTCCGTGCTCGACCGTCGTCGCTTCCTCCTCGGCGCCACCTCGTTCGTGGCTGTCGGCGCGGTCGCGGCATCGGCCGGCCGGGCCCTGCGTCGTCGCTTCAGCGCCGTCGCCTCGCGCGCGGCGGTCATGCTCCCCGGGGCGAAGGACCCGCTCCCGCCCGCCCCGGCGTCGGCGAGCTTCGACGTCGACGGGTTGGCGTCGCTCTACACCCCGAACCGCGACTTCTACCGGATCGACACCGCCCTGACCGTGCCCCAGGTGCCCGCCGAGGACTGGACCCTCCGGTTGCACGGCATGGTCGACGAGCCCTACGAGATCGACTTCGACGAGCTCCTGTCGATGGGGCTGGTCGAGCGCGACATCACCCTCACCTGCGTCTCCAACGAGGTCGGCGGCGAGCTCGTCGGCAACGCCCGCTGGCTCGGTGTCCCGCTGCGCGACGTGCTCGACCGGGCGGGCGTGGCTGACGACGCCGACCAGATCGTGGGCCGGGCGGTCGACGGCTACACCTGCGGCTTCCCCGTCGAAGCGGCCTATGACCGCGAGGCCATCGTCGCCGTCGGGATGAACGGCGAGCCCCTGCCGCTCAGCCACGGCTTCCCCGCCCGCCTCGTGACCCCCGGCCTCTACGGCTACGTGTCGGCCACCAAGTGGCTCACCGAGATCGAGCTCACCCGGTTCGACACCTTCGAGCAGTACTGGGTCCCGCGTGGCTACTCGGAGATGGCGCCGATCAAGACGATGTCGCGGATCGACGTGCCCAGCACCGGCGAGACGCTCGAGCCGGGCGAGACCACCCTCGCCGGCGTTGCCTGGTCCCAGCCCCAGGGGATCTCGAAGGTCGAGGTCAAGATCGACGACCAGGCCTTCGCCGAAGCCGAGCTCGCCGAGGCGCTCAACGAGAACACCTGGCGGCAGTGGCGGTTCCCGTGGACCGCCACCGAGGGCAACCACCGCATCACCGTCCGCGCCACCGATGGCGACGGAAACGTCCAGACCGAAGAACGAGCACCGATCCGCCCTGACGGAGCAACCGGATGGCAGGAGCTGCTCGTCGTCGTTCGAGGGTCGTCGTCATGAACGGCCTTCCCCAGTCTCCGAGCCGACCACGGCTCGGGGTTCCCCAAGTAGACCCCTACAAGGAGTGACAACTCACATGTCCCGCAACCGAATCCTGCGAATGCTCGGCATGCTGTTCGCGCTGACGCTCTTCGTTGCCGCCTGTGGCGACGATGACGACAGCGACACGGCATCCGAGGACACCGCTGCTGACGACAGCAGTGACACCACCGAAGACACCACCGACGAGACGACGGGGGATGCCGAGGCGCCCGCCGACTCGGCGTCGATCTGTGACACCGAGGCACTCGTGAACGCGGTCGAGTCCGGCCCCGACGAGGGCACCCTCGACGGCATGACCGACGATCCCGTCGGCACCGCCGCCTCCAACAACCCCGTGCTGACCACGCTGGTCACCGCGGTGAGCGAGGCCGGTCTCGTCGACACGCTGAACGACGCCGAGGCCCTCACGGTCTTCGCGCCGACGGACTGCGCGTTCTCGAACGTGCCCCAGGAGACCCTCGACGCGGCGCTCGCCGATCCCGAGGGCCTGCTGACCAGTGTGCTGGGCTTCCACGTGATCGCCGGCGAGCAGTTGTCCGCCGAGGACCTCGCCGGCATGTCCGAGCTCGAGACCTTCACCGGTGAGACCCTCGAGATCAGCGCCGAGGGCGACACGGTCACCGTCGGCGGTGGCCAGGCCACCGTCCAGGTGCCCGACATCCAGACGGCCAACGCGACCGTCCACCTCATCGACGCCGTGATGCTGCCGCCGTCCGCGCAGTGACATCCACGGTGGGTGACGGGTCGCCGGTCTCGTGATCGATGGTCCGTCTGAACCGAGTGCCCGAGCGGGGCGCGGCCGAGGCTGCGCCCCGCTCGGCGCGTCCGGCGGAGGCCTGGCCACGGACCGAGTCGTCGGATCGATCGAGGAGGCCGGATCCGGGTCGGCGACGGTAGGGTCGCCTCAGGCCACGGTGCTCGGGAAGCCGGTGAGAGTCCGGCGCGGTACTCGCCACTGTGACCGGGGAGCGACCTCCGACATCCACTGGGTAGTGCCTGGGAAGGCTGGAGGGAGCGTCGATCCGGGAGCCAGGAGACCGGCCGGGGCCCGAGTGAGCACGCTCTCGAGTAGATCCACTCGCAACAGTTGCAGCCAGCGGACCACGGACTTCGTGACCCTCCGCTCGGTTCTCCTCGAGCGCACTCCCATACCAACCGTCCCACGAGTCATGAGGCTGGTCCCACGATGTCCGTTCTCTCCACCAACCTGGGCTTCCCCCGCATGGGGCCGGCCCGCGAGTTGAAGACCGCGCTCGAGTCGCACTGGCGAGGTGAGCTCGACGCCGCCGGTCTCGCCGCCGCCGCGGCCGAGCGCCGGGCCGACAACTGGCAGCGCCAGACGTCCGCCGGGCTCGACCACGTGCCCTCGAACGACTTCTCGCTCTACGACCACGTGCTCGACACCGCCGTGATGGTCGGCGCGATCCCCGACCGCTACCGCGAGGCGGGCACCTCCGATCTCGCGACGTACTTCGCCATGGCCCGCGGTGGCCACATCGGCGACCGTGAGGTCACGGCGCTCGAGATGACCAAGTGGTTCGACACCAACTACCACTACCTCGTGCCCGAGCTGCGGACGGCGCAGACCTTCGAGCTGGCCTCGACCAAGCCCGTCGACGAGCTCCACGAGGCGCGTGCGCACGGGACCGCCACCCGACCGGTGCTGCTCGGGCCGGTGTCGTTCCTGCACCTCGCCAAGCGCGAAGGCATCAACGGGCCCATGACCTCCCTCGATGCCCTCCTGCCCGTCTACGAGGAGCTCGTCCAGCTCCTGCACGCCGAAGGCGCGACATGGCTGCAGATCGACGAACCGATCCTCGTGCACGAGCTGCCCGGCGAGACCATCGAGGCGATCGCCAAGTCGTTCCAGCGCCTCCGCTACGCCGCTCCCGACCTGCAGGTCCTGGTGACGACCTATTTCGGCGGGTTGCGCGACAACCTCGACGCCACGCTGGCCCTGCCGGTCGACGCCGTGCACCTCGATCTGGTCACCGACGCCGGCCAGCTCGACCGGGCGATCGAGAAGGCCCCGTCCGAGCTGACCCTGTCCCTCGGCGTGGTCGACGGCCGCAATGTGTGGCGCACCGACCTGCCCGCACTGCTCGACCGCCTCGAGCCGATCCGAGACCGACTCGGCGCCGACCGATTGATGGTCGGCCCGTCGTGCTCGATGCTCCACCTGCCGGTGGACCTGTCGACCGAGATCCGCCTCGACGGCGAGCTCTCGTCCTGGCTGGCGTTCGCCACCCAGCGGCTCGACGAGATCTCGATCCTGACGCGCGCCCTGAACGAGGGCCGTGACGCGCTCGACGCCGAGCTCGCGGCCTCGGGTGCCGCCGCGAAGGCGCGGCGCGAGTCGCCACGCACCAACGATCCCGGGGTGCGGCAACGGCTCGACGACCATCGCCCCGAGGACGAGCGGCGGGAGCGTCCGTACCGCGTGCGGCGTGCCACTCAGACCGATCGGCTGGGCCTGCCCACACTGCCGACGACCACGATCGGGTCGTTCCCCCAGACCAAGGAGGTCCGCTCGATGCGGGCCCGGTTCCGCAAGGGCAAGGTCGACGAGGCCACCTACACCGAAGCGATGCGTGCGTACGTTCGCGGCGCCATCTCGTTCCAGGAGGCGGCCGGTCTCGACGTGCTGGTGCACGGCGAGCCCGAACGCAACGACATGGTCGAGTACTTCGGGGGTCTGCTCGACGGCTGCGCCGTCACCGACTTCGGTTGGGTGCAGAGCTTCGGCTCGCGGTGCGTGAAACCTCCGGTCATCTACGGGGACGTCAAGCGGCCGGCGCCGATGACCGTCGACTGGATACGCGACGCGCAGTCGCTCACCGACCGACCGGTGAAGGGAATGCTCACTGGCCCGGTCACCATCCTCCAATGGTCGTTCGTGCGGGACGACCAACCCGTCGAGGAGACCTGCCGCCAGATCGCGTACGCCATCCGCGACGAGGTCACGGACCTCGAGGCCGCGGGCCAGTCGGTCATCCAGATCGACGAGCCCGCCTTCCGCGAAGGCCTACCCCTCCACGCCGAGGACCACAAGGCATACCTCGATTGGGCGGTCGCTGCGTTCCGCATCGCCTCATCCGCGGTCGGCGACGGCACCCAGATCCACACCCACATGTGCTACGCCGAATTCAACGACATCATCGAGTCGATCGCTGCGTTCGACGCCGACGTGATCTCGATCGAGGCGTCCCGGTCGCGGATGGAGCTCCTCGGCGCGTTCTCCGACTACGAGTACCCGAACGAGATCGGACCGGGCCTGTTCGACATCCACTCGCCGCGGATCCCGACCGTCGACGAGATGGTCGAGCTGCTGCACGCGGCGGCCGAGGTCATCCCGTTCGATCGGCTGTGGGCCAATCCCGACTGCGGTCTGAAGACCCGGCAGTGGGACGAGGTGCGCCCGGCGCTCGAGAACATGGTCGCCGCCGCGGTCCGGGCCAGGGCCGAGCTCGGCGACTGACCTCGGGCGAGCGATCGGGCACGATCGGAGAATGAGCGAGCACCCGAACGAGCGGGATCCTTCGACCCTGCCGCCCGAGCTGCGAGCCCGCCTCCGCGCCGCCCTCGCCGAGCTGGGCGCATCGGCCGACTCGGGGTTCGACCACACGCCGAGGTGGGTAGCGTAGATGCGTGCCTCCGATCGCACGGGACCGTATGACCGATCAACGGGCCCGCGCGGTACTCGGCGTGAGCGGTGAGGCGGGCCCGGCCGAGATCGACGCCGCCTTCCGCCGCGCCATCCGCACCGCACACCCTGATCACGGCGGTGACCAGCAGCGGACGCAACTGCTTCTCGACGCCCGGAGCCGTCTCCGGCATAGGAACGGCACGGACCGGGTAGGAACCACACGTCCGCCTTCCGTCGTCGTCGTGCCCGCACCGACGTGGCGCGACCTCGTTCGGGCTGTAGTCCACCGTTTCCGCCACCGACCTCCACCACGGGTCCACTGAGCCGAAAGGCATCACCATGAGAAACGTTCGCTTCTGGATCGTCGTCGGCCTCGTCGTCGGGGCCGTGTGGGCCTTCACCGGCATCGACGGCGCCTTTCTCACCCTCGGCCTCGGCGCCGTCGGCTTCCTCGTCGGACTCGTGGTCGAGCAGGGCGTCGACCTCCGCGAGGCGCTTCGACAAGACCGAGAACTCTGACCACGAACTTCCGACCACGTCCCCACCCCAGCCCCCGAGCAAACCCACACAGGAGACAGCACCGTGAGCGACACCAGCACGACCAAGACCGAGAAGAGCTCGACATCCAAGAGCGGTGGAGGAGCCAGCTCGGGCGCGCTCGCCCAGTTGGACACCGACCAGGGCGTCACGTCGATCTCCGAGGATGTCGTCAGCAAGATCGCCGGCATCGCGGCCCGCGAGGTCGAGGGAGTCGCTTCGCTCGGCGGCGCGCTCTCCGGCGCGCTCAGCGCCGTCGTCGGCCGCATCCGAGGCGACGAGCACAAGACCTCCGGCGTCGGTGTCGAGGTCGGCAAGAGGCAGGCCGCCGTCGACCTCTCGATGACGATCCAGTATCCGGCGTCGATCACCGATGTCACGGCTGCGGTCCGCCAGAACGTCATCGACAGGATCGAGGGCATGACCAGCCTCGAGGTCGTCGAGGTCAACATCGCCGTCAGTGACCTGGCGTTCCCGGACGGCGACGACAACAACACCGGCCGAGTCGAATAGCCGTGAGCCCGGCCGCGGGTCCGGCCGTCGAGTTGGCCGACACCGCCTCCCGGACGGCGAGGGACCACGCCGACGTCGTCGATCTCGACGGTGGACTCGCCGGTGAGTTCGCGACCTACGGGCTGGGTCGTCGCGTGCCGGGTGTCCGTGTCGATCGTGAGCCGGACGGACGTTGGACCGTGCGGCTCCGTCTCGTCGCCAAGTACGGCCGGCCGCTGCCCGACATCGGCGATGAGGTGCGTGCCCGAGTCGGTGATGCGCTCGCGACCGAGCACCTCGATGCGGTGGTCCAGGTCCACGTCGCCGACATCGCCCCACGAGAAGGCCCGACGACCTGAGCGCCGATGACCCTCCTCCGACGACTCCTCGCACTGCTGGTCGCCGTGGCGATCGGCACCGCCGCCGTCCTGGTCTTGGTCGAGGGCGTCGGCATCCGCGCCGGGGAGAGCCCGGTCGTGCTCCCGTTGGACGACTGGGAGCGACGCATCATCGATGGCGACTGGAGCCGCTGGGGCCAGGACGCCTGGGCCATCGCCTCCGCAGCGGTGCTCGGTGTGGGCGTGTTCCTGGTCGTCCTGCAGCTCGTTCCCCACCGAACCCGGTCCCTCCCTCGCCGACCGACGAACGGCCCCGAGGTCCGGTTCGGCCGCAATGGACTCGAGGACCGCCTGCACGACGTCGCCCTCGACCAGCACGACATCGTCGGCGCAGCGGTGAAGGTGAAGAAGCGCACGATCCGGGTCGATCCACGTGTCCCCCGCGGCGCTGATCTGGACCAGGCTCGTCGAGCGGTCCGCGACGCGGTCGTCGCCGAGCTCGACCGGTTGGAGCTCGAGCACCGTCCCAAGCTCAAGGTGAAGGCCGAGCACGGTCGCGAGCGGGTGGTCTGACGTGGTCGATGGCGCGAACCGCATGCTCCTCCTGCTGCTCGGCCTGTGCCTGGCCGCCGCCGGCGGGCTCGGTGTCGCCGCGAACCAGGGTGCGTTCGACGACCTCCGGCAACCGTCGCGCATCTACGAAGACGTCCGACAGGAGCTGGTGGACGAACCCGACCTGTGGTTCGCGGTCGTCATCGGAGCCGCCGCGGTCGTCGTCGTGCTGACCCTGCTGTGGCTGATCCGCCAGTTCACCAGCCGTCCCGGTGGACCGCACCTCTCGACCGAGGTCCTCGCCGCCGGCCGCCGGGGCCGCACCACGCTCGAGCCGGCGAAGCTGGCCGAGGCCATCGAAGACGACTTCGAGGAGCAGCCGGCGGTACGGGACGCCGTGGTCCGACTGCTCGAGACCGGACAGGAGCCGCGGTTGCGGGCGCGCTTGGAGATCGACCGGGACGCCGACCCCGAGGAGGTGCTCGCCCGGTGCGAGACCGTGCTGACCCGCGCGGCCCAGAGCCTGGGCAGCGAGAGCGTCGACGCCCACATCCGCCTCGACTTCGCCACCCGTGTGGGAGCTCGCGTGGCGTGACCGCAAAGGTCCCGCTTCGCCCTGACCGCGCGCTCACTCCACGAGCTGGTCGAGCAGCCAGGTCGGGCCGACGACCTCGGCGCCGGTCGCCCGGACCCGATCGGCCAGGCGCCGGTCGGCCGGGACCCGATCACGTTGGCGGCATCGATCGCCAGCGTCACCTCGTCTGGTCGGCCGCCGCGAACCAGCCGTCGAGGAGGTCGTCGACAGCCGCCTCGTCCAGGGTGAGGTGGAAGTCGCCGGCGTCATCCTTCTGGATGTCGAGCAGCGGGCAGAAGGCGGAGTAGTCGTCCACGAAGAAGTGGGGCGAGCCCTCGACGCCCCGCTCCTTGCCCTCGGCGTACAGACGCTCGACCTCCGCGTCGAGGTCCTCCCCCGGCAGCGCCAGGTCGTGTGCTCTGGCGACATCGCCGAGGACCTCCGGGTCGGAGATGTCGCGGCCCTCCTCGAACAGCGCCCAGCGCAACTCGAGGCTCACCCGCTCGCCGGTGACCTCGCCGACCGCATAGGCGGCCTCCACCAGCCGGAACCCCGGCATGGACGTGCTCGGGAACGTCGCCTCGTCGAACCCGGCATACAGGTCTGGTGAGATCTGCGCCCGCAACGCGCTGATCTCCTTGCCCACGTCGTGCGGATCGAGCGCCTCGCCGTTCACCAGCTCGAGCGGCCAGGGCCTGATCCGCAAGTGCGGCTCGGAGAGACCGTCGTCCCGGCGGCGCTGGACGATCCGGCGCAGCGCGAGGTGCGTGAACGGGCAGGCGAGCTCGGCGAACACCTCGATGATCATGGCCCCATCCTGCCCGCCCAGGCGCCACCGCCACACGGCCGCGGCACCCGGCGGGCGAGATGAGCCGGCCAGACGTGCGCCCCGTGCCGATTCCGCGGTGCTCCTCGGTGCTCCTCGGTGCACCGAACGAGGCACGTTTTGGTCGTGGAACGCTGCAACATGCCGTGTCGTAGGTTGATCACCATGAGCGCCGATCGAAGCATTGCCATCGATCCCGACATCTCCGCCTACATCCAGGAGCACCTGAACCCACCGCCGGACCCGATCGTGGCCCGCATCCACGAACGCACGGTCGATCGGTTCGGCGACCTCGCCGGGATGAACATCGGCGAGGACCAGGGCCGGTTCCTCAAGATGCTGGTCCAGATGCTGCAGGCCCGGCAGGTGGTCGAGGTCGGGACGTTCACCGGGATGTCGGCGCTCTGGCTGGCTCGCGGGCTCCGCGAGGGTGGCCGACTCACGTGCCTCGAGTTGCAGGACGAACCCATCGAGGTCGCCCGGGTCGGTTGGCAGGAAGCCGGTGTCGATGATCGCATCGACGTGCGCATCGGCCCCGCGCTCGAGTCGCTCCAGGCCATGCCCGCCGACTCGACGATCGACCTCGCGTTCGTCGACGCCGACAAGGAGGGCTACGCCGCGTATGTCGACGAGATCCTTCCCCGGCTGGCGCCCAACGGTGTGCTCGCCATCGACAACACGCTGTGGAGTGGCCGGGTCGCCGACCCCGACGCCGACGACGAGTCCACCCGTGCCCTGCAGGCGCTCAACGACGACCTCGCCGGGCGTGAGGATCTCGACGTGGTGATCCTCTCTGTCGGCGACGGTGTCACCCTGGTGCGCCACCGCTGATCGACCGACACAGGAGACCGCACGATGTGACCAGTGGTAGGACCGGCGACGAGGGGGTAGGAAAGACCATGGACTACACGATCGACCCGAGTGCGCCCCTTGGCGACGAGGTCCGCCGGATCGGTGCGGTCCAGGTCGAAGCAGCCTTGGCCGTCCTCGACGATCCCGGCAACGACGTCGTCGCGGCCGTGCACGACTGCCGGAAGCGCGGCAAGAAGCTCCGTGGGCTGGCGCGGTTGGTCCGACCGGGCCTCGGTGACGACTACCGGCGGGCGAACATCCTGTTCCGCGAGGCGGCCCGGGAGCTGAGCGAGCTCCGCGACGCCCACGCCCTCCTCGCCACCTTCGACGTGCTCGTGGCCGCACCACCCGCGCCCCTGCCCGGCGACGGGCTCGGACCGGTACGGGCCGAGCTCCAGCGCCGCTCCCGCGACGCGAGCGAGCGGGCACGTCCCGACGCGGTCGAGCTCGACCGGGCGCGGACGCTGCTCGAGGACGCTCGCCGACTGGTCGAGACCTGGGAGCTCGACGACGACTTCGACGTGGTGGCCGCCGGGGTGGCGAAGACGTACGGGCGCGGACGCGCCGCCCTGGAAGCCGCCATCAGCGACCCGTCGGGCGAGAACTTCCACGAGTATCGCAAGCGGACCAAGTACACCTGGTACCACGCGCGGCTCCTCGAGGAGCTCGCGCCGTCCGTGCTCGGTCCGCTGGCCGCCGCCCTTCACGACCTCTCCGACGTCCTCGGCGACGAGCACGATCTCGCGGTGCTGGACCAGCAGCTCGTGGCCGAGCCCGCGGCCTTCGGCGGGGACGACACCGTCGATGCGGCGCGCGTCCTCATCGCCGTGCGGCGCACCGCGCTCCAGGACCGAGCCGTGCGCCTGGGCCGGCGGCTCCACGCCGAGACGCCCAAGGCGTTCGTGCGTCGGCTGGGCGCCTACTGGGGTGCCTGGCACGAGTACGGCGAGGAGCTCGACGCCGGCGAGATCGCCGACGTGTGGCCACCGGTCGCCGACGACCTCGACCAACTCACCGTGGAGAAGCTCCGCCAACGCGCCCGGGACAAGGACGTCGAGGGCCGATCCGATTTGCGCCGGAGTGAGCTGATCGGGGCGCTGCGAGCCGAGACCTGACCGTCGGCCGCGCCCGGCCCCCGCTCGCGCGGTCGCTCCTCCACGAGCGGTCCGGCACGGGGCAGGACTTTCGTCCCTTGTATCGGTGTGATGGACTCGGCAACGATGCGCGCATGGGTGTCGTGGATGGACGGACCTGGTCGGAGCGTCTCTCCCCGCACGGTGCTGGAGCGGCTTGCCGCGGCGGTGCAGGGCGCGTCGGTGTGGCGAAGGTCGAGGACGTGTCCCGGTTGGCCGAGCTCGACACCCGCTACTGGGACGTGGGTGACGAGACACACTGGGTCCGCATCGAGCCGGTCGAGGTGACCGGACGACGGAGCCGGCACGGGGCCGAGCGCGACAGCAGCTGACGACTGAAGAACGCCGAGCAGGAGGAGCACCATGACAGCGGTCGACGACGCGGACTCGCGTGAGGAAGAGGAGGCGGCGACCGAGAACGCCGCCGCCGAGGCCGGGGCCTCGAGTCCATTGCTGTTCGGGAGCGGACAGTCCGCCTGGCTCGCGGTGCTCACGATGGGGGTCGGTCTGGCGCTCGCGCTCTCGGTCACCGCGATCATCATGGCGAGCGACGGGGGAGGCGACGGCGACGGTTCGTCCCTCGCCGGCGGCGGGGGTCCGCGGACCGATCTCGAGGTGTCGATGACGGAGTTCGCCTTCGACCCCGAGAGCGCCACCCTCGTGGCGTCGACCGAGGTCCCGGTGACCGTTTCGAACGACGGCTCGGTGGAGCACAACTGGACCGTCCTGGCCGAACCGGTCAGCTCGGCCGACCAGATCGGCGAGACCGAGGAGCTCTTCGGGCTCGAGGCCCAGCCCGGCGAGTCGGCGGAGGGGTCGGTCACGCTCGACCCGGGCTCCTACCAGCTCGTCTGCACGATCGCCGGCCACTTCGAAGCCGGCATGGTCGGGGAACTGACGGTCGAATGAGCGGCGATCAGCGTTCCCATCGCGGCACGATCCTGCTCACCATCGGCTTCGTCGTCCTCGTCGTGACGATGTGGCTGTGGATGTACCTGACCCTGCTCGGTCGAGGCTGACGTCGTGCACATCGAACGCATCGAGCGGCTGTTCCTCGTCGTCGCGGGCGGGATCCTCGCGGCGATGGTCGTCGCCGTGCTCGTCGCCGCGAGCGCCGAACACGCGAGCCTCCCCGAGCCCGCCGAGCGGGTCGATCCGGCCACGCTCCGCGAAACCGCGCCGTTCGACGACCCGGGTGTCTTCCACGACGGGGACAACCGCTACACCGTCGTCATCGTCGCCAGCGCGTGGCAGTTCGAACCGTCCGAGATCCGGGTGCCGGTGGGCAGCGAGGTCCGTTTCATCGTGTCGTCGACCGACGTGATCCACGGCTTCCTCATCCCCGGGACCCAGGTGAACGCGATGCTCGTGCCCGGCCAGGTCACCGACGTGACGACCGAGTTCGACGACGTCGGGACGCACCGCCTCATCTGTCATGAGTACTGCGGCCTCAACCACCACGAGATGTCGGCCGAACTGATCGTCGAGGAGGCGGCATGACCATCGTCGACGAACCGGCTGGCGCGGCGTCGCCGTCGTCCGCACCACCGGCTCCGAGCTGGCGCGTCGACCTCCGCGGCGTCAGCTGGGAGGACCTGCGGCCGGTCAAGTGGCAGCTGTACCTGTCCTGCACCGGCCTCGGCATCGGTGTGCTCATGGGCCTGCTCCAGGCGTTCGAGCGGATGGGCTCGAATCTCTACGACGAGACCCCGGTGCTCAACAGCTACTACCAGGGCCTGACGCTCCACGGGGTCGCCCTGGCGCTCATCTTCACCTTCTCGTTCTCGAACGCCTTCCTGTCGTTGGTCACCATGCGGGGCTACGGCCGGCCCCTGGCGAGCCGGTTCGTGTCGAACGCGTCACTCGTCGCCGCCTGGGGCGGCGTCGCGTTGGCCGGTTGGGCGATCCTCGCCGACAAGGCGACCGTGCTGTTCACCTTCTATGCCCCGCTGCAGGCGACGCCGGCCTTCTACCTCGGGGCGGTCCTGCTGGTGGTGTCGACCTGGCTGACGTTGCTCAACCAGCTCCTGACGTTGCGGGCGTGGCGGCGTGAGCACCGCAGTGAGCGCATCCCGTTGTTGAGCTTCACCGCGACGGTCACCTCGATGATGTGGTTCATCGCGTCGTTGGGGATCGCCGTCGAGGTGCTCGGATTCCTGCTGCCGTGGTCGCTCGGATGGCGTGACGCCGTGGACCCGCAGTTCACGCGCCTGCTCTTCTGGTTCAGCGGCCATCCCATCGTCTACTTCTGGCTGCTGCCGGTGTACGTGTCGTGGTACCTCCTGCTGCCCAAGCAGGTGGGGAGCCGGATCTACAGCGACGGTCTGACGCGCATCGTCTTCCTCGCGTTCTTGGTCCTCCTGCCGGTCGGCGTGCACCACATGTTCACCGACCCGGGCATCGCCGAGACGTCGAAGATGATCCAGTATCTGTTGACGGTCGCGCTGTTCGTGCCGAGCCTGGCCACGCTCTTCACCATCGTCGCGGCGCTCGAGAACGCCGGCCGCGCCCGGGGCGGCAAGGGCTGGCTCGGCTGGATCTGGAAGCTCCCTTGGAGCGACCCATCGGTGAACGCCCAGCTCCTCGCCGGTCTGGCCTTCATGCTCGGCGGTGCCAGTGGTCTGATCAACGCCAGCTACACGGTCAACCTCGTGGTCCACAACACGTCGTTCATCGTGGGGCACTTCCACCTGACCGTCGGTACCGCGGTGGCGCTGTCGATCATGGGTATCTGCTACTGGATGGTTCCCTATCTCACCGGCAAGAAGCTGTTCTCGCCCGGTACCGCGGTGCTCCAGGCCTGGACCTGGTGGATCGGGGTCATGATCTTCGCTCGCGGCCAGATGGCGGGGGGGATCGAAGGAATCCCGCGCCGAACCCAGCTCCGAGATGCCGCGTACTACGGGGACGACTGGGACCTGTCGTCGATGTTCACCGGCATCGGCGGGACGCTCATGTTCATCGGGGGCGTCCTCTTCTTCGTGGTGCTCCTCGGCACGATCTTCGGTCGGCGGCCGCTCGACGAGCCCGCGGAGATCCCGGTCACCGACGTGATCCACGGTTCCCGCCAGAGCTGGGCGGTGCTCGATCGGCTGGGCGTCTGGGCGATCGTCGCCGGGGTGCTCTCGGTGGTCGTGCTGGGCGAGGCCATCGCGCACTACTGGCCGCTCCACGACATCTCGCCCGGCATCCGCCTCTGGTGAACGCGCCCGCTCAGGCGGACAGCTCGAGTTCGTCGAGGAACGAACGCAGCGCGTCGACCCCAACGAACCGGTGGGCCACGAGCCCGGCCCGCTCGGCGCCGCGAACGTTCCTTTCCTTGTCGTCGACGAACGCGGCCTCGCGGGGCGCAACCCCGAACCGCTCGCACACGTCGAGGTAGACGTCGGTGTCGGGCTTGGACTCCCCGAACTCGGCCGCCACGTGGCACTCGATCGGGAGCTCGCCGAGGCGTGGGTACAGATGGTCGACCATCTCGCGCACGAGCAGGCCGTTGTTGGACAGGGTCGTGGCCTGGACACGGCGGACGACGGGAGCGATGAGATCGAGCACGGTCTCGTCGGGCTCGATCGCAGCGGCCAGCGCGTCGGCCCACGTCTGGCGATCGAGCGGGCGACCCAGCGATTCGCCCGCTCGTCGCAAGTATTCGTCGGGGTCGATCTCCCCGGCGTCGGCGGCGTCCTCGAGGCCGCTGCCGAAGAAGGCCTGGTCGACCTCGGCTCGGTCGACCCCGAGCGTTCCGGCCAGCGCGTCGATCCGCCGGGCGGGGTCGTAGCGGTACAGCACGCCGTTGATGTCGAGCACCAGGAGACGGATCGGGGAGTCGGGCACCACGACGACGGTAGCCAGCCCGTGCGTCGGGCCGACCCGGGTGGTTCAGAAGCCGTTCAGGTGCCGATGAGCACGGTTCCCAGACGCTCGATCCGCTGGTGATCAGGACTTTCGACCCTGGCGCGATCCCGCGACCGTGGGGCATCATCCCGCCATGGGTGTCGTGGACGGAAGGACCTGGCTGGAGCATCTGTCGCCCCGCGACTGTTGGGAGCGGCTCGCCACGGCCGAGGCGGGGCGCGTCGGCGTGGTCGTCGACGGGGCCCCGGAGATCTATCCCGTGAACCACGCCGTCGATGACAAGACGATCGTGTTCCGCACCGACGCGGGCAACAAGCTCCATGCCATCGCCCGGATGCCGTGGGTGTGCTTCGAGGTCGACGGATTCGACGAGAGCGACCAGACCGGGTGGAGCGTGCTGGTCAAGGGGCGGGCCGAGGACGTCGTGACCGCCGACGAGGTCGCCCGGCTGGCCGACCTCGACATCCGATACTGGGGTCTGGGTGAGAAGACCCACTGGGTCCGCATCGACCCGGTCGAGGTGACCGGACGACACATCGGTCACGGCGCAGCGTCCTGATCCCGGCGCTTGCGCCGGGACACACACCTCGATATCTTCACAATTGTGCAGATATCGACTGAGGAGGCCAGCGAGCTGGCCGAGGGTTTCAAGCTCCTCGGCGAGCCGACCCGCGTTCGGGTCCTCTTCGCCCTCCTCGAGGCGGGCGAGCTGAACGTCGGTCAGCTCGCCGAGACGGTCGGCGCCTCCGAGACCACCATCTCCCACGGCATGCGGTTGCTGCGGAGCGCCGGCATCGTCCGCAACCGGCGACACGGCCGCCAGATCTACTACCGCCTCGACGACGACCATGTTCGCCAGCTCCTCGAGCTGTCCCGAGACCACCTCGCGCATCAGGGCGATCGCTGATGGGCCACGACCATGGACACAGCCACGGCGCCGGCGCGATGCGGTCCGGAGCGCGCCACCAGAAGCGGTTGGCGATCTCGTTCGTGCTCATCGCCACGTTCTTCGTGGTCGAGGCGGTCGGGGGCGTGCTCACCAACTCGCTCGCGTTGCTGTCCGACGCCGGGCACATGCTCACCGACGTGGTCGGGCTCGGCATGGCGCTGGCCGCGATCCAGCTCGCCACGCGGCATGCCAGGCGGGACGACACCGGCCGCCACACGTTCGGTCTCTACCGCCTCGAGATCCTCGCGGCCTTCGTCAACGCGCTGCTGCTGTTCGGGGTCGCGGTCTATGTCCTGATCGAGGCGATCCGTCGGCTCACCAGCGAACCCGAGGTGCTCGGTCTGCCCATGCTGGTGGTCGCCACCCTCGGCCTCGTGGTCAATCTGGTTGCCTTCGCCCTCCTGCGGGAAGGGTCCCGGGAGAGCCTCAACGTCGAGGGCGCCTACCTCGAGGTGCTGGCCGACACGCTCGGTTCGGTGGGGGTGATCATCGCCGCCGTGCTGCTCGAGGTGTTCGGGTGGACCTGGGTCGATCCGGTGGTGGGCGCCGGCATCGGTCTCTGGATCCTGCCCCGGACCTGGCGGCTCGGGAGCCAGGCCGTGCGGATCCTGCTGCAGGCTGCGCCCCCGAACACCGACCTCGACGCGATCACCGACGATCTCGGCGGGCTCGGTGGCGTCGTCGACGTCCATGACCTCCACGTCTGGACCCTGACCTCGGAGATGGAGAACGCGTCGGTCCATCTCGTGGTGACCGAGGATGCCGACAGCCACGCGGTGCTCGACCAGGCACGCGAGCTGCTCCAGGACCGCTACCGGATCGCCCACGCCACGTTGCAGGTCGAGCCCGACACCCACGAGGGCTGCGATCAGCTCGAGTGGTGAACGCTGCGTGTCCACATTGACACGAGGCCCCCGGGTGGCGGAACCTCTCCGTCCGTGAGCAACATCGACGACCTCCTCGCCGCGAACGCGACGTACGCATCCACCTTCGACCAGGCAGATCTCGCCACCGCGCCGAAACGGAAGTTGACCGTCGTCACCTGCATGGACTCCCGGCTCGACGTCTTCGCCATGCTCGGTCTCGAGCTCGGCGAGGCCCACATCGTCCGGAATGCGGGCGGCGTCGTCACCGACGACGTGATCCGCTCGCTCATCATCTCGCAGCGAACCCTGGGGACCGAGGAGATCGTGTTGGTGCACCACACGCGTTGCGGGCTGCTCGGATTTCGCGACGATGCGATCAAGGACGAGATCGAAGCCGAGACCGGGATCCGCCCGTCGTTCGCCATGGAGGCGTTCACCGATGTGGAACAGGACGTTCGACAGTCGATGGGACGGATTCGCACGAGCCCGCTCGTGAAGCACAAGCAGGTGCGGGGGTTCGTCTACGACGTCGACACCGGCCGCATCACCGAGGTCCAGTAGGCCCTTCGCCAGGAGACGTTGTGAGCGCCAGCGAACAACTCTCGAAGTGAGGAGGCCCGCGCCGGCAAGCCTCACAGCCGACGAACGACGCATCAGGCTCGGGCGGTCGTCCCGTCGGGTCCGAGGACGATGTCGCCGTCGAAGTGCTCGGCGGCGATCGCTTGCCACTCGTCTTCCTGGCCGTCCTGCATGGCCGGGACGTAGTGGGTGAGCACCAGCGTCCTCACCTGGTTGCGGGCGGCCGTCTGGGCGGCCTGGGCCACCGTCGAGTGGTAGTCGAGGATGTCCTGGATCCGCGCCACCGGGATCAGCTGCACGAGGTCGTCACGGATCACGGTCTGCACGTAGAGGTCGGCGTCGGCGCAGAGCGCGTCGAGACCGTCGCACGGGAGGGTGTCGCCGGCCAGCGCGGCCACCGCCCCACCGTGCTCGACGCGGTAGCCGATCGTCGGCGCCACCGGCCGGTGGTCGGTGGCCTGCACCGTGACGGTGGTGTCGCCGACGGCGAAGGCCTCGCCCGGTTCGTGCTCGACGACGTGCAGGTCGGGTCCGGAGGTGAGGTCGTCATGGTGATCGATGCGGTAGCGCTCGTCGAGTGCGAGCATCGTCCGGATCGCGTCGACCACCGCCTCGGTGCCGGGTGGGCCGTGGATCTCGAGCGGCGCCGGCTCCTGGTTCATCACCCAGTGCGTGGTGATCACGTCGTTGAGGTCGGTCAGGTGATCGGAGTGCAGGTGGGTGAGGAGCACGGCCGAGAGCATCGGCGGCAGGACCCCGGCGCCGGCGAGGCGCATCACGCACCCACGCCCTGCGTCGACGAGCAGCAGCGCGTCGTCGGTGCGCACGAGCGTGGATGGCCCGGCCCGGCCCGGGTCGGGGATCGGGCTGCCCGTCCCCAGCAGTGTCACCTCGACGCTCATCTCCTGCCTCCTGTCCTCGGCATCCACCGGATGCGCGGCCGGACCTCATCATCGTCCATCGGGCCCTCAGCCGGCTCGTGCTCCTCGTGAACCGCGTCGCGATGGCGTTCGTACCAGACGCCGTAGCGTCGAGCAGACCAGCTCGCACTGGCACCATGCAGGACGACCGAGGCCAGCACCGTCCAGGACACCACCACGAAGAGTTGGTCGTCGACGTCGCTCCCGGTCTCTTCCAGGACGATCAGCGCGAAGAGGATCGACGCCAGACCCCGAGGGCCGAACCAGCCGAGGAACGCGATCGTCGGCGTCCGCAGCCCGGTGCCCGACAACGACAACCCGATCGGGACCATGCGGGTGACGGTCAACGCCGCGACCACGAACACGGCGATGGCCAGGGTGAGGTCGTCGAGAGTCGGGCCGAGCAGGGCGTTGCCGAACACGACGAAGGTGATGCTCGCCAGGAGCTGGCCGCTGTCCTCGGTGAACTCGGTGAGGTGCTCAGCCTGGTGACCACCGACCAGGCGGAACGACGCGCCGGCGATGAACGCGGCGATGAACGCGTTGCCCCCGAGACCTTCCGCCGACAGGTACGCCAGCCCGACCAGGGCCAGGGCCGAGAGCTGTGCGTTGATGCCGTCGACCCAGCCGGCCCGGCGGGCTCGGAGGAGCAGCCAGCCGGCGCCGGCGCCGATCACCGCACCGGCGAGCACGCCGAAGCCGATCTGCTCGGCCACGAAGCGGATCCAGTACGCCGCCGGTTCGGCGTCGGCCTCGGCCTCGGCGAGGGTGACGGCGATGAACAACGTCACGGCGGGCAGGGCGAGTCCGTCGTTGAGGCCCGATTCCACGTTGAGCGAACTTCGGATGCGCGCCGGAACCGAGTGGTCGGCCAGCACGGCCTGCCCGAGGGCGGCGTCGGTCGCGGCGAGGATCGAACCCAGCAGCGCGGCTTCGCTCCACGGCAGGTCGAAGACGAGCCGGGCCACCGCGGTGCCGGCGGCGATGCTCAACGGCAGGCCGATCCCGAGCATGCGGGCCGGGATGCCGATGAAGCTGCGCACCATCGACGGGTCGACCCGAACCGCATCGGAGAAGAGCATGATCGACAACGTGAGCTCGGCGAGGATGATGACCTCGGCCGAGCCGAGGTCGACCGTCGCCACGCCGAGCGCCTGCGACCCGGTGAGGAGCCCGATGGCCACGAACACCATCGGTGCGGTGACGATCGTGGTGCGCAGTCGTTTCGACACCAGGCCGTGTGCGAACACGGCGATGGCGATCACGGTGAGGACAGCCACGGCTGGCACGGTACGGGAATCGTCGAGGCGTCACCTCGGTTGCTCGGGGCATGGACACCACCGCGCTCCGCTCGCTCGTCGACGACCACCACAAGGGGGTGCTGGTGACGCTCAAGCGCGACGGGCGGCCCCAGCTGTCGAACATCGCCTATGCGGTGGTCGACGACGTGATCCGGATCTCGGTCACCGACAGCCGGGCCAAGACCGCGAATCTACGGCGTGATCCTCGCGCCAGTCTGCACGTCACCCGCGACGACTTCTGGGCCTACGCCGTGGTCGAGGGCACGGCCTCGCTGACCCCGGTGGCCACCGATCCCCATGACGCCACCGTCGATTCGCTGGTCGACTACTTCCAGCGCGTCAACGGCGATCACGACGACTGGGACGAGTACCGCCGGGCCATGGTCGACGACGCTCGGTTGCTGGTCGAGCTCCCGATCGAACACATCTACGGCATGGCCTGACCGGGCGCTGGCGGGCCGGGATGGGTCGTCAGGGGTGGGCGGCGAGGGTGGCGAACCCGTTGGACACGGCTTCGGCGTCGTCATCGAAGGGGTCGGTGGCTGCCTTCGAGCAGTCGGCGGGCGGCAACGGATCGGTGCTGGCGTGGACGACCACGGGGCCGCGGGCGACGCCGGAGGTGCAGGAGGAGATCGTGAGCGTGTGGCGGTCGGCCGACTGGACGACATCGTCGAGGTGGTAGTCGAGGACCGTCGACAGGGCCAGGCCGGCGGCGGCGAGGTCGGGATCGTCGTCCACCGCGATCACCAGCACCGGCACGCCGTGGTCGGTGAGCGTCTGCGACGCGCCATCGACGGCCGCCGACCCCGTGGTGGCGCCGACGATCGCCAGATCGAACGGCACGGTTGTGGGCTCGAGCGCAACGTCGAGGGTGTCGAGCATCCCACCATTGACCGCGTACGCGCGGTGCCCGGTCATGGTTTCGGCCTCCACCGGAGCGACCTCCGCGCTCGAGCGGTCGCCCGCGGCTCCGCTCGTGTCGGCTGCGGGCGCGATGACCTCCACATGGGTGGCCGGCCGGGCTGCGAGCACCGAGACCACGGCATCGAGGCCGGGCGAGGAGACGCCCTCCGGGTTGGTGACCAGCACGCGGAACGCATCGTCGGGATCCGGCGCCGGCATCGGACCGTCGGCCCGTTGGCCGCCAGTCTCGACGGCACCCGAGTCGTCCGAGGACGCCAGCGCGGTGTCGATCACCCCGGGCCTCGGGTCGGCGGGCGGCGTGGAGCTCTCGTTCCCGTCGGAGCCACAGGCCGGGAGCAGAAGCCCGGTCGTGGCCAACAGCCCCCAGATGAGCCGGCGCATCGATCCCCAGTGTTGCCATCGGGCTCACGGATACGGTGGATGGTCGTGGACGGACCGCGATGGACATAGCCGACTTCCAGGCCGGTATCGCCGCGACGTATGGCGAACGCGACGCCGAACGGGGTACCGCGCCCACCATCGCGTGGTTGTGCGAGGAGGTCGGCGAGCTCGCCCAGGCCACCCGCAAGGGCACGCCCGATCAGCAGCTCCACGAGCTCGGCGACGTCATCGCCTGGGTTGCGTCGCTGGCCCACCAGCTCGGGCTCAGCCTCGACGAGGCCGCCCAGCGCTATGCCGCGGGCTGTCCGGGCTGTGGCACCCGACCCTGCACCTGCTGACCGACCCACATCTGGTCAAGCAGAACGGCGGGCGACCAGTTCCTCGGCGATCTGGATGGTGTTGAGCGCCGCGCCCTTGCGCAGGTTGTCGCCGGCGAGGAAGAACGCGAGGCCGTGCGCCACGGTGGGGTCGACGCGGAAGCGGCCGACGAGCGTGTTGTCGATGCCGGCCGAGTCGAGCGGCGTGGGCACGTCGTCGAGCTGCACGCCCGGGGCGTCGGCGAGGATCTCGCGGGCCCTGTCGGGTGTGATCGGGTTCGAGAAGCGGGCGTTGATGCTCAGGGCGTGACCCGTGAACACCGGGACCCGCACGCAGGTGCCTGACACGGCGAGGTCGGGGAGACCGAGGATCTTGCGCGACTCGTGGCGCAGCTTCTGCTCCTCGTTGGTCTCCTCGAGGCCGTCGTCGACGAGTGCGCCGGCCCAGGGGAGGGCGTTGTAGGCGATGGGCTTGACGAAGTTGTCGGTCTCGCCGAACTCGGCTGCCCGGCCGTCGTGGGTCAACGCCGGCGCCTTGTCGCCGACCTTGCGGATCTGGGCGTCGAGCTCCTCGACACCCGACAGGCCGGCGCCGGAGACGGCTTGGTAGGTCGACACGATCATCGCCTCGAGCCCGGCCTCGTCGGCCAGCGGTTTGAGGACCGGGATGGCGACCATCGTGGTGCAGTTGGGGTTGGCCACGATGCCGATGGGGATGTCGTCGAGGGCGTCGGCGTTGGCCTCGGGAACGACGAGGGGGACTCGGTCGTCCATGCGGAACGCGGACGAGTTGTCGATGACCACGGGTCCGGAGGCGGCGATGTCCTCGGCCAGGGCCCGCGATGCCGTGGCGCCGGCGGAGGCGAGCACGACGTCGAGGTCGGAGTAGTCGGCTTCGGTCGATTCTTCGACGGTGATCTCGGTGTCACCCCAGGGCAGGGTCCGGCCCGCCGAGCGCGACGAGGCGAAGTACCGGATCTCGTCGACGGGGAAGTTGCGATCGGCCAGCAGGCGACGCATGACGCCGCCGACCTGGCCCGTGGCTCCGAGGATTCCGACTCGCATGGCTCCAGGGTACGGCGCTCGGGCCCGGACTCCGAAGCGGCTTGCCGATCCAGCATGCTCCTAGCGGGACCGGACGACCTCGCGCCGACGCTGGCGCTGAGTGATCTCGGTGCCGTCGGTCCGTCGCGTGGACGAGCCATCGAGCGTGACGTCCGAGCGGGGAAGCACGTGGTCGTCCAGGTTCCACGCCACCGTGCCCACATCGCCGAGCGCGAAGCCGAGCTCGTCCGATTCGCCCCCGCAGGCCGACACCAGACCCACGAGACCGAGGACCGCGAGGAGCCGGACAGCGCACCGCTCGGTCGTGGTCATCCCTCGCGTCAGGCGTCCAGATCGAAGGCGGTGTGGAGCAACTCGACGGCGTTCTCGACGTCGGATTCCTGGACCACGCAGGAGATGCGGATGGCCGAGGTCGAGATCATCTCGATGTTGATGTCGTTGTCGGCGAGCACCTGGAACATCTTGGCGGCCACGCCGGGATTGGACTTCATGCCCGCGCCGATCACGGAGACGCGCCCGATGTCGTGGTCGTACCCGCAGCCGGCAGCGCCGACCTCGCCCTGGACGTTGTTGATCAGCTCGGTGGCCTGCTCGGCCTCGTCGTGGGGAACCGTGAAGGAGATGTCGGTTCGGCCGTGCTCGGAGGTGTTCTGGACGATCATGTCGACGTTGATCCCGGCGTCGGCCAGGGCCGTGAACATCTTGGCGGCGATGCCGGGCTCGTCGGGCACCCCGGAGACCGTGACCTTGGCTTCGCTGGTGTCGTGGGTGACGGCGTTGACGACGGCCTGTTCCATGTCGGTGTGCTCCTTGACGATGGTGCCCGCTTCCCAGGTGAAGGCCGAGCGGACGTGCAGCTTGACGCGGTGGCGCCGGGCGAACTCCACCGATCGCATGGCGGGTTTGGGACAGCCGGTGGCGGCCATCTCGAGCAACTCGTCGAAGCTGACCTCGGGCATGCGGACCGCCTTGGCCACGATGCGGGGGTCGGCGGAGTAGACGCCGGCGACGTCGGTGTAGAGCTCGCAGACGTCGGCGTCGAGGGCGTGGGCGATGGCCACGGCGGTGGTGTCGGAACCGCCCCGACCGAGGAAGGTGACGTCGCGCTCGGTGGACATTCCCTGGCTGCCACCGAGTACCGGTACGAATCCCTCGTCGATGGCCTCGCGGATCCGGTCGGGCCGTAGCTCGACGATCTTGGCGTCGGTGTGGGACGTGTCGGTGATGAATCCCGCCTGCGAACCGGTGAACGACTGGGCGTTGACGCCGAGATCCGACATGGCCATGGCCACCAGTGACATCGCCTTGCGCTCGCCCGCGGTGATGAGCATGTCGAGCTCACGGCCCGGCGCCGACTTCGAGACGTCGGAGGCGAGGCGCAGGAGCTGATCGGTCTCCTTGCCCATGGCGGACACGACGAGCACGACCTCGTGGCCCCGCTTGTGGGTCCGGGCCGCGTGTGCGGCCACCTCGCGGATCCGGTCCGGGTCCGCGACGGAGGTCCCGCCGAACTTCTGCACGATGAGCATCGTCTCTCGACTCACTGGGCCTCCGGCCCCTGGGGGCCGTTCGAGCCCCGGCGTGCCGGCCGTTTCGTTGTCGGCTGCTCGCTGGCGCTCCCGACGCCGACCTGCTGCTTCGTGGTCATCGCGAATCGACGGTAGCGATCCAGAGCCATGCTCGCGAACCTTCTCAACTCACTTCGACGAGGGCGTTCCAGTCGCGGAGCTGTTGGAGGGTCTGGGTCTCGGTGGCGTGCAACAGGGAGCAGATCGCCCGGAGGTCGTCGTGGCGGATCGACAGCACGCGGCCGTTGAAGTCGCCCCGCTCGAGGATGATCGACCGGGCGTAGCGGTGGATGGCCTCGGCCTCCGGGATGCCGGACAGCGCGACCAGATCGAGGATGACCTTCGTCGGGCGATCGCCGTCTTCGTCGTCGTCGGACTCACCGAGCAGCACCGACATGGGGACGTCGTAGAACTCCGCCAGCTCGCGCAGGCGGGGCAGGCTCAGGTTGCGAAATCCGCGTTCGTAGGCGCCGATCGCCGACGCGCTCCACTGCTCGCCGCTCTCGCGCTCGACGTCGTCCAGTGACAGCTTGCGCAGCCGGCGCACGGCCCGCAACCGCTTGCCGACCTCGACGGAGAACGATGACTGTTCCGCGTCCTCGTTGGACATCCTCTGTGCGTTCCTCCCGCTCGGGCACCTCGGTCGACCTGACCCGCCCGGCTACGTAGCGTAGCGAGATCCCTCTCCAGAGTAAAAGATCCGTATCCGGCGCCGCCGGATCGACTCCTGCACGGACGGGACGACCGAGTACGGTTTCGCGGCCGTGGGTACCTCCAAGCGTGAACGGCAGAAGCAGGCTCGACAGGCCAAGATCGAGGAGCTGCGCCGGACGGAGAAGCGTGAGAACGTCCGCCGCCGGGGAATCATGATCGGTGTCGCGGTGGTCGCCTTCCTCGCCTTCGCGATCGGGTTCTCGATCCTGACCAGCGACGACGACGCCGAGACCGCCACGGTCGACTCCACCGATCCGGGCGAGGCCACATCGCCCGACGACACCGCTCCCGACGACAGCTCGACGAGCACGCCCGAGACGACGGTGGCCGAGGTGCAGCCTGGTCCGACCGAGTGCCCTGCGGCCGACGGGTCGTCCGAGCGCCGGATCGACTTCGACGGCCCCATGGGCGACTGCCTGGAGGAGGGCGTCGACTACCAGGCGCGGTTCGTGACCTCGGAGGGCGACGTCCTGGTCGACCTGCGCGAGGACGAGATGCCGAACACGGTCAACAACTTCGTCGCGCTCGCCCGGTACCAGTACTACGACGAGTCGCTGATGTTCCGCACCGATCCGACCATCGACATCATCCAGGGTGGCTCGCCCCACACCCAGGACCCATCGGACCCAGGCCCGGGCTACACGATCCCCGACGAGGGCGGGACGTTCGCCACCGATCCCGAGACCGGCCAGTACACCGGCCCGTTCACCTACGAGGAGGGCCAGCTGATCATGGCCCGGTCCCAGGGGCCCGACTCGTCGTCGGCCCAGTACTTCTTCTCCACGGGCCCCGACGTGTCCAACCTCGATTCGCAGGGCACGTACCTGCTCCTCGGCGACGTCGTCGAGGGTCTCGACGTCCTCCAGACGATCATCGGCCTGCACGAGGACGATCCCGAGAGCCAGCTCGGGGGCGGCCCGAGCCGAGACGTCACCGTCGAGGACGTGGAGATCATCGAGGCCTGAGGCGCTCGTCGCTCCCCGCCGCCTCGACGGGAGGTGCCGCCGTTCAGCGGCCGACGGGAAGGGCGTGGTGGGCCCGACCCTCGACGAGGGAGCGCAGCCACCACTGCACGGTTCCCGTGCGGTGCCGCTCGAGGTCGGTGACCGAGAGCCCGGCGGCGCGCAACTCGCGCGGGAGGTCGCGGTCGACCCGCCAGCCCGTCGCGGCATCGACGACCGGCGCCACCACGCGTTGCGCCCGACCCGTGATCCGACCGCGCAGCCGTGCCGGTTCGAGGAAGTGGAGCGCACCCTCGGGTGCCAGCACCTCGCCGAGGTGGGTGAGCGTCGCCGCCAGGTCAGGGGCCGCCACGAGTTGGAAGACCGAGAACACGGTGTCGAACCGGGCGCCCCGGTCGGCGAGTCCGGCCAGTCGCTCCCCGCGGTTCGCGGCCAGCACGGTGGCGTCGACACCGGGCCGGTCCCACAGCGACCGATGCCCCTCGGCGCCGCCGAGGTCGAGCACCCGCCCGCGGGCTCGCTGCGCCAGCGCTCGACGTCGGGTCTTCACGGTCAGTTGCACACCGGGGGGCAGCAGACGCTCGTAGCCCGTCGGCGTGAGGTGCAGATCAGCGATCTCGCCAGTCTGCCCGAGGTGCCCCGGCCGACCGGTCGGCCCCGGCCCCACGGCCCGGTCCGATCGGCCCGATCGTCGGATCTGGCGCCTTGGTTACCCATCAGTAGGGTGTCCGGCCATGACGATCAAGACTGTGGGGATCATCGGTTCGGGCATCATGGGTTCGGGGATCGCGCAGGTCGCGGCCACCTCCGGGTATGGCGTGGTGCTCCGTTCCCGGAAGCAGGAGTCGGCCGACGCGACCGTCGCCGCCATGCAGAAGTCGCTCGAGAAGCTCGTGGCCAAGGAGCGGATGGAGGAGGCCGACGCCAACGCTGCGGTCGAGCGGGTCACCGCCACCTCGAGCCTGTCCGATCTGGCCGACTGCGAGCTCGTCATCGAGTCGATCGTCGAGGACCTCGACACCAAGCTCGGCCTGTTCGACGAGCTCGACAAGGTCTGCAAGGACGGCGCCATCATCGCCACGAACACGTCGACGCTGCCCGTCACCGAGATGGCCGTGAAGACCGCTCGGCCCCAGAACGTCTGCGGTGTCCACTTCTTCAACCCGGCGCCGATGATGAAGCTGGTCGAGATCGTCCAGACGCTGGTCACCAGCGAGGACACGATCGACGAGGTCCGCGAGTTCGCCGAGACGTGTGGCAAGTCGCCGGTGCTGGTCGAGGACCGGGCCGGCTTCATCGTCAACCACCTGCTCTTCCCGTACCTGAACAACGCAGTGCGAATGATGGAGAACGGCACCGCCAGCCGCGACGACATCGACGCGGCGATGAAGGGCGGGGCCAACTTCCCGATGGGCCCCTTCGCTCTGCTCGACCTCGTCGGCCTCGACACCTCGCTGTCGATCCTCGACGCGCTCTACGACGAGTTCCGCGACCCCAACTACTCCCCGGCGCCGCTGTTGCGCCGGATGGTGACCGCGGGCAAGCTCGGTCGGAAGTCCGGCGGCGGCTTCTACGACTACTGAGCCGGCGCTGCCACCGGTCGAACCACCACCGTGTCGTTGGCGGCTCCCTGATCCGGTCGATGCCGACCCGGTGGGCGTCGCCGGTATCGGGGCCGACCTCGAACCGGGGACGGTCCTGGCCGCCTACCGCACCGGGCTGTTCCCGATGCACGTCGACCGTGGACGCACGCTCGGCTGGTGGTCCCCTGATCCACGGGGGATCCTCCCGCTCGACCGGCTCCATGTCTCGCGGTCGCTGCGCACGTCGTGCGGTCGCATGGAGATCCGGGTCGACACCGCCTTCGACGACGTCATCGCCGCCTGTGCCGACCCACGACGTCCGCACGGGTGGATAACACACGACATCCAGGACGCCTACCGGCGCCTTCACGACATGGGCTGGGCCCACAGCGTCGAGACCTGGGTCGACGACGAGCTCGTCGGCGGTCTCTACGGCATCGCCGTCGGCGGCCTCTTCGCCGGCGAGTCGATGTTCCACCGCGTGACCGATGCGTCGAAGGTCGCGCTGGTGGGGCTCGTCGAGGTGCTCCGCGAGGACGGCGTCGATCGCCTGCTCGACGTGCAGTGGGCCACCGACCACCTGAAGTCGCTCGGCGCGGTCGACGTGTCCCGCGCCGACTACGTCGGTCGTCTGCTCCCGGCCGCGCTCGAACTGCCGTTGCCCTCCACCTTCACCTGACGATCGGCCGCCCCATCGGCGTCCGGGGGCCGGTTCGGGCCACCAGAACGGGATCGGCTGGCGGTGCGGTGGGAGCGGAAGCGGCGGAGACGGAGCGAGTTGGAGACCACGAACACGCTGGAGAAGCCCATGGCCCCGGCGGCGATCATGGGGACGAGCAGGCCGAACGCGGCCAGCGGGATGGCGGCCGTGTTGTAGGCGAAGGCCCAGAACAGGTTGCCCTTGATGGTCGACAAGGTGCGGCGCGACAGGGCGATGGCGTCGGCGACGCCCCGTGGGTCGCCGCTGACCAGCGTCAGGTCGGAGGCCTCGATGGCGACATCGGTGCCGGTGCCGATGGCGATGCCGAGATCGGCGGCGGCCAGCGCCGGCGCGTCGTTGACGCCGTCGCCGACCATGGCCACGACGTGGCCGGTCTCTTGCAGCTCCTGGATCTGGCCCAGCTTGTCGTCGGGCAGCACCTCGGCGCGGACGGTGTCGATGCCGAGCTCGCGGGCGACGGTGTCGGCCGTGCGCCGGTTGTCCCCGGTGAGCAGGATGACATCCAGGTCCATCTCGCGCAGCGCTTGCACCGCCTCGGCGGCATCGACCTTGACGGCATCGGCCACGGCGAGGACACCGCGAGCGGTGCCGTCCCAGCCCGCGAGCACGGCGGTGCGTCCCGCCGCCTCCTGCTCGGCGGCGATCTCCTCGACGGCGGCGGGGACGTCGTCGAAGAGCGTCCGGCGACCGACCAGCACATCGACGCCGTCGACGGTTCCACGCACACCTCGACCGGGCTCGTTGGCGAAGCCTTCGACGGGCCGGAGATCGGCAGTGGCGGCGGCCACGGCCCGCGCGATGGGGTGCTCGCTGCGCGACTCGACCGACGCCGCCCGGCGGAGGAGCACGGACTCGTCGTCGTCCGGTGCCTCGACGTGGACGAGCTCCATCCGGCCCTCGGTCAGCGTGCCGGTCTTGTCGAACACGACCGTGTCGACGGTGCGGGTCCGCTCGAGGATCTCACCGCCCTTGATGAGGACACCGAGCTGGGCGCCGCGGCCGGTACCGACCATGATCGCCGTCGGCGTCGCCAGCCCGAGCGCGCACGGGCAGGCGATGATGAGGACGGCGACGGCGGCGGTGAAGGCGTCTTCGGCCGGCTGGTCGGCCGCGAACCACGCGGCGAGGGTGATCGCGGCGACGGCGAGGACGATGGGCACGAACACGGCGGAGACGCGGTCGGCCAGGCGTTGCACCGGGGCGGTGCTGCCCTGGGCCTCGTCGACCATCCGGACGATCTGGGCCAGGGCGGTGTCGGCACCGACCTGCGTTGCCTCGACCGTCAGGTGGCCGTCGGCGTTGACCGTCGCCCCGATGACCTCGTCGTCGACCGCCTTGTCGACCGGGACGGGCTCGCCGGTGAGCATCGACTCGTCCACGGCCGAGGTCCCCGCGACCACCCGGCCGTCGGTCGCGACCTTCTCGCCCGGCCGGACCACGAACCGCATGCCGACCGCCAGGTCCTCCGCGGCGATCTCGGTGCCGTCCTCGAGGTGGGCCGTCGGCGCGCCGAGGTCGGCGAGCGCGCGGAGCGCCTCGCCGCTGCGGCGTTTGGCCCGCGCCTCGAAGTACTTGCCGAGCAGGATCAGCGTGGTGATGGCCGCGGCCGTCTCGAAGTAGACGTGCGGATCGTCGATGACCACGAGCGCGACCGTCGACCAGATGAACGCGGCGAGCGAGCCGAGCGAGATCAGCGTGTCCATCGTGACCGTGCGGTGGCGGGCGTTGGCGAGGGCAGAGCGGTGGAACCCGCTGCCGCTGTAGACCACCACGGGGGTCGTGAGCGCGAGCGCCAGCCACTCCCAACCCTCGAACTGCAACGGCATCACCATCGACACCAGGACGACGGGGACGGTCAGCACCGCGGCCACCAGCAACCGGCGGGTGACGGTGCGGATCCACGCGAGCTCGGATGCCTCGTGGTCGTCGACCTCGGGAACCGAGTAGCCGACGCCGGTGATCGCTTCCTCGAACGTCTCGCGGGTCACGATGTCGTCGTCGAACACGATCGAGGCCCGCGCGCTGGCGAGGCTGACATTGGCGGTCTCGACGCCCTCGAGCCCGTCCAGCGTCCTGGCCACCTTGGCGGTGCAGGCGCCGCACGTCATGCCGTCGACGGGGAGATCCAGGCGGGTCCTCATGGAAGCGGACGGTAGCACCCGATAGGTATACCCCCAACCCCTATCTGGTAGGTTGGTGGGCATGCCCGGCTACACCCCCGACAAGGACGTGTACCTCAACCGCTTGCGACGGATCGAGGGCCAGGTCCGCGGCCTGCAACGCATGGTGGAGGAGGACACGTACTGCATCGATGTGCTCACCCAGATCGCGTCGGTCACCAAGGCCCTCCAGGGTGTGGGCCTCGGCCTGCTCGACGAGCACATCCACCATTGCGTCAAGGAGGCGGCCGACCAGCCGGGTGACGCGCCCTTCGACGAGAAGGTCGAGGAGGTCATGGCCGCGGTGGGACGCATGCTGCGGAGCTGAGCGCCACCGCCGTCCGGCCCCGGCGTCAGCCGCCGTCGGGTGACTGGTAGAGGTCCCGGCGGGGTTCGTCGGTGTAGACGGGGTCGCGCCCGGCGTCGAAGGCTCGGATCGCCTCGGGGAGGTTGTCGGTGAAGCCGAGCATGAGCTGGTTGCGGTCCTCGATCTCGATGGCCGACTCGAGGCTGGGGTTCTCGAGGTTGACCCAGAGGACGTCCTTGGTCATGGCCAGGCCGTAGGGGCTGTAGCGAGACATCTGCGCAGCGATGTCGAGCGCGGCGTCCTCGAGCTCGTCCTCGGCGAGCACCCGGGAGACCAGGCCCATCTGGTGGGCCTCGTCGGCTTCGACGGTGCGGCCGGTCAGCAGGATGTCGTTGCTGTGGGCGGCGCCGACGAGACGGGGCAGCAGCCACGACACCCCCATCTCGGTGGACGTCAGGCCGTTGACGATGCCGGTGGCGTTGAACGTGGCCGCGGTCGAGGCGATGCGGATCTCGGCGCCCAGGGCGAGGCACATGCCACCGCCGTAGGCGGGGCCGTTGATCGCGGCGATCACCGGTTGGTGCATGCGTCGCAGCATCGGGATGAGCCGGGAGTAGTACCGCATCGAGCGTTGGGCGATGCGGCCGACCTGGAGACCGTCGATGTTGGGGATCTCGCCGTAGTCCTTCAAGTCGAGTCCCGAGCAGAACGCCCGCCCCTCGCCGGTCAGGACGACCACCCAGCAGTCGTTGTCGGCACTGGCCGCATCGAGCGCGTCGTGCAGCGCGATGACGAGGTCGATCGACATCGCGTTCAGTCGCTCGGGACGGTTGAGCCGGATGGTCGTGACGTGGGGTGCCGGATGGTCGACGATGACGAGGTCGGTACCCGAGGTGGCCCCGGACGTGGTGGCGGACATGGGGCGAAGTGTCGCAGATCGTCGTGCGGGGACGATGAGGTGGCGGTTCCACGGCAGTTTGACCGACAATGTGGACATGACCGAGTCGAGCCCGGACGATCGTCCCGACGTGCGGCCAGAGCGGGACCGCCCGTGGATGATGCGCACCTACTCGGGGCACTCCACCGCCAAGGCCTCGAACGAGCTGTACCGGTCCAACCTGGCCAAGGGCCAGACCGGCTTGTCGATCGCCTTCGACCTGCCGACCCAGACCGGCTACGACCCAGATCACGTCCTCGCCCGCGGCGAAGTGGGCAAGGTGGGTGTGCCCGTGTCCCACCTCGGCCACATGGACACGCTGCTCGACGGCATCCCGCAGAACGAGATGAACACGTCGATGACCATCAACGCTCCGGCGGCGTGGATGCTCGGTCTCTACGTGGCCAACGCCGAGAAGAAGGGCATCGAGTCCACGGCCCTGCGCGGCACCACCCAGAACGACATCGTCAAGGAGTACCTGTCGCGGGGGACCTACATCTTCCCGCCCCAGCCCTCCCGTCGGCTGATCGTCGACATGATCTCGTTCTGCGCCGAGTGGATCCCCAAGTGGAACCCCATGAACGTGTGCAGCTATCACCTCCAGGAGGCCGGCGCCACACCCGTGCAGGAGATCGCCTACTCGCTGGCCAATGCCATCGACGTGCTCGATGCGGTGAAGGAATCGGGCCAGGTGCGCGAGGGCGACTTCCCGCAGGTGTTCGGCTCGATCAGCTTCTTCGTCAACGCCGGGATCCGGTTCGTCGAGGAGACGGCCAAGATGCGGGCGTTCGCCGACCTGTGGGCCCGCATCGGCCGTGAGCGCTACGGCGTCACCGACGAGAAGGCCCTGCGGTTCCGCTACGGGGTCCAGGTCAACAGCCTCGGCCTCACCGAGCAGCAGGCCGAGAACAACGTGCAGCGCATCGTGCTCGAGGCGCTCGGCGTCACCCTCTCCAAGCGCTCACGGGCCCGGTCGATCCAGCTGCCTGCCTGGAACGAGGCCCTCGGCCTCCCCCGGCCCTGGGACCAGCAGTGGTCGCTGCGGATCCAGCAGGTGCTCGCCCACGAGACCGACCTGCTCGAGCACGACGACATCTTCGACGGTTCGCACGTCATGGAGAAGCTGACGTCCGAGATCGGCGATGCCGCCTGGACCGAGATGCAGGAGATCCTCGACCGCGGTGGCGCGTTCGAGGCCATCGACGAGATGAAGGGCCGGCTCGTACGCAGCCAGGCGGAGCGGATCCGGCGCATCGAGTCGGGTGAGCAGACCGTGGTCGGGGTCAACGCGTTCACCGAGACGGCCGAGTCGCCGCTCGGGGGCGAGGAGTCGATCCTCAAGGTCGACGACGGGGTCCAGGACGAGTTGATCGCCGACGTCGAGGCCTGGCGTTCCAACCGTGACCGCGATGCGGTGAAGCGTTCGCTCGACGAACTCCTCCGGGTGGCCGAGTCGGGCGAGAACATCATGCCCGCCACCATCGACCTCGCCCACGCGGGCGGGACCACCGGCGAGTGGGCCGGTCTGCTGCGCGAGGCGTTCGGCGAGTACCGGGCGCCCACGGGCGTCGGCGCGGCCGCCGGCCTCGGGCCGGTCAGCGAGGGGCTCCGCGGCCTCGCCGAGCAGGCCAAGGCCCGTGCCGGAGGTCCGCCCCGTCTCCTGGTGGCCAAGCCCGGGCTCGACGGGCACTCCAACGGCGCAGAGCAGATCGCGGTCGCCGCTCGTGACGCCGGCTTCGAGGTGATCTACCAGGGCATCCGGCTGACCCCGGAGCAGATCGCGAGCGTGGCTGCCGACGAGGATGTCGACGCGGTCGGGCTGTCGATCCTGTCGGGCAGCCACATGGATCTCGTTCCCGAGACCGTCCGGTTGCTCCGCGACAACGGCGTCGACGTGCCCGTCATCGCCGGCGGGATCATCCCCGAGAACGATCGCGAGCCCCTCCTGGCCGCCGGCGTCGCCGCCGTCTACACGCCCAAGGACTTCGACCTCACCAAGATCATGGGTGAGGTCCTGGACCTGGTGACCTGAGCGTCGTGGGCCAATGAGTGTCGACCGTGTGCTTCGGGTGGTGGCCGCAGCTGCCGCCGCGTTCGGGGTCTACGCCGTCGTCACGGGGGAGCCCTGGGCAGCCGTCGCAGGGGGGCTGTGTGCTGTCGCTTCCGCCAGCATCGCGTTGCGCGCGCCGAGGCCGGCCCAACCTCCGGACCCCGACGGACCCGAGGTGCTTCCCGACGGACCCGAGGTGCTACCCGAGCCCGACCTCGCGACGCCGATCGACGCGGACGCGCCTCGGCTGCTGAGCGCCGAGTTCGTCAACGAGACGTTGCGCTCGCGGCTCGCGGTCGCGCGACGCGCGCTCCGGCCGGTGTCGGTCGTGCACGTCGAACTCCTGGTGGGCGACGGCGACGGCCCGGCGGTTCCCATCGACGCCAGCGTGATCGCCGCTGCCGTCGAGCGGTCGCTGCGTGAGTCCGACGTCGTCGGTCGTCGCGAGGACGATGTCTACGTGTTCATCCTCGAGGACACGGGCGAGGACGGCGCGGTGTGGACCACCGAACGCCTCCGGCGTCACCTCGCGGAAACGGTGAAGATCACGAGCTTCCGGGCTGGCGTCGCGGCCTATCCCAACCACGGGCTCGATGCCGACACGATCGACGCGCGTGCCGCCGAGGCGCTGGCGGCCGCCCGCGAGTGGCGGCAGGACCGCATCGAGGTGGCGGTCGACCGGTCGTCCTCACCCTGAGCGAATCCGGTGCCGGTCCGCCAGAACGGCGGTCAGTCGGGCGCATCGCGGTCCCGGAGCACGTCGTCGGTGTCGGCGCCGAAGTCGGCCAGATGGCGGGCGCAGCCCGGGGCGGCCAGGACGGTGGCGATGTCGAGGACGGGGAGGCCGTCGAGCGCGGGCTTCATGGTCCGAGCCTCACCGAGTGACGGGGAAGCAGCGATCGGCGAGGGTGCCGAAGGCGTAGTCGGCGTAGGTCCCGAGGAACATGCCCCGCGTCCGCTCGGTCCAGTCGAGGGCCTCGGGGGTCGAGATGCGGTGGTGGAGTTGCAGGATCCCGCCCTCGTACACGCGGTACTCGGCCCAGGCGCCGGGGAAGTCCTTGACGCAGGCGACCTCGGCCCATGGCATGGCGCCGGTCCCGGCGAAGCGGCGGACCCGGTTGCGGTGGGTGTGGCCGGCGAAGTAGCCGAGGATGGACCGGTGCCGGGCGGCCACCGAGACCAGCGCTTCGGACGGGTCGGGCCGGATGCCGAAGTAGTCCTCGGGGCGTTGGTCGGACGAGGGGTCCCACGGGTGGTGGTGACCGAAGACGAGCAGCCGGCCGCCCTCGTCCGCCGCGAACTTGTCGAGCTCGCCGGCCAGGTCGTCGAGCCAGGCGAGCTGGTCGGCGGTGAGCCGGCCGTTCACGGCCCGGGGTGTCGTGGTGTCGAGCAGCGCGAGGGTGACGCCCGGCAGGTCGATGCGTTGCATCGGGTCGTCGGCATAGCTCTGGCCCTCGTAGGCGTCGTGGTTGCCGCGCACGTGGAAGAGCCGTTCACCGAACGCCGTCGCGTAGCAGTCGAGGAAGGCCTGGTACTCGTCGTCGAGACCGCTGGTCGTGAGGTCGCCCTTGGCGAGCACCGCGACGGGATCGATCGCTGCGATCTCGCTGACAGCCGCCGAGTTCATCGTGACCGGGTACGGCGGCTCACCCGCCGCCGAGCTGAGGATCGGCCCCACCGAGTCCTCGTGGCCCTCGACCACGCCGCAGCGGGTTTCACCGAAGTGGACGTCGTTCACGGTGGCGAAGCGGCACAGCAGCTCGCCGCCGGGATGATCGAGGGTGCGGACCTCGGTGCCGTCGAGGTCGTGCACCGTGCCCGGCTGGAGGTCGTGGAACGCGCGGTGTTCGGCGCCCCGGTGGAGGACGACGAGGTCGGGACCGACGGTCGTGACCTCGATCGCCTCGGTCGGAGGCGGGGTGGTGGTCACACGCAACCCGGCCCGGCTACCAGGGGCGGCTGCGGCGCAGCGGAATGGGTTGGGTCCACCACCGGCCGGAGAAGCGCCAGCGCGGTGTGCGCCGTCGGGGGTCCTCCGCCCCAGCGCGGGGCCAGGCCACCTCGATCGCGGCGGTGATCGCCGCGGCCTCTTCCTCGGTGGGAACGGGGGAGATCGACGTGTCCATGGTCCCTGTCTACAGCGGGACGTTGCCGTGCTTGCGGGCGGGGAGCTCTTCGCGCTTGGAGTGGAGCATGTCGAGCGCCGCGTTGATCTTCCGTCGGGTGTCGGCCGGGTCGATCACGTCGTCGACGTAGCCGCGGTCGGCCGCCGCGTAGGGGTTGAGGAACTTCTCCGAGTAGTCCTCGACCAGCTCGGCCTTCTTCGCCTCGGGATCATCGGCGTCGGCGATCTCGCGCCGGTTCACGATCTCGACCGCGCCCTGCGCGCCCATGACGGCCAGCTCGGCCGAGGGCCAGGCGATGGCGTAGTCGGCGCCGATCGACTTGGAGTTCATGACCACGTAGGCGCCGCCATAGGCCTTGCGGGTGATGACCTGGATCCGGGGCACGGTCGCTTCGCAGTACGCGTAGAGCAGCTTGGCGCCGTGGCGGATGATGCCGTTGTGCTCCTGGTCGATGCCGGGCATGAAGCCGGGTACGTCGACGAAGGTGAGCAGGGGAACGTTGAAGGCGTCGCAGGTCCGTACGAACCGGGCCGCCTTCTCCGACGACTCGATGTCGAGCACGCCGGCCATGGCCATCGGGTTGTTGCCCACGATGCCGACCGGGCGGCCGCCCATGCGGGCGAAGCCACACGTGATCTGTGGGGCCCACTTCGACGCGTACTCGAAGTAGTCGCCGTCGTCGACGATCTCGGCGATGACCGCGTTCATGTCGTAGGGCTGGTTGGCGTTGGTCGGGACCATGCCGGCCAGGCCCTCGCACTGGCGCTCGGGGTCGTCGCCGGCGTCGAGCAGCGGTGGCTCCTCGAGGTTGTTGGGCGGCAGGAACGACAGCAGGTACTTGACGTCGTCGAGCACGGCCTTGTCGTCGGCCGCCTCGAACTGGGCCACGCCCGACTTCGAGTTGTGGGCCTCGGCTCCGCCGAGCTCCTGCTGGGTGACCTCCTCGCCGGTCACGGTCTTCACCACGTCGGGCCCGGTGATGAACATGTAGGACGTCTGGTCGACCATGAACACGAAATCGGTCATGGCGGGGGAATAGACGGCGCCACCGGCGCAGGGCCCCATGATCACCGAGATCTGTGGGGTGACACCGGACGCCTTCACGTTGCGGTAGAAGATCCCGCCGTACGCGTCGAGGGACACCACGCCCTCCTGGATGCGGGCACCGGCGCCGTCGTTGAGACCGATGAGCGGGGCACCGACCTTGAGGGACATGTCCATCAGCTTGTGGATCTTGGCGGCGAACACCTCGCCGAGCGCGCCGCCGTAGACGGTGAAGTCCTGGCTGAAGACGAACACCTTCTTCCCGTCGATGGTGCCCCAGCCGGTGATGACCCCGTCGGTGTAGGGCCGCTCCTCGAACGCCGACTCCATCGGCCGGCGGGCCAGCAGGTCGAGCTCGTGGAAGCTGCCTTCGTCGAGGAGGTACTCGATCCGCTCGCGAGCGAGCATCTTGCCCCGCTCGTGCTGGCGGTTGACCGAGCGCTCCGAGCCGGGCTGGCGCGCCTCGGTCTTCTTCTCCTCGAGCTCGGCGATCTTCTCCGACATGGGGTGCTCGACCATGGCGCCGGAGATTACCGGCGCGATTTCACCCGACGAGAATGCGGGCGCACCCACCGTCGTGGTCCCGGATGATCCCCGGCCCGACGGCCGCGACCGGACCCCCGAACCAGTCAGCCCTCTGCCATCGCCGACCCACACCCACGCACCGTCCGCCGAGCGGTAGCGGCCACGGAAGCGGTGTGTCGTCCCGGGCGCGTCGACCATCTGCATCCAGGCCGCGACGGCGCTCGCCTGGTCCTGGGGGTGGATGAACTCCGTGGAGGGCGAACCGATCAGCTGTTCCGACGCCAACCGAGCAACTGCTCGACGGCGTCGTCGATTCGGGTGATGAAGGCGTTGCTGTTGCGGTGCATCTGCACGGTCACCGGTCCCCAGTCCCCACTCATCGAACTCACCCTGTCAGAGATCGCCGTCATCGCGCCGCGTCGGCGGACTCGGCATGCCCGAGCCTCTCAGCACGGTCGTTGCGGTATCGGTTGATGTCGGCGGCTGGCATGGGGCGGGCGAGCAGGTACCCCTGTCCGTAGATCTGGCCGTAGGGGAGGAGACGTTCGAGGTCTTCGGGGGTCTCGATTCCTTCCGCGACCACCTGCAGGCCCAGCCGTTGGGCCAGGGTGATGATCGACTCGAGGGTGGAGTGCTGGTGGACGGTCCGTCCGGCGACGAAGGAGCGGTCGATCTTGATGACATCGGCGGGGAGGTCGCCGAGGTAGCGCAGCGAGCTGAACCCGGTCCCGAAGTCGTCGAGTGCGATGTGGACGCCGTGGCTGCGCAGTTCCTCGAGCTGAGCGACGCCGTCAGCGGTGTTGGTCATGGCGGTCGCCTCGGTGATCTCGAGCGCGAGACGGTCAGGTGGGATCTCGTGGGTCCGGATCACATCGAGGACGGTGCCGGCGAAGTCCGGACGGTTGAGCTGACGAGGGGAGACGTTCACGCTCATGACCAGATGCGGATCGTCCCGGTGCAGCTCGGCGAGCGTGGCGCAGGCCTGGTCGAGGACCCACGCGCCGATCTCGACGATCGCGCCGGTGTCCTCCGCGATGTCGATGAAGTCGTTCGGTGCCACCATGCCGCGCCCTGGGTGCCGCCAGCGCAGGAGCGCTTCGAAGCCGAGGAGCTCGTCGGCCTGGAGGTCGATGACCGGCTGGTAGTGGAGCTCGAACTGGTCCTCCTGCAGTGCGTCGGCGAGATCCCGTCGAAGGCCCATGCGGACGAGCATCTCGGCGTGCAGATCGGTGGAGTGCAGCTCGTAGCGGTTCTTGCCCCGACGTTTGGCCATGTACATCGCGAAATCGGCGTTCGCCAGGATTCGCTCGGCATCGACGGCGCTCATGCCGGGATCGCTCACGGCCACGCCGATGCTGGTGGTGACGTGCAGGCTCAGGTCGCCGAGACGGATGTGCGGGTGCATCATCGCCAGCACCCGCTCGGCGATGCTGGTGGCGACGGTGACGTCGTCGTCGAGATGGGCGGCGACCGCGAACTCGTCTCCCCCGAGGCGAGCCGCGAGCTCACCGGCTCGTGTCGCCGATTGCAGGCGCAGTCCCATGATCCGCAGGAGCTCGTCGCCGGCGGCGTGGCCCATCGAGTCGTTGGCGTCCTTGAACTCGTCGATGTCGACGAACAGCACCGCCACTGGCCGGCCCGCAGGGTCGTCGAGCATCTGGCGGAGCCCCTCGATGAAGGCCTTGCGGTTCGCCAGCGTGGTCAGCTCGTCGGTGCGGGCCTGGCGCTGCAGCTGTTCGCTGCTCATCCGCAACGACCGTGACGTCTCGGTGAGCGTGTCGGCCAGGCGACTGACCTCCTCCACCGCGCCCTGTACCTCCATGGGATCGTCACGGTCGATGTCCCTCATGGACCGGGCCGCCCGGTCGAGCGCACCCAACGGGTTCAGCACCTCACGTGACATGCGACGTACGGCGAAGATGGTGATGGCGATCGCCGCCGCGGCGGTCAGCCCGAACGCCGGGAGGAGGGCCCAACGGGCTCGATCCGCCTCGCCGAGCCGTGCGCGCATGTCGGCCACCACCTCGGACCGGAGGTCGGCGAGCGCGAGGTCGAGCTCGTCGTACGGCTCCCACACCGCCTCCATGAACGGATCGTCGCCACGCGCCAGTGAGACCATGAGCTCCTCGTCGGTGTACTCGGTGTTCGATGCCTGTACCGCCTCGTCGACCTGCTCCCACCAACCCCGGGCCTCGGCGAGCAGCGCCCGTTCGGCATCGGAGTGGACTGCCACCTCGACACGCTCGAAGGCCGAGGTGACCCTGGTCCGCGCCTCCTCGTACCCCTCCTGGGCGGACGCGAGCGCGTCGGGCGGCACCGCCCGGTAGAGCACCACGGTCAGGTACCCGGTCGCCTCCAGCACCGACCGGTCCAGGGCGACCAGGCTCGCCGTCTCCTCCTCGAGGCCGTTGGTGCTGTCGGAGAACAAGCCGTGCTGGTACTGCACCGCGGCGACGGCGATCACCATGACGGCCACGACGATCGCGAGGAACTCCACAACGGTCAGCGTCCAGGCCCACCGCAAGGTGCGGGTCTTCGGGCGGGCCCGGCGGACTCGATCGAACATCGTGGAACTCCCCGGATCGGCTCGACCCGACTCCCAGCTCGCGGACATCGCAAGCGTTACTTCAGCATCGACACGCTGAACGGGTCTCTTGAGGCCTGTTCCTGAATTGCCCCAAATGGGCCATGTCCCGCCGCGCCGGGTGGATGGACCGTGTGGTCATCGCAGATCGGGCCGGCGCAGCCCACGCGCACGGGGCGACTGCGGGCTCAGGTGACGAGTCGGAGGCAGAGGGGGTAGCGGTAGTACTCGCCCCGGCTGGCGGCGACGGCGCCGAGGATCGGGAAGACGATGGCCACGACCATGACCACGACGATCAGCAGGATGCCGATCAGCACGAAGATGAGGACGAATGACACGATCGACGCCAGCGTGATCGTGATCGAGAAGTTGAGCGCTTCCTTGGCCTGGTCCTCGACGAACGGCGACTCGTCCTTCTTCACCAGGTAGATGATCAGGGGGACGATGAAGCCACCGAGGAGCTGGCCGGCGTGGGCCAGTGTGGCCATCGTCCGGTCGTCGCTCCCGCCGTCGGCCCGTGGGGGCGGGGGCGGAGGCGATCCTCCTGGCGGTGGAGGCGGTGGTGGCGGGGCGCTGTCGGACATGCGGCTCGGAGTGTAGGACGATGGTGACCGTTCGTCTGGCTGCCGATGCCGGTGTCGCCGTGCGCGTACGCTCCCGGCGTGGATCTGCCGGTGACGTTTCCGCTGAAGCCGATGCTGGCGAAGCCGACCGACGGGATCCCGACGACGGGCGACTGGCTCTTCGAGCCCAAGTGGGACGGATTCCGTTGCCTGGTCTTCCGCGACGGCGACGAGGTCGAGCTCGGCAGCCGGAACGAACGCCCGCTGACCCGCTACTTCCCGGAGATGCTCGCGCCCTTGAAGGCCGCGCTGCCCCGGCGGTGCGTGGTCGACGGTGAGATCGTGGTGGCCCTCGACGACGAGTCCGGGCGGCGGGTGCTCGACTTCGACGCGCTGGGCCAGCGCATCCATCCGGCCGAGTCCCGTGTCGGCATGCTCGCCGAGAAGACCCCGGCCGACTTCGTGGCCTTCGATCTGATCGCGCTCGACGACCGGTCGTTGCTCGGGACCCCCTTCGCCCAGCGTCGGTCGATGCTCGAGTCGGCGGTCACACCCGGACCCCAGGTCCACATCACCCCGGTCACCGCCGATCGGGACGAGGCCGCCGACTGGTTCCGCCGCGTCGAGGGCGCGGGCCTCGATGGCCTGATCGCCAAGGATCCCGACGGCGTCTACCAACCCGACAAGCGGGTGCTGCGCAAGGTCAAGCACCAGCGCACCGCCGATTGCGTGGCCACCGGCTTCCGGTGGCACAAGGACGGCAACGGGGTGGGCTCGATCCTCCTCGGCATCTACACGCCCGACGGTGAGTTGCGACACGTGGGCGTATCGGCCAGCTTCAAGACGGCGTTCCGGGCCGAGCTCGTCGACGAGCTCACGCCGCTGATCGAGGACGACTTCTCCCGTCATCCCTGGAGCCGGTGGAGCGACGACGCCGAGGCGCACGCGGCCGCGCGGGCCGGGCCGGGGAGCGCGATGCCGGGCGCGCCGAACCGGTGGAACAGCCAGCGCGACCAGTCGTGGGTCCCGCTGCGGATCGAACGGGTCCTCGAGGTCGGCTACACGATCATGACCAGCGGGCGGTTCCGGGGGACCACCCGCTTCGTGCGGTGGCGGCCGGACAAGTCGCCCGGCGAGTGCACCTACGACCAGCTCGACCTCGTACCGCCCATGGGCCTCGACGCGGTGCTGTCGTCCTGATCAGTTCTGACGGCCCCGATCGGGCTGATCAGGCGATCCTGATGATTTGATCCGGATGACCCATGGCGCTGCGGGGGCGTCACGTATGACACTCGTGTCACTGCGGGAACCCGCTGCGCAGCAGTTCAGCGTGCGGTTTCGGTTCCGGACGCTCGGGCGGGGCGTCCGGGACGCACTCCGCCACCGGATCGGCCGCGAGGCCGGTCCGGTCAGCGGACGGGGTCGAGCGGACGGGGTTCAGCGGTCATGGGTCAGCGGCTGGCCAGGTGCCGTGCCCGGGCCACGAGGTCGGCGGCGCCGATGGTGTCGGCGAAGTCGGCCACGTCGTCCTTCGGCCCGTGCCACTCCATGTCGTCGACGCTGGCGCTGACCGGCGCATCTGGCTGCAAGGTGGCCAGGGTCCGGAACAGCAGTGCCTCGTCGAGGTGCTCCTGCAGGGTCACCGCCAGCTTGGCGCCGCTGCGCACGGTGACGTCCCACTGGCCGGCTGCTGCAGGGATGTCCTCGATGTGGACGTACCGGGCGAGCACCGTCGCCGTCGACTTGGCACCCCAGCCGGGCAGGCCGGGGAACCCGTCGGCCGTGTCGCCCACCAGGCCGAGGTAGTCGGGGATCGACTCGGGCAGGATGCCGAACTTCTCCCGCACCCCGTCGACGTCGAACCACTTGTCCTGCCGGCGGTCCCACTGCACGACCTTGCCGCCGACGAGTTGGGCCATGTCCTTGTCCGGCGTGCAGATGATCACCTGCTCGACGCGGTCGTCGGCGGCGGCCAGCGCCGCGCCGGCGGCGAGCCCGTCGTCGGCCTCGTGGGTGACCTGGGGCCACACCGCGAACCCAAAGGCCTCGAGCGCCTCCTCGACGATCGGGAACTGGGCCATGAGCGTCGGATCGATGCCGGAGCCGTCCTTGTAGTCGGCCCACATGTCGTTGCGGAAGCTCTCGATCACCTGGTCGGTGGCCACACCCAGGTGGGTGGCGCCGTCATCGACGAGCTGGAGGATCGAGTTCACCACGCCCCGCACCGCACCGAACTCCGGGTCGCGGTTGTTCGGTGAGTAGAAGTACCGGAACAGCTCGTAGGTCCCGTCCACCAGGTGCACCTGCATGCGCAGATGTTGTCAGTTGGAGAGCCGCTTCTTGCCGGCGCGGCGGGAAGCGGGCACAGGCTCGAGGGCACAGAAGAACTCGCTTCCTGACCTCCCCCGTCTTCCCGTCACCAAACGAAGCGAGCGACGCGGTCTTGCAGACTCGTGGGCCGAGCTTCAACGTCGCGCCAACGAGTCCCAGATGGTTTGGGTTCGTGGACTGTTGCGATGCCCAGACGCGGAACTCGTCGTCGGTTTCATCGGCGGGCGGCAACTCGGGCTCCGATTCAGTACGGGGCGGCGTGCTCGCTCTGGTACAGCGACGGCGCGTCGGCGGCAGCGGCGATGGCGTCGCGGACGGGCTTCTCGGTGAGGTCGAGGACGCGGAACTCGTCGTCGACTTTCGCGATGGCGTCGATGCGGCGGTAGAGGCCGGGGTGGTCTGCTGCGTAGGAGGCGAGGCCGTGGAGCTTGGGGAGGGCGTCGCCGAGGTGTGGGCCGTGGGGGTCGACGATGGACACCGAGATCGAGCCGTCGCCGTCCTGGTTGAAGAAGAGGAAGTCGGGGCGCAGGGTCCGGACGCGGTCGCCGTGTTCGTAGGCGATGCCGAGGGAGTCCTGGCTCGACCGGGAGGGGTTGCGGTACCAGCCGACGAGGTTGTCGCGGGCGAGCTCGGTGGCGAGCACGGTCTGTTCCCAGTCGTTGGGGTCGTCGGGGAAGGTGCCGTCGTCGGCGGCGAGGAGGTGGTGTTCGTAGGTGGGCAGTTCCGTCTCGTCGTCGCCGTGGCGGGCCTTGGTGGGCACGAGCCACTCGTTGGGTCGGGCGAGGTCGACGTCCTGGGGTTCGGTGCTCAGCTCCCGTAGCTGGCGGTACACGTCCTGGCGCTCGTCGGAGAGGGCCTTGATGTCGATCCGGTGTTCGTCGAGCCACTTCGTGGCGAGCTCGTCGGCTTCTTCGTCGACGTACTCCTTGACGTCGGGGACGAGGCCGAGGGCGGCGATGTCGGCGTGGGCGTCGAGGAGCGCATCCTCGTCGCTGTCGGCCTCGGTGGCGTTGTCGGCGAGGTGGTCGGCGTAGGTGCGGGCGAGGTCGGCGCTGATGAGCCGGGCGGCGCGCCGGTAGGCATCCTCGATCACGATGTGGTCGGCGTCGGCGACGAACTCGTCGAAGGTCTTGGTCTTGTTCTCCAGGTCGGCCCGCAGGGTCTTGCCCTCGACCTCGAGCACCGACTGCCGGGCGACGGCGATTTCATCCCGGTATCGGGCCCGGGCGGCGTCGAGCGCCTTGTGCAGCTCGGCGTGGGCCAGCTTGCCGGCATCGGGGCGGAGTCCGTCGGCGGCGAGCTCGTGGGCGAGGGCGGTGAGACGCTTGACCGGCTTCGCGGCGCGCTTGGGCAGCGACTGCGACGGCAACGACAGGAAGACGTCCCACAGCGCGTCTGGCACCGCGGGGTTCGGGGTCACCTCGATCGGGTTCACCAGCACTCGCCGGACGGGCGGGGTGTCGTCGTCCGCGTCGGCGCTCGCCCCGTGCATGAGCGCGTCGGCGACGGTGGTCACGGTCTTGGTGTCGAAGAAGGGGAGCAGGCAGTCGACGGCGTTGAGGCCCTCGTTGCCGGGGATGCGCCGGGCCAGCGGGGTGCGCACCATCCTTCCCAGCAGCTGGGTGATGTGGGTCCGGTCCTTCGCCGGCCGGAACGACACCATCACCTCGGCGCGGGGGCAGTCCCAGCCGGTGCTGATGGCGTCCTTGGCGATGAGCACCCGGAGCCACGACGACTCCTGGACCCGCTCCGGCGCCACGTGGGGGATCGAGAACGGGCCGAAGGTCTGGGCTGTGTGGTCGCCGAACACGTGGGCGATGGCATCGGGCGTGAGCTCGGGCCACTCCTCGAGTGCCACCGACAGGGCCTGGCCGATGTCGTCGTGGTCGGGCTTGTTCGGCACCTGCAACACCAGCAGCGGGACGATCGGCTCGATCCCCTGCGCCTCGGCGTAGGCGTTCCAGTCCTCGGTGGCCTCGCGCAGCTTCGCCGTACCCCGCCGCAGCAGCACCGTGTCGAACTGGCCGGCCTCGTCGGGGATGTCCAACACGACGGTGTCCTTCAACAGACCCGACTCCTGCACCTGGCCGGCGTCGACGGTGACGTCGGGCAGGGTGCCGCGGCCCTCGGCGACGCTCATCGCCGCGTTGAACCGCTCGATCGTGGCCGAGATCCCCCACACGATCGGCATCGGCGGAACCGTGCCGGTGCCGTTGATGAGCCGCTTCACGATCGTCGACCGCGCCTGCTTGGCCTTCTTGCCGGTCGAGCCCATGCCACGGTGGGCCTCGTCGAGCACGAGGTACAGGGTCCGGTCGGGGTTCTCGATCGTGTTCCGGATCGTGTCCCAGATCGTGAACGTCCGCCCATCCGGTCGGATCTCCGGCAACGCTTCCTGGCCGTCGTCTTCGGCCTCGTGGCCACGGGTGAGCAGGCTGTTCTTGCCGAGCTTCTGGGTGTTCAGGAAGTACACCTTGCCCGGGGAGAACTCCTCCTGGTTGAACGTGTTCTGCACCACGACCAGGTCCGACCAGTCGATCCGGTCGGCCGCCTCGAGCAGCCGATAGCGGGTCTGTTCGTTCAGGCTCGGGTCGTCGGAGAACCACAACACCGCCGCACCGTCGTCGGGGTCGACGTCGTGGTCGTCGTCGCCGCCGAAGAGCGCCTCGAACACCGCGGCGGCCATCACCGTCTTGCCCGCACCCGTCGTGGCCGACAGCGCGAACGAATGCGTGTCGCCATCCTCGTGCCACCGCTTGCGTGCCTTGCCCAGGTTGGCCAGCACGTCGGCGACCGCGTCGTCCTGGTAATCCTTCAGCGTGAACTTCACGGCTCCACCCCCGTGAACCGGAAGTTCGACAGATACGACTCGTACAACCGCACCGGCTCGACACCATCGGGAAGCCGGCGAGCCACCGACTGGAACCGACGATCGTCATCGGTCACCACATAGGCGATGCGCACATCGGCGGAGCCGTCGGACGTCGCGTTCTCGACCGCCTCGCAGAACGCCTCGGCATGATCGAGGTCGACGAGCAGCCCGTACGTGTCGGCCACCTCCCAGCCCGCCCCGGGCAACGTGTCGACGCGCCGACCCTCGGCGCCGGCCCGGAGCCACAGCAGCGGGGCGATCCGCTCGAACGCCCGGTTGTGCCCGATGGCGATCGGCGACTCGTAGGTCAGCGTGAAGAACTCGGCGTTCGCCTCGAACCCGTCCGCCATCGGGAACTCGTCGGTGAACTTGTAGTCCCCCGTGATCGGCTCGCCCTCCGGCGTCAGCCCGGTGATGGCCGCCTCGATCCGCGGCTTGGTGATGTGATCACAGATCCCGAGCGCCTCCCACTCCGGGTCACCCGGCCGCAGCCCCTCCTCGCGCAGCCGCTTCTGCTCGTCCGCCGACACCTCGTTGTTCGTCACCGAGATGCACTGCCGCCGACCACCGTCCTGCCGGTTCAACCGCATCACTGCATGCGCAGTGGTGCCAGAGCCAGCGAAGAAGTCGAGAACCACCGCGTCGGGCTTGTCAGCGACGAAGAAGCGAAGCGCGTCCTCGACGGCGTAGAGCGACTTGGGAAAGGGGAACTTGCGGTCCGGCATCAGGCTTCGAAGGATCACGGACCCGTGCCACCCAGCGTCGTGGCTGGCGCGTTTCCACACGGTCTTCGCCCTTGCGAGGTCCTTCAGCATTTCGAGTTGGGCAGTCCCGGAGTCAGCTTCGTAGCCCGTGATGCCGACCTCGCCGGACTCGATCGTTCCGGTCATCGATCGGCTGTAGCCGACTGTCCCCGTCCTTCAGGTAGTAGATGACGCACGTTCCGAGGCCTGCTGCACCGAGTAGTTGAGCGTGTCCCGCACGTCAGCCAGACCTCCAGCGAGCCTTCAGGACGAAGCTGGCCAGAACCAGCTTCGTCGTGACTGTCGGCTTCTGACGGCCAGATCGGGCAGCCATTCGTCCGGGTCGGAGCTCGATCGTCCGGCGCGACTCGCTCGCGGAGGGCGTGCGGCCGACTCGTGCGATCCGCCGAGGTCTCGGGTCGATCGACGATCGGATAGAACATGCTCCGAGTCGCTCGTACCGAGCGTCGCCGCGTTCGTGCGCCGTAGCATGCCCCGACGAGGATCGGCGTGTGTCCGCTTCCGCGTCTCGTCGAGTCGGAAAGGAGGTCGTCTCCGGTCGTGCAGACTCCACGTCGCCGACGAAGCAGTAGAACGATGTACTCCTCGACGCGAGCGAAGCCGCCTCGCTGAGTGACCGCCTCGGGCTTGATGACGACTGCCGACCATCTGGATGACTCGCGTCCGGGAAGGTCTGGTCAAGGAGCGATCTGAGCCGGTGCACCTCGTGTTCATCGATGGTGACGATCAGGACAGACTCGTCTGGGTTCAGGAGCTCCTTGGCCAGGAGGAGGCGGCGTTCCATGAACGCCAGCCACTTGCTGTGGCGGTAGAGGTCGTCGGCCTCGACGTAGTCGTTGTTGTAGGTCCAGTCGCGGGCGCCGGTGTTGTAGGGCGGGTCGATGTAGATGGCGTCGACCTTGCCCTTGTGGGTGTAGCTGAGGGCCTTGAGGGCGTGGAAGTTCTCGCCGTTGATGACGGTGTGGGCCGGCTTGTCGCCACCACGTTGGACGGTTCCGGTGGAGACGAGGCCGGGATGGATCGGGTCGCGGAACTCGGCGACGACCACCAGATCGTCGACGGCCATCACGGTGGGTTCGCGGTCGCCGGTGCCGATCGGGTCGAGGTGGCCGTGGCGTTCGCCGTCGACCTTCTCGATGCGGGTGACTCGCCAGAGCCGCTGGTCCCCGTGTCCCCCGGACTTGGGCTCGGTCGAGCCTCGTGGTGGGAGGACGCGGACCTTGTCGCCTCGTCGAACCGGCCGCTGGGGCAGCTCGACGGCCTCTGGGCGGTGCCGCTCGAAGTTCAACCCGAAGGCCCGGCGGTTGGACAGCACCCGGTACTCGCGCTCGAGTTCCCCGCCGAACTCGGGATCCTTCTCCTTGGCCTGGCGGATCAGCTCGCTCAGCCGCGACATGGCTCGTGGGGCATCGTCTCGATCCTGCTCCGTCTCCGTCGTTCGCCCGGTGGGGTACCGGCGGCGCGTGACCATCCTGGCATCGGGCCTTCACTCGGCGATCGATCCATCGCTGTCACGGAGGCCTGGCCCGCTCGGTCCCGGTCACAGCTCCGGTCGACCGTGATCCTCGTGCCGACTACAGGCCGGTGGTGCTGACCCCGTACTCGGCTTGGGCCTGGGTGAAACCGTCGAAGACCAGTTGATCGATGAGCCCGCTGCGCGAGAAGGAGGAGAAGTTGAGGTACTCCTCCGCAGCCTTCGCGGCCTGCTCGTTCCAGTCGACGTTGAGGGCGTCGACGCCGTAGGTGGCGTCCTCGGTGCTGAAGCCTTCGAACTCGAGCTGCTGGATCAGGCCGCTGCGTGAGAATGCCGAGAAGCTCAGGTACTCGTCGGCGCTCTGACGCGCATTCCGCTGGCCGGCCGTCTCGCCGGCCGATGGGTCCTCGGTCGTCGGTGGTGCCGTCGTCGTCGGAGCCGTCGTCGTCGTGGTGGTGGTCGTGGCCTCCGTTGTCGTGGTGGACGTGGCCTCGTCCAGATCGGCCTCGAGCCGCTCGACCTGCTTGGTCAGGTCGTCGATGCGCTCGCCGCGATCATCGAGTTCGGCGTCCCGTTCTGCGAGCTGGTCCTCGAGCTCTTCGATCTCGCCGCCGGCGGCCACGTCGGCCTCATCGCTGCTCGCGCTGGCGGCGCCGAGTCCGATGCCGAGGAAGGCGATCAGGATCACCGCCCACAGCGGGAGTGCCCGCTTCCACCACGGCGGCGGCTTCTGCACTTCGTCCTCGGCCGTCTCCGGCGACGGTGACCGTGGAGGCGGTGGGGGTGGTGGGGGTGTCTCAGGCCCGCTCTCGGTCATGTCGTCTGCTCCTGCCGCCGGTGCCACCCAGCTGGTGGCACTCGCAGGAAGTGTACGTAGCCACCGTGACCCGGTCCTGCGAGGCGGTACGTGTCCGGGGGAGGGAGGCGGACGAGGGACGCTGCCGCCACGGACCCTGGTACCGCGTCGCCAGGTCGCCGGCCGCTGGCCGGCAAAAAACACCACCAACCCCTTGAAATCGAACGTACGTTTGGGGTATGGTCCTGTCGGCCTTCGGAGCTGGGCCTCGCCACGAACCTCGTTCGACGGTGAACGACAGGCTCCCGATCACATTCGCTTCCCCACTGATTCCGGTTGGAGGTGAGCCGCGTGCTCGGGACCGTCATCGAAGAACTGGCCAGCACCGTCGACGAGCTGGCGACCGTCGAGCTCACCGGGATCGAGCCACGCGAGCTGCTCGAGGGGATCCGGGATCTGGAGGTGGTGCGTCGCCGTCTGGATGCCGCCACCGACGTGTTGGTCGAGCACTGCGAGGCGACCGCCGCGTTCGTCGAGGACGGGCACAAGTCCACCAAGAGCTGCATCAAGCACCTCGGTCGGCTCTCGGGTGGGGAGGCGTTGGCGCGCACCCAGACGGTGCGGGCCTGGAAGCAACTGCCGACGGTGACCGAGGCCTACCGGAGCGGGAAGATCCCCACGGGCTGCATGCGCGCCGTCGCCCGGGTCGCCGCCAACCCGCGGATCCGTGCACTGCTCGAGGTGGCCGATCCGGTGTTCGCCGAGATGGCCACCGAGTTGGGCCACGACGACTTCTGCGCCTGGCTGAAGGACTGGGAGCGCCTCGCCGACGCCGACGGTGCCGCCCACGCCGCCGAACGCGACCACGAACGCCGCGGCGCTCGTCTCGTGCAGAACGAGATCGACGGCACGTGGCGGCTCGAGTCCGACCACGGCGACCTCCAAGGCGCGGCCATGGCCGACATCTTCGACGCGTTCGTCCAAGCCGAGCTCGACGCCGACGTCGGCTGGGCCAAGGAGCATCTCGGCGACGGCTGGACCCCCGACCAGCTGCCGCGGACACCTCGCCAGCGGCGAGCCGACGCCCTGTTCGCCATCTTCCGTCGGGCCATGGCCCAACCGGCCGACGCCAAGAACCCTGAGCCGCTCGTGTCGATCGTCTTCGGCGACGACGACCTCGAGACCGAGGTTCGCCGTCAGTGCGGTGACCCGGTGTCCGCCGACCCCACCCGGGTCGAGGACACCGTCTGCTCGACGGTGTCGGGCCACCGGATCCACCCGTCCTCGGCGCTCGCCGCGCTCATGGTCGGCTACATCCGCCGCATCGTCACCGATGCCGACTCCAACGTCATCGACCTCGGTCGCCGCCGACGCTTCTTCACCGGCTCGGCCCGCGACGCCGCCTTCATCCAGGCCCTTCTCCAGAAGTCCGGCACCGGGTGCCTGTTCCCCGGGTGCGACACCCCGCACCGAAGACTCCAGGTCGACCACACCCGCGCGTACGGCACGGGTGGGGCGACCGCCCCCCACAACAGCGACCTCAGCTGCGGGGTCCACAACCGCCTCAAGGAACACGGCTTCCGGCCCCTCCGACAGCCCGACGGCGGCTGGGTCGTCCTCCGGCCCGACGACACGCCCGTCACCCCCAGCGCCTGACCGGTGCACCGCCGTGGAGCGTGGTGGGCCGACCGGGCCGGAGGGGGAGGGTGGGTATGGCCGTACCAGAGCCCTCGTCTTCTCAGCCCTCGTCGCCGACGGGCTCGCCGAACACCGGGCAGTCGGGGTTCTCGCACACGAACCCGCCCCTCCCATCGGGCAGCGCCGTGGTGCCGCAGCCAGGACAGATGGGCGCGCCCTCGTCGGGCTCGAGCAACGGTTCGTCGTCCATGGCCCGAGCCTGCCGTACCCGGTGTGACATCACACGAGGTCCAACTCGCCCCGGCCCACCCGCACCGCCGCACCGCCGACCGTGGCTGCGCTCAGCTCCGCCTCGCGCACCACCGCGCCGACTTCGATGCGGCTCGGGCGTCCCATCTCCACGCCCTGCTCGATGACCCAGCCCTCATCCAACCGTTCCCGGGACGCGTGGCCGGCGAGATAGCCGCAGGCCGCGGCAGCGGCCGCGCCCGTCGCTGCGTCCTCGGCGATGCCGATGCCGGGGGTGCCCGCGGACGCGTCTGGAATTGAGCCTCGATCGGAACTCAGCCGCGCTGGTCGCCCGCTGCGGATCCGATCCGAACCCGCGCACCCTGGCCGCGCACGTGGCGGATCAGTTCCGCCATCCCGCAGCACCCGTCTTCGTGCCGCGGATCGTGGCGGCGTCCGATCAGGTCGTCGTGCGGGCAGCCGCCGTGACAGACGTCGTACTCGGTGCAGGACGCCCGTGCCTCCGCTCGGCGGCGGTCCTCCTGTCGACGTTCGAGGAGTCGCAGCGACCGGCGCAGCGTCGCGAAGTCGTGTTCGAGGACGTTGCCGAACACGTAGCGCTCGTCACCCTGGAAGCGAGCGCAGTGGGCGACGGTGCCATCGGGTTCGACCATGAAGTAGCGGCCGACGCAATCGCCCTCGATGCGACAGGAGATCATGCCCTGGCCTTCGAGGCGGTTCCCGATCATCTCCAGCTCGCGGATGTGGATGTTCGGGTCACCGTGCTCGAGCCAGCACCGGTGCAGCCCGATCAGGAAGCGGCCCATGGTCCGACGGTCCACGTAGTGCGGGGGCGGACCGTCGGCGCTGGGCGGGTGGTCGTTGGCGGGACGGGCGGCGTTGAAGCCGTACGCGGTGATGCCGAGGTCGAGGAAGAACTCGAACACGCGCTCGGGTCCGAGCTCGATCGTCTCCCGGTCGATGGTCATGAGCGTGCCGAAGGGCAGTCCGGCCGCGCGCAGGGCGTCGATGCCCCGCCGAACTCGGTCGAACGTCCCGTGTCCATGCCGATCGACCCGTTGACGGTCGTGGATCTCGGGCGGGCCGTCGATGCTGACCCCGACGCCCATGCCGTTCCGGGCGAGGAAGTCGATCCATTCGGGGGTGATCAGCGTCGCGTTGGTCTGGACCGTGTTCTGGATCCGCTGGTCCGTCCGGGCGAATCGAGCCTGGAGGTCCAGTGCCCGTTCGAAGAACTCCACCGGCAGGACGAGCGGATCCCCGCCGTGCCAGCCGAAGCTGACGAGATCGTGAGCCGGATCGGAGAGTGCACGATGGGTGAGGTTGGCGAGCACCTCGAATCCCATGGTGTTCCCCGGCCCGGCTCGCCAGTCGGTGCAGTACGAGCACCGGAGGTTGCACAGCCGTGTCGCCTTGACGGTGAGTGCGAGGTGCATGAGTCAGTCGCCTCCGTCGAGGCGGTCGAGCAGCTCGAGCTCGTCCTTCGAGAAGTGATCGGTCGTGTCGGTCAAGGACCGACGCTGCAGCGGTGTCATCGCTCGAAGGAGCAGCGCCTCGAGGAGCCGACGTTCTCGGTCGTCGAGGTCGTCGGCGTGGTCGCGCAGACGAGTGGCGAAGGACTCGATGGCCTCGGGATCCAGCTGATCCAACGTGCTCAGGGTCCCGGGTACCACTCGTCGTACATCGACCAACCCTGTCGCTCCTGGAGGTTGGCGATGGGGGACAGGATGTCGGTCACGACACGGTCGACCTTCGGCAGCTCGGTGTTCTGCACGCTCGGCGAGAACCTCATGTCGGCGAAGCCGCCCACGTCGTCCTGGGCCTCGCGCAGGAGCATCTGCAGGAGGGCACGTTCCTTCTGCGGCAGTGATGCGCCCCAGTCGCGCAGCTTGCCGGCGAACGCGGTCAGCTCCTCGTCACTGAACTCGGTCTCGTCGCTCATCGATATCGCACCTCTCTGTCGTGCGCTGGCGGTCGTTGTCTTCTTGCTTCATCGAGCGGTCGACCCGCTCTCCCGTTCCCGTCGGCGCGGCACGTCGTCGGTTACGTCCGCCGCGCGACGCGGAGCCATGCGTGGTGGTCGTGCCAACGTTCGACGACCTCGAGGGGTTCGTCGCGGAGCAGCACCTCGATGTCCTCGAGGCCGAGCTGGTGGTCGTGGTGCGCGCCGAGGATCCCGACGACACCTCGCCAGGCCGGACGAGCGTCCAGCCCGTGGCCCGACAGGGCGATCAAGCCGTTGGGCCGGCAGCACCGACACAGCTCCGCGACCAGAGCCGCCGGGTCGGCGCAGTCGTCGACCATCAGCGACGCGACACAGGCGTCGAAGCTCGCGGTGGGGAACGGTGACCGGGTGGCGTCAGCGAGGATGGCCCCGATTCGCAGGTCGCCGGCCCCGGCGGGTGGCCCCGCCCGGTGAAACGACCAGGGGCCTGCTCGTCGATCGAGCGGCACGGCGAGGCGGACGCCCCCGACCGCCTGGCGCCGTATCGCCTGCCCCAGCCAGGTCGCGAAGCGGTCACACCCCTCACCGACCGTCAGCACGTCCCGCATCCGCGAGCCGGACAGGGCAGCCGTCATCCGATCGCGCACCTCGCCGATCGACTGCTCCTGGCCCATGCGGATGCGACGGATCTCCCCGTCGGTCGGTGGCGGCTCAGCGATCGTGGGCATGCACACTCCTCGTCCGCCCCCGTCGGTGCTCTTCTGGCCCGTCGCCGCCATCCGTCGACGGTTACGACGGGGAAATCTGACACAGTGTCAGATATGGAGATTTCCCACGACACCCTGTTCATCGGCGGCGAGTTCGTCGCCCCGGCCGGCTCCGACCGCATCGAGGTCACCAACCCGGCGACGGAGGAGGTGTTCGGCTCCTGCCCGGCCGGCACCGAGGCCGACATGGACGCAGCCGTTGCCGCAGCGCGCGATGCCTTCGACAACGGGCCGTGGCCGACGATGAGCCCGAGCGAGCGGGCCGACGCCATCGCCCGTCTCTCCGCCGCCCTCCAGGCCCGGAGCATGGACATCGCCGACCTCATCACCCGGGAGAACGGTTCGCCGTCGTCGTGGTCGCTGATGGGCCAGGTCTTCTCGGGGACGATGGTGCTCGACAACTACGTCGACATCGCCAAGAACTTCGACTTCGAGGTCCAGCGCCAGGGTGCGCTCAGCCCGGTCACGGTCCGCAAGGCACCGGTCGGCGTGTGCGCGGGCATCATCCCGTGGAACGTGCCGCTGTTCATCAGCATCCTCAAGCTCGGGCCCGCCATGTCGGCCGGCGCCACGATGGTCCTCAAGCCCGCGCCCGACACGCCGCTCGACAGCTACCTGCTCGCCGAGGCGATCCAGGAGGCCGAGATCCCACCGGGGGTCATCAACATCGTCGCCGCCGACCGCGGCCCGTCGGAGTACCTGGTCCGCCATCCCGACGTCGACAAGGTCAGCTTCACCGGCTCGGTCGCCGCTGGTCGGAAGATCGGCGCCATCTGCGGCGAGCAGATCAAGCGGGTCACCCTCGAGCTCGGCGGCAAGTCGGCGGCCATCATCCTCGACGACGTCGATCTCGACGCCATGATGGGCGAGCTGCTCATGTCGGGGTTGATGAACAACGGCCAGGCCTGTGGCGCCCAGACCCGACTGCTGATCAGCCAGAACAAGTACGACGAGTTCGTCGACGCCATCGGACAGGCCATGGGCGCCATGTCGGTGGGCGATCCGCTCGACCCGGAAACCGCCATCGGTCCCGTGGTCAACGCCAGCCAGTGGGAGCGGATCAAGGGGCTCCAGAAGGCCGGGGTCGACGAGGGGGCCACCGCGGTGGTCGGCGGCGGCCAGCCCGACGGGCCCGGCTACTTCATCGAGCCCACGCTGTTCGCCAACGCGACCAACGACATGCGCATCGCCCGGGAGGAGATCTTCGGCCCGGTGCTCACGGCCATCCCGTACGACGACGAGGCCGACGCCATCCGCATCGCCAACGACTCGGACATGGGCCTGTGCGGGTCGGTGTGGAGCGCCGACGTGGAGCACGCCGCCGACCTCTCCCGCCACGTGCGCACCGGGGTCATGACCGTCAACAGCCAGATGATCCTCGACATGAAGGCACCCTTCGGTGGCTTCAAGGACTCGGGCATCGGTCGCGAGCTCGGGCCCGAGGGCATCGAGCCCTACACCGAGCTCCAGACCATCATCACGCCGGGCTGAGCGGACCTCCGCCCCCCGCCGGCACGGACCTGATCTATGCTCCGGTCCGGCACGGAGGTCGGCCATGGGCACGGCACGCAGTACGAGGATGTGATGAGGGAGCGCACGGACACCGCCTCCGTCGACGACGCGGCCCTCGTGGATGCATCACAGGCCGGCGACATCGAACGCTTCAACGTCCTGTTCGAGCGCCACGTCGGTCTGGTGCGGACGGTGATCCGGGACAACGTCCGGGATCCCGACGATCTCGCCGACTGTGTCCAGGAGGTGTTCGCCCGGGCCCTCGAGAACCTGGACCGCCTCGACAACCCCGACCGGTTCCGGTCGTGGCTGCTCGCCATCGCCCGCCACGTGGCCATCGACGGTCGCCGGCGGCGGGTCAAGGACGTCGAGCGGGTCAGTGAGCGGGAGGCCGACGATCTCCCCGCCCGGCGTCGCACCCCGTCGGCCGAGATCGAGCTCCGCAACCTCGGGTCCCAGGTCCGGGGAGCGCTCGCGGCGCTGCCCGAGCGCGAGGCCACGGCCGTGGCACTGGCCACGTACCTCGACTTCAAGCCGACGGAGATCGCCGCGGCGCTGGGCGTCGAACCGGGCAACGCGAAGGTGATCGTCCACCGGGCCCGCCGCCGCCTCCGCAACGCGTTGACGCTCGAGATGCTGAGCGCGGGCGACGGTTGTGACGAGTTCCAGTCACTGGGGACCGAGGACCTCGACCGGCTGGGAGAGCACGTGGCCGAGTGCGAGCACTGCCAACGTCGGGCCCACTCGATGCTCCACGTCGGCTGAGGATCCGTGGTCGAGCGTTGACCCCGCCAGCGGGGACTCGACGGTTCCGCTCAGCCGCCCCGTGGACGCGGATCATCGGTGACCCGCACGCCCGACCGTCGCACCGCGGCGGCGATCGCTCCCGAACCCGGTCCGGCCGCCGCGTCGAACCCGACGACGTCGTCGACGGTCGCGGCGAGTTCGATGGTCGGACTCAGGAGGTTGGCCAGCACGGGTCGCTCCGTCGGATCGAGTTCCTCGACGAGGTCCAACAGACGCTCGATCACGCGCTGCGTCGCCGCCTCGACCTCCTCGGGCGTCGCGGCCCCCAGCGCGGAGGCGTCGTCGGGATCGTCACTGCTCATCCAACATGCTCCCGTCGGTGCGAGGTGGTTTCGGTTACAGCACGCTCGGCCCGTCGTCTCGACTCGTCGCAGAGGTGGTGCTCCTCGGCCCCGGAGCCGGCGTCGGCCCGTCAGATCAGTCCGACGCCGCGACCGGCTCGGCGCCGAACCGGTGCGCGAGCACGTGCGCGAGCGGACGCCAGTCGTCCCAGGCGACGTCCCCGCGTCCCAGGTCGGTGAACGACCGGCTCCAGGCCATCACTCCCGCAGACGACTCGTGGCTGAGCATCGATGGGTGCGGGGAAGCTCCGATGCGCCAGAGGTCGAGCCGATCAGCGTCCCAACACGCGCCGACGGTCGGATCGCCGGTGGTGTAACCGTCGCTGTGGCCGGCACAGGCCGAGACGAGTGAGCCGAGCTGCGACTCCGAGAGCAGCCCCTCGTCGGCGAGCAGTGCTTCGGCCATGCGTGCGGCCCGGATCCCGTGATCGGGGTCTGTGCCGTCGTGGAGTCGCTGGCAGTCGTGCATCATGGCGAACAGCGTGACGACCACGGGGTCGATCTCGGGGATGTCGTGGGCGAGTCGCGCCCCGATCCACGCGACCGTGAGCCAGTGCCGTGGGCCGTGGACGCGAGAGCGTCGGTGGGTCGCCCCGTCTCGGACCCGCTCTGCGAGCGCGGCGATCGTCGACCACGGAGGTCCCAGCGGTTGACGTCCTGCGGCGGTGACCGTGCGGTCGAGTGCCGGCGCGCTCGGGGCGTGGCGGGCCGGCGCCAACGGGGAACGAACGCCGCGGACCCTGGACGCCAGCTCGATCGTCGCGGCCTCGACATCGCCCCGGATCCAGTGGTCGTCGTCCTCGAGCCAGTGAGGCGCCTCGTAGTCGACGCACACCACGGTGGCGCCGGCGCCGCGCGCTCGCTCGATGGCGCCGTGCATCTCGTTGGCGGCCCCGAGCACGAGCACGCCCGCGTCCCGGGGCGGCGCCGCCCGGTGGAGGCGCGAGCCGGTGACGATGCGGCGGTTGCCGGCGATCTCGTGGAGGCGATCGAAGTTCGTGGTCAGTAGCTGGGCCAGGTGACCCCGGGCCTCGAGGTCCGCCAGCGCGTGGTGCGCCGGAGACGGGGTGGCCTCGAGGAACGACAGGTGCCACTGCGCCAGCTGGTCGAGTGCTGTGGCCGGATCCTCCACGAGGAGCCGCTCGAGGCGCAGCTGGGCTCGGTCCGACAGCCCGAGGCGGCCATCGAGACCGTCGGTGCCCATCATGGGCTGGATCCCGGCGGCCCGGGAGAAGCCGGCGCCGGTGCACACGACGAGCGGACGCCCCGTCAGTGCCGCGGCGGCGCCGTCGAGGGTGGACACCTGCGGCCTCACGGGCGTGAGCAGTTGCCCAGCTACCGGTCGCACGTCCGCTCCCGCGGGTGGCGCTCCGGCGAGACCTTCGATCGCCCGGCGCTCCACGAGATCGACGTCGACGGTGCCGGAGAAGACGTGGACCAGTTCCAGATCGTCGCCGGCCTGCGTGGGGACGCGTCGATGGCGCATCCGGATGTCGGAGTCGCCCGACCAGCAGACTTCTCGTGCTTCGAGGGGGATCCAGCCCCGCTCGTCGAGGTCGGTCACCGATGCCGGTGTGATGACGAGCGCGTGCACGCCGCCGACCGAGCACGAGTGCGGGTCGGGCGCAGCGCTGGCCGCCTCGAGCCGGGAGCCGAACGAGATCAGGCGGGTCTCGGTCGAGAAGACGTTGTGCAGCTCGTCGAGGGCGGGTCGCTTCAGTCCCGGGTGACGGATCGGCACGCGCCACGCCGGCCGCGTCGACGCGCGGTCACGGTTGCGGAGTCGTCTCGTGGTCGGTGCCTGGTCCATGCGAGTCGAGCCCCGAGCGGTGTCGGTGCCGGACGTCGTCGACCGGCACCGACACAACCCGTCGAGGGCGTCAGAACTGGCGCCCGCCGATGCTCGACCCGCCGGAGCCCAGGACCAGGTGCCAGCCCCGGTTGTGCTCGCACTCGAAGCGGCCCTGGATCGCGCCCGACAGCTTCTGCTGGTCGAAGCTGAAGGTCGTCGCCGAGGGATCGAGCGCGAACTGGTTGAAGTCGAATCCGCTGACGTCGTCGGACACCGCTTCGGCCAGCAGGAGCTGCATGACCGCCTTCTCTTCCTCGCTCAGCCCTTCGGCGAAGGTGCTCAGCTTCTCCGAGACACTGTCGATGTCGTCGATTCCGAACTCTGCCATGGTTGTCTTCCTTTCACTTGTGTGTGGTGGTTGTTGTGGTGTGGTCGTCGGGAGTGAGAACGATCCGGTCGGTCACCGGCGCAGTGCGACGGGGACCGCCTGCACGGCGTTGCTGTGGTGGGGGGCCGGTCGGCCGAACGCCGCGTCGATGGCGGAGTCGGCGAGCGTGCTGTGCTCGACGACCTCGTCGATGTCGTCGAGCAACGGGCCGAGGCCACAGCATCCGTCGGTGCCGGTCAGTCCCATGGTCCGGTTGACGTCCCGATCGTGTGGGCAGCCGCCCTGGCAGACGTGGAACCAACGGCATGCCCGGAGCTCGTCGGTGTCCCGCCGATCGCGGTCGCGCTGGACTTGAACGAGCGCATTGGTGAGCACCTCGCTGACCGGGGCGTCGAGCAGGGAGCCGTAGCGGAAGGCCGGGTCGCCGACGTACTTGTCGCATCCGGTGACCGTCCCGTCGGGGTCCACGTCGAAGGCGATCTTGAAGCAGTCCTGCTGGTAGATGCACAGTCCGGGTTCCTCCCCGGCCATGATCCGCAACGGTTCGTCGAGCTCGCGGATCCCGAACTCGTGGCGGTACGTCGGGTACCAGAGCTGGAACAGGTCTCGGAGGAACGCCACGTACCGCGCCCAGTGGAGCCACGCGCCGTTGCCGTCGATGCCGTTCTCGTCGTTGCCCGGCACGAGGTTCAGCAGTCCGACGTTGCGGACACCGAGTGACCGGACGTAGTCCAGAAGTGCCTGTGGACCACGTTCGATGATGTCTTCGTCGATGACCATCAGGACGGCGTGGCCGAGTCCTTCGGCCTGAAGGAGGCGGATCCCCTCCCGGACTCGCTCGAAGGTCGGTCGTCCGGCGGCGTCGAGACGCCGGGCATCGTGGATGTCGGGCGGGCCGTCGAGACTGACGGACACGCTGATGTGGAAGCTGCGGCAGAGGTCGAGGAAGCCCTGGGTGACCCGGGAGGCGTTCGTCTGCATGTCGTTCGCGACGAATCGTCCTTCCGGGAGCCAATGATGCTGCAGCCAGAGCGCCTGGAGGAAGAAGCGCACGTCGCGCAGCATGGGTTCGCCCCCGTGCCACACGAAGGTCGTGGTGCTCGCATCGAGCACGCCGGGCGGGCCGGGCTCGCGCGGTGCCCGCAGGACGCCGTGGGTCATGCGTGCGAGCACCTCGAAGGACATGTTCTGGTCGGGTCCCTCTCGCCACGCGTTGCAGTAGGTGCAGCGGAGGTTGCACAGCCGGGTCGGCTTGACGATGAGCGAGGGATGGCGTGGCAGCACGACGTCGGGATCGGGCTGGGCGTCGAGCTCGGCGATCAGACGGCGCTCCTCGGGACTGAACAGCGCCTCCTGGGGGAGGTTGGCGAGCGTGCGGTGGTCCCGGAGCCCCTCCGCGCGGAGGATCAGCTCGTACAGCGCCTCCTGTTCGGATGGCCCCAGGGTCTCGCTGAGTTCCCGGAGGCCCTGGGCCACCCGATGCTTGGGTGATGCGTACTCAGTCGGCATGTCGGCAACCTCGCCGGTCCTGTTCCTGTTCCTGTTCTTCCTGCTACACCGACCATGTCGTGGTCGCGTCGGGGCGGTTACACGCGATGCCGTGGCGAGCGCCGGTGCTGCCCGCGTCAGATCGCACTGTTTCCCCGTGGAACAGCCGCCCACCGCTGGTCCTGGGTGAGCTCCTCGGCACGGAACCCCGCACGGACGCGGAGGGTCCAGTTGAGATGCCGGGGCACGGGAGGTTCCTCGGGCCCGGACGTCGGCCCGGACGTCGGCCCGGACGTCGGCCCGGACGTCGGCCCGGTCGAGGCATCGAAGAGCGTTTCGGTCCAGTGGTCTCGCAGCCACCGCTCTCGTCGAGCCCGCTCGCGGGCGAGGTGGGCCGCGTGCGCTCGTTCCCGCTCCGCGACCGGGTCGAGGTCGAGTCGGTGTGCGAGGTCACGCGCCGCGCGCAACCCGTTGGCCACGTGGTGGACCTCGTCGTCCAGGAGTTGGCGGAACAGGCCGGCGAGCTCGTCCTGTCCGAGCCATTCCCGACGCCGCACCTCCCGGTCGAGATCGTCCAGCGCGAGCCCCTCCTGCCACGTGCACCGGATCAGCAGCCGCTGGAGCAGCTCGCGGCGGCTGCCGGCACGGTGGTTGTCCCAGGCGTAGAGATGATCGTAGGACCCCGTGTAGGTGGGAAGGTCCCCGTAGCGGATGCCGTAGGACGCCGCGGCATCCTCGAGCGCGGCCGCGTGGCGGGCCTCGTCGCCGATCTGGCGAGCCATGGCGCGATGGAAGCTCAGCCCCAGGTCGGGATGCTCGTAGGAGTTCCGTGCCGAGAGCTCGAGCGTCGTGTACTCGCCGCCGATGTGGTTGTGGAGGAACGCGCCGATCCCGGCGGGGTCGCGCCGCGGATCGTGCGGTACCTGCCGCCGGGCGCCGGGAACACCGCGATCGCACCCGTCAGGTCTCGTCGCGGTCGGCCATCGGTCCACCGCCGGCCAGAGCCATGCAGCCGGCGCGAGGCTCGGTGGGCCGGCCACGATGACGGGCGGGATCGGCTCGGCGCGCGTGTTGCCGGCGGCGAGGCGGTCGAGAGCCGTGATCAGCGCCGTGGGCATGCGTCGATCGCCGACGGTCGCGGTCGCTCGCAGCTCCCGGGCACCTCGCTCCGCCCGGGAGCACAGTGCCCGGGCGACCCGATCCCGGCTCTGGTGGACGTCGAAGCCCGCAGCCTGTTCTCGCCAGGACCGAGGGACGGCGGCCCGTCCGTCGCGCTCGAGCACGCGGGTGATCGTGATCGCGCTGCGCAGGTGGTGTTCGATGAGCAACCCGAGCTCGTGCTTGGTCGCGAAGGACGACGCTCGTGCGACTTCACCGGCGAAGAGATGGGCGGCCGCTCGGCTGCAGAAGGCGACGAGCCGCAGCTGGTCGTGCGCGGAGCGGTTCACGGCGCTGCTCAGCAGAGCTTGCTCTCCCAGGAGCAACACCCGTTGTCGCCGCACGCGGCGCGCATGCGGTCGATCGCGCCACCGAGCGCGGCGCCGATGCGCGGGTCGATCTCGGCGGTGCGGGGCTGGAGGTAGCCGATGGTCACGAATTGCTGCACGGTGAACCCGCTCACTTCCTCGTGCAGGTCCTCGGCGTCCTCCAAGAGCAGGTGTCGTTCCTCGTCGCTCACGTCGTAGCTCGCCAGCGCTTTGTCGGGATCCTCCACGAGCGTTCGGGCGAACTGCTCGTCGTCGAGCGCTCGAGCGAACACGTCTGCGGTTGCGGTTGCCGTCATCGATGTCTCTCCTCTCGCCGTAAAGGCAGTCGTTGCTCGGCGTCTTCGCGACGCCGGGGGCCTCGCCGTCGATGTACGGGTCGCCACGCTTCCGAACGGGTTACACGTCGCGTCGAGCCGGTGCCGGGATCATCGCCGAGTGTCGTCCCGCGGATGTGGACCGCGTGCTCCGGATGACCCGGCTGACCCGACCGGCCATCTGGTGGGCTGCATCCTGGACGTTGCCGGCACAGGCGTAGAGCACCGCCTTGAGCTGGAACGGGCGCAGCTCGGGGTGCTTGGACAGGATGCGGGCGGCGATGCCCGCGAGATGCGGCGCCGCGTAGGAGTTGCCGGTGGCCGCGTTGGTCTCACCGTCACGCCAGGCGACCTCGACGTCGATGCCGCGCGCGAGGAACTCGGTGGGTGGCTCGGGGTTGAAGTGGAACCGCCAGGGGTCCTCGCTCAGGTTGCAGGCCACGCTCGCCACCGACGAGTACAGCGACGGGTAGCTGACCCGGCGCATGTTGTTGGCCGCCGTGACCACGAAGCTCCCGTTGAAGTACGCCTCGTCGCACAGGTCGTGGAACGCGAGCGCGTACTCGCGCTTGATCGTGCCGAGCGACAGGTTGATCACGTCGAACTCCTGCTCGATCGCCCACGCCAGCCCGGCCAGGAACGTCGCCGACTTGCCCGCCAGCCGCTCGTTCAGCACCCGGATGCTGGCGATCGATGCGCCCGGGGCCATGGAGTGGATGATCCCCGCGCACGCGGTGCCGTGCCCGTACACGTCGTCGTGTGGGCCCGGTCTCACCTCGGCCTCGTCGCCGACCAGCACGACCTCGGCGCCGCCGTCGACGTCGACGCAGTCCCCGAGGGTTGGGTGGTCGGCCTCGATGCCACTGTCGATGATCGCGACACGCACGCCCTCGCCGGTCGCGCCCTCCCACGCCCACCGTGGACCGATCTCGTCGAGTCCTGCGACGTCGTCGAGGCGAACCGCACGCGAGTCGCGGCTCCAGGCGGGTTGGGGTGCGGACGGCCGGACCGGGCTCATCCCGACGCGAGCACCATCTCGACCAGCGTGGCGACCTGCGCGTACCGGCCGGGATCGTTCGTCGCCAGGTTCTCGAGCATCCGACCGAGTGTCTCCGGCGAGGGAGACTCGGTGGAGTCGTCGCGTTCCTCGAGTGCCGTACCGGCGACCTCGGCCAGCATCGTCGCGATCTCCACGTCGTCGAAGTCGAAGCCGCCTCCCCCGGCCTTGTCGAGGAGGGCGAGCACGCCCCGGACCTCGGCGTCGCCGACGCAGGGTACGTAGCAGAGCGCGCTCGGGCCGTGGCCGATCAGTGCCGTCTCCGCTCGGACGCGTTGGTCGCCCGCGCGGACCTGCATCGCCACCGGCTGCTGGCTGCCCAGCACCATTCCGGCGTAGGTCTCCTCCGGTTCGACCGCGGTCGTCGCCGGTGCCACCAGCCGGCCGGCGGAGGCCACGATCTCGAGCCGGTCGTCGGCGGTGGGTGTGTACAGCAGCGCGAATTCTGCGCCGACGGCGGTCTGTGCGGTGGCGACGAGGGTCGAGAGGGTGCGCGCGGTCATGGAGCGATCCTGCCGAACGTGCCGCTCGCCCGCCGCACCTCGCGTTCCATGCGACGATTCTCCGCCGCCACGTCGTCGCCGCCGTCGACCATCGACGGTCGTCGGGGGGCATCGACGAACGTCGCCCGGCTCAGGCGTCGCCCGCCGGCAGGTCCGACCCGACCAGGTCGTTCGCCTTCGAGTGCGGCGGCGACGCTCGGGTACTCGGCCGCGAGCGTCCGGATCGCGGCGTCGTCGACGACCCCGACCCGGCATTCCGTCCGGGCGTGCAGCTCGGCACCGGTGGGGTTGCCGAGCAGCGCGGTCAAGCCGAACACGTCGCCGGTGCCCAGCTCGGCGAGCGCCGTCTCGGCCCCGCCCAGGCCGTGTCCCCGGACCTCAGCAACTCCCTCGAGGACGAAGACGAGGGGCTCGGCCCCCTCCTGCAGCACGGTGCCGGGTGCGATGGTCGTGGGCGTGACGTGGTTGGCGACCGTCGCCACCCCCGCGTCGTCGAGCTCGGCGAACAGCGAGACCCGAGCGATCATCTCGGCGAGTGGTGCGGCCTGGAGCGCCGAGGAGCTGTCGCCGGTCTGCTCGGCCCAGAGGCGGGCGTAGGCGCCACCCCGCTGGCGGAGCTCGTCGTGGGTGCCCTGCTCGACCAGCTCCCCGTCGACGAGGACGAAGATGAGGTCGTAGTCGACCACGGAGGTGAGCCGGTGGGTGACGCTCACCGTGGTCCGGCCCGTCGACGCCCGGTCGAGCGTGTCGTTGATCTGACGCTCGGTGCGGGGATCGAGTGCCGAGGTGGCCTCGTCGAGCACGAGCACCGACGGCTCGCGGATGAGGGCCCGGGCGATGGCGACCCGCTGGCGCTGCCCGCCGGAGAGCAACCCGCCCCGTTCGCCCACGAGGGTGTCGAAGCCGCGGGGGAGGCGGTCGATGAAGTCGTCGACCTCTGCGGCGCGGGCCGCAGCTCGAACGTCCTCGGCCGATGACCCGATGCGACCCAGCTCGATGTTCTCGGTGACCGTGGTCCCGAACAGGAAGTTGTCCTGGAAGACCACGCCGAGCTGGTCGCGGTGGCTGCGGATGGTGGCCTGGCGCAGGTCGACACCGTCGAAGAGGATCGCGCCCTCGTCGGGGTCGTACATGCGCATCAGCAGCTGGAGCACGGTGGACTTGCCCGAGCCGGACGGACCGACGAACGCCACCTTCGCGCCGGCCGGGATGACCAAGTCGAGGTTCTGCAGCGTGGGGTGCTGACCGTCGTAGCTGAAGGAGACGTCGACGAAGCGGATCTCGTTCTGCAGCGGCCCGACATCCCGCGCGTCGTCTCGGTCGACGATGGCTGGTTCGGTGTCGAGCACCTCGTTGACCCGCTGGAGCGCGCCGGTGGCGGCCTGGAGCTCCTGGCCGATGTTGGTGAGCATCGTGACCGGTGAGATCACCTCGCCCATGAGTCCGAGGAAGGCGACGAGGCCGCCGAGGGTGAACCGGCCCTCGAGGATCAACCAGGCGCCGAAGCCGAGGACGAACAGGCGCAGGAACGTGACGATCGTGTTGACCGACAGCCCGAAGATGCCGCCGTAGAGGTTGAGGCGGATCTGGGACTTGAACAGCCGGTTGGCGGCACGTTCGAAGCGCTCGCGCTCGCGCCCGGCCAGCCCGAACACCTTCACGACCGGGCCGGCGGCGAAGTTCTCACCGCTGATGGAGAGCAGCCGGCTGGACTGCTCCTGCACGGCGAGGCTGCGCTTCCTCGCCCCCTCGCCCATCACGCGATACACGATCGCCACCATCGGCGCGCCGACGAGCACGATGCCCCCGAGCAGCGGGTCGAGGTTGACCATGACGATGGCCGCGACGACGAGCGAGATCGCCTGGAACACGCCCTCGCTCAGGGTCTCGGACAGGCCGCGCTGCACCGCGCCGACGTCGGAGAACATGCGGGAGAGCACATCGCCCTGCTGGTAGCGGTTGAACCACGCCGAGTCGAGGATCTGCAGACGGTCGAACATCCGTTGCCGGACGTCGGTCACGATCGACGACGAGACGTAGGCGGTCACGTAGGCGCGGCGCAGCCCGGCGAGCAGGCTGACGAGGAACGCGATGCCGAGCACGCCGAGCAGGGACAGGACCTGGGAGAACTCCCCACTCGGGATGGCGGTGTCGAAGAGGCGCCGGGAGATGAACGGGAACACCATCGTGAACGCCAGCCCGAACAGCATGTAGACGAAGATCTCGGCCTGGCGGAGCGCATGGGGGCGCAGGTACTCGAGCGACATGCGCAGGAAGAGACGGGTGGGGACGCGCTGCTCGCCCTCGGCCAGCTCTCGGCGCCACGCGGTCTCGAGCTCGATCGGGGAGAGGCCGTAGACGTCACGGGCCGACTCGTCGACGTTGCCCGGCCGGCTCGTGCCGAGGAAGCGTCGTAGCCCCTCCTCGCCCTCCCGCTCGAGCAGGTGGTGCACGTAGGAGGTGGCCATCGCGGTCCGGAGATCGCCGGTGGCCTCCGACAGCGGCGGGAGGTCGAGCGTTCGGAGCTGCTCGGCCGGGTCGTCGGCGCCGGCGATGACCATCCCGTAGCCCTCGAGCACGGGCTCGAGGTCGTCGGCCGCCGGCAGGTGCGAACCGAACAGCAGGGCGAGCGGCCGGGCGGGGTCCTCCGGTGGCGATTCGTCGGTGGCCACCATCCAGATCTCGTCGTTGTCGGGATCGACGATGGAGCCTTCGGTCACGAGCTCGCCGGGCATGCCGGGGGCGGGGAACGGGTCGGCGAGATGGATGGTGGGTTTGCCGCCCCAGGGTTCGGACCCGAGTCCGGCCAGGCGCCGACGCGCCTTGGCGGCGGCAGCGGCGATCGACTTCGCCGACTGGCTGCCGGCGCTCCGAGGCCGGAACCGGACGATGACGGCATCGCCTTCGAGCACCTCCTGGTCGCCCGCAGCCCGTGCCGCTGCCGGCCGCACGGGTCGATCGGCAGGTGGTGGCGATGCCCGGTCGCCCGGCGGCTCGGGCGGCTCGGGCGGCTCGGCCGGCTCGGCCGGCTCGGGCGGCTCGGCCGGGACGGGCGGTCCGGTGTCCACGTTCGCGGCCGAGGACTGTCCCGTCGGCGCATCGCGGTCGGTGGCGGTGTCGTCCTCGACCGCGAGGACGATGATCGTCGTGTCCCCGAGCTGGATCAGGGCGCCCTGGCCGGCCACGACGGGACCGGTTGCGGGCCGTCCGTCGACGAGCGTGCCGTTGGAGCTGTCGAGGTCGGTGACGACGAGGCCGACCTCGACGATGTCGAGTCGCAGGTGGCGACGTGATGCGGCGGGATCGTCGACGCGTACATGGGGCGGGTCGACGTCACGTCCGACCTCGACCGCCTGGTCGAGCTCTCGGTCCTCCGCCCGCCCGTGCCGGTCCTGGATCCGGATCCGCGCTCGCACCCCGGGAAGTCTCGCACAACGCGCCGGCGCCCGACCCGGGTGGTGTAACCGTCAGGAGGCCCGTGCGACAGGCATGGTCGTGAGCGATACACCGATGGGTAACGGCTGGTGGCAGGCGTCGGACGGGAAGTGGTATTCCCCCGAGCAGCACCCCGGCCACGACGCAACCGAGCAGACCCCGGCCGCCGAGGAATCGGCCGCCGGCGGCGCGCAACCCCCGGGCTCGGACGATCCGACCGGGGTCCAGCCGTCCGCGTCGGACGACCCGACCGGGGTCCAGCCCCCCGCGTCGGAGGATCCGACGATGGCCCAGCCGCCGGCCTCGCCCCCGCCCGGCTCCGGCGAGCCCACCGCTGCCCAACCTCCGGCATCGGCGCCACCGCCTGCTGCTCCCCCCGGTGGCGCGCCCCCGGCTGCAGGCGCAGCCGCGGCCGGCGCCGGTGATGGTGGCGGCAAGGGCAAAGGCAAGGTCATCGCCGCCGTCGTCGTCGTCCTCGCGCTGATCGGCGGTGGTGTGGCGGCGTTCGCGCTCCTCGGCGACGACGAGGCCGGCGCCAGCGTCACGCTCGAGCCGATCGCCGAGACCGGCCCCGACCCCTTCACCGAGCCGGCCGCGCCGGAGCCCTCCGGCACGCTGGCCGAGTTCGCCGAGAACGGTTCGCCGGGCGAGCCGATGGCCGAGGGTTCCGAGGACGGGCCGGGTGACTACCGGGGTGCCGAGGGCACCGAGGTCGGGCTGTACGGCGGCACGCAGCGCGAAGACGCCTGCGACGTCGCCCAGTTGACCGATTTCTTGATGAACGAACCCGCCAAGGCGGAGGCCTGGGCGAGCGTCATCGGCATCGACCCGGCCGAGATCCCCGACTACCTCCGGACCCTCACGCCGGTGAACCTCGGCTCCGACACGCGTGTGCTCAACCACGGCTACGCCGACGGCGAGCCCACGCCGCGCGAGTCCGTGTTGCAGCGAGGCACAGCCGCACTGGTCGACACGCGTGGCGTTCCCCGCGTGAAGTGCAGCTGCGGCAACCCGCTCGCCGAACCGGCGGTCGACGGCGGTGAGAGCTTCGAGGGCGACGAGTGGCCCAGCTTCGAGGGCGCCACCGTCATCGTCGTCGTCGGCGCGAACGTCGACACCGACGCCTTCGAACTGGTCGACTACGAGACCGGCGAGCTGTTCACCCGCCAGGCGGGCTCGGGTTCCGACGATCCCGGCATCGGCGGTGCGACCCAGGACCAGGTCGACGACGGTCCCATCGACTTCGACACCGAGTACGAGGACGCTCTCGAGGAGGATCGCACCGAGGCCCGCTACACCCTCGATGCTCCCGACGGGGCGATCATGACCCTCGAGGTCGCCAACGACCCCGACAGCGTCCGTTCCGTGCGGACGCAGTTCACCTCGGACGGTGAGACGTTCGCCTCGTTCCGGACCGCACCGGGCGCCGAGGAGTCCGAGACGATCATCCTGGACCACGAAGGCGGCGGACAGTTCGAGCTGGCCTTCGACGAGGGGCCGGCGGCGTACACGTTCACGGTCGGCCTCGAGGTGCAGTCCGACGCCGGCGAGGACGGTGACGCAGGATCCGACTTCGCCTCGGCCTTCGAGATCGCTGCGGGTCAGGAGGTCGCCGGACTGCTGGGTGGTCAGGACGGGACCGACCATTACACGCTCGAGATCCAGCCGGGCACGACCTTCACCTACACCGCGGCGACGGCACGCGACGCGGTGCGGGCGGTCCGGCACCAGATCTCGCTCGACGGTGACCGGTTCTTCAGCGAGCGGGTGGCCCCCGGCGCCGACACCGAGTTCGACATCCTGCTCGGCGAGGACGACGAGGGAACACTCGAGATCATCGTGGACGAGGGTGGAGCCGACTACTCCTTCACGGCGGATTTCGTGTCCGCCGACGAGGGTGGTGGACCGGGTGACGCGCCGGCCACGCTCGCGGACGCCCGGGCGATCGACCCGTCCGGGCCGCTGATCGGGGAGGTGGGGACGCGGGATTCCGCCGACTACTACACCTTCGATGCCCCCGGCCCGTCGCTGGCGATCACCGCGACCAATTCGGCCGACGCCGTGCGTGCGGTCCGCGTGCAACTCCAGGACGCCAGCGGCGGTTCGCTCACCAGCTTCCGCGTCTCGCCCGGCTCGGAGACCTCCGAGACGGTGGAGGTCGAACCGGGGACCGAGGTGCGCCTCATCGTCGACGAGGGCCGCGGCGCCTACGAGATCACGTTCGGGTGATCGGCGTGTGACCGTTCCCCGCCCGTGTCCGGCCGTCCTGGCGGTGGCCGGACACGGGTACGGTGCGGGGGATGGCGCTCGATCAGGAGCTGTTGGCGGCCGCATTGCCGCGCTACGAGATCGGCGAGGAGATCGGTCGGGGTGGCTGGGGCATCGTGCTCCGCGGCCGTCATCGCGAGCTCGGACGACACGTCGCCATCAAGCAGCTCCCCCGGGCGTTCGGGGCCGACCCCTCGGTCCGGGACCGGTTCATCGACGAGGCCCGCCTGGTCGCCGGTCTCGACCACCCCCACATCGTCCCGGTCTTCGACTTCGTCGAGCACGAAGGACTGTGCGTCATCGTCATGGAGTACGCCTCGGGCGGCACGCTGTGGGACCGATTCAGCGAACGTGGCGTCGAGACCGACGAAGCGGTCGCCGTCGTACTCGCCACTGCCGTGGGCCTGCACCACGCGCACGAGCACGGCATCCTCCACCGTGACGTGAAGCCCGAGAACGTGCTGTTCTCGGCGAGCGGCACCGCCAAGGTGGCCGACTTCGGGGTGGCCAAGGCGCTCGGCGAAGAGGCCGCCGTGCGGACGGCCACCGGCTCCATCCTCGGCACCGCGGCGTACATGGCACCCGAGCAGGTCACCGGCGACGAACTGTCGCCCCTCACCGACGTCTACGCGCTCGGCGTCATGCTCTACGAGCTGCTCACCGGTGAGCTTCCGTACCGGCCGGTCACCGAGGCCGTCGCGCAGCTGTTCCAGCACGTCAACGACGAGCCCCGCCGGATGGACGAGGTCCTGCCGGGCGTGCACCCGTCGCTCGAGGCGGTGACCAGGCAGGCGCTGGAGAAGGACCCGGCCGGTCGCCCGGCGTCGGCCGAGGAATTCGCCGTCGAGCTGGCAACCGCGGCCACCGATGCGCTCGGATCTGGATGGTTGGCCCGTGGCGGGCACGCGGTCATGAGCGCGACGTCGGTGGTCGCCGCGACCGAGCGCCCCGCCTCCCAGGAGGTGCGTCCGAGCGACGACACCAGCCGGCGGGCGGGCACCGTCGCGGTCAAGGCGGGCCAGAGCCACCCGCGACTCGGTGCGGTCGCGGTCCAGCGGCGGTACCGCCTCCTGGAACCATCGGCCCAGCGGTGGGTCCGCCGGAGCGGCGTGCTCGCCCGGACCAGGCGCTGCGCCCGGACCGGGCGCAGCCCACGCCGGCGGGGCCGAGGCGCCGAGGTCTGCGCCGACGTCTGCGCCGCCGCCCCCGCAGTCGCCGCCGCCCCCGCAGTCGCGGTCGCATCCGCCCGCGCCGGCCCCGCCTGGTGGCCCCGCGCCACCCCCTGCCCCGGCACCCGGCGCGTCGCCCCAGCCCGCCGCGCCCACTCCGGCGGCCAGGTCGCGGGCACGTGCCGGCCGGTGGCGGCGATCGTGGTGGTCGTGGCGCTCATCGGCGGTGGGGCGTTCGTCCTGCTGTCGGACTCGGACGGAGGATCGGACCAGGCGGACGCGTCCTCGACCACGACGGCGGTCTCGGCCGCACCGATCTCGGCGGCGGAGGTGCGCGAGTTCGAGGATCTGTGCGCCGCCAACGGGGTGAGCGACTCGCGTTGCACGTGCGCGAGCGAACGTGCCGCTGAAGAGCTCACGGCCGAGCAGTTCCGGGCGAACCTCGAGCTCATGGCCGGCGAGGACGGTGCCCTGACCGAGCCGGTGACGGCCATCTTCGAGGACTGTGTCGCCGGTTCCTGAGCCGCGTGTAACCGTCAGCGCTACGCGGCGACGAGCCGGGTGGGCGAGTCGGTCCACGCCAGATGACGATGGTCGGAGGCCATGGGGCATGACGCAACCGGACGATGACGACAACGGCGAGCCGCCGTCGGCCGCCCTGCGGGTCCTCGACCGTCTCCGGGACCTCGCGGCGGAACTCGATCCGCTCGAGCGGAGCGTGCTCGCCGCCCTCATCGGCCCGGGCATCTCCGAGCTGGTGCGGTCCGAGGCCGTCGACGGCCTCATGGATTGGGCACCCGACACGCTGCCCGACGCGTTGGTCGAGGTCGCGCGTCGCCAGCCGCGCTCGATCGCGGCCGACCGGCCGTTCTAGAAACCCGTCCCGTTCTCGAAGCCCGTCACGTTTCGCCTCGGTCGAATCCAGCGCCGAATCGCCGGTCGTGTACAGACCGAGTGTGGTCGGTTCACTCCTGTACGAGCTCGATGAGGGTGCCGAAGGAGCTCTTGGGGTGCACGAAGGCGACGGTCGTGCCGCGCGAGCCCGGGCGGGGCTCGTGATCGAGCGGTGTGGCGCCGGCGTCGACCATCGACTGCAGCGCTTCGGCACAGTCGTCGACGCGGTATCCCACGTGGTGGAGACCCTCGCCCTTCTTGGCCAGGAACTTGGCGATCGGCGAGTCGTCGTTGGTGGCGGTGGTGAGCTGGATGTAGCTGTCGCCCACCTTGACCAGTGCCTCCTCGACGCCGTCGGATTCGACGACCTCACGATGGTGGACCTCGGCGCCGAAGGCCTCGGCGTAGTACTCGATGGCCGCTTCCAGGTCGTGGACGGCGATGGCGACGTGGTCGATCTCGGTCAGCAGCATGGGCCGAGGATAGAACCTGATCCCCCACATCAGGACGCCCACGAATTTCGTCCCTCGGCCGGATGCGACAAGATGACCCACCGGTAACAACGCCGACAGCTGGAGCAGCGATGACGACGATGACCCGTGCCTATTCGATCACCGCCGAGCGCCTGGCCGCCGAGACCGAGGCCGCGGGCGGCGACCCGAGCGACGTCGACGTCTCCAAGGTCGTCGCGCTCGACGACCTCGAGTTGCGGGACCTGGGCCCCAAGGACGTCCAGCTGAAGATCCTCGCCGTGTCGGCCGAGCACAACATCGACCACGCCGCCACCGCGGACACCGTCAACATCGCCGAAGCGCGGGGCGGCACGATCTATCCCGGCAACTCGGCCATCGGCGAGGTCGTGGCGCTCGGTCGCGACGTCACGCGGTTCGCCGAGGGCGACATCGTGGTCACCCACTGCAACGGTGAGCCCGACGAGCACGGGTTCCCCAAGCGCATCTGGGCCTACGACCAGCCCGGGTCCATCGGCTGGTACAGCAAGGACGCGGTCGTCGAGGACTGGCAGATCATCCCCGCGCCCCTCGACTGCGGGCTGTCGCTGTGGGAGATGGCGGCCCTGCCGCTGCGGGCCCCGACCGCCTATCACCTGTGGCGCCGGGCCATCGGCATCTACCGCGTCAAGGTGCCCTACGAGCGCCAGGCCCGGCTCAACGTGCTGTCCTTCGGCGGCGGTGTCGGTGAGCTGTTCCTGATGCTGGCCGCGGCCGAAGGGCACAACGCCTACTTCTGCGCGGGGAGCAAGGAGCGCCGCGACGCGCTCGAGAAGCACGGCATCGTCGGCATCGACCAGAAGCAGTTCAACCGCTTCGCCTCGCGGGACGACGTCAAGGCCTTCAACAAGGAGGTCAAGGGGCTGACCGACGGCGTCGGCATGCACCTGGTGTGCGACATGCTGCGCGGCCCGGTGTTCGAGGCCGGTCTCGCCGTCCAGGCCCGGTGCGGCGTCAACGTCAGCGCCGGCTGGCAGCTCAGCCAGGTGGTCTCCTACAACTCCACGACCCAGTCGGTGAAGCAGGTCACCATCGACCACACCCACTACGAGACGCCCGCGGGCTGCGAGGCCGCGACCGAGTTGTACGGCTCGGTGTTCAAGCCGACGATCCACGACGAGTTGTACTCCTTCGAGGATCTGCCCCGCTGCTTCAAGGAGATGCACGACAACACCCAGACGGGCATCCCGATCATCCGCGTGGCCGACGAGATGCCCGAGGCGGTGCAGGGGCTCGTGTAGGAGCCATGCTGAGCAATACGAGAATCGAGCCGCTCGTCCGTGCGAAACCGCTGGCGAGCTGCGCCCGTGGTCGATTGCGGGTTGCTCAGCACACTCCCCGCCCCACGGCGGCGGTTGCGGTGTCGCCCCACCTCGCCCGACTGAAGTGTCGTTGTCGGGACCATTCGGTCACTCGCGGACTGCGGGCGATTCACTACCGAACGTATTGATGGGATCGTGTGCCGGCGGACCGGGGTACGTGTGGGGGCCGGAACCCGACGTTGATCCCGGCCGGGTCCGGGTCGGTGCGTGATCCGATCACTAGCGTCAATGAACGGTGCAGAATCGCGGCGGAGGCAACGGGGGCTATCAGAGCTCGGAGGCAGTGCTGGCCGATGCGCGCCGGCGCGCCGACCAGATCCGGCGTGAGGCCGAGCGAGAAGCCGCCCGGATCCGGCGTGAGGCCGCGGCGTGGGCCGCCGACGCCCGAGCGGAGGCCGAAGACCACCGCGACCGCATCTACGCCGACCTCGAGGCCCTGGCCGATCGGTTCGAGCGCGAGCTCGAACCGGGGCCGGACCCGGCACGCGGTGGCCGCGTCGGCCACGAAAGACCGCCGGGCGAGGTCATCGACCTTCGGGCCGCGGCCGAGGCCCGCAGCATCCGGGTCCACGCCGACCACGGCTCCGTCGACGAGCAGCTGTCCCGCCACCGGCCCGCCGCCGCGGCCGTCGACCACGACGATCCGCCCGCGGCCGAGGTCCGCGACCACCCGGTGATCGAGACGAGTATCGAGACCAAGGTCAACGACGTGGTTCGGCTGGCGCTGCGCCGTACGTTCGAGCAGGTGCGGCGCCACGCCAGCGGGTAGCTCTGACCCGTCCGCCTGGCGGCGGCCGCGTCAGGTGCTGCGACTCATTCCGACTTCGTCGTCATCTCGTCGTAGCTCTGACCCGTCCGCCTGGCGGCGGCCGGTCGGGCCAGCCTGCAGTTGACCCTGCGCGGTAGCGCCGTCGACATCCCTACGATTGACAGCACACATTCGTCAACGGGGGAGAAGTCCTCATGCCTGGTTCCGTGATCCTCAGTGGTGCCCGTACGCCCATCGGCAAGCTGTCGGGGGCCTTCGCCTCGATGAGCGCCATGGACCTCGGCGGGGTGGCCATCTCCGGCGCTCTCGACCGGGCCGGCGTCGGCGCCGACGACGTCGACTACGTGATCATGGGCCAGGTCCTCCAGGCCGGTGCCGGCCAGATCACCGCCCGCCAGGCCGCGACCAAGGCCAACATCCCGATGAGCACGCCGGCCACCACCGTCAACAAGGTGTGCTTGTCGGGTCTCAACGCCATCTACCTCGCCGACCTCATGATCCAGGCGGGCGACGCCGACATCGTCGTCGCCGGGGGCATGGAATCGATGACCCAGGCGCCCTACCTGCTGCCCGACGCCCGGGCGGGGATGCGGGTCGGCGACAAGACCGTCGTCGACTCGATGATGTACGACGGGTTGTTCTGTGCCTTCGACCAGTGCGCCATGGGTGCCGGCACCGAGAAGTACGCCGCCTCCGCGGGCCTCGAGCGGGCACCGCAGGACGAGTTCGCCGCCCTCTCGCACCAGCGCGCCGCCGAGGCCATCAAGAACGGTCTCTTCGACGAGGAGATCGTCCCGGTCGCCGTGCCGCAGCGCAAGGGCGACCCGGTGACGGTCACCACCGACGAGGGCGTCCGCAGCGACACCACCGCCGAGGGCCTCGGCAACCTGCGTCCGGCGTTCGACAAGGCGGGCAACATCACCGCCGGCAACGCGTCGCAGATCTCCGACGGGGCCTCGGCCACCATCGTCGTGTCGGCCGCCAAGGCCGAGGAGCTCGGCGTGACCGGCCTCGGCGAGGTCGTCGGCTACGGCCAGGTCGCCGGACCCGACGCGTCGCTGCTCACCCAGCCGAGCCGGGCGATCTTCGACGCCCTCGACGGCGCGCCGATCAGCCAGTCCGACCTCGGCCTCTACGAGCTGAACGAAGCCTTCGCCGCGGTCGGCCTGGCCTCGATGGACGATCTCGGCATCGACGGCTCGGTCACCAACGTCAACGGTGGCGCCATTGCCCTCGGCCACCCGGTCGGCATGTCGGGCAACCGCCTGGCCCTCACGCTGCTGATGGAGATGCAGCGCCGAGGCGTCGAGCACGGTGCGGTCGCGCTGTGCGGCGGCGGCGGTCAGGGCGACGCCCTGCTCGTCCGCGCCCGCTGAACTGCAGGCGTCGGCGCTCGCGGTCGACGCCGGCGCGGTGCTCGAGGACGACGACCAGTCCGGCGCGGCCCACTTCCTCGAGCACATGCTGTTCAACGGCACCGACGGCTTCCCCGGCAATGAGCTCCAGACGGTGCTCGTCGTCCTCGGGCTTGGGCGGACCGACGAACAGGCGGTGGTCGCCGGGCTCCGCGACGCGGGGCACAGACTCGCGGTACTGGGCATGGCTGCCCCCGGCGTGACAAGGACCTGGGCCTGCGGATGATCCAGGACCTCGCCGGCCGACTGCTCCCCGGCGACGCCTACGTCGAGGTCATCCAGCTCCCGGCTGGCTGAGGGCCGGTCACGCGCTCGTCACGCCCCGGTCGTGGCGTCGGGGGCCTCGAAGGTGTCGAAGGCGTCGCAGAGCTGGGCCAGGGCGCGTATTGCGACGTTCCGCTCGGACTCGTCATCGCCGGCCCGCAGGTCGAACGTGATGGCGAGCACCGAGGCGCGCGCCGGGTCGACCTTGACGCGCGCGAGGTCGGTCGCGGCGGCGACATCCTCCCCGGTGAGGTCGTCGAGACCGATGAGCGCTGCGTCCGGGTCGGCCCGGAACGACGCCCTCAGGTCCCGGTCCTCGGCGAGCGAGACGATCAGGGACAACAGGTTCGCCATCGTCCGGGGAACCTATCCCGGCTTGACACGATCTCCGGAGGCGTCCATACCCTGCTGCCGTGCCCGGAGACCACCCACTCGTCATCGTCGAGTCGCCAGCCAAGGCCAAGACGATCAGCCAGTTCCTCGGAGACGACTTCGTCGTCGAGGCCTCGGTCGGTCACATCCGCGACCTTCCGTCCAAGGGATTGTCGATCGACGTCGAGTCGGACTTCAAGACCGAGTACGAGGTCAACCCCGACAAGAAGGACGTCATCAAGCGGCTGCGGGCCTTGCTGAAGGAGGCCGACGAGCTCTATCTCGCGACGGATGAGGACCGCGAGGGAGAGGCCATCGCCTGGCACCTCAAGGAGGTGCTCAAGCCCCAGGTCCCGGTGAGGCGGATGGTGTTCCACGAGATCACCCGCACGGCCATCGAGGAGGCCGTCGAGAACTCCCGCGACATCGACTACAAGCGGGTCGATGCCCAGGAGACCCGTCGTATCGTCGACCGTCTCTACGGCTACCCCGTCAGCCAGATCATGTGGCGCAAGGTCAACCGTGGTCTGTCGGCCGGCCGGGTGCAGTCGCCGGCAGTCCGGCTCGTCGTCGAGCGCGAGCGCGAGCGCATGGCGTTCGTCTCCGCCGAGTACTGGGACCTGACCGCGGCGTTCCCCACCGAGCCCGACTTCACGGCCAAGCTCGTGGCCGTCGACGGTGCCCGCGTGGCCACGGGTCGCGACTTCGGCCCGGACGGCCAGGTCACGCGTCGCGACGTTGCCGTGGTCGACGAGACCCGCGCCAACGATCTGCGCACCCGACTCGAGGGTCAGCCCTACGCGGTCCGCTCGGTCGAGGAGAAGCCGTGGCGCTCCCGCCCGAAGGCGCCGTTCATGACCTCGACGATGCAGCAGGAGGGCGGGCGCAAGCTGCGGATGTCGGCCAGCCAGGTGATGCGAATCGCCCAGGGTCTGTACGAGAAGGGCTACATCACCTACATGCGGACCGACAGCACCACGCTGTCCCAGACCGCCGTCGAGGCCGCGCGGGCCCAGGTCCGCGAGCTCTACGGCGACCGCTACCTGCCCGACGAACCCCGTAGCTACGCCGGAAAGTCGAAGAACGCCCAGGAGGCCCACGAGGCCATCCGCCCCTCGGGGGAGACGTTCCGCACGCCGGAGCAATTGAAGGGCGAGCTGCGCAAGGACGAGCTCTCGCTCTACGACCTGATCTGGAAGCGCACGGTCGCGTCGCAGATGGAGGACGCGGTCGGACGTACGATCTCGATGCGCATCGACGCCACGGCACGCGGCAACGGGTCGCCCGAAGCCGTGTGCACGTTCGGCGCGTCGGGCCGGGTCATCACGTTCCCGGGCTATCTCGAGGCCTACGTCGAGGACTCCGACGACGAGAGCGCTGGAGACGACGGTCCGGGCCGCGACGACGAGGAGCGTGTGCTCCCACCGCTGTCGGAGGGCGACTCGCTGCCCGAGCCCGACCTGTCGGCCGACGGGCACGCCACCAACCCGCCGGCCCGTTACACCGAGGCGTCGTTGGTCAAGCAGATGGAGGAGCTGGGCATCGGCCGGCCGTCCACCTACGCGTCGATCATGACGACCATCCAGGACCGTGGCTACGTGTTCCGGAAGGGGTCGGCCCTGGTGCCGACCTGGACCGCCTTCGCCGTGGTCAACGTGCTCGAGCGTCAGTTCGGCGAGTACGTCGACTACGAGTTCACGGCGAAGATGGAGGACGATCTCGACCGCATCGCCATAGGCGAGGAGGAGCGGGTCCCCTACCTGAACCGGTTCTGGTTCGGCGACGACAACGGCCGGGACGGCCTCGGTGTCACCGTCGACGAGGCCCTCGAGAAGGTCGACGCGGCCGAGGTCAACACCTTCCCGCTGGGCATGGACGAGGACGGCAACGTGATCGTGGCCAAGCCGGGCCGCTACGGGCCCTACGTCCGGCGCGAGACCGAGAGCGAGGAGAACGACACCGCCTCGATCCCCGAGGGGCTGCCACCCGACGAGCTCACGCTCGAGCGGGCGCTCGAGCTGCTGGCGGCGCCCAAGGGCGACACCCCCATCGGCGAGGATCCCGAATCGGGGCTCCCCGTCTACGTGAAGACCGGCCGCTTCGGCCCCTACGTGCAGCTCGGCGACGACGACACCGTCCCCGATGGTGAGAAGCCCAAGCGGGAGTCGCTGTTCCAGGACCAGAAACCCGAGGACGTCACCCTCGACGACGCGCTGAAGCTGCTGTCGATCCCGCGGGAGATCGGTACCGACGAGGAGACGGGACTGCCGGTCTACGCCCGCAACGGGCGGTACGGGCCGTTCATCTCGAAGGGGCTGGAGAAGGGCGCCGACTCGCGCAGCCTCGAATCCGAGGAGCAGATCTTCACGGTGACCATGGAGCGGGCGAAGGAGCTCTTCGCCCAGCCCAAGCGCCGTCGCGGCCAGGCCGCGCCCGCCCCGCCGCTGCGCGAGCTCGGCAAGGACCTGGCCACCGAGAACCCGGTCGTGGTGAAGGACGGTCGTTTCGGGCCCTACGTCACCGACGGTGAGACCAACGCCAGTCTCAAGAAGGGCGACCTGGTCGAGGAGATCACCATCCAGCGGGCATCCGAGCTGCTCCAGATCCGCCGGGAGACCGCGCCCAAGAAGAAGGCGACCAAGAAGAAGGCGACCAAGAAGAAGGCCGCCAAGAAGAAGGCCGCCAAGAAGAAGTCGGCCAGCAAGAAGAGCGCCGCCAAGAAGAAGTCGTCCTGAGCGAATGGCCGCGGTCGATCGCCCGGTCCGCCCCCCAACAGTGCCCTAACGTTGGATCCTGATGGCGGAGTCTCGCGAGGCAGCATCGACGACAGGCTCCGCCGAGACCGGGCCTGACCCTGACGACCTCGACCTCGCGGTCGGCTTCTCCGACGAGACCGACCTCGACGACGGGATCGGTCCAGGCGACGGCGCTGACACCCCCACCGGCCGGATGGCCGCCGTGGACGAGCCCCAGGAATCGGCCGCCATGCACGTGCGGTTGTTCGGGTCGACCGCGTTCTTCCGCCTCTGGCTCACCCAGGTGGTGTCCTCCACCGGGGACTGGCTCGGCTTCGTCGCCATCGCCGCCCTCGCGGCCCGGATCGGCGAACGGCCCGAGGCCGCGGTCGGGCTGGTCATGTCGGCCCGCATCGTGCCCGGCTTCTTCCTCGGACCCGCCGCCGGGGTGTTCGCCGACCGCTTCGACCGCAAGCGGCTGATGGTCGGATGCGACGTCGGTCGGGCGCTGGTACTCGCGTCCCTGCCGTTCGTCGACACCGTGTACGGCCTCATCGCGGCGTCGCTGGTGCTCGAGGTGTTCACCCTGCTCTGGACCCCGGCCAAGGAAGCCTCGGTACCCCATCTCGTGCCGGCGCACCACCTGACCACCGCCAACTCGCTCTCGCTCGCGGCCGCGTACGGCACCTTCCCCGTCGCTGCCGGCCTGTTCTCGATCCTCGGGAGGATCTCCGACGCGCTCGGCGACTACGAGCTCTTCAGCCTCATCCGGGGGACGCCGGAGGGGCTCGCGTTCTACTTCGACGCCGGGACGTTCGCGCTGTCCGCGCTCATGATCTGGACCCTGCCGCTGCCGCGCCGCCGCAAGGAGGAGCGGGTCAGACAGTCCGGCAAGCGGATCGAGTTCGGTGCCGCCCTGCGTGAGCTGCGCGAGGGCTGGGAGTTCGTGTTCATCAATCCGGTCGTGCGGTCGGTCAACCTCGGTCTGGCCACCGGGCTGATCGGCGGCGGGATGCTGGTCCCGCTCGGTCCGGTGTTCGCCAGCGGGGTCCTGGGATCGGGCCAGGCCGCGTTCGGTGTGCTGATCTTCGCTCTGGGACTGGGTGTGGCCGGGGGCGTGGTCGTCATCTCGGTGCTGCAACGACGGCTGCCGAAGGAGTGGGCCTTCGTCACCGCGGTGTTCGTGGCGGGCGTGTCGCTGCTGGTCGCCGCGTCGATGTCCACGGTCCTGCTCGCGTGCGTGTTCGTGTTCATCCTCGGCGTCTGTGCCGGCACCGTCTACGTGCTCGGGTTCACGCTGCTGCACGAGCACGTCGAGGATGCGCTCCGCGGCCGGATCTTCTCCGCGCTGTACACGTTGGTCCGGCTGTGCGTGCTCATCTCGTTCGCGGTCGGGCCGTTCCTGTCGGAGCTGTTCGGATCGTTGTCCGACGCGCTGTTCGACGACGGCCACGTCGGGGTCCTCGGCGTGTCGATCGCGGTACCGGGCGTGCGCCTCACGCTGTGGACGGCCGGGATCATCATCGTCGTGGCCGGCTTCATCGCGTCGTCCTCGATGCGCGCCGCAGCGCGCGACGAGCTCGTCGACTCGCCGGCGTCATCGTGACCGGCCGGTTCATCGCGTTCGAGGGCGGTGAGGCCGCCGGCAAGTCGACCCAGGCCACCCGCCTGGCGTCCGAACTCGGCGCCGTCCTCACCCACGAGCCGGGCGACACGCCGGTCGGTGCCACCATCCGCTCGATCCTGCTCGACCCGGCCACCGGCGACCTCGACCCCCGCACCGAGGCGTTGCTGCTCGCCGCCGACCGGGCCGAGCACGTCGCGGCCCTCGTGCGCCCCGCCCTGGCACGGGGACAGCACGTGGTGACCGACCGGTACCTGTACTCGTCGGTCGCCTACCAGGCCCATGGTCGTGGGCTCGACCCGGCCGAGGTGCGTGAGCTGTCGCTGCTGGCCACCGGAGCACTCGAGCCCGATCTCGTGGTGCTGCTCGACCTCCCCGTCGGGGTCGCCCGCGCCCGCGTCGCCGGTACCACCCCCGACCGGCTCGAGTCGCTCGACGTCGGCTTCCACGAGCGGGTCCGCGCCGGATTCCACGCCCAGGCCGAGGCCGACCCCGATCGCTGGCTCGTCGTCGACGCCACCGCTGCCCCCGACGCCATCGCCGACCAGATCCGCGCCGCCGTCCAGCCCCTCCGCTGAAGCACCGCCGGCGTGTGGGGCAGGATGGCGGGGTGACCACGACGTCCACCGGGGCCGACGCCGCCCCACACACTGCGGCGATCATCGACCGGCCCGACGTGTGGGCCGGGGTCGTCGGTCAGCACCACGCCGTCACCCAGCTGCGGGCCGCGGCTGCCAACCCGGTGCACGCCTACCTCCTCCAGGGGCCGTTCGGGTCGGGAAAGAAGGCGCTGGCGGTGGCGTTCGCCGCCGCGCTGCTGGGTATCGACGCCGCCGAGCGCGACGCCGACGTCGATCGGGCGGTCCGCCTGACGCTGGACGAGGCCCACCCCGACCTCCACGTCTTCACGCCCGACGGGCTGTCGATCCTGGTCGACGATGCCGAAGAGATCATCAAGGCCGCGTCCCGCACCCCGGTGGAGGGCCGACGCAAGGTCCTGGTGCTCACCGAGTTCGAGAAGGTCGACCGGGCGGGGCCTGCGCTGCTCAAGTCGATCGAGGAGCCGTCCGACTCGACGATCTTCGTCATCCTGGCCGAGGAGATCCCCCACGAACTGGCGCCGATCGCCAGCCGGGCGGTCCGGGTCGAGGTGGGCGCCGTTCCACTCGACGCCATGGTCGACGCGCTCGTCGAATCGGGGGCCACGCCCGAGACCGCGGCCGCTGCCGCCAGCGCGTCGGCGGGCGACCTGCGCCGGGCCCGGCTGCTGGTGGCGGACGAGTCGCTCGACGTTCGGCGGGACGAGTGGGCGACGATCCCGCTGCGCATCGACGGAACGGGTGCCACCGCCGCCCACCTCGTCGACGAGGTCATCGCCCACATCGACGCCGCGCAGGCGCCGCTCGACGACCAGCAGAAGGCCGAGATGGACGAGGCGGTCCAGCTGGTCGAGGACCTCGGCCGGCCCAAGGGCGAGCTCAAGGACCTCGAGACGCGGCACAAACGCCAGGTCCGGCGTCACCGGCGCATCGAGCTGCGCTTCGGCCTGGCGATGATGGCGGCGACCTACCGCGACCGCCTGGCCGGCGCGCCCGACCCCGAGCCCCTGCTCGCTTCGCTGGGCGAGTTGCACGACGCGGCCGAGGCCATCGACCGCAATCCCAACGAGCTCCTCCTGCTCCAGGCCCTGGTGTCGGGCCTCCATCCCCTCTGATCGCGTTCCCGGGTGGCGAGCCCGGACCGCTAACCTCTGACGCCCCGCCCGAATAGCTCAGTTGGCAGAGCGACGCTCTCGTAAAGCGTAGGTCAGGGGTTCAAATCCCCTTTCGGGCTCCACGACGCGACCGCTGCTGGCGTGCGGTCACGTGCTCGTGAGCGTCACACCCCAGACCGTCGGGCCGCCGGTCCGGGGCTCGCAGCACATTCCAGCGAAGGCCCACACGCCCGTTCGGACGAGCCGGGGAATCGGGCTCGGTGAGATTCCTGGGATGTGTCGGAACCAGCCCGACGCTCGGCGTCGTCAGAGACCACATGCGAACGCGACCGATGACGAGGAGAAGTCTGGTGGTGGTGGCGGTGGCCGCGACCCTGATGCTGGGGGCGGCGTGCTCATCGTCGGCGCAGGACCCGTCGGCGTCGGGTGGGAACCCGATCTTCGGGGAGGACACGGCCTTCGTCGGCGTCCGTTCCGACGCCCCGACGGCGCTGCAGCAGGGCCAGGACTGCGGCCAGGTGCTCGAGGACTTCCAGTCGATCGCCGAGCCGATCCTCGAGAGCCAGTTCGGGTTCTTCGAGGGCGACGGCGACGTGTGGCTGGAGGAACGCGTCGCCCAGTCGACCGGCGACGTCGCCGAGACCGCGGGCGACGACGCAGCGACCGCGGCCCCGGGCGCGGGTGACGAGACCGGCGGCACGTCCGACACCAACGTCCAGGAGGAGGGAATCGACGAACCCGACACGGTCGAGACCGACGGCGACCACGTGTACGTGGTCGACCAGCAGGAGCTCGTGATCCTCGACGGGGACTCTGCCGAGGTCCTGAGCCGCACCCAGCTCGCCTCCCACGGCGCCCAGATCCTGCTCGAGGGGGACCGGCTCCTCGCCCTCAGCGGCGGTGCCGGGGGCCGCGCGATGCCGGGAGCGGGTGGCGTGCCCGTCGACGACGTGGCCGTGGACATGGTCGAGCCCGCTCGGCCTGCACCCGAGCCCGCGCCAGAGGGACAGGAGCCGATCCCCACCGAGCCCACCTTCCACGCGGGTACGGTGATCCAGCTCGTCGACGTGGCCGATCGAACCGACCCCGAGATCGTCCAGACCACCGAGCTCGAGGGCAATCACGTCGACACCCGCGTGGTCGACGGCGTCGCTCGGGTCGTGCTCTCGAGCTACCCCGAGGTACCCGCCCTGCACGACCGGCCCGTGTCGAGCCAGACCGAGGCCAGCGAGCGCGTCGACGACGTCGTGGCCGACACGACCGTGGACGACTGGCTGCCGGCGTACCGGACGACGCCCGGGTCACCCGCCGCCGTGGGGCAGGGCACACGTTCCGTCGAGGGCACGCTCGTCGAGTGCGAGGACGTGCTCGTGCCCGAGGTCAACGCCGGCATCGCCGAGACATCGGTGCTCCGGGTCGGCTTCGAGGACGGCTTCGATCCCGCGAACACGACGACGGTCGTGGCCGAGGCCGGATCGGTCTACGCCTCCTCGTCGACGCTCTACATCACCGCGAACCGGTACGTGAGCCCGCAGGAGCGGCCCGAGGTCGCTCCCGACAACTTCTCGACCGCCGTCCACGCCTTCGACCTCTCCGGCGACGGCGCAGCGACCCACCTCGCTGCCGGGGAGGTGGCCGGACACACGCTCAACCAGTACTCGATGTCGGAGTACGAGGGGCACCTGCGCATCGCCACCACCGAAGGCACACCCTGGGCCGGCGATGCCAGCGAGTCGGTCTCGGGTGTTCACGTGTTCCGGGCCGACAGCGGCGAGCTGGTCGAGGTCGGGTCGGTGGGCGGCCTCGGACGGACCGAGACCATCCACTCGGTCCGGTTCATGGGCCCGACCGGGTACGTGGTCACCTTCCGCCAGACCGACCCCCTCTACGTGATCGACCTCACCGATCCGGCGAACCCCCAGAACGTGGGTGAGCTCAAGATCCCAGGGTTCTCGTCGTACCTGCACCCGATCGGCGACGACCAGCTGATCGGCGTGGGACGCGACGCCGACCTCGAAGGCCGCGACCGGGGCTTGCTGCTCTCCCTGTTCGATGCGTCGGATCCGACGAATCCGAAGCAGCTCCAGACCTGGACCGCGCCCGATGCCTGGTCGACCGCGGGCAACGACCCCCAGGCGTTCCTGTGGTGGGAGCCGGAGACCGCGGCGATCCTCCCGCTCGAGCGCCATCAGCCACCGACACCGAACGAGCCCGAGTCGAACGTCTCCGGGATCGCCCTCTTCGACGTGACCGACGACGGGATCACCGAGCGGGCGACGGTCACCGCCGACGGGCGGCACCCCTCGCGGGCCCTCGTCGTGCAGGGTCGGTTGTGGTCGCTCTTCGATGGCGGGGTCGTTGTGTCCGATTTCGACACAATCGCGGCGGGATCTCTGACGAATTTCCGGTAAATGGTCATCCGGGCAATGAGATGAATCGTATTCAGGGTGAAATAGCCACCGAACCCTGGAGCATCACATGAGACTCTTCACCCGCCTGGCGGCAGTCTCCGCCCTGACCCTCACCCTTGCGGTGTTCGCTGCGCCCGCAGGCGCGCAGGAGGACGCCCGCATCCACCTGATCCACGGCATCCCCGGTGTGCCGGTCGACGTCGTCGTCGACGGCAGCCCGGTCATCGAGGGCTTTCAGCCCGGTGACATCGAGGACCTCTCGGCCCTTGCCGGCGAGACCCTGGTCGGCCTGCAGGTCACGGCCGCCGGCGATCCCGGCACGGTCCTGATCGATGCGGGCGACACGCCGCTGCCGTCGAGCGGCAACGTCTCGATCATCGCCCACCGCGCTGCGAACGGTGACCCGACGCTCGCCGTCTTCGAGAACGACACCTCCCAGACCGCGGCCGGCGAGGGGCGCCTGACCGTGCGCCACACCGCTGCCGCACCTGCGGTCGACGTGCTGGCCAACGGCTCGCCCGCCGTCGAGGGTCTCGAGAACCCGAACGAGGCGTCGCTCGAGCTGCCCACCGGCACGATCGAGGCCGCCGTCGCCGCCGCCGGCACCACCGAGCCGGTCATCGGCCCGACCAACCTGACGATCGAGGAAGGCGCCCACCTGATCGTCTACGCCGTCGGCTCGCTCGACGGTGAGGACCTGGACGTGCTCACCGAGTCGATCACCGTCGGTGCCGAGGCCCCGACCCAGGAGGCCGCGCCCGAAGCTCCGGCCGAGTCCTCCACTCCGGTGCCCAGCGCCGTGAACACCGGCAACAGCCCGGTCGAGGAGCCCGGCGCCGCCTTCCCGGTCGGCCTGCTGGCGTTCGCCGCCCTGGCCCTGGCCGTGCCCGGCTACAAGCTGGCCGTCGCCCGGGTCCGCTGAGATGATGTCCCGCCGCCGCACCCTTGCCCCCGTCGTGGCGGCGGGCGTCGTCCTCGTCATGCTGGCCGTGGGCGCCTGTGGCGCCCCGGCCAGCTCGGACGCGGATGGCGACGGGGCCACCCCCGCGCCGCCCGTCGAGTCCACGACCACCGCCGGGCTCCCGATCGGTGACCGGATCGAACCGATCGGTTCGGCCGCCTATGACCCCGACGAGCACCGGGGGCCCCGCCAGCCGACGCAGCTGCGCATCGGCGCGCTCTCCGGCCGCGACGCTGCCGTCGTCCCGGTCGGGCTGCAGACGAACGGGGAGATGGAGATCCCTCCGGTCGACGAGGTCGGCTGGTACGAGCTCGGCGTCGCGCCCGGCGAGACAGGCTCGGCGGTCCTGGCGGCCCACATCGCCTACGACGGCGTCGACGGCGTCTTCCGGTACCTCGACCGACTCGGTCCGGGTGACGAGGTCGAGATCGGGTTCGACGACGGCACCACCGAGCGCTACCGGGTCACCGAGTTGGCCGAGTACCGCAAGGACGACCTGCCCGACGACCTCTTCTCCCGCCAGGACCCGGAGCGGTTGGTGATGATCACCTGCGGCGGGGCCTTCAATCCGCAGCTTCGAAGCTACGAGAGCAACATCGTCGCCTACGCCGAACCGGTCACGTGACCGGCTCTCCCGGAGGCGGCGACGGGACGTTTCTGGGTTAGGGTTGCCACCCGTGGCTGACCAGGCGACGTTCTCCGAGCAGGCCATGCCGTTCATGGACTCGCTCTACGGGGCTGCGATGCGCATGACGCGCAATCCGGCCGACGCCGAAGACCTGGTCCAGGAGACCTACCTCAAGGCGTACCGGGGATTCGGTGGCTTCGAACAGGGCACCAACCTCAAGGCCTGGCTGTACCGGATCCTCACCAACACCTACATCAACCTCTACCGCAAGCGGCAGCGCCGGCCCGACGAGACCGACCTGGCCGAGGTCGAGGATCTGTACCTCTACCGCCGGCTCGGTGGGCTCGAGGCGGCCACGGCCGGACGCTCGGCCGAGGACGAGCTCATGGAGCTGTTCACCGAGACCGAGATCAAGGAGGCGATGGAGGCGCTCCCGGAGAACTTCCGGATCGCCGTGCTGCTCGCCGACGTCGAGGGGTTCGCCTACAAGGAGATCGCCGAGATCCTCGAGATCCCGATCGGCACCGTGATGTCGCGCCTGCATCGGGGAAGAAAACAGCTGCAGAAGCAGTTGTACGAATTCGCCGTCGCCCGTGGGCTCGCCGAGCCCGAGGGTGAAGACCGAGGAACGGTCGAGACGGCAGCGGCCGAGGCGAGCGCCACGGTCGAATCCGGGAGCTGAGACGCATGGGACACGACTGCACCGAGACGCTGGAGGAGCTGTACCACTTCCTCGACGGTGAGTGCACTCCTGAAAAGCGCGCCAAGATCGAACAGCACCTCGAGGATTGTCCACCGTGCTTCGAGGCCTTCGACTTCGAAGCCGAGATCAAGGAGTATGTCCGCAGCAAGTGCCGGGAGAAGTCTCCGAAGGATCTGCGGGCCCGCATCGCCGATGCCATCGGCCTCGAGCAGTCGTCCGAGGTCTGATCCGCCCGACTCCGTCGGCCGCATCAGGTCCTGGGGCTCATTGCTCCTTCGTCGTCATTTCGCCCTAGAGTCGCGGGCATGTTCGCCGCTCCCGTCTGGCACTTCTGGATCGCCGTCGTGCTGATGATCACCCTGGTGGTGCCGGTGACCATCGCGGTGGTCGCCGGCTACCTGAAGAAGGTCGTCCAACCGAAGTACCCGGGGGCTGATCAGGAGCGTGCCTGATCTCGTCGACTGGGACCTGGCCGAGCGCGTCGCCGTTCGTTCCGCCCGGCGAGAGCCCCTCGCTGACTCCTACCTGGCCGAGTCGCTCGAGCGTGACTTCGACGAGCTGACCGCCACCGCCGAGGAGCTCGTCGAGGCCGAGACCGGCCTGCGCTCGCTGGTCGGTCCGGCGACGGGCCAGGTCATCGACCGGCCCGACTGGGTGCGGGCCAACATCGCCTCGTTCCAGCGGCTGCTGCAGCCCGTCGCCGACCGCTTCGGGTCCCGGGTCGCCGGCCCCCAGGCCGCGGTCATGCGCCGGGTGGCCGCGGTCGAGGTCGGGATGCTGCTCGGCTGGATGTCGGGCCGGGTGCTCGGCCAGTACGACATGCTGGTGGCCGCCGGCCGCGACGACCGACGCTGACACCGAGGCTGACACCGGGGCAGGCGCAGGCGGGGGTGACGACGACGTCGTCTACTACGTCGGGCCCAACGTGCTGGCCCTCGAGAAGAAGTTCGGCTTCCCGCCCCGCGAGTTCCGGCTGTGGCTCGCGCTCCACGAGGTCACCCACCGGGCCCAGTTCACCGGCGTGCCGTGGCTGCGCGACCACTACTTGTCCCTCGTCGACGACATGCTCGGCGCCGCCGGGGTCGACCCCATGGTCGTGGTCCGGGCCATCAAGCAGATCGTCGACGACATCCGCGCCGGGCGCAGCCCGATGGCTGACGGCGGCATCGCACACCTGCTGGCCTCGTCGCAGCAACGTGAGGTGTTCGACAAGATCGGTGGGTTGATGAGCCTGCTCGAAGGCCACGGCGACATCACGATGAACCGCGCCGGCGTGGGTCACGTCCCCTCCGCCGATCGCTTCGCCCGGGTCCTCCAGCAGCGGCGGATGTCGGCCACGGGCGTCAACCGACTCATGCAGCGCCTGATCGGCATCGAGGCCAAGCTCAACCAGTACCAGCAGGGCGAGGAATTCATCACCGAGGTCGAGCGCATCGCCGGCGGCAAGCACGGCCTCGAGCCGGTGTGGCGCGGCCCGAGCTGGCTGCCCACCATCGACGAGATCCGCGAGCCCGAGGAGTGGATCGACCGGGTTCGGCTCTCCGAAGAGCTCGTGGGTTGACCCGGCGCCGCTGAGCCGACGTGGGTCCGGTCGATTCGGTCCGGTGGCGGTGCACCTTCCCGCCGCCCGGCACCGCGGTGAGCTGTGCGGTGTCTGGTGGGCCCGACTCGCTCGCCCTCCTCGTGCTGGCGGCCGACGCCGGCCTCGACGTCACGGCGATCCACGTCGATCACGGCCTGCGGCCGGACAGCGCGTGCGATGCCGAGGTCGTGCAGTCGGCGGCCGAGCGTTTCGGCGCGGCGTTCCGGGCCGAGCGGGTGGAGGTGGCGCCCGGCGGCGACCTCGAGGCCCGTGCCCGGCGTGCCCGCCACGGGGTCCTGCCGGCGGGGACGCTCTTCGGGCACACCGCCGACGATCAGGCCGAGACGGTCCTGCTCGCCCTGCTGCGGGGCACGGGGCTCGACGGCCTCGCGGGCATGCGAGCCGAGCAGCACCCGATCCTCCACCTCCGCCGGGTCGAGACGGCTGCCGTGTGTGCGTTCGCCGGTCTCGATCCCGTCCAGGACCCCACCAATGCCGACCCGAGGTTCCGGCGCAACCGGATCCGCCACGAGGTGCTCCCGCTCCTCGATCGGGTGGCCGAGCGCGACGTCTCCGCGCTGCTCGCCCGCATGGCGGTGGTCGTCGGCGACGACGTGGGTCTCCTCGACTCCCTGTCGTCGGAGATCGACCCGACCGACGCGACCCAACTCGCCGCTGCTCCCGTGCCGCTGGCTCGCCGGGCGGTTCGCACCTGGCTCCGGCAGCTCGACGCCGATGGGTATCCTCCCGACCTGGCTTCGGTCGAGCGGGTGCTCGCGGTGGCACGCGGCGACGCGGTCGCGGCCCAGGTGACTGGTGGACTCGAGGTGCGCCGGTCCCGGCAGCGGCTCGACGTCCGTCGGTTGGCCACGGACCACTAGGTTCGCGTTCCGTGGCCGGCCTCGACGACGATCACATCGGTGAGACGCTGGTCACGGCCGACCAGTTGCGCGACCGGATCGCCGAGCTGGGCAAGGAGATCGCGGGCGACTACGAGGGCAAGAACCCGTTGCTCGTCGCGGTGCTCAAGGGTGCGTTCATCTTCATGGGCGACCTGGCCCGCTCCATCGACATCCCCCTCGAGGTCGACTTCATGGCGGTGGCGTCCTACGGGGCAAGCACCCGGTCCTCCGGTGTGGTCCGGATCGTCAAGGACCTCGACATCGACCTCACCGACCGGGACGTGCTCATCGTCGAGGACATCGTCGACTCCGGGCTGACGCTGCGGTACCTGCGCAAGACGCTCAAGGCTCGGAACCCGGCCTCGCTCGAGGTCTGCGCACTGCTCGTGCGCGAGGGCAACCAGCAAGCCCAGGTCGACCTGCGCTACGTCGGGTTCCGGCTGCCCCCGTCGTTCGTGGTCGGCTACGGCCTCGACGTCGCCGAGCGGTACCGCAACCTGCCCGACGTCCGCCTCCACCACGGCGAGACCTGACCCGCCTGTCCCACGGCCGAGGAGCGACGGTAGCCTTCTCGGAATCCATGAAGCGCTTCCGTCGTTCCACGTTCATCTGGGTCGCCGTGCTGGTGGCGGCGGTGTTCATCGGCGGGAGCTTCCTCCGCGGCGGTTCCGATGTCGAAGAGCTCGACCTCAACACCTTCCGTGACAAGGTCGCGGCGGGCGAGGTCGAAACCGCCACGATCAAGGACAAGGACCACCAGGTCGAGGGCGAGCTGAACGACGGCACCGAGTACGAGGCGTCGTACCCCGCCGAGTTCGCCGACGAGCTGACCGGGGAGCTCTCTGCGGCCGAGCCCTCCATCGAGATCGACACCGACCAGCAGCAGGAGTCGATCTGGCTCTCGCTGCTCTTCAGCCTCCTGCCCCTGCTCATCCTGTTCGGTCTGTTCCTGTTCGTGATCAATGCGATGCAGGGCGGGGGCAGCCGGGTGATGCAGTTCGGCAAGGCCAAGGCCAAGCAGTTCAGCAAGGACCAGCCCAAGGTCACCTTCGACGACGTCGCCGGCGCCGACGAGGCCGTCGAGGAGCTGCGGGAGATCAAGGACTTCCTCTCGGATCCGTCCAAGTTCTCGGCCATCGGCGCCAAGATCCCCCGCGGCGTGCTCCTCGTGGGCCCGCCCGGCACCGGCAAGACCCTGCTCGCCCGGGCCGTCGCCGGCGAGGCCGGGGCGCCGTTCTTCTCGATCTCGGGCTCGGACTTCGTCGAGATGTTCGTCGGCGTCGGTGCGTCACGCGTGCGCGACCTGTTCAACCAGGCCAAGGAGCAGGCCCCCGCCATCGTGTTCGTCGACGAGATCGACGCCGTCGGCCGCCACCGCGGTGCGGGCATGGGCGGAGGCCACGACGAACGCGAGCAGACCCTCAACCAGCTGCTGGTCGAGATGGACGGCTTCGACGCCCAGACCGGCGTGATCCTCATCGCCGCCACCAACCGGCCCGACATCCTCGACCCGGCCCTGCTGCGCCCCGGCCGCTTCGACCGCCAGATCGTGGTCGACCGGCCCGACCTCGAAGGCCGCAAGGCCATCCTCGACGTCCACGCCAAGGGCAAGCCCCTCGCCACCGACGTCGACAACACCGTCATCGCCCGCCGGACCCCGGGCTTCACCGGCGCCGACCTCGCCAACCTGATGAACGAGGCCGCGCTGATGGCCGCCCGCACCTCGTCGGAGATCATCGACATGGCGACGGTCGAAGGCGCCATCGACCGCGTGCTCGCCGGCCCCGAGCGCAAGACCCGGGTCATGTCCGACAAGGAGCGCAACGTGACCGCCTACCACGAGGGCGGCCACGCCCTCGTCGGCCACGTGCTCGAGCACTGCGACCCGATCCACAAGGTCTCGATCGTGGCTCGCGGTCGCGCGCTGGGCTGGACCCTGGCCCTGCCGAGGGAAGACCGCTACACCCACACCAAGTCCGAGCTCATCGACCGGTTGGCCATGCTCCTCGGCGGTCGCACGGCGGAGGAGGTCGTGTTCGGTGAGATCACCACCGGCGCGGCCGACGACATCGAGAAGGCCACCGAGATCGCTCGGGCCATGGTCACCAGCTACGGCATGAGCAGCGACGTCGGCCCGTTGGCGCTGGGTAACAAGCAGGGGGAGATCTTCCTCGGCAAGGAGTACGGCCACGAGGCCAACTACTCCGACTCGGTCGCCGCCACCATCGACACCGAGGTCCGCAAGCTGGTGAGCGACGCGCACGAGCGCGCCGAGGCGATCCTCACCGCCTACCGGACCACGCTCGACCAGTTGGCCCGGGAGATGCTCGACAAGGAGACGCTCGACGACAGCGATCTCGAGCGGGTCTTCGGCGATCTCGACACCTGGGTCGACCCCGATCCCTCTGCCCTCGACGGGGAGGTCGTCGCCGAGGACGACATCGCCGAGACGTCGGACGGCGAGGCTCCCACCGTGGTCGCGTCCGAGCGGCTCGACGGTGAGCCCGCCGCCCCGACGGGCGAGCCCGCCACCGTCCGTCGCCGTCCCGGCCTCCGTCGCTGGTTCGGTCTCCGTCCCGGTCCGACGGGCACATGACGGTCGCCGACGACGGGGGCGCAGCGCCCGAGCCCATCGACCACCCCCGCATCGAGAAGGCGGTCCGGGAGATCCTCGAGGCGATCGGCGAGGACGCCGATCGCGACGGTCTGCAAGAGACCCCGGCTCGGGTGGCGCGCATGTACGCCGAGATCTTCGGCGGCCTCCACGACACGCCCGACCGCCACCTGAAGACCACCTTCGAAGCCGACCACGACGAGATGGTGATGGTGCGCGACATCCCGATCTACTCGGCGTGCGAGCACCACCTCGTGCCCTTCATCGGCAACGCCCACATCGCCTACATCCCCAACGAGGACGGTCGGATCACCGGGCTGTCCAAGCTGGCCCGGCTCGCCGACGTGTACGCCCGCCGGCCTCAGGTGCAGGAGCGGCTCACCGTGCAGATCGCCGACGCCCTCGACGCCCAGCTCGAGCCCAAGGGGGTGCTGGTGGTCGTCGAGGCCGAGCACCTGTGCATGTCGATGCGGGGAGTCCGCAAGCCGGGCTCGACCACCATCACCTCGGCCGTGCGGGGCCTGTTCCGCACCAACACCGCCACCCGCTACGAGGCGATGCGCTTCATCGGCGTGAGCTGATTCCCGGGCACTCGGTTTCGAACCCCGGTGGGCGCTGCGAGCCTCGTTTCGCCACCGGATGCTCGCGGGCGCTCTCGACGCCGGCCCCGGAGGTGGGCCAACGCGACGAAGACGGTGGTGTGTTGAAGCAACATGAAGATACGTGAGGTTACAGGAGAGGTGGCCGCCGGTGACCGCTACGATGGTGGCGATGTCTCCCGTGGTGATGGGCGTGCTCAACGTGACGCCCGATTCCTTCTCCGACGGCGGTCGTTGGCTCGACACCGGGGCCGCCGTTCGTCACGGATGCGACCTGCTCGCCCAGGGCGCGGAGATCGTCGACGTCGGCGGCGAGTCGACCCGTCCGGGCGCCACGCCCGTGCCCGTCGACGAGGAGCTGGCCCGGGTCGTGCCCGTGGTCGAGGCGCTCGCACCCGACGCGTCGGCTGCCGGTGCACGGCTGTCGATCGACACCCGGCACGCCGAGGTCGCGGTGGAGGCCGTCGCCGCCGGCGCCAGCATCGTCAACGACGTGTCGGCGTCGCTGCACGAGGTCGTCGCCGACACCGGCGCCGGTTGGATCGCCATGCACATGGCCGGCGAGCCCGGGACCATGCAGGACACGCCCCACTACGACGACGTCGTCGCCGAGGTGCTCGACGAGGTGGCCGCCGCTGCCGCGCGGGGCCGAGCTGCCGGCGTCGACGAGGTCTGGATCGATCCCGGCATCGGATTCGGCAAGACCTTCGACCACAACTGGACCCTGCTCGCCTCGCTCGACCGGTTCGTGGCCACGGGATATCCCGTCGTGGTCGGCGCGAGCCGCAAGGGCTTCCTCGGCGCAGCCCTGGCCGAGGCCGACGGCACCGAGACCCCGGCACCCACCGACGACCGACTCGAGGGCTCGGTCACCACCGCGGTATGGGCAGCATCGCTCGGCGTCGCCGCCATCCGGGCCCACGACGTGACCGCAACGGTGCAGGCGCTGGCCGGCGCCGCGCTCGTCGGGGACGGTCGCTGATGGCCATGCGTGGCAAATGGGCCCAGGGGATCACCCCGCGTCACTTCACCTGGATCCTCCAGGACCGGCTCGCCGTGTGCGAGCGCCCCGGCGGCTACGGCGCCAACCACCGCAAGGTCCGGCGCCAGGAAGAGATCATCTGGCTGCGCGAGCAGGGTTTCACGGCGGTGATCTCCCTGGTCGAGTCGAGCCACAACCTGCACAACTACGACGAGCTCGGTGTGCCGTGGCGGCACCGCCCGTTCACGGCCAGTGACGACCAGGAGGCGTTTCTGAAACGCTTCTTCCCCGAGCTGCGCCAGCTCCTGGTGGGCGGCGGCAAGATCGTGATCCACCAAGACGAGCTCGGCGACCGGATGTGTGGCCTCATGGCGGCCTATGTCCTCTGGAGCGAGCTGGTTCCCGGGCCACCGCAGGCCATCTCGATCATCGAGCAGCTCCTGCACCGTCAACTCGGGTCGCCGGCCCGGCATCTGGTGGCCCTGGTAGGCCGCATGCCCGGCCCGGACGAGCTCGAGGCCCCGGTCCCGTCGCCGGCCGAAGATGCCGGAGAGCATGGTGCCGGCGAGGATGGTGCCGGCGACGATGATCAGCCGGCGGACGACGCGGCCGGATGACCGACGAGATCCGGCTCGAGGCGCTCCGCGTGCTCTGTCGCGTGGGGGTCACCGATGCCGAGCGCGCGCAATCCCAGCCCCTCGAGATCGATCTCGTCCTCGAGCTCGACCTGGGTGCCGCCGGTGCGTCCGACGACGTCGACGACACGGTCGACTACGGCGAGGTGGCGCTCGTCGTCGCGGCCGCGGTCGAATCGACCCATCACCACCTCGTGGAGCGGGTCGCGACCGTGGCTGCCGACGCGGCGCTGCGAGTCGCCGGACGCGGTGCGGCGGTCACCGTCACCGTGCGGAAGCTGCGTCCGCCGATTCCTCTCGATGTCCGGACCGCCGGCGTGCGACTCCGCCGTACCAGCTCGTGACCCGCACCTTCCTCGGGCTGGGGTCCAACCTGGGGGATCGGCGGGGCCAGTTGCGCACGGCGGTCGCCTCGTTGCCCGGTGTGGTCGCCGTGTCCGATGTGTACGAGACCGACCCGGTGGGTGGGCCCGACCAGGACCGGTTCCTGAACCTGGTGGTCGAGATCGACACCGACCTCACACCCCACGAGTTGCTCGGGGTGTGCCACCGCATCGAAGCAGCGGCCGGCCGGGTGCGGGATGTCCGCTGGGGGCCACGAACCCTCGACGTCGACATCCTGTGGATGGAGGGCGTCACCGTCGACGAACCCGACCTCGAGATCCCGCACCCGCGCCTGTGGGTCCGGCGGTTCGTGGTCCGGCCACTGCGTGACCTGGCCCCCGAGCTCGTGGCCGACGACTGGGAATCCCGGGTCGACGACGGCAGCGTCGACCACGTCGGCCCGCTATCCTGAGCACCGGACCGGCACCACCACGGGCCGTATCCAGAAGGGTTCTCATGCCTGCAGTGCTCACGACGGACGAGTTCGACGCGCGCGTCATCGGCGCCGGCCGCGCCGGTGGGTCGCTCGCCGGTGCCCTTCGCGCCGCGGGCTGGTCGGTCGAAGGCCCGCTCGGTCGCGACGTCGACCGATCCGTCGCGACCACTGGCGCCCGCGTGGTCGTGCTCGCCGTGCCCGACGGTGACGTCGCCGAGGTGGCCTCGTCCCTGCGACCGGGCGAGGCCGTCGTCGTCCACCTTGCCGGCTCGCTCGGACTCGATGCGCTCGCGCCCCACCCCCGGGTCGCGTCGGTGCACCCCCTCGTGTCCCTGCCCGACCCCGAGCTCGGCGCCGAGCGGCTCCGCGGCGCCTGGTTCGCCGTTGCGGGCGACGAGCACACCACCGGCGAGCTCGTCGGCGCGCTCGACGGGCGGTCCGTCGCCGTGGCCGACGAGGACCGTGTTCGCTACCACGCCGGCGCCGCCATCGCCGCCAACCACCTCGTCGCCCTGCTCGGTCAGGTCGAGCGCATCGCCGACAGCATCGGCGTGCCGCTCGAGGCGTACCTCGACCTCGCCCGGGGCGCACTCGACAACGTCGCCGCCGTCGGCGCCCACGACGCGCTCACGGGCCCGGTGGCCCGGGGCGACTGGGCCACCGTGGCCCGCCATCTCGAGGCGCTGCCCGAGGACGAACGAACCAGCTACTCGGTGCTGGCCGACGCCGCCCGCCGTCTGAGCGAGCAGGTGCCGGCATGAAGCACGTCGCCACCATCGCCGAGCTCCGTTCGCTGCTCGACGCCGCCCGGGCCGAGGGCCGGACCGTGGGGTTCGCCCCGACCATGGGCTATCTCCACGAGGGACACGTCTCGCTCATGCGGGCCGCGCGGACCGAGACCGAGGTCGTCGTCGCGTCCGTGTTCGTCAACCCGCTCCAGTTCGCCGCCCACGAGGACCTCGACGACTACCCGCGCGATCTCGAGCGCGACGCCGCCCTCGCCGAGGAGGCTGGCGTCGATGTGCTGTTCGTCCCCTCGTCTGCCGAGATGTATCCGGACGGGCACCCCATCGCCACCACCGTCACCGTCGACGGTGTCTCCGCCGGTTTCGAGGGGGCCAGCCGGCCGACACACTTCGCCGGGGTGGCCACGGTCGTCGCCAAGCTCCTCTCCATCGTCGGGCCGTGCCGGGCGTACTTCGGCGAGAAGGACTTCCAGCAGCTCGCTGTCGTGGCGCGCATGGTCGCCGACCTGTCCATGCCGGTCGAGGTCGTCGGCTGCGAGACCGTCCGCGAGGACGACGGTCTCGCCATGTCGAGCCGCAACGCCTACCTCACCGAGACCCAGCGCGCCGCCGCACCCGTCGTGCACCGGGCCCTGCGCTGCGGGGCAGCCGCCGTGCTCGCCGGTGAGACCGATCCAGCCGAGATCCGGGCACTCATGGCCCGGGTGGTCGAGGAGGCCACGGGCCCCGAGACCGACAGCTCGCTCGACTACGCCGACGTCGTCGACGCCGCCACCCTGACCCCGTTCCCCGACGGCCACGACGGTCTGTACGGCGATTTGCGCCTGCTCGCCGCCGTGCGCTTCGCTACCACCCGTCTCATCGACAACGTGGGGGTGACCGTGCCGCCGGCTCCGTGCCGAACGGCGAAGACGGCGCCCACCCAGAGGAGTTGATCCGCATGCGTCGCCGCATGATGAAGTCCAAGATCCATCGCGCCACGGTCACCGACGCCAACCTGCACTACGTGGGTTCGGTCACCGTCGACCAGGACCTGCTCGACGCCTCCGACATCATGGAGTACGAGCAGGTCGCCATCGTCGACGTCGACAACGGCGCCCGGCTCGAGACCTACACCATCGCCGGTCCCCGCGGATCGGGTGTGATCTGTCTCAACGGCGCCGCCGCCCGCCTCGTCAGCCCGGGCGACAAGGTGATCCTCATCTCCTACGCCGACTACGAGCAGGCCGAGCTGGCCGGCTACGAGCCCATCGTGGTCCACGTCGACGGCGACAACCGCGAGATCGACGAGGTCACCGCCGAGCTGCTCGCCGAGCAGCAGCACGGCCCCGCCCCGCACCGCTACATCGAAGTCGAGGGCGAATCGGTCCGGGGCGCCGGCCCCGCCAACTGAAGAGTCGGCCCCGCCAACTGAAGAACGGTCCGGCTCCCGATCGAGCGCCCGGCCCGATCGCCGCGATTCCTGCGACCTGCATCGCGCCAGAGGCGCGTCGGGCGTCGCCGGAATCGGCGGTCGGAATTCCTGCGACCTGTGTCGCGCTCAGGGCGCGTCGGGCGTCGCTGGAACATGCACCGACACCGCGTAGTTCGAGGTCGGTGACCACGGGTCGCGGTCCCAGGTCGAGAACCGCTCGACGAGGGTGAGGCCGGCTGCGGCGCAGTGCTCGTCGTAGGACTCGGTGTCGTAGGGCCGGTCGGACCAATCGGTGGAGAAGCCGGCGATCAGCACGCCGCCGCGTGCGACGTGTCGCGCCGCGCCGGCGACGAGCTCGACCTGTGTCCCCGGCGACGTGAACAGCGGCACGTTGCCGGCCATGAGCACCACCGCGAACGTGCGCCCGAGGTCCATGGTCCGCAGGTCGGCCTCGACCCACTCGACGTCGGGGCCACGTTCCCGAGCGGTGGCCAGCATCGACGCGTCGACGTCGCAGCCCACGACGTCGTCCACGTGGTTGGCGAGCTCGACGGCCACGCGTCCGGTCCCGCACCCGGCATCGAGCACGCTCGCCGGGTCGAGGGCCAGCACGAAGCGCGCCTCGCCGTGCATGTCCTTGCCGGACCTCGCCAGCTCGTCCATCCGCCTCTGGTAGTCGTCGCCGTCCCACATGGTCACGGCAGGAGTCTGGGGCAGACTGCCGCTGTGGACGAACTCGACCTGCTCGTGCTCGGCTCCGGCGTCGCCGGCCTGTCGGCCGCGGTGCGGGCCGCCGACGTGCACCGGATGCGGGTCGGCGTGCTCACCAAGGCCGAGCTCCAGCAGTCGACCACCCGCTGGGCGCAGGGTGGCGTGGCCGCGGTTCTCGGCGGCGACCCCGATTCCACCGACCACCACCTCGCCGACACCATCACCGCCGGTGCCGGGCTCTGCGACCTCGATGCGGTGCGCGTGCTGGTCGACGAGGGGCCGGCGCGCGTCAACGAGCTCATCGCGCTGGGCGCCATGTTCGACCAGGACGAGCGCGGGGAGTACCAGCTCGCCCGCGAGGGCGGCCACAGCCACCCTCGGATCCTCCACGCTGGCGGTGCGGCCACCGGTGTCGAGGTGGAACGTGCGCTGGTCGAAGCGGTGCAGAAGACCGCCGCGGTGGTTCTCGAGCGCACGTTCGCGCTGGACCTGCTGGTCGACGGCGGTCGGTGCGTGGGTGTGCGTGCGCTCGACGAGGACGGGCAGCGCATCGAGGTTCGGGCGCGGCACGTGCTCATGGCCACGGGCGGCGGCGGGCAGCTGTACTCGGTGACCACCAACCCGTTCGAGGCCACTGGCGACGGCACGGCGATGGCGTTGCGAGTGGGCGCAGCCGTGGCCGATGTGGAGTTCGTGCAGTTCCACCCCACGGCGCTGCACCACTCGTCGATGCCGCGACCGTTGCTGTCCGAGGCGCTGCGGGGTCACGGCGCGTTGCTGCGGGGCGCCGGCGGCGAGCAGTTCGTCGACGAGCTCCAGCCGCGCGACATCGTTTCCCGCGCCATCTGCGCCCAGCTCCAGACGGACCGGACCGACCACGTCTGGCTCGACGCCACCGTGCTCGACGACTTCGACGCCCGCTTCCCCACGATCAGAGCCGCACTCGAACGGGTGGGTCTCGACCCGACCACCGACTGGCTCCCGGTCGCGCCCGCGGCGCACTACTGCTGTGGTGGCGTGGTGGCCGATCTCGACGGTGCTGCGACGGTGCCCGGCCTCTGGGTGGCCGGCGAGGTCGCCTGCAACGGCGTGCACGGCGCCAACCGGTTGGCATCAAACTCGCTCCTCGACGGCATGGTCTTCGGCCCGCGGGTGGTCGAGGCGATCGATGGGGGCAAGGATGGCGCCGAGCCCACCGGCGCAATGCGGGGGTTGCTCGGCGAACGCGGTGGCGTTCCCGTTCGGCCCATCGACGCCGTGGCGATCGAGCCCGTCGAACAGCCCGGTGTGCCCGGCGACGTCGAACGGGAGCGCGACCGGTTCCAGCGCCGCATGTTCGACGATGCCGGTGTGCTCCGCGACGACGCGTCGCTGGCGTCGGTGATCGCCGACGCGCTCGAGGTGGCCCATGTGCCCGTCGCCGACGTCCCGTCGGCCGAGCTTCGCAACCTCGGGACCCTCGGTGTCTCGGTGGCGACCGCGGCCCGGCTCCGGACCGAGACCCGCGGCGCCCACACCCGCACCGACTACCCCGATCGAGACGGTGATCTCGAGGTCCGCTTCGTGCTCGGCGGCACCTGAGTCCGCCCGCCCCGGGCGCCGCGCGCGGTGCTCGGGTCGTGCCGGTGCGGTGATGGAACGGCTCGATCCGGGTTCGGGCGGTGGGGTTCTCGGGGTGTCGTGTCGGCGTGGTGGAACGCCCCGACCGGGGTTCGGTGTCCCGGCGTCAGGGCCGTGGCAGGCTGCTGGCATGCGTGACGAGGTGCCGGTCGAGCCGCCCATCCACGCAGTGCGCGCCGCAGTTGCGGTCGCGCTCGCCGAGGACCTCACGCCGCTCGGCGATCTGTCCGCGGCGCTCATCCCCGCCGAGCGCACCACGGTCGCGTCGTTCGTCACGCGGGACGAGGGTGTCGTCGCCGGCACGGCCTGCGTGACCGAGGCGTTCGCCCAGGTCGACGCCTCGGTCACGGTCGACTGGGCCGTGGCCGAGGGCGACCGTATCGAGCCCGGGGAGGTGCTCGGTCGGGTCATGGGCCCGCTCGCCCCCGTCCTGACCGCCGAGCGCACCGCGTTGAACTTCCTCTGCCACCTCAGCGGGGTGGCCACCGCAACCCGGCGCGTCGCCCTCGCCGCGGCCGAAGGTGGTTCCGCCCGCGTCTGGGACACCCGCAAGACCACCCCTGGGCTCCGGGCGCTGGAGAAGGCGGCGGTGCGCGCCGGCGGCGGTGCCAGCCACCGCGGCAACCTGTCCGACTGGGTGATGTTCAAGGACAACCACCTGGCCGAGCTCGGGATCGACGAGGCCGTGCGCCGGGCCCGGACGGCCTGGCCCGCCCGCACGATCCACGTCGAGGTCGAGAACGTCGACGAGATGACCGAGGCGTTCGACGCCGGGTGCGACGCTGTCCTCCTCGACAACTTCACCCCCGCCGAGGCCGAGGCCGCGGTCGCTGCAGCCGACGAATGGGCGACGGAGAACCGGACTCGCCGCCCGCTGCTGGAGTGCTCCGGCGGCATCACGGTGGAGACCGCGGCCGCGTACGCGGCGAGCGGCGTCGACCTGGTCTCGACCAGCCAGATCACCCAGTCGGCGCCCGCGCTCGACATCGGCCTGGATGTCGCGGGCTAGCGGTGGCGAACGATCCGTTCCGCCTCGGTGGGCGGTTCCGCCGGGCCGCGACCCCGGCCCGTCTGCTCAGCAAGGGGGCCGCCGCAGCCGCCATCGCCCAGGCCCGCGCGCTGCGTGGCGACCGGGTCGAGGACATCGCCGCCGACCCCAAGCTGCAGGCTGCCGCCGAGGAGATCGCCCGGGAGCTCGGCGAGATGAAGGGCGCAGCCATGAAGGTCGGCCAGGCGCTGTCCTTCCTCGACGTGTCGCTCATCCCCGAGGAGTACCGGTCGGCGTTCAGCATCCTGCAGTCCGATGCGCCGGCCATGCCCTACGAGTCGGTGGTCGAGGTCGTGACCCACGAGCTCGGCGCGCATCCGGACGAGCTGTTCGACTTCTTCTCGCCCGTACCGATGGCGGCGGCGTCGATCGGCCAGGTCCACTCGGCGCACCTCGGCGACCACGAGCTGGTGGTCAAGGTCCAGTACCCCGGCGTCGCCAAGGCGGTGGAGGCCGACCTGCGCAATGCCGCGCTCCTCTCCGCCGTCGGCCGACTCGGTCAGAAGATGCTCGCCGGCCTGGTGGGCGACGTCGACGTGCGGGCCATCATCGACGAGGTCCGCGACCGGGTCTCCGAAGAGCTCGACTACCGGATCGAAGCTCGCAACCAGGCCGACTTCGTCGAACTGTTCCGCGACGACCCCGGCGTCGACATCCCCGAGGTGTGGGGCGAGTACTCCACCGAGCGCGTGCTCACCTCCACCTACGTCGACGCCATGCGCTGGACGGCTGCGCTCGAGGCGCCTCAGCACCAGCGGGATCAGTGGGGACGCGTGATCGCCCGCTTCTACGCGACCTCGGCCTACGACCACGGGATCGTCAACGTCGACAGCCACCCGGGCAACTTCCTGTTCCACGAGGACGGGACGGTGACATTCCTCGACTTCGGGTGCGTGGCGCGCATCGACGAGGCCCAGCGACAACGGCTGCGTCGGCTGGCGGCCGCGCTCATGTCGGGCGACGAGGACGCCATCCTCGACAGCTTCGTCGAGGCCGGGTTCCTGCGTCGCCGAGATGGCTTCGACGCCCAGGCACTACTCGAGCCGCTGAGCAACTGGATGCGTGGAACGCGCGGGCCCCAGCCGTTCACCTACTCGCGCGAGATGCTCGCCGACATCATCGCCGAGTCGATGCGACTTCGGGTCGGCGTCGACGAGCTCAAGCTGCTCCAACGGCTCGACGTGCCCCGCGAGCACGTGCTGCTCGGTCGGATGTCGGTGGGCTTCGAGGCGATCCTCGCTCACCTCGAAGCCACGATCGACTTCCGGGAGATCTACGCGAACCACCTGTCCGGGATCCTCGAGGTCGACCCCGTGTGGCCCGAGCGCGCCGACGGATCCGACGACTCCGGGCGATCGGATGGGGAGGCGGAAACCGGCATCGCGTAGCGTCGGCCGCCGTGAATCTCCTGGCCGTCGACGTCGGCAACACCCAGACCGTCATCGGTCTGTACCAGGTCGACACCGAGACCGAACCCGAGGCCCGGGTCGCTGACACCGACCTCCTCGACCACTGGCGCATCGCCACCAACGTGGAGCGAACCGCCGACGAGTACGCCCTGCTGTTCCAGGAGTTCCTCGCCTTCCACGGCTTCGGTTGGCCCCGCGACGTCAACGGGTTCTCCGTCTGCTCGTCGGTACCCCGCGTCACCGGGGCGCTGCGCCGCTTCAGCGAACGGTACCTCGGCCAGGACGCGCTGGTCGTCGAGCCCGGCGTCAAGACGGGCATGCCGATCCTCTACGACAACCCCAAGGAGGTCGGCTCCGACCGGATCGCCGACGCGGTGGCGGCCTGGGACCTCTTCGGTGGTCCCACCATCGTCATCGACTTCGGCACCGCCACCACCTTCGAGGCCATCTCGGCCAAGGGCGAGTACATGGGTGGTGCGATCTTCCCCGGCATCGACATCAGCCTCGATGCCCTGTTCGGCCGGGCTGCCGCGCTGCGCCGGGTCGAGCTCGTCGAACCCGAGCACGTGATCGGTCGCTCCACGGTCGAGTCGATGCAGTCGGGTGCCGTGTACGGCTTCACCGCCGTGGTCGACGGCATGGTTCACCGCTTCGAGGAGGAGCTCGGCGAGTCGACCACGGTCGTGGCCACCGGCGGCCTGTCGGGTCTGATCACGCCGCTGTCGGAGACGATCGACCACCACGAGCCCTGGCTGACCCTGCACGGCCTGCGACTGATCCACGAGAAGAACCCCGAGGGTGGGCCGGTATGACCTTCGACCCGCCCTACCGCTTCGACGTCGACGGCAACGTTGCCCAGCTGATCGAGCAGTACTCGGGGCTCGCCGACGGTGAGGAGACCGAGCACACCGTCACCGTCGCGGGCCGCGTGATGCTGCTGCGCGACCAGGGCAAGCTGGCGTTCGCCACCCTCCGCGAGGGGAGCGGCGCCGAGATCCAGCTGTTCGCGCTGGCCAAGGTGCTCGAGGGCTACGACGCCTTCGTCCACCTCAACCTGGGCGACTGGGTCGGCGCGACCGGCGAGGTGGTCAAGACCAAGCGGGGCGAGCTCTCGGTGAAGATCCGCTCCTTCGTCCAGCTCGCCGAGGCTCGCCGGGGATTCGGCGACAAGTGGCACGGCATCAACGACGTCGACACCCGCTACCGCCAGCGCTACGCCGACCTGTGGGCCAACCCCGACGCGGCCGAGGTGTTGCGGACCCGCAGCCGGATCCTGTCGCTCACGCGCCGCTGGCTCGAGGACCGCGACTTCGTCGAGGTCGAGACGCCCGTGCTCCAGCACGTGGCCGGCGGCGCGGCGGCCAAGCCGTTCGTGACCCACCACAACGCGCTGGAGGTCGACCTCAAGCTGCGCATCGCGCCCGAGCTCTTCCTCAAGCGGCTGGTGGTCGGCGGCTTCGAGCGGGTCTTCGAGATCGGCCGGGTGTTCCGCAACGAGGGCATCTCCACCCGCCACAACCCGGAGTTCACGATGCTCGAGCTGTACGAGGCCTACGCCGACTACACCGACATCATGGTCCTGGTCGAGGAGCTGGTGGCCCACCTCGCCACCGAGGTCTGCGGGACCACGTCGCTCACCTACGACAATCGCGACCTCGATCTGGCCACCCCGTGGCGCCGGGCGACGATGGTCGAGCTCATCGAGCAGTCGATCGGTGTCGCGCTCGACGTCGACCAGCCGATCGACGAGATCCGTGCCGTCGCCCGGGAGCACGGCGTCGAGGTCGAGGACTCGTGGGGCACCGGCAAGCTGATCCTCGAGGTCTACGAGAAGACCACCGAGACCCAGCTGTGGGGCCCGATCTTCGTCACCGAGTACCCCGAGGAGGTCTCTCCGTTGTCACGCTCGCACCGCGAGAAGCCGGGCGTGACCGAACGGTTCGAGGCCATCGTCGCGGGTCGTGAGTTGTGCAACGCCTTCTCCGAACTGACCGACCCCGACGTCCAGCGTGAACGGTTCGCCGACCAGGCCCGCCGATCTGCCGCCGGCGACGACGAGGCCATGCCCCTGGACGAGGACTACCTGCGGGCCATGGACTACGGCCTGCCGCCCACCGGCGGGCTCGGCGTCGGCATCGACCGGCTGGTGATGCTGCTCACCGACACCCAGTCGATCCGCGACGTCATCCTCTTCCCCACGCTCCGTCCCGAGTAGCGCTCGCCGGACCGCGTAGCCGGCGAACGTGCCGGCGATGACGAACAGGAAGATGGTCGACGCCCGCGCCAGCACCTCGTCGGGTGACCAGCCACCGCCTTCGAGCAGGAGCGCGACCAGCCAACACCAGGCACGCGGCCCGGAACGCGGTGAGGCCGAGGACCAAACTCCGTACCAAGGGCGAGTCGTGGACCATGACCGAGTCCGTCTATCCCGAGGCGGCGGCGGTCACCATCGTGAGGAGGTGGTCGGCGCCGTCGGCCAGCACCGTCGTGGCGTCGGAGGATGCGAGGTCGTCGAGCGCGCGCTTGGCATCGTCGACGAACCGCTCGGCCTCGGCGATGGTCTCGGCCACCCCGCCCGATTCGACCACCAGATCGCGGGCCCGCTGGCGTTCGGCCCCGTCGATGGGTGAGCCGAGCAGGGACGCCAGCTCGTCGCCGTTGCTGGTCTGCAGCGCCCGGAGGACGGGCAGGTTGTAGACCCCCTCGGTGATGTCGTGACCGGCCGGCTTGCCGAGCTGCTGCTCGGTCGACACCAGGTCGAGTACGTCGTCGACGAGCTGGAAGGCCATGCCGAACGACCGCCCGTAGCCGGTCAGCGCGTCGATCTGGGGACGGGGGAGCCCGGCGACGATGGCGCCGATGCGGCACGCCGTCGCGTAGAGCGCGGCGGTCTTGCCCGCGATCGCGGCGAGGTAGGCGTCTTCGGTGCGGTCGGTGGAGTAGACGTGGCGCAGCTCGAGGATCTCGCCCTGGCACAGCCGTCCGATGGTTTGGGCCAGCAGCGCCGCCACCTCGGTGCCGAGCGACGCCGCGATCTCCGAGGCCTTGGCCAGCAGGAAGTCGCCGGCGAGGATCGCGGTCAGGTTGTTCCAGCGCACGTTCACCGACTCGACCCCGCGTCGGGAGTCGGCCTCGTCGATCACATCGTCGTGGTAGAGCGAGCCGACCTGGACCAGTTCGACGGCCACGCCCCCGTCGATCACGTCGACGGTGACCGCGGTGTCGATCGCGGATCCACCGCTCGCCGCCGCCAGCACGCCGAGCATCGGACGGAGCCGCTTGCCGCCCGCCCGGATGAGGTGCGAGGTCATCTCCGTGAGCTGGTCGTCGTCGGTGGTGACGCTGGCCAGCAGCCGCTCGTCGATCATCGCCAGATGCCCGTCAGCCCCGGGGAAGGACAGGAGCGGGTTCGGCATGGGCCGAGGCTATCGGCGCGCTCCCACGCCAGCGCTACGCGCTGGGGCGCTCCGAGCCATCGGGTCGGTCGACCATGTCGGTGGTGATGGCGTCGGGTGTGTAGCGGACCGTGGCGTTCCAGAGCAGCCAGTTGTCGACACCGAGGTCGCTGGCCGCCTCGATCTGGGCCCGGACCTCCTCGGGTCCGTAGGGGATGCCGATGGAGAAGTCCTGGACCCACAGGTTGAACGCCACGCCCGAACCGGCGGCCTTGCGCTGGAAGTCGGCGAGTGACTTCTCGACGATGTCGTAGGGCTGGGCGTTGGGGTGGTCGACGCGGTACTCCCCCCGCACCCAGTGCGACGGATAGAGCATCGGCGCGATGTAATCGACGTGGCGTGCGATGGCGGGCACGGGCTGGCCGATGGCATCGGGGTTGCGGGCGGCCACCCCGAAGAGCGAGGCACCCTGGTAGACGCAGCGGTCGCGCATCTCCCGGCCGGACTCGGCCAGGAACGACACGACGTTGTCGTTCACGGCGAGCTTCTCGGCCTCGGGGCTGTCGTCGGGAACCTGCATGCCGGGGAAGTGCATGGCTTCGATGTCACCCTCGGGCCGGCGTACGTAGTCCCACAGGATCTCGTCGACACCCCGGTCCACTGCCTCGATGGCGAGGTCGATGTTGTACTGGCGCACGTCCGCGTTGGCCACGCTGGTGAACCCGCCGTAGCTCGACAGGAGGTTGCCCTGCTCGTCCTGGATCACGTAGTCCATGTGGCCGTTCTCGGCGGCCCAGCTGGCGAGGGGCGCGTCGCGGAAGGCGACGATGCGCCCGATGACCCGGACACCCTTGTTCTTGAGGGTCTCGACCGCGTCCTCGAGTACGAATTCCTGTCGGACCGCGCCGATCTCGTGGGCGAGCTCGACATCGGTGTCGTAGCCCACGACGCCGCCCTCGTCCTTGATGTCGAGCTCGACGGCCGAGACCTTGCCCGCGTCGACCATCTCGAGCACGTGCTCGCGAAGCGGGTCGTAGCCCCATGCTGCCGCGGTGACGTGGATGCCCTGGGTCGAGGGGTACTCCACCGGGAAGACGATCTCGGCGGCGGCCCGGTTGCCGGCCTGGTCCTCGGCGGTCAGCACCACGGGGCCGATCGGCGCCCGGTCGTACTCGAGGGTGAACGCCCCGTCCTCGTCGACCCCGGTGTCTTCGCCGTCGACCTGGAAGCTGGCCAGATTCTGCTCGATCGTTCCGGTGACGCTGACCGGGGTGCAGATTCGGGAGGGCGGCTGTGGTGACTGGACGTCGATGACCGGCGGCGTGCCGTCGACCCTGAAGGTCCAGGTGAACCGGGCGTCGTCGAGGAGCGGGCGGCCGATGGACATGGCCAGTTCGTGGACGCCCTCGTCGAGCGGTTCCGGGGTCCAGGTGATCCCGGTCTGGGACACCTCGTGGGTCTCATCGCTCGCCTCGACGCCATCGAAGAACAACGTCGGCGTCACGCCGGCCTCGAGGTCGAGCTGCTCGATGTCGATGCGGACGTCGAGATCGGACGCCTCGTCCATGGTGAGCTGGGCCTGGTCCTCGATGCCCGTGACCACGACGTCGACCCGGGTGGCGGCCCAGAACTCCTGCCAGATGAAGAAGCCGAGTGCGACGAACCCGAGGGCGATGAGCAGGCTCGACCACGGAATGCCGCGGGGCTGGTGCCGCGGCGACCACGCCCTGGGGCCCTGCTTGCGGCGGAAGCGGCGCTTCGGTCCGATGTCGCCCATCTCGCGACGGCGGGGATCGCCGATGAGCGGCGCGCGGAACTGGTCGCTCCGGCGGGGACCAGAGCGGCGTCGGCGGCGCCCAGACGCCCGTGCGCCCGGGATGCCCCGCAGGTTCGAGGGGTGATCGGATGGCATGAGCGCCCGCAGAAGGTTATCGGGGTCCTCCGGCGAGCGGCCATGCGCCCCGACGGATCGCCGGATCGCGGGGTTGGGACGGGGGGATGGAGCGACGCCAGGCGGGGTTAGACTCGGGACCACGAGCCCCCGAGAGAACGAACACCCGGACCCCGGGTGGGAGGCAGCACCGTGTTCGAACGTTTCACCGACCGAGCTCGACGAGTCGTCGTCCTCGCCCAGGAGGAGGCCCGCCTCCTCAACCACAACTACATCGGCACCGAGCACATCCTGCTCGGCCTGATCCACGAGGGTGAGGGCGTCGCCGCCAAGGCGCTCGAATCGCTCGGCATCAGCCTCGAGGCCGTGCGCAGCCAGGTCGAGGAGATCATCGGCCAGGGCGGCTCCTCGCCGTCGGGTCACATCCCCTTCACCCCGCGTGCCAAGAAGGTCCTCGAGCTGAGCCTCCGCGAGGCGCTCCAGCTCGGGCACAACTACATCGGCACCGAGCACATCCTCCTCGGTCTCATCCGCGAGGGCGAGGGCGTGGCCGCCCAGGTCCTGGTCAAGCTGGGCGCCGACCTGTCCCGCGTCCGCCAGCAGGTGATCCAGCTGCTGTCGGGGTACCAGGGCTCGGGTTCCTCCAGCACCGGCACGAGCCGGGGCGGCGAGAAGGCCGGCACCGCGGCCGGCAGCCAGGCGGGCGACTCCCCGTCCGGGTCGCTCGTGCTCGACCAGTTCGGGCGCAACCTCACCCAACTGGCCCGCGACAAGGAGATGGACCCGGTCATCGGGCGCTCCCGCGAGATCGAGCGGGTCATGCAGGTCCTGTCCCGCCGCACCAAGAACAACCCGGTCCTCGTCGGCGAGCCCGGCGTCGGCAAGACGGCCATCGTCGAGGGCCTCGCCCAGAAGATCGTGGCCGACGACGTGCCCGAGACGCTGCACCAGAAGCAGCTGTACACGCTCGACCTCGGTGCCCTCGTGGCCGGGTCGCGCTACCGGGGCGACTTCGAGGAGCGCCTCAAGAAGGTGCTCAAGGAGATCCGCACCCGAGGCGACATCATCCTGTTCATCGACGAGCTCCACACCCTCGTGGGTGCCGGTGCCGCCGAGGGCGCCATCGACGCGGCCAGCATCCTCAAGCCGATGCTGGCCCGGGGCGAGCTGCAGACCATCGGCGCCACCACCCTCGACGAGTACCGCAAGCACCTCGAGAAGGACGCCGCCCTCGAGCGCCGTTTCCAGAAGATCATGGTCGACGAGCCCTCGGTGGCCCACACCATCGAGATCCTCAAGGGCCTCCGCGACCGCTACGAGACCCACCACCGGGTCACCATCACCGACCAGGCGCTCGTGGCCGCGGCCAACCTCGCCGACCGCTACATCTCCGACCGCTACCTGCCCGACAAGGCCATCGACCTCATCGACGAGGCCGGGTCGCGGCTGCGGATCAAGCGCATGCAGACCCCGCCCGACTACAAGGAGCTCGAGAACGAGCTGGGCGACGTGGTCGAGCAGAAGAAGCAGGCCGTCGACTCCCAGGACTTCGAGGAAGCCGGCCGTCTGCGCGACAAGGAGAAGGAGCTCCTCGCCCAGAAGGAGGCGAAGGAGGTCGAGATCAAGGACTCCGGCGTCGACCTGTTCGACGAGGTCGACGAGGAGTCGGTGGCCGAGGTCCTCTCGGTGTGGACCGGCATCCCCGTCTACAAGCTCACCGAGGAGGAGACCCAGAAGCTCCTCAACATGGAGGACGAGCTGCACAAGCGGGTCATCGGCCAGGAGGACGCCATCAAGGCCGTCAGCCAGGCCATCCGCCGCACCCGTGCCGGTCTGAAGGACCCCAAGCGGCCCAGCGGGTCGTTCATCTTCCTCGGCCCGTCCGGCGTCGGCAAGACCGAGCTGGCCAAGACCCTCGCCGAGTTCCTCTTCGGCGACGAGTCGGCGATGATCAGCCTCGACATGTCCGAGTACATGGAGAAGCACACGGTCAGCCGCCTCGTGGGTTCGCCCCCGGGCTACGTCGGCTACGAGGAGGGCGGCCAGCTCACCGAGGCCGTGCGGCGCAAGCCGTTCTCGGTGGTCCTCTTCGACGAGGTCGAAAAGGCCCACCAGGACGTGTTCAACACGCTGCTGCAGATCCTCGAGGAGGGTCGCCTCACCGACGCCCAGGGCCGTTCGGTCGACTTCCGCAACACCGTGCTGATCATGACCTCCAACCTCGGCACCGCCGACCTGCGCAAGCAGACCGTCGGCTTCGGCAAGTCCGACGAGGCCATCTCCTACGCCAAGATGAAGGAGAAGGTCGACGACGCCCTCAAGGCCCACTTCCGGCCCGAGTTCCTCAACCGCATCGACGAGACCATCGTCTTCCACGAGCTCAGCAAGGACGAGGTCATCCAGATCGTCGACATGTTCATCGAGAAGCTCGCCGTGCAGATGGAGGCCCAGGGCATGGGCATCGAGCTGACCGATTCGGCCAAGCTCTACGTCGCCGACCGCGGCTACGACCCCACGCTCGGCGCCCGACCGCTTCGTCGGTCCATCCAGCGCTACGTCGAGGATCCGCTGTCGGAGAAGCTCCTCTACAAGGAGTTCCGCGCCGGCGAGATCGTCACGGTCGACACCGAGCACGACCCCGAGACCGACGCCGACGTCATCGTCTTCCGTTCGGAGGAGGGCTTCGAGCCGCCGACCATCGAAGAGCTCGAGAAGGCCGGCACCGAGTAGGCCGCTCGCCGGCCCTGGCGGGCCTCCTCGCTTCTGGAGTTGTTCGGCAGGGCCTCACAACTCCCAGCTAGTTGTTGGGCTCGCCGTCGGGGAAGTCGAACTCGAGGTCGAGCAGCTCGCCGTCGTCGAGGTCGTCGTCGGCCTGCTGCTCGGCCACGACCTCGTCCTTCGGGGGCTTGCCCTCGATGAGCTCGCCGATCACGTTGCCGACGTTGACCACGGCCGCGGCGGCCTTCGACCGGCCCGCCGGACGGATGCCGATGCCCACCGACAGCGACTTGGGCGCGATCTCGCGGTAGGAGTCGACGACCAACTCGGCGATCTCGCGCCAGTCGGTCTCCTCGTCGATCCTCACGCCGATCCAGCCCTTGGCCCCCACGTACTTCGGGGAGAAGAACGGGTCGCCCTCGGCGAGCAGGCTCTCCTGTTCGCCCGGCGCCGCCTTCATCGTCACCACGGAATGCCCGTCGTCGTCAGTGCCGTAGCTCACGAAGATCTTGTCGCGCACGCGGAAGGTGGGGTGCCCCCAGGTTTGCTTCTCGGTGGCCTCGGGGAAGGCGAGGGCGATGTCGCGGATGGCGCGCAGGGGATCGATGGCCACGCCCCCAATCGTGTCACGCCCGCCTCCCGTCCGGTCATCGTCGCCTCGCATCGCCGCGCCCTACCCTCATGACGTGTACGAGCGCATCATCGTGGGGACCGATGGCTCGAAGACCGCCGCGCAGGCGGTCGAGCGGGCCGTGCAGCTCGCCCGGATGGGCGGCGGACGGTTGACGATCATGACCGCGGGCCGGGGGGCGAAGGGCCAGGCCGTGGTCGACGACGCCAAGGGCGCACACGCCGACGCCGGCGTCGACATCGAGACCCTCGTGGTCGATGCCGACCCCGTTTCGGCCCTCATCGACACGGCACGGCGGGGCCGTTACGACCTGGTCGTGGTGGGCAACCGGGGGATGACCGGGCTCACCCGGTTCCTGGGGATCGGTGCGGTGCCCAACAAGCTGTCGCACCACCTGCCGACGAGCCTGCTCGTCGTGCGGACCACCGAGTTCTTCCCGCCGGGAAGTCCTCGGGGTTCTCGTCAGACCCCGCGGGGATGATGACCGGGTGCAATCGACGACCCGATCTCCGAAGAAGCCGGCCCCGAAGAGGCCCGCCCAGAGGAAGACAACACGGCCGCGCACCTGCTTCCGCTGCGGCGAGTGCGGCGCGACCTCGCCGGTGTGGGCCGGCCGGTGTCCCGACTGCGGCGAGTGGAACACCCTCGTGGAAGAGGCCGTAGCCCCCGCCGTGCTGGCCGCCCGCCCCCGGACTCCGGCGCGCCCGATCGGTGAGGTGGCCGACCGACCGGTCGCACCCACACCCACCGGTGTGGGTGAGCTCGACCGCGTCCTGTCGGGCGGGCTCGTCCCGGGCTCGGTCACGCTCCTCGGCGGCGAGCCCGGCATCGGCAAGTCGACCCTGCTGTTGCAGGCGGCCGCGGGCTCGGCCCGGCCCGGCGCGCCGGCCTTGTACCTGAGCGCCGAGGAGTCGGCCGAGCAGGTACGCGCCCGGGCCGACCGCCTCGGCGACCTGCCCGACGACGTGTGGCTGGCGGCCGACACCGACCTCGACGCCGTGGTCGGCCACCTCGACGACGTCGAGCCGGCCTTCGTGGTGGTCGACTCGATCCAGACCCTCCACGACCCCGCGCTGTCGTCGGCCCCGGGGTCGGTGGCCCAGGTGCGCGCCTGTGCCCACCGGCTGGTGCTCGAGGCCCGGGCCCGCGGCACCGCGGTGGTCCTCGTCGGTCACGTCACCAAGGACGGCGGCCTCGCCGGCCCCCGGGTGCTCGAGCACCTCGTCGACACCGTGCTGTCCTTCGAGGGCGACCGGCACCACGCGCTCCGCCTCCTGCGCGCCGTCAAGCACCGCCACGGCGGCACCGGCGAGCTCGGGGTGTTCGAGATGACCGGCACGGGCCTGGTCGACGTCGACGACCCCAGCGCCCTGTTCCTCGCCGACCGGCGCACCGGCACGGCCGGGTCGGTCGTGGTGCCGGTGCTCGACGGTGGGCGCCCGCTGCTGGTCGAGGTCCAGGCGCTGCTGGCGCCGTCCAACCTGCCAGCACCCCGGCGCCAGACCCAGGGGGTCGACGGCGGCCGACTCGGCATGCTGTTGGCCGTGCTCGAGCAGCGGGCCGGCGTCTGCGTGTCAGGCCTCGACGTCTGGGTCACGCTCGCGGGCGGGGTCCGGACAGCCGAACCCGCCGTCGATCTCGGCGTGGCGCTGGCGGTGACCTCCGCCGTCACCGGTATCGGGGTCCCGGCCGATCTGGTCGTTTGCGGCGAGATCGGCCTCGCCGGCGAGCTCCGCCAGGTGGGTCACCTCGAGCGTCGCATGGCCGAGGCGGCCCGGCTCGGGTACGGGCGGGTGCTCGTCCCCGAGCGTGCGCCCGAACCCCCGGCGTCGTGCCGGGCGGTGCGCGCCTCCGACCTGGTCGAGGCGATCGAAGCTGTTGGTCTGTCCGAACGACCCCGGGCCCGACTCGCCGGTGCCGGGTAACATCCAACCGTGGCGTCCAGAACCTCATCGGAGATGCTCGCGGCCCTGACCTTCGTGGCGCCGGGCGCGCCGCTGCGAGAAGGCCTCGACCGCATCCTGCAGGCCGAGAAGGGCGCGCTCATCGTGGTGGGCGACGGGCCCGAGGTGCTCAACATCTGCTCGGGCGGGTTCCTGCTCGACGCCGCGTTCAGCCCGCAGCGGCTGTCCGAGCTGGCCAAGACCGACGGCGCCATCATCCTCGCTCCCGACGCCACACGGATCGCCCGGGCCAACGTCCACCTCGTCCCCAACCCCAACGTGCCCACCTCCGAGACCGGCACACGGCACCGGACCGCCGAGCGGGTCGCCCGCTCGATCGACGTCACCGTCGTCTCGGTCTCCGAGGACCAGCAGGTGATCTCGGTGTACGTCGGCGACGAGAAGCACCCGCTCCAACCCATCCCGATCCTGCTGAGCCGGGCCAACCAGGCGCTGCAGACCCTCGAGCGCTACCGCACCCGTCTCGACGACGTCAGCGCGTCGCTGTCGGCCCTCGAGGTCGAGGACCTCGTCACCGTCCGCGACGTGGTCACCGTGCTGCAGCGCACCGAGATGGTGGCCCGCATCGCCGACGAGCTGTCGTCGGCCATCGTCGAGCTCGGCACCGACGGCCGGCTCATCAAGCTCCAGCTCGACGAGCTGCTCGGCGGGGTCGAGGACGACCGGACCCTCGTCCTCAAGGACTACTTCCACGAGGAGCAGTCGTGGCACATCGAGGAGGCGCTCGACGAGCTGGGCGAGCTCGGCACCGACGACCTGCTCGACCTCCGTGCGGTCGGCGAGATGCTGCACCTTCCCGGCGGCATCGACCTCGACGCCTCGGTCCAGCCTCGTGGGTACCGGCTCCTGTCGCGCATCCCCCGCCTGCCCGAGAGCATCACCGAGGCCATCATCGAGCGGTTCGGGTCGTTGCAGAAGGTCATGCGCGCCACCATCGACGATCTCGACGACGTCGAGGGGGTGGGCGAGCTGCGGGCCCGGGCCATCAAGGATGGGCTGTCCCGTCTCGCCGAGTCGTCCATCCTCGACCGTTATGCCTGAAGTTGCCTGCTGCGTCGACAACTTCCCGTTGGCCGGAGCTGTTGGTCACGGTCCGTGTGACCGATCGGCTGGCGCCTCCCTCGGAGCGGTGGAGTAGAAACACCGGGATGACGCAGCAGATCGCGTTGCCCAGTGACACGCCTGCGTATCGATCCACGCCGGCGGACGGGCGGGCGACGAGCCGGGGCGTGGTCGTCGCGCCCGACATCGGCGGGTTGCGGCCGTTGTTCGACGACCTGTGCCAGACCCTCGCCGACGAGCACGCCTGGTCGGTGTGCGCCCCCGAGCCCTGGCCCGGCCGCGAATCCCTGACCCTCGAAGAGCGGCTGGCCTCGGTCGGCACGCTGGCCGACGGCGACGTGCTCGGCGACCTGACCGCCGCCGCTGACGCCACCGGCCACGACCAGGTCGGGATCATCGGGTTCTGCATGGGTGGCATGTACGCCCTGAAGGCGTCCGCCACCGGCCGTTTCGACCGGGTCGCCGCGTTCTACGGGATGATCCGCGTGCCCGAGCGGTGGCAGAGCGAGCACCACCGTGAACCGCTCGACGCGGTCCGGGCCGACGGGGCGTCCCCCGTGCTGGCGGTCATCGGCACGGCCGACGAGTGGACCCCGGTCGACGACGTCGACGCCCTCGAGGACGCGGGTGCCGAGGTCGTGCGCTACGCCGGTGCTCGGCACGGGTTCGTGCACGACCCGAGCCGGGACGATCATCGTGCCGACTACGCCGCCGATGCGTGGCGGCGTGTGGTCACGTGGCTCGGCGGGTGAGCTGCTCGCGGTCGGTGATCACGTAGCGCCGGTCGCGCTGATCGAGCCAGCCGAGCTTCACGAAGCTGGCGATCGCCTTGTTGACCCGCTCGCGCGACGCGCCCACCATGCCGGCCAGCTCTTCCTGGGTCACGGGCAGGACGAATTCGTCGTCGTCGCCGGCCAGTTCGAGCAGCCGCTTGGCGGTGCGTCCGGTGACGTCGAGGAACACCGAGTCGGCCAGGGCGGCGTCGGTGGCGCGGAGCCGTTGCGACAGCATCGACACGACGTTCCACAGCAGGGTGGGTCGGGCCTCGTACATGGCCCGGACCGGGTCGTAGCCGATGATGGTCACCTTCGACGGTTCGAGCGCCCGGGCCTCGGTCGAGCGCCCCAGACCGTCGAAGAGGGGCATCTCGCCGAACAGGTCGCCGCGCTCCATCAGCGCGATCACCGACTCGCGACCGTCGATCGACCGCTGGGTCATGGCGATGCGGCCGTCGTCGACCAGGAACAACTCGTTCGACTCGTCCTCCTCGCCGAAGAGGACGTCGCCACGCCGCAGGTCGCGCACCGTGGCCGCGCCCACGATGCCATCGAGCTCTGCTTCGGTGAGGTCGTGGAAGAGGTCGCACTGCGCGATGAGGTCCCGGTCGGCCACGGCGGCGAATCTAGGCCACACGATCCAGTGCACGTGAAGGGCGTCACCGCCGCCAGGCGGGCCGATCAGACCTACGCTGCAGCGCGTGCCCGTTGCGCCCACCACTGGTGCTGTCTGGACCGTCGTCGTCGCCGGCGGCGGCGGTACGCGCTTCGGGGGCGCCAAGCAGTACACCGAGCTGGCCGGTCGCCGCGTGCTCGACTGGTCGGTGGCAGCGGCGGTCGGCGTCTCCGACGGCGTGGTCGTCGTGCTCCCCACTGCAGATACCGACGACCCCGGCCACACCGTCCCGGGGGTCGACGCGGTCGTGGCTGGCGGCGCGACGCGTGCCGAGTCGGTCCGGGCCGGTCTCGCTGCCGTGCCCGACGCCGTGCAGATCGTGCTCGTGCACGATGCCGCCCGGCCGGCGGCGTCGTCGGCGTTGTTCGCCCGGGTCGTCGCCGCCGTGGCCGACGGCGCCGATGCCGTGGTCCCCGGCGTGGCCGTGACCGACACGCTCCGCCGCCGCACGGGTGGGGTCGTCGATCGCGACGAGCTGGTCGCGGTACAGACTCCGCAGGGCTTCCGGCGCGCCGTGCTCCGTTCGGCCCACGCGTCCGGGGCTGACGCCACCGACGACGCGACGCTGGCCGAGCAGGTCGGGTTCACCGTCGACGTGGTCGAGGGCGAAGCGACCAACACGAAGCTGACCCACGCCGCGGACGCCGCGGCGCTCGATTCCGTCCTCGCGAGTCGAGCCGGGGTGGCCGCGCCGGGAGGGACATCGTGACCGGTCGTGTGGGCATGGGGTTCGACGTGCACCCGGTGAGCGACGATCCGGAGCGTCCGATGGTCCTCGGTGGCGTCACCTTCCCCGGGCCGGGACTCGTCGGCCACTCCGACAGCGATGTGATCGCCCACGCCGTGACCGACGCGTTGCTCGGCGCCGCCGGGCTGGGCGACATCGGGTCGCACTTCCCCGACACCGATCCCGCCCTGGCCGGGGCTGACAGCATCGAGCTGCTCCGCGCCGTCGGCGACGAGCTCCGCGCTGCCGGCTGGACCGTGGCCAACGTCGACTCCTCCGTGGTCTGCGATCGACCCAGGATCGGCCCCCACCGCGACCAGATGGAGGAACGCCTCTCGGGCGCGGCCGGCGGGCCCGTGACCGTCAAGGGCAAGCGCCCCGAGGGCCTGGGCACGCTCGGCCGCGGTGAAGGTGTCGCGTGCTGGGCCGTCGCCCTGCTGGAACGGGAGGAACCATGAGCAAGAACCGACGTCCGAACCCGCCCAAGGGGGGCAAGGGCCGTCCCAAGCAACAGGGCCGTCCGCGGCAAGCGATCGGGCGGCAGCCGCGGCAAGGGCGGTCGCCCGCCGGGCACTCGGCCCGGTCCCGAAGGGGACCGGTTCGAGCTCGGGCACCGGACTCGGCGGCGAACAGGTCGAAGGCGTCCACGCGGTCCGCGAGCTCCTGCTCGCGGGGCGCCGCCGGACCCACGAGATGCTGGTGTCCACCGAGCGCGACGGTGCAGGCGAGCTCGCCGACATCCGCGAGCTCGCGGCCCAGTACTCGGTGTCGGTCCAGGAGGTCGGCCGGTCGAAGCTCGCCTCGGTCGCCCGGACTTCGGCGCCTCAGGGCGTCGTCGCCCGGGCTGCGCCCTTGCCCGAGGAGAGCCTCGACGATCTCCTGCCGCCCGACGCGCCGTCGCAGCAGCCGGCACCGTTCCTGCTCGCCTGCGACGGCATCACCGATCCGGGCAACCTCGGCGCGCTGCTCCGCACGGCCGAGTGCGCCGGCGTCACCGGTGTCGTGCTGCCCCGTCACCGGGCGGTGCACGTCACCCCGGCGGTGACCAAGGCGGCGGCGGGCGCGGTCGAGCACCTCCGCTTCGCCGTCGTCGGCGGGCTGCCGGCGGCACTCAAGCAGGTCACCGAGCGTGGGGCGCTGACCGTGGGGCTCGACATGGGCGGTTCGGTCTCCATCCACGATCTGCCACCCGTCGATGGCCCGGTCGTCGTGGTCGTGGGTGCCGAGGGACGGGGGCTCGGTCGCCTGGCCGGCGAGCGCTGCGATGTGGTGGCCAGCGTGCCCATGGCCGGCGCGGTCGAGTCGCTCAACGTGAGCGTGGCCGGCGCCCTCGCGCTGTACGAGGTCGTGCGACGGCGTACGGCGCGGTAGCGATCTGCGTACCACGTAGTGGGACCGCCCCGACTACAGATCTCGCTCGTTCCTCCGGGGGCTGGTCGGCTGCACGGTGAAGCTGTTCGGGTTGCAGATAACCCAACGCGGGGTATTGGTCGCTGGCCAGCCTCCAGCAGTTCCCGGTCGACGCGCTGAAGATCGACCGGTCGTTCATCCAATCCATCGCGGCGTCACCCGAGGCCGACGCCCTCACCCGCATGCTCGTGCAACTCGGCAAGACCCTCGGCTTCGAAACCCTCGCCGAAGGCATCGAGGACGGCACCCAGATCGCCCATCTCCTACGCGAGCAGTGCGACGGCGGCCAGGCCACCTCTTCGCTCGGCCACTCGAGGCGCACGCGGTAGCGCACACCCGCCCTTCACGATTCGACCGCGCAACAGCACTGTCAGCGGGGCGAGGTGAGGTCGAGGAGGTGGAGCGAACTGGGATCGCGAGCGGCTGGTGCCTCAAGCCAGGCCCCGACCGAAGATGTATCCGAGCCCCGCAGCACCTAGACCGCCGACGAGAGAGACCAACACGTACACGACCGCCATGTGCACCCGACCGGTACGCAGGAGGATGATCGTCTCGTAACCGAAGGTCGAGAACGTGGTGAAAGCTCCGAGAAGACCGACGGCGACTGCTGCGGTCGTGACCGGTGACCATCGAGAGGTCGCAGGTCCTGCGAGAACGAAGGCCAGCAAGAAGGACCCGACGACGTTCACCCAAAGGGTCGCCCAGGGGAACGACGACCGGACACCGATTGCGAGCCCGATCCGGTAGCGGGCCACCGCGCCGATGGCTCCGGCCAAGGCTATCCAGGCAGTCTGCAAGGCGAACTCCCGTTCCGTCGGTAGGAGCCATCAGCCTTCAATCGGCGTTTCTGGCGAGCCCCATCGCCGGACCGGAGCCTACGGCGGCACCGCAGGCGTCCCGAATGCTGAAGTCCCTGCCGGGTAGCGAGGATCATCGCCACACCGATCTGGGATCCGCGGGCGGCTGCTGATCGCGAGACCCGTCCCTCGCTCGCCAAGGTGCTTTCGATGGGACGGATGGTCGTTCTCAGACGGCTCGGGGGATGACGGCGTCGATGAGGTGTGGCCCGGGGTCGGACAGGGCGTGGCGGAGTGCGGCGGTCATCTCTTCGCCGGTCGATGCCCGGGTGGCGGGAACGCCGCAGCCCTCGCTCAGCGCCACGAAGTCGAGGTCGGGGCGGGTGAGGTCGAGCATGGACCTGGCCTTGGGGCCGGGATCGCTGGCACCCACTCGGGAGAGCTCCAGGTCGAGCACCGCGTAGGACGAGTTCGAGAACACGATCGTCGTCACATCCAGCTCTTCTCGGGCCTGGGTCCACAGCGCCTGGAGGGTGTACATGGCGCTGCCGTCGGCCTCGAGGTTGATGACGGGACGGCCAGGTGCGCCGACCGCGGCGCCGGTGGCCATCGGCATCCCCATGCCGATCGCGCCGCCCGTGAGGGTCAGCCAGTCGTGGGGCGGGCACCCGGCGGTCGCCCCCGGGGCCCAGAGCCCGGAGGTGTTGGACTCGTCCACCACCACGCAGTCGTCGGGCATGAGCGCCCCCAGTGCCTGGGCCACGGATTCGGCGGTCAGCTCGCCGGTGGGGGCCGACGGACGCGACGGCTCGGGCAGGACCGGGTCGGTGCCGGGCGCGACCCGGTCGGCGAGGGCCTCCAGTGCACCGATCGCGTCGTCGGTGGCGTGGGCGAGGATGTGCACGGCGCAACCCGAGGGGACCAGGTCGCTCGCCTTGTCGGGATAGGCGAAGAACGACGCCGGCGCCTTGGCGTCGACCAGCACGAGGTGGCGGGCGCCCTCGAGCTGCATCGCGGCGAACTCGGCCAGGTACGCCAGCCGGTCGAGCGCCGGCACCCCCGCTCCCCGCTGCAGCCGCGCCGGAAAGGTCTCGCCCAGCACCGTGGCGCCCGTGGCGTTCCCGATGCGATTGGCGGCTCGGAGCCCGTCAGTGCGCAGCGCCGACCCGCCACAGAGCACGATCGTCTTCTCGCCCGAGGACACGGCGTCGGCGACGGTCGCCACCACGTCGTCGGGCACGTCGCGCGCCGGCGTCGGTTCGATCGGTGCCACCGGCGTGGCGCCGTCGCCCCACGAGGCATCGGCGGGAAGAATCAACGTGGCCACCTCGCCCGGTGGCGAGGTGGCCACGGCCACGGCTTCCGCCGCAGCTCGTGCCACCCCTGAGGGGGTCTGCGGCCGGACCACCCACGAGGAGACGTTCCGGGCGACGGTGGCGATGTCGGACTGCAGGGGTGCGTCGTAGCGAGCGTGGTAGGTCGCGTGGTCGCCGACGACGTTGACCATCGGCGACGCGGCCCGGCGGGCGTTGTGGAGGTTGGCCAGGCCGTTGCCGAGCCCTGAGCCGAGATGGAGGAGCGTGGCTGCAGGCCGGTCCGCCATGCGTGCGTAGCCGTCGGCGGCACCGGTCGCGACACCCTCGAAGAGGGCGAGCACGGCGCGCATCTCGGGTACGTCGTCGAGCGCCGCCACGAAGTGCATCTCGGACGTGCCGGGGTTGGCGAAGCAGGTGTCGACGCCGGCATCCGCCAGGGTGCGGATCAGTGCTCGGGCTCCGTTCAATGGGACTCCTCTCGGGGTGGGCAGCGCTGGTCGGGGTCGATCAGCTGTCGAAGATGACACCGGGATTGAGCACGCCGTTGGGGTCGAAGGCGTGCTTGATCCGGCGCATCAGCGCGAGCTCGGCGGGGTCGGCGAGCGCGGTGTAGTACGAGCTCTTCGTCCGGCCGAGGCCGTGCTCTCCCGAGATCGTCCCGCCCAGCTCGATGCCGAGCGAGAACAGCTCGGTCAGCAGCGCCTTCCGTCTCTCGGGGTCGGGTTGGAAGACCGACAGGTGCACGTTGCCGTCGCCCGCGTGGCCGCAGCCGGCCACCCACGACTCGTGCTCGCCGGCCAGCTCGGTGACGCCGCTGAGGAACGCCGGGATGCAGGCCCGGGGCACGACGACGTCGATGATGTCGTCGGCGCCGGCGCCCTTGGCCAGCCAGAACGCCTTCTCGCGCGCCTCGATCAGCTCGGTGGCCGCGTTCGCCGGCAACACGTACACCTCCATCGCACCGAGGTCGGCGAGCTGGGTCGCGACCGCCGACACGTCCTCGTCGAGGCGGTCCTCGGTGGACTGCTCCACTTGGACCACCAGGTAGGCCAGCGCCGTCTGCTTCACCTCGTCGGGCACGCCGAGGCGCACGTCGAGCTGGTCGACCATCGCCGCCATGGTCACCAGGTCGATGTACTCGAGCACCATCGGCCCGACGCCGCTGGCCACGATGCGCGGCACCGCCGTGCTGACCTCGTCGAGCGTCGCGAACGGCGCCAGCACCGTGCCCCGCTCGGGTAGGCGCGGGTGGAGCCGCAGGATGGCCTCGGTCACCACCGCCAGCGTGCCCTCCGAGCCGACGACGAGCTGGGTGAGGTCGTAGCCGGTCGAGCCCTTGACGTACCGACCGCCGGTCCGGATCACCTCGCCCGACGCCAGGACGGCCTCGAGGCCCAGCACCTGATGCCGGGTGACCCCGTACTTGACGGCGCGCATGCCCCCGGCGTTGGTGGCGACGTTGCCGCCGAGGCTCGCCGAGTACTCCCCGGGGAACACCGGGTAGACGAGCCCGAGCGGTTCGAGCGCGGCATCGAGCTGTTCGAGGGTCACGCCGGGTTGCACGACCGCGACGAGGTTCTCGGTGTCGATCTCGACGATCTCGGCCATCTGCTCGAGAGACAACAGGACGCCGTCGGGATCGGGGACCGCTGCCCCGGACAGGCCGGTACCGGCACCCCGGGCGGTCACCGGCACTCCTGCGCCGTCGCATGCGGCCAGGACGGCGGCGACCTCGGCCGTCGAGCGCGGATACACGACGCAGGCGGGCACCGCCGGGTCGATGCCCAACGCCTCGTCGTGGGTCAGGTCCTCGGGCGCCTGCTCGCCGGGCACCACGTCGTTGGTACCGACGGCCCCGCGGATCAGGTCCATGGCGTCCTTCGTCACGTCGTCACCTCGTGTGTGATTTGCGAATCCTCGGGTCGCGCGCTCGACCTGGACGCTAGACCCCGAGCTGGTAGATGTCGCTTCGATGATCGATGGCCAGGATTGTCACGAGGTGGCGGCGGTCGTCGATCTCGTAGATGACGCGGAAGTCGCCGCCCGCCCCCGGTGCTCCTGGCGGTTCCGGACGTCGGCGGCCGCTCTCGTCTCCTCGTCAGGGAGCGGTCATCTCGGGTGACGGCATGATCGTTGTGGCGGGGTCTTCCTGCTCCGAGACTGCATGCGTGTTCCGGCCGGCTCGCTTGGCGTCGTACATGGCGAAGTCGGCCCGCTTGAGCAGCGTGTCGTAGCTGTCGTGCCCCGAGCCCGCGACGGCGCCGATGCTGGCGGAGACCGTGAACGTGTGGCCTTCGATGGTGATGGGTCGGTGGAGCTCGTTCAGCAGCTTCGTGGCGACGGTGTCGCAGGCCGCGGCGTCGGCCAGGTCGGGCACGACGACGGCGAACTCGTCGCCGCCCATCCGCGCCACCGTGTCCCCCGGACGGAGCACGGTACGGAGACGCTGTGCCTGCGTGATGATCACGGAGTCGCCGGTCGCGTGGCCGTGGGTGTCGTTGACCTGCTTGAAGCCGTCGAGATCGACGACGAGCACGCCGACGCTCCCGTGCGTGCGGCGAGCCTGAGCCAGGGCGTGGTTGAGCCGGTCGCGCAGCAGCGTGCGGTTCGGCACCCCGGTGAGTGGATCGTGCAAGGCACGGTGGCTCAGCTGATCGAGGAGGCGAGCGTTGCGCAACGCCGAGGCACCGTGTGCGGCGAGGCCGGCCAGCCGTTCCATCGAGTGGTCATCCGCGCTGAGGCGTTCCGGATCGGTTCGCACACCGGCGGTCACGACCCCGAAGAACTCACCGCTGGCATAGATCGGCACGATGGCGGCCGCGACCTGCTCACTGACGGTCAGGAGCTCTCGGAACACGGGGTCTTCGTGGTTCTCGTCCAGGACGAAGGGGCTCCCTCCGGCCAGGAAGCGTCCGAGAACCGGGGTGTCACCGGCGCGGAGAGACCCGCCTCGCAGCATCGAGACCACGGAGTCGTCGAGCCCGACACTGGCCCGCATGGTGAGGGTCTCGGTGTCGAGGTCCCAGTGGAACACCGCCGCCGCGTCGCAGTCGATGACGTCGGGAACCGCGGCCGCGATGCGGCTGGCTGCGTCGTCTCCGGACGTGATGTCCGCCAGTTCGGCCGCCAGCGCGAGCAGGGCTCGCGCGGTGTCGTTGCGTCGGCTCACCTCCTGCATGGCGGTGGCGGTGTCGAGGGCGGCGGCGGCCTGGGACGCGAAGGCGCTGAGCAACCGGCGTTCCTGGACGAAGAACCCGGTACCCCCGGGGTAGAGAGCGGCCAGGCGACCGTAGTGGTGACGGGCGGAGGTGACCTCGACTGCGAGGACACCGTTTCCGACCGCGTCGAGGTCCTGCTGCAACAGCGTCTCGGCGATCTGTGCCTGGTCGTCGACGGAGATGCCGTTCGCATGGATCCGGAGATCGGCTTCGCCGGGCATGCGCACGGCCAGGATGTGGCCCGGCGCTCGGACCGCCAGGCCGGCTCGGCGTGCGATGTGGCCCAGGAGCGTTTCGACGTCGGTCGCGCTGACCATCTCCGTCGCCATCTCCTGAAGCGACTCGAACCGCTCGGTGAGCGCGGCCAACTGCGCCTCGACATGTTCGGTGTGCCGCGCAAGGTCGCCGTCAGTCGACGTGGCCGGCTCCCAGCGCACCTCGTACACGCACCGCTCGGCACCGCGGGTCTGACAGTCCACCTCTTCGACCACGGCCGGCTCCATGCCGAACAGAACCGAGGCCTGGGAGAGGACACCGGCCGTGAAGTCACACAGGAGTCGATGACGGGCGAACCTGTCGATCGCCTCGGCGGTCACCGTGGCCGACCAGTCGTCGACACGCGCGGCATCGAGACGCGTCACCGTCGAGTACTTCGAACCAGTGGCCGCGACGTTGCGGAGCAGTTCACCGGTCGATCCCAGCGACCGCAGCAGCGCCGCAACCTCGGTGCCCGAATGCTGACGCAACAACTCTTCGCCGATGCGAAGGCCGACATCGGGATCCCCCGTGACGTCGCGAGCGGCCTCGAAGAGGGCACATGCCTGGGAGTAGGAGCTCCAGCCGCTCAAGGACGTGATCTCCTCCAGCGTCCGGTCCTCTCCCGCCAGATCGAGCATCTCGGCGACACTGTCCGCCCCCGCGATGCGTTCGACGTAGCGGCACACGACCGCGGTCGTGGAGCCCGAGATGTGTCGGTCGTCAGCCGACACGTCGGCGTCAATGGGTGTCATACCCATCTCGGGGTCCATCATCTCCTATCGGCCGGAGTCAGCATCAGCTGAACCGTTGACCGCGCGCAGACTCCGAATGGCCCGAACGGGGGAGCATGATGATCTGAGCGGTAGCGATCGCCACGACGATGGTGGTGGAGATGCCGATGCCCTTCCGCTGATCAATGGCGACGCCGGCCCACCCCTCTCGGCTGTGCGGTGATGGTGCCGCTGACCTCGCAGACCTCAGCGAGCGTGTTGAAGATGGTTCCGTGCCGCTGGATGTTCTGGTGGAGAAGGTCTGTCCGCCGCGCCGGTTCGTCGGTCACGGAGCAACGGAAGTGTCCGAGCGATCGAGCGTCTCCGGCAGATGGGACTTCCGTCCCTACCGCGGTGGAACCCGACGTGCGAATCTCCCGCAGTACCCCACGGCCGACGAGTCGGATCGGATCCCCCTTGAGCATGCTGACGAAGACCTTGCTGCCCCCGCCGGTGTTCCACCCCGACGCGTGTGCTGCGGGAGGTGACGGTGTCGAAGGATGTCGAGCGTGTGTCACCGCTTGTCCCGAGAGCGCCCTCACCGCCCGACCCGGCCCGGCCGGGACCGAGATCGCGGTCGATGAGCTGTCCTGCGTCCGCTGTGGCGCGTGCACCGCGGTCTGCCCCACATCGTCGCTCGAGCGGGCCTTCCTGCCCGATGACGAGCTCCGCGCGCTGGTTGCGGCATCGGTGGTGCCCGGGCGGCCGCTGCTGGTCATCGGCGAGCACCACGATCTGGAGATCGCTGGTGCGAGATCTGCCGGGTGGGGCGTGGCCCCGGTCCCGTCGGTGCTGATCGTGGACACCACGTCCCTGGTGACGGCCCATCTCAGCGGCGCGTCGGCGATCGCCGTCGCTGGATGCACGGACTGCCACCGAGGCGCCCTCCACCTGGTGGAGCCGACGGCCGACGCCGCTGGTGCACTGGTGGGACGCTCCGGCGTCACCCTGATCGCCGACGTCCATGCCGAGGGCTTCGAGGAGGCGCTCGAGGTGCTCGATGAGACGAGCTCGGGCGCGGTGTCACGGTCCTCGTCGACCCCGGTGGATCTGCCGCCAGCCGGCGCTGCTCGGCGTCCTGCGCTCGAGCACCTCCTCGCCGCCGCCGAGGGAGCAGCCATCGATGACCGTCCCCTCGCCGGCTTCGGTCACGTCAACATCGACGAGGACGGCTGCACTCTGTGTGGTGCGTGCACGAGAGCGTGTCCGACCGGGGCGATCGCCTTCGATCCGGTGGATGGTGTGCTGTCGGCGCGGGATCTGGACTGCGTCTCGTGCGGGTTGTGCCTCACCGCGTGCCCGGAGAAGGTCATCGAGGTGGAGCCGGCGTGGTCTTCGGTCGTGAGCGATCGTCGTGTCCTGGTGTCCGATGATGTGGTGCCGTGCTCGGTGTGCGGAGGACCGCACCTGCCGGCCCGTCTCCTCTCCCACGCGCGGCAGGTGGTGGCGGCCAGCGGGCGGCCGCCGACGCAGGCCAGTCGTCAGCTCGACCGTTGCCCGACGTGCCGGTCGGTGGGCTCCGACGGTCTCCGTGTGCGCCCGGCCGTGCCGGTCGAACCGATCGGCGTGCCCCTGCCCGACCGGCGGTCCTTCATCGCAGGGAGCGCGGCAGCCACCGTCGGTGGGGTCTTGGGGATGATCGCCACCGGCGCAGAGCCGGCCGCGGCGGCAGCGACCACCGCTCGGGACGACGTCGAGCCCGGGAGGCTCGGGATGGTGATCGATCTGCGCAAGTGCATCGGCTGCCATGCCTGCACGGCGGTGTGCAAGGCCGAGAACCACGTCCCGCTCGGCGTGTTCCGCGATTGGGTCGAGGAGTACGTCATCGGGGAGTACCCGGAGGCTCGGCCCACGTTCGTGCCCAAGCTGTGCAACCACTGCACCGACCCGGGCTGCCTCCGGGCCTGCCCAACCGGTGCGATCTTCAAGCGCGCCGATGGCATCGTCGATCTCGATCACGACATGTGCATCGGCTGCCGGGCGTGCAACCAGGCCTGCCCCTATGGGGCGACCTTCGTCGACCCGGTCCGGCATACGGCGGACAAGTGCAACCTCTGCGCGCACCGCGTGGATGAGGGCCTGCGGCCGGCATGCGTCGACGTGTGCCCGTCGCAGTGCCGGGTGTTCGGAGACCTCGACGACCCCGACAGCGCTCCTCGCCGACTCATGGAAGAGAACGCAACCACCGTGCTGCGACCCGAGCTCGGTCTCGGTCCGAACGTCGCCTACGTCGGCATGCCCACGGACCTGGGCGAGCCGACCACCGCCACCACCACCGGTCACGGGAGCGAATGATGGACATCGTCCTGCCGAACGAGCACATCCGCTGGGGTGTGGTCGTCGTCACCTACCTGTTCCTCTCAGCCATCGGGACCGGCAGCGTGATCATCGCCGTGCTGCCCCGCCTTCCCGGGGTCTTCTCCCAGCCGGCGCTGCTGCGACTGCGACGAGCCGCCATCATCTCGGCCGCGGCGTGCTTCGTCGTCATCCCACTGGCGGTCGTCGCCGACCTGACCCAGCCGTGGCGCATGTGGCGGGTGCTGTTCGCACCGCACCTCACCTCCGCCATGCCGTATGGCTCGGTGACCTTGCTGGTGCTCAGCGCGCTGATCGCCGTGAACCTCTGGTTGATCCACCGACCGGGCTTCGCTCGCGTCGCCGCCGAGCGCGACGACGTGGTGGGTCGGGTGGCCGGGTTCCTGGCTGGCAAGGACCAGGAGCCCTCGGGACCGCTGCCCGAGCGCGTCGAGCGCTTCGCCCGCGTCATCGCGGTGGCCACCGTCATCGCCGCCGTGGCCTTCGTCGCCTACACCGGGTTCCTCCTCAGCTCCATGTCATCGTTCGGTCTCTGGTACACGCCGCTGCTCGGTCCCGTGTTCGCCTTCGCTGCGCTCGCTGCCGGCTTCGCCTGGATGGGCGTGCTGGCCGGGGTGGCCCGGGGCTTCTCCGAGGACGCCAAGCTCGTTCGTCTCCTCGCGGGCAGCGCGGCGGTGATGCTGGCCACGCACCTCGGTATCCGGCTGTGGGGCCTGGCGCACACCGCCTACGGCGAGAACGCCCTGTGGGCGGAGATCCGAGAGCTGCACTTCTCACGCGACGCGTTCGCGTTCGTCGGGCTCGAGGTGCTCCTCGGCGGTGTCGCCGCCATCGCCGTGCTCGCCTGGGCTGCGGTCCGCAACCACCCCCGCGCCATCGTCGTCGGTGGCCTCATGGCGCTCATCGGGCTCTACGCCAGCCGGTGGATGATCGTCATCGGCGGTCAGACCATCTCCCGCACCGGCGAGGGTTTCATCGACGAAGCCGTCCACATCGGGGGTCGAGAGGGGATCTTGGCCTCCTCCGGGCTGGTCATCTGGGCCTTCGTCGTCGGCTACACCCTCTGGCTCGTCCTCCCCCGGGACCACAAGCCGGAAACGGCCACAGACGGTTCGGCAACGCCCCGGCGCCACGCGCTGGCCATCGGCGCCGGCGCGGTGGCGGCGATCGCCGCCGGCTGGTCCACGATCCGCGCGCTGGTGCGCCCCGACTACACCGAGCAGGTCGTCGGACCGACCCCGCCGTCCGCCGACCGGGTGGTGCACTCGATCTGCCTGTCGTGCGACGCCAGGTGCGGCAACCGGGCGGTCGTGCGCGACGGCAAGGTGCGCAACCTGCTCGGCAACCCGTACCACCCGGCATCGACGATGAACCAGCCGATCCCGTTCGACACGCCGGTGGCCGAGGGGCTGCGCAGCAGCGGCTCGCTGTGCCTCAAGGGCGTCAGCGGCCTTCAGTACCTCTACGACCCCTACCGCATCCACCTGCCGCTCAAGCGCACCGGGCCGCGTGGATCGGGCAAGTTCGAACCCATCGGGTGGGACCAGCTCATCACCGAAGTGGTCGAAGGCGGCCAGCTGTTCGCCGACATCGGCGAGGACCACGAGATCGAGGGCTTGCGGGCCCTGCGGTCCACCGACCCCCTCGACCCCGAGGCACCCGAGCTCGGCCCGCGCGCCAACCACGTGGTGTGGAACACCGGCCGCGGGCAGACCGGGCGCCAAGACTTCATCGAGCGGTTCCTGGAGTCCTACGGCAGCGTCAACTACGTGAGCCACACCGACCTGTGCCAGATGAACTGGTACGTCGCCAACTACCTCTTCACCGGCCGTCACAACACGGTTGCCGAGGGCGAGGACTCCATCTCCGGCCACAGCCAGCTCTTCGGTGACATCGTCAACAGCGAGTACATGCTGTTCTTCGGGGTGAACCTGGGCGGTGGTTGGAAGCCCGGGGTGAACACGTCCGCGCCGATCCTGGCCAACCGCCACGCCGACGGCGACGGCCATCTGGTGCTCATCGATCCGTACGTGCCGATCGGCCGCCACTACGCCGATGAGTGGGTACCCATCAAGCCGGGCACCGACGCCGCGATGGTGTTGGCCATGATCCGCTGGATCATCGACAACGACCGTCATGATGCCGAGTTCCTCGCCCACGCCAACGAGGACGCCGCTCGGGCTGCGGGGGAGACCACATGGTTGAACGCCCCGTACCTCGTCGTGCGACAGGAGGGCGATCCCCGCGACGGCGAGTTCCTCCGGGCTTCCGATGTCGGCCTCGGTGACGATGAGTACGTGGTGCTCGACGCCGCCACCGGAGCGTTGGCGGCTCACACCTCCGTCGACGCGGGCGAGCTGTTCGTCGACACCCGGATCACCGATGCCGAGGGCCGCGAGCTCGACGTGAAGAGCGCGCTCCAGCTGCTGCGCGACGAGACCGAGAAGAACACGATCGAGGAGTGGGCCGAGATCGCCGGTGTGCCAGCCGAGACCATCGAGCGGCTGGCCGATGAGTTCACCAGCCACGGCCGCAAGGCCACCGCGTCCTTCTACCGGGGCGCAGCCATGCACTCGATGGGCATCTACGCCGGTCTGGCCATCCACATGCTCAACGCGCTCGTCGGCAACTTCGACCAGCGGGGCGGCGTCACGAAGAACGCCTCCGGCCCGGCCTGGGACGAGGGCCGCTACGACCTGACCACCGTCGAGGACGCACCGGAGACCGGCGGCGTCCACATCTCCCGGATCGGGACCAAGAGCGACGTCACCTACGAGGAGACCACCGAGTACCGCCGCAAGGTCGAGGCCGGTGAGGACCCCTACCCGTCGGACCGGCCCTGGTACCCGCTCACCCACGCCGGCATCACGACCGAGGCCCTCTCGGCCGTGGCGACCGGCTACCCGTACGCACCCAAGATCTACTTCATGTACTACATCAACCAGCTCCACTCGATCCCGGGTGGCCGCCGGTTCCGAGAGGTGATCGCCGACCCCGCCAAGCTGCCGCTGCTCATCTCTGTCGACACCACCATCAGCGAGACCAGCGTCTACGCCGACTACATCGTTCCCGATGCCATGTACCTCGACGGTCAGTGGGGGTTCATGGGTCAACAGGTCGGCGCATGCTCGGCCAAGCACACCGCGATCCGCTCGCCAGCGGTCGAACCGCTCACCGGTCGCACCGACGACGGCCGACCGATGCTGCTCGAGACCTTCCTCATCGACATCGCCGAGCGGCTCGACATGCCCGGCTACGGCGACGACGCCATCCCCGGAGCCGGACCCCACGAGGGACAGACCTTCCCCCTGCGCCGAGCCGAGGACTACTACCTGCGAGCGGTGTCCAACATCGCCTTCAACGCCGAGTCCCCCGCCGCATCGGACGAGGAGCGTCTCTGGGTCGAAGCCGGCTACCCGGCGGCGACCCACCGCGACCTCCTCGATGCGGACGAGTGGGCCGAAGCGGCCCACCTGCTCGCCCGGGGCGGGTACTTCACCGATCCGGAGTCAGCGTGGGACGAGGACGATCGCCACACCTCGGGGATCTCCGTCGACGCCCGGGCACCGTTGCAGGTCTGGCACGAGGTGCTCGCCACCACCGTCAACCCCGCGCTCGGTCGCACCCTGCCGGGCTGCGCCACCTACCTCCCCGCCGAGGACGGGCGCGGCGAGCGGTTCGAGGACATCGACGCCGACTACCCGTTCCACGTGGTCACGTTCCGCCTGCCGACCCGCACCAAGGCACGTACCGCCTACGACTACTGGGCGCTCGAGATCCATCCGCGCAACCACGTCGAGATGAACCCCGCCGACGCCGATCGGCTGGGGCTCAACCGAGGTGACACCGTGCGCGTCTCCTCCGCCAGCGACGCCACCGATGGCGTCCTGATCCTCTCCGAGCGGGTGCGACCCGGCGTCATCGCCGGCACGCACCACTTCGGTCACACCCAGCAGGGCAACTCCGACTGGGAGATCCGCGACGCGGCGACCGCGGTCAACGGCGGGACCTACGTGAGCCGGGTGCTCCACGGCATGTCCAGCTCCAATGCCGAGGGTGATCGGGTCAAGGCCGACCGGCGACGTGGGGCCGAGGGGTTCAACGTCAACGACGCCATGCGCCGCAACGACGAGCTGGACCAGACCCCGCTCGTCGACAACGCCGGGGGCGCCACCATCTTCCTCGACACCAGGGTCAAGGTGGAGAAGGTCTGACCCGGCAGCGACCCGTGGGCCTATGGTTCCGTATGGATGCATCTGCAGCCCCGAGGAGTCCAACGTGAGCGAGTACCTGCCCGACGTCTACCTGTCGTTCCGCGAGCGGTTCCCCGACGTTGCCGCCGCGACCGACCATCTCGGTTCTGCTCTCGACGATGCCGGGCCGCTCGATGCTCGTGAGCGTCGTCTCGTCAAGCTGGGCATCGCCGTCGGCGCTCTCTCTGACGGCGCAGTGCGCTCGAACGTCCGCAAGGCACTGGATGAGGGGGCGACGCCTGAGGAGATCCGCCATGTCGCCGTCCTCGCGGTCACGACCGCGGGCTTCCCCACCGCGGTCGCGGCCCTGAGCTGGGTCGACGAGGTCCTCGCCGCGGAGGTGTAGCGACGAAGTCCCTGGGGTGTGAGGCGACGGCGCTGATCGTTGGCCTCTTCGGCTCATGCACGAGGCCAACGAGGGCGTCGGCACC
>JAXHLP010000012.1:0-194553 GCA_034522155.1 Acidimicrobiales bacterium | reverse complement strand
GGCTTCGCGCACGGCGGGGTGGCGGGACGAGCCCGCCGCGGCCATGAGGTTCCAGCTCGCACGGTGGCGGGACGCGGAACGCCAGGTAGGTGCGGACCGTGTCGTCCACCCGGCTGCGATCGAGACGGATGTCACCGAGCGTGCGATCGATCGCTGCGGCTCGAGGCGGGCGAGCTCGACGGTGTAGGCAGCGGCCAGCAGGTTGCCGCGGTCGCCGAAGTAGGCGTACACGAGGCTGCGTGACACCCCGGCCTCGTCGGCGACGTCCTCGAAGGTGACCTCGGCCGGGTCGCGCTCGGCGTACGCGCGAGCGGCGGCTTCGGCGATCTGCTGGCGACGGACGGCGGGGTCGAGTCGGGTCCGCGATCTGGATTCAGGAGTCATCGCGGCCTCCCTCGGGCCGGCGCCTGCGGTCAGTCGGAGCCGACTGACACGGCGGTGGTCGGCGGCGGCGCTGGTATCGCCGACCAGCGGGAAGTGACAGGCCACGTAGTGGGTCGGTCGGCCACCTCACGGACCACCGGGCTCTTCCTCCGTGCAGCGGTCCTGAGCTTGCGGGCACCGCGTGCGGAACCGACAGCCCGACGGTGGGTCCATGGGAGACGGGCAGCTCGCCAGCGACGGTCGCTGGTGTCGGGCACGACGTCGGGGTCGGGCAGCGGGATCGGCCGACAGCAGAGCCGAGCTGTAGGGATGCGCGGGGTGGTGGTACAGGTCGTCGGGCGCGGCGACCTCGCAGAGCTTGCCCAGGTACATGACCGCGACCCGGTCGCTGACGTTCTTGACCACGGCGAGGTCGTGGGCGATGAACACCAGGGTCAGGCCGTAGCGCTCCTTCATGTCCTCGAGCAGGTTGAGGATCTGGGCCTGCACCGACACGTCGAGCGCCGACACCGGCTCGTCGCAGATGATCAGCTCGGGGTCGAGCACGAGCGACCGGGCGATCGAGATGCGCTGGCACTGGCCGCCGGAGAACTCGTGCGGTCGGCGGTCGCCGGCCAGCGTCGGGGTCGAGGCCCGACGTCGCTCGAGCACCTCGTCGACCGAGCTCGCTCGTGCGTCCTCGGTGCCGCGCTTCCAGATCCGCGAGCGGCTCGCCGACGATGTCGCCGACCGTGCCGCCGCGGGTTCAGCGACGAGATCGGGTCCTGGAAGATCATCTGGAAGCGCGGGCGCAGCTTGCGCAGCGCCTCGCCGCTGCAGCTCGGTGAGGTCGGTGCCGCTCGAACGTGACCGTCCCGCTGGTGTCGGCGCGGCAGCTGCATGATGCGCCTTGCCGGTCGTCGACTTGCCGCAGCCCGACTCGCCCACGAGCCCGAGCGTCTCGCCCTCGCGACGACGTCGAAGCTGACGCCGCGACACGGCATGCACGGTCGCGCCCGCGACCGACCGGGAACTCCACGACGAGGTCCTCGACCCGCAGGACGACGTCGTCGCGGTCGCGGAGGTGCGCGGTGCCGGTTCCGGCCATCAGCGGGCCTCCCGTGTGCTGGTCGTCGACGTCGACGCCGTCGGCGTGTCGTCGGCCGTCGGCGATGTTGCGGCTCAGGGCCTCGTCGCCTGCGTCGGTGCCCGACCGGGAAGCAGCAGCGCGTAGTGGTGGCCGGGCGTCTCGCCGTCGGTGCAGCGGCGGCTCCTCCTCGAGGCACTGCGGCTGCGCGTAGCGGCACCGTGGTGCGAAGTCGCAGCCCGGCGGCGGATTGATCAGGTCGGGCGGCCGGCCCGCGATGGCCTGCGAGCCGGGTGTGGCTCTGGTACTCGAGCTTGGGGATCGATTCGAGCAGTGCCTCGGTGTAGGGCATCCGCATCGATGGCGAACAGCGTCGTGCGTCGGCGCCGTCTCCACGACCTTGCCGGCGTACATCACCGCGATGTCGTGGGCGCGCCCGGCGACGACGCCGAGGTCGTGGGTGACCAGGATCATGGCCATGTACCGCTCGCGCTGCTGGGCGTCGAGGAGATTGAGGATCTGGGCCTGCACCGTCACGTCGAGGGCCGTGGTGGGTTCGTCGGCGAACAGCAGCTTCGGGCCACAGGCGAGGGCGATGGCGATGACGACCCGCTGGCGCATGCCACCGGAGAGCTGGTGCGGGTACTCCTTGAGCCGCTTGACCGGCTCGGGGATGCCGACGGAGCGCAGCAGCGAGACGGCGAGCTCGTTGGCCTCCCCCTTGTCCATGTCGAGGTGGTACCGCAGCGACTCGGTGATCTGGCGGCCGACCTTCATCACCGGGTTGAGCGAGGTCATCGGGTCCTGGAAGATCATCGCCATCTCCGGGCCCCAGACCGCTGCGCATCTGCGGCCGGGTCGTAGTCGGAGATCTCGGTGCCCTCGTACCGGATCGATCCGGTGCGCTCGACGTTGCTACGGGGCAGCAGGCCCATGATCGAGCGTGACAGCACGGTCTTGCCCGAGCCGGATTCCCCGACGATGCCGAGGGTCCGGCCCCGCTCGAGGGTGAAGGTGACGCCGTCGACGGCACGGACTCGGCCGCCGGGCGTCAGGAAGTGGGTCGCCAGGTCGGTGACCTCGAGGAGCGGTGCTCCGGACGCAGTGGTGTCCTCGGCGGTGATGCGACGCGCCATCAGAGCACCCCTTCCCGGACCGACATCTTCCCCTGGAGGACGTCGCCGATGTAATTGAGCGACAGAATGGTGAGGAACATCACGCCAGCGGGGAAGTACACGAGGTGAGGCGAGGCCTCCATGTTGAGCCGACCGGTGGCGATCAACTTGCCCCAGGTCGGCGCGGGTGCGGAGACCGACAGGCCGAGGAAGGCGAGCGCCCCCTCGGCCACGATCACGACGGCGATCACGACCAGGCTGAATGCGGCCATCGGGGGCACCACGTTGGGCAGGATCTCGCGTCGCAGGATCCGGGTGCTCTTGGCGCCGAGCGTCCGGGCCGCGGTCACGAACTCGCGTTCGGAGAACGCGAGGGTCACGCCGCGGGTGATACGGGCGAGCGGAGCGACCGACAGGATCGCCAGCGACAGGATGATCACCGGAATGGTCGGCCGGACCGCGTTGCCGTCGCTCGCGAAGATCGCCACCACCGCGAGCGCGAGGACGAGTGCCGGGAAGGCGAGGAGGACGTCGATGACCGCGGAGACCACCCGGTCGACCCGACCGCGTAGGAAGCCGGCGGTCATGCCGATGAGCCCGCCGAGCAGGAAGCCGATGACGACAACGCTGAGCGAGATGAAGAGCGAGACGCGGCCGCCCCAGACCACCTGCGAGAACAGGTCGACGCCGTTGTCGTTGACACCGAACCAGTGATCGGCCGATGGTCCCGCGGAGGGCTCGACCGAGAAGTCGCCGAAGGCGCCCGGCGAGTCGACGAAGGGTAACCAGGGAGCGAGCGCCGAGAGGCCCAGGATGAGGACTGTCCAGGTGACGGCGAGCCAGAAGCCGACGCCCCAACCCTTCCGGCGCGGGACGTCCGCGTCGTCGGTGGCGGTCTCCTCCGCCCGTTCCAACTCGAGGTCGGTGAGCTCAGGCTGCGGCGCGGACACTGCGGATCCTCGGGTCGAGTGCGGCGTACAGGAGGTCGATGACGAAGTTGATGAGCACGAAGGAGGCGGCGACCACGGCGACCACGCCCTGGACGACGAGGACGTCGCCCCGGAAGATGGCGTCGACGAGCATCGTGCCCATGCCCGGCATGCCGAAGATGATCTCGATGATCACGGTGCCGCCGATGGCCACGCCGGCGTTGATGCCGATCGTGGTCACCAACGACAGGCTCGAAGGCCGCAGCGCGTGGCGGAGCAGGATCTTCCGCGTGGGAAGGCCCTTGGCCTTGGCCATGCCGATGAAGTCGTCCTGCAGGGTGGCGATCATGTCCGTGCGAAGCAGGCGCATGTACACCGCCACCTGGCCGGCCGCGAGCGACAGGGCGGGTAACAAGTAGCTGTTGAAGTCGAAGATCGACAGGTCGGACGACGTGACCGCCGGGAACCAGCCGAGGTTGACCGCGAAGAAGAACTGGAGGAGCACGGCGAGGACATAGTTCGGCACTGCGATCATCCCGATGCTCGTCGACGACAGGCCGCGGTCGACCCAGGTGTTGGCCCGCCACGCTGCGACGATGCCCGCTGGTATGGCCAGGGCCAGCGCGATCAGCTGGGCGTAGAAGACCAGTGCCAGCGTGCGCGGAAGCCGGGTCTGGATGCGGTCGAGAACCGGCTCCTGGGCGGAGTACGACTGACCGAGATCGCCGGTGGCGGCGTCGCCCAGCCACTTGCCGTAGCGCACCGGCAGGGGATCGTCCAGGTTGAGGTCGTTCTCGATCCGCGCCCGCTCCTCGGGCGAGCCCTGTTGGAGCTGGAGCAGCTTGTCGACGACCTGGTCGGGTGTGTCGGCGATGAAGGTGAGGGAGTAGGTGAAGAAGGTCGCCGCCAGGAGCACGACCACGAGTTGGACGAGCCTGACGGCGACGAACTTCACGAGACGGACCTCTTCCTACTCGGACGCGGATCGGGACGGGTTCAGACGGAAGATCCGAGGCCCTGGCGAACCCTTCGGGTTCGAGGAGGAACTCCAGCGGTGAGGAGGCCCCTCAGGGCCGACGAACCGCTCATTCCCCGATCCACAGCTGGGCGACCTGGTGGGAGCCACCGATGCCGTTGCCGTAGATCGCGTTCGAGCCGGACGGCAGGACGAAGTTGCCCAGGCCGTTGATGCTCGGGTCCTTGGCGATGCCCCAGACCGTCCACCAGTGCCACAGGTTGTACACCTGCTCGGCGAAGCGCTCGTTGATCGCCTCGGCCGACTCCTGGATGACCGACTCGTCGGTCGTGCGGCGGAGCTCGTCGAGCTTCTCGTCGATCACGTCGTCGCGGATGCGGCCGAAGTTGAGGGCGAGGCCGTCCTCCGGTGCGGTCTCGCTGTGCCACCAGACCCGCTGGGCGTCGGGATCGACACCACCGTGGTTGCGCCAACCGAACATCTCGAAGCTGCCGCCCAGCGCGGTGGTGATGAACTGGCCCTGCTCGATCTGGGCGAGCTCGACGTCGAAGCCGACCTGCTCCCAGAACTGCTGGAGCAGTTCGCCGGTCTCGAGGTTGGCCGGGTCGGTCGTGGTCGTGTAGCTGAGGGCCACGGTGTCGACGCCCTTGTCGGCCTTGTACTCCTCGAGCAGCTGCTCGGCCATCTCCGGGTCGTATTCGGGGTACCCGGAGTCCTCCAAGTGGCCGACCTGCTCGGGGCTGAAGGGACCGTTCGCCGTCTCGGGGATGCCACCGGCCCGCCGTTCGACCATGACCTCGTTGTCGACGGCGTGGGCCAGGGCCCGGCGGACGCGCACGTCGTTGATGGGTGAATCGGGGTTGCTGACGTTCATCAGCGTGTAGCTGGTCTCACCGAAGGTCGAGTTCTCGGTGAGCTCGTACGCGTCCTCCTCGCGGAGGTCGATGATGGACTCGCCGTTGGAGGTGTGCATGATGTCGATGTCGCCGGCGAGCAGCGCGTTCTTGCGGGACTGGACGTCAGCCAGGACGCGGTACTCGATCTCGTCGAGGTAGGGCAGGCCCTCGTCGGCCCGCCAGTAGTCCGGGTTCTTGGTGGCGACGAAGCTGCCGCCGGTCTCGTAGGACTGAAAGACGAACGGACCCGTGCCGACCGGTTCCGTCGGCTGGGCTGACCCGTCGGCGACGGCCTGGAGCCACGTGGGCGAGGCCTGGTAGCCGATCTGGCCCGAGAGGAAGGCCGGGAAGCGCGCCCAGGGCTCGGCCATGGACACCACGACCGAGGACCCGTCCTCGGAGAGCTCGACGGTCTCGACGTTGAGGAGAGCACGGGCGGTGAGGAAGCTCGTCTTGTGGGCGTCGAGGTTCGCCTTGACCGCGGCGGCGTCGAACGGGGTCCCGTCGTGGAACGCGATGCCCTCGCGCGGCGTCAGGGTCCACTCGGTGAAGTCGTCGTTGGCCTCGAACGACTCCAGCAGGTTGGGCTCGACCTCGCCGTCCTCGGCGAGCAGGGTCAGCGGATCGTAGACCGAGCGCATGACCATGTGGCACGAGATCGCACACACGGAGTTGGCCGGAGTCCACGGGGAGTCGGTGTCGGCCTCGAGGCCGTAGACGATCTTACCGCCCGGCTGGGGCTCGCCGACCTCGGACTCGTCGGGCTCGGAGTCGGTGGGCGCCTCGTCGTCGCCCTCGTCCGAAGCGGTGTCGTCGTCGTCACCACCGCACGCAGCGGCGATCATGGCGAGGCCGAGCAGGAGCGCAAGCATCCGCAGCCATCGGTTGGTGGACGAACTTCTCACAGCGTGTTCCCCCTTGGGTTGGTCGCCGGCGAGGCGATCTCGACGGCGGTGGGCAACCGGATGCCCTGGTGACGCTCGTCACGTCCCCGGACGGTATGACCCTTGTTGTCAGAGTGTCAATAGTGACCGACGGCACCGTTCCGGTCACGTCATCTCGGCCCTGACGGCCGTGTGGGCAGGGACACCGGTGTGATCGCGGTCGAGGCGGATGCTGCCACACCGGATCACCGGCAAGCGACCGAAAGATGCGCGAACCGGGCTCAGGCGACAACATACGCAGAGCGTCCTCGTTGCGTGCGGAGAAAGCTACGTTGGGTGCGCAACGCCCGCTGGGTCGTTCGACCTGTTCTGGGGCAGTCGGTCGTCGAACCTGCCGATGGGGAGACATGGACGTCGATGGGTTCGAGCGGTGGTGGCGCAGCCGGGAGCGCGCCGACATCGAATGGATCATGGACGCCCTGGCGGCCGCGACCGACACCGCCGACGGGGAGGTCGAGCGGTGGCGGGCGATGCGGGAGATCGCCCGTGTACTGGCACGGTCGGGCCGTCGCCGCGAGGCGTGCGCAGCGTCGCACCGGGTGCGCCTGTGCGCGTTGGCGGCCTGCTCGGACACCGGGGTCCGCGCCGTCGATCCCGACGGCGCAACCCTGGTGTGCCGGGCGGCGGGCGACGCCGCGATGGGGTTGGTGGCCGGCGTCGACCAGCCGTGCAGCGAGATGCTGCTGCGGCCCTTCGTCGGCGCGCCGGCCCACGCCTGACGCGAGCGGGGCACGCGTCGGCCACACTGTGAACCACCCCGACGTGAACTTCGGCATCGGTTGCGAGGGGTCACCACCGGTGCCGACCGATCCCGGCATCGAGGAACAGGAGCCGAGCGTGAGCGACCGTGTGCAGATCGAGATCGTCGACGGTGTTGCCGACGTGGTGCTCGACCGGCCCGACAAGATGAATGCCCTCGACACCGCCATGTTCCACGGGATCGCCGAGGCGGGTGAGCGGCTGAAGGGCGACCGCGACGTACGTGCAGTCGTGCTCTCCGGCGCCGGGCGGGCGTTCTGCTCGGGACTGGACTTCTCGAGCTTCCAGGCGATGGCCTCGGGCGGCGGCGACTCGGGCGGTGGCGCCGACGACCGCGGCCAGGGAGGCGGCGGGCTCGGTGCCATCGGTGCGACCGGCGACCGGATCACCCACCTCGGCCAGCAGGTGGCCCACGTGTGGCAGGAGGTCGAGGTGCCGGTCGTCGCCGCGGTCCACGGCGTGGCCCTCGGCGGCGGTTGCCAGATCGCCATGGGCGCCGACATGCGGATCTGCACGCCGGACGCGCGTTTCAGCGTGCTCGAGATCAAGTGGGGCCTCATCCCCGACATGACCGGGACGTGGATGCTGCGCCGGCTGGTCGGTCTCGATGTGGCCAAGGAGCTCACGTTCACCGGGCGGATGGTCGAGGGGGCCGAGGCGGCCCAGCTCGGCCTGGCGACGCGCGTGGCCGACGCCCCCCACGCCGCAGCCATGGACCTGGCCCGCGAGATCGCGGGCAAGAGCCCCGACGCGGTCCGGGCGGCCAAGCGACTGCTCAACGCGTCGGGCACGGTGCCGATCGGGGAGCAGTTCGCCGCCGAGCGCGACGAGATCGGCCAGCTCATCGGCAGTCCCAACCAGATCGAGGCCGTCATGGCCGGCTTCGAGGACCGCGACCCGAACTTCTCCTGAGCGGCCGACCACCTGCCGTCGAAGGTTCGGCGCGTTCGCGCGGCCACGGTGGTGGAACGCGCCGACCGGCGCGGTCGTCTCCGGGCCGCGGCGGGTGATGGCGGGCGCTGGTGGTGGCCGCGCAACACTGAGGTGGTGGATGCAGAAGCCAGCGACGCCACGATTCAGCGTCTGATCGACGCGCTCGGGCCCGACGCGGTCATCGCCGATCCCGACCGCACTGCGTCCTACGCCACCGACTGGACCGGCCGGTACGCCGGACGACCGGCAGCGGTGGTCCGGCCCGGCGACGCAGACGGCGTGGCCGAGGTCGTGACCGTGTGCCGCGAGCGAGGGCACCCGCTCGTACCCCAGGGCGGCAACACCGGCCTGGTGGGCGGGGCGACGCCGATGCGGGGCGAGATCGTGCTCTCCACGGAGCGGCTGAGCGACATCAGCGCGGTCGACGAGGACGCGGGCCAGCTCACCGCCGGCGCGGGTGTGAGGATCGCCGAGGTGCAACAGATGGCGGGCGAGGCCGGTTGGCGCTACGGCGTCGACCTGGCGTCGCGTGACACCGCCACGGTCGGCGGCACGGTGGCGACCAACGCTGGCGGACTGCGGGTCCTGCGCTTCGGTCCGACCAGGCACCAGGTGCTGGGGGTGGAGGCCGTGCTCGGTACCGGCGACGTGGTGCGCCGCCTCGGTGGGCTCGCGAAGGACAACACCGGCTACGACCTGGCCGGCCTGCTGTGCGGCAGCGAGGGGACCCTCGGCATCGTGACCCAGGCCAGGCTGGCGCTGGTCCCGGCCGCGGGCGAGGCGGTCACGGCGCTCATCGGGTTCGACGACGTCGTCCGAGCGGTGCGCGGCGTGGGGGCGATCCGACGCGCGGTGCCGACGCTCGAGGCCGCCGAGCTGGTCCTCGCGTCGGGCGCCGGCCTGGTCGCCGAGCAGACCGGCGAGGGCTCGGTGCTGGAGTCGGACCCGCCGGTGCTCGTCCTGGTCGAGGCGGTTGGTCCGCCCGATCCCACCGACCGGCTCGGCGCCGTCATCGGCTCGCTCGACGGTGCGGGCGAGGTGGCGGTGGCGACCGACCCCAGCCGGGCCGCGGCCCTGTGGCACGTCCGTGAGGCCCACACCGAGGCGATCAGCCGCATCGGCGTTCCCCGCAAGTACGACGTGACGCTCCCGGGACGGGCGCTGGCCTCCTACGTCGACACCATCGCCGAGGAGGTGGTCGCGGTGGTTCCCGACGCCCGTACGTGGCTGTTCGGGCACGTCGCCGACGGCAACATCCACGTCAACGTCACCGGCGTCGATCCGACCGACGGCGAGGCCGTCGACCGGGTCGTGCTCGGTGGCGTCGTCCGTCGTGAAGGGTCGATCAGCGCCGAGCACGGCATCGGTCTGGCCAAGCGGCGGTGGCTCGCCGATGACCGCGGCGCCGGCGACCTCGCGGCCATGCGTGCCATCCGGACCGCGCTCGACCCGGACGGGATCCTCAACCCGAACGTGCTGCTGCCCTGAGCGAGCTCTTGTCGATCTTGCCCGTGCCGACCCGCGGCAGCGCGTCGAGCAGCGTGACGGCCCTGGGCGCCTTGAAGTGGGCGAGCCGGTCGCGCACGTGGGTGACGAGCTCGTCCTCGGTCGCACTCGAACCGGGACGGAGCGCCACGAAGGCCACGGGCACCTCGCCCCAGCGCTGGTCGGGCCGACCGACGACGCAGGCCTCGGCCACGGCTGGGTGTGCTTCCAGCGTGTGCTCGACCTCGGGACTGGCGATGTTCTCCCCGCCGCTGATGATCAGGTCCTTCGTGCGGTCCACGAGGCGGAGGTAGCCGTCGGGCCGAACCACGGCGAGGTCGCCGGTGCGGAGCCAGCCGCCGCGGAGGACCTGGGCCGTGGCCTCCGGTGCGTCGAGGTAGCGATCCATGATGTGGTTCGAACGGGCGCAGATCTCGCCGATCGTCTCGTCGTCCCAGGGGACCTCGACGTCGCCGTCGCCGAAGACCCGCAGGTCGACGCCCACGATCGGCAGGCCCGTCGTCGCCCGACGCTCGGTCGAGGGTGGCTCGCCGGGCTTGTCGAGGGAGCGGGTCATGGTCGGGGCGGCCTCGGTCATCCCGTAGCCGCAGATCGCTGTGCACCCGAACGCGGTCTCGACCTCGGCGAGCAGCTGGGGCGACACCGGTGATCCCCCGATCGAGGCGGCTGCGATCGACGAGACGTCGCGCCGGGTCAGGTCGGGGTGGTCGAGCAGCGCCTGCACCATGGCGGGCACGCAGAACAGCCGAGTGACCCGGTGGGCCTCGATCAGTCGGAGGACCTCCCCAGGATCGAAGCGGGGCAGCATCACGTGGGTGCCGCCCAGACCGGTGAGGTGGTGAGGCGTCCCCCACCCGTTGACGTGGAACAGCGGCACGAGGTGGAGGATCACGTCGTCGCCGGTGACGCCACCCGTGAGCGCGTTGTGCACCGCGTGGAGGTAGAGGTTGCGGTGGGTGAGCACTGCACCCTTCGGCAGTCCGGTCGAGCCGCTGGTGAAGAAGATCTCCGCCGGCCCACGCTCGTCGACCATGGGAGGTTCGAGCGGCGGCCCGGTACGGCGGGCGAGCGCGGCCTCGTAGTCGTCGTCGAGCACCACTTGGCGGACGTCGTGTCCGGGATCGGGCTGGTCCGGATGGCGGAACAGGACGGTGGCGTTCGCCTGGTCGAGGATCGAGCCGAGCTCGGGCGCGGACAGCCGGATGTTGAGCGGGAGCAGGACCCCACCGGCGAGGAGCACGCCGTAGTAGGCCTCGAGCAGCTCGTGGGTGTTGCCGCACAGCCACGCCACGACGTCGCCGGGCTGCACCCCGAGGTCGTCGCGGAGATACCGGGCCTGCTGGTCGCATCTCTCTGCGAACCCGGCATAGGTCCACTGCCGGTCGCCGTCGATCACCCCCACCTGCTCGGGGAACAGGCGGCGGGCGCGGGTCAGGAAGTCGATCGGTGTGAGCGGGAGCTCCATGTGGCGCTACGTCCAGAGGCCGCGGGCCTCGAACACCTCGCGGAGCACGGCGGGACGGTCGGTCATGATCCCGTCGACGCCGATGTCGAGGAGCTCGTGCATCTCGTCGGCCTCGTCGATGGTCCAGACGTGGACGGCGATGCCGTGGCGATGGGCCGTCTCGACCAGCTCGGGCGTCGCCAGCGGACGCCCCTCGGGATCGTGCCGGGGGATCTGGGCGCACTGCGACCGGAATGTGACGTCTTCGCCCTGGTAGGCGCGGATGAGGTCCACGAGCTCGTCCGGCCCCATGCCCGTGCACAGTCGCCCGTCGAAGCTGGCCCGCACACGCGCGATGCGCTCGTCGGAGAACGCGCCGATGCAGACTCGGTGGACGCTGCCGGTGCGCCGCAGGGTCTCGACGAGCGGCCCGACGGAGGTGTCCGCCTTCGGGTCGATGTTCACCCGCACGTCGGGCCAGGTGCCCAGCACGTCCTCGAGCAGCGGGATCGGTTCGACCCCGTCGACCCGTGCCTCGGAGACCTCGGTCCATGGCATCTCGGCGATCACACCGGAGCGGTCGGTGACCCGATCGAGGCAGTCGTCGTGGAACGCGACCAGCACGCCGTCGGCGGTGGTGTGGACATCGGTCTCGAGGTAGCGGTAGCCCAGACCGACCGCGTACTCGAACGCCGGCAGCGTGTTCTCCGGCGCCTCGGATGCCCCACCCCGATGGGCGAACGGGATGGGGCCCGGGTGGTCGAGGAAGGGAAACGTGGACGAGGCCATCGGGCGCCGACGGTAGCGTCGGGCGGTGGCCGCCGCGTCCCCTGGTCCAGACGCCCCGCCGGTGCTGGAACGGCGGGTGCAGGTTGCCGCGGTGAGCACCGCCCTGGTGGGCACCCTCCCGGTCTTTCTGACCGGCGCGCTCGCGGTGCAGATCGGCCGCGACATCGACTTCGGTCCGGCGCGCCTGGGCATCGCTTCCGGGGCCTTCTTCGCCGCCGCAGCGGCGGGATCCGCGCTGATGGGACGCCTGGCTGAGCGGATCGGGCCCGGCCGGTCGATGCGACTGGCGGCGAGCGGCTCGGCGGTCCTGCTCGCGTCGGTGGCGGCGTCGCCGACCTACGCCGTGTTCATGGCGCTCCTGGTGTGCGCGGGCTTCTTCAACTCTCTCGGCCAGGTGAGCGCCAATCTGCTGGTGGCCAAGGCCGTGCGCCCGGAGAAGCAGGGCTGGGCGCTGGCCCTCAAGCAGGCGGGGGTCCCGGCCGGGACCCTCCTCGGTGGGCTGGCGGTACCGGCCCTCGGGGTGACGGTCGGCTGGCGGTGGGCATACCTGTTCGGCGCCGTCCTGGCGCTGGGGGCGATCGCGGTCGTACCGGTGGGGGCCGTGCCGCCCGGTGGCCGCCAGCGCGCCCGGCGCGACGGCGACGTCCCACTCGGACCGCTCGTGCTCCTCGCCGTGGCGGTTGGCTTCGCGGCGGCGGCCAACGGCACGTTGGCGACGTTCACGGTGAGCGCTGGTGTCGATGCCGGGCTCGGCGAGTCCGCGTCCGGGCTCGTCCTGATGGCGGGCGCAGCCACCGGGATCTCCATGCGTCTGCTCGCCGGTCGTCGAGCAGACAAGCGGGGATCCCGCCATCTTCCGGTGGTCGCAGCGCTCCTGGTGGGCGGGTCGATCGGCTATCTCCTGCTCGCTCCGGGAACCATCCCCACCCATCTGCTGGGCGCCGGCGTCGCCTTCGGCTCAGGTTGGGCCTGGCCCGGCCTGTTCAACCTCGCCGTGGTCCGGCTCAACCCGTCAGCGCCGGCAGCCGCCACCGGCATCACCCAGACCGGCGTCTACGTCGGTGCGCTCAGCGGGCCGATCCTGTTCGGGTTCGTGGTCGACGCCGTGGGCTACGAGCTGGCCTGGACGTGCGCGGCGGTGTCCTCGTTCGGCGCGGCCGTGGCGATGGTGCTCGGGCGACGCCAGATCGTGGCGTGGCGGGCGCGTGAAGCGGCGCTGGCCGACTGAGACTCGTGCTTCGCTTGCCCCTCTCCGCTCGGCTCCGTAGGTTCCGGCCGATGATCCGTCCCGGAGGTCGAAGATGAACCGTCCCCTGGCCGCCCTCGTGGCCGTGCTGTCGATCCTGCTCGCCGCCGGTTGTGGCGGTGACGACGACAGCGCGACGTCCACCACCACGAGCGGGCAAGAGACGTCGACCACAGCGCCGGAGGAGACGACGACCACGACCGAGGTCGAGGCCATCTCCATCATGGTCACCAACGACGACGGCATCGACGCGCCCGGCATCGACGCCATGGTCAACGCGCTCACCGAGCTCGAAGGCGTCGACATCACCGTCGTCGCGCCGGCCGAGAACCAGTCGGGATCGTCCGACGAGACCACCGAGGGCGAGGTCGACTACGCCGAGGCGACGACCGCCAGCGGCGTGGTGGGCACCGCCGTCTCCGGCTTCCCCGCCGATGCGGTCAACGTGGCGCTCGGCCCGCTGGGGCTGACCCCCGATCTCGTGGTGTCCGGAGCGAACGAAGGGCAGAACGTCGGGCCGCTCGCGGCGATTTCGGGCACGGTCGGGGCCGCCCGCACCGCGATCCGCGCGGGCGTCCCGGCCGTGGCCACCAGTGCGGGTGTGGGCGAGACCGCCGACTTCGGCGACGCGGCGCAACTCGTCGTCGACTGGATCGAGGACAACCGCGACGCCATCGTCGACGGCTCGCTCACCACCGACACGCTGGTCAACTTCAACGTCCCCGGCTGCACCGCCGGCGAGATCGCCGGACTGGTGGAGGTCGAGTTGGCACCCGAGGGCGTGGAGGTCCCGGAGGGAACCGGAATCTTCGAGACCGACTGCACCCTGGCGCCCGAGGAGACTCCGCCCAACGACGTGCTCGCCGTGGCCCAGGGCTACGCGTCGAAGACCGACGTCCCCGCGGATCTGTCCGGCTGAGTCTCGAGGACCGACGGTCGTCGCCGGGAGTCGTGAGCCGCTGGCGAACGACTCACAGGATCCCGGAGTCGTGGCCTTTCCAGTACTCGTCCTTGAGCAGGCGCTTGTAGAGCTTGCCGGTGGGATGGCGCGGCAGCTCGGCGCGGAACTCCACGGATCGGGGGCACTTCACGTCGGCGAGCTTCTCCCGACAGAAGGCGATGAGCTCTCGCTCGAGCTCGGCTGACCCCTCGATGCTCTCCGCCGGCTGGACCACGGCCTTGACCTCTTCGCCGAAGTCCTCGTTGGGGACGCCGAAGACGGCCACGTCGAAGACCTTGGGGTGCAGGGCGAGCACGTTCTCGGCCTCCTGCGGGTAGATGTTCACGCCACCCGAGATGATCATGTACGCCTTGCGGTCGGTCAGGTACAGGAAGCCGTCTTCGTCGAGGCGGCCGACGTCGCCGAGCGTCGACCAGCCCCGACCCTTGGGGTCGCGGGACTGCTCGGTCTTGTCGGGGTCGTTGTGGTACTGGAACGTGGCCGCGTTCTCGCCTTCGAAGTACACGGTGCCCGGCTCGCCCGGGCGGAGCTCGTTGCCCTGCTCGTCGACGATGTGGATCGTGCCGACGAGGGCCGTGCCCACCGTGCCGGGGTGCTCGAGCCAGTCCTCGGAGTTGCAGTAGACGAAGCCGTTGCCTTCGGTGCCGGCGTAGTACTCGTGGAGCACGGGGCCCCACCACTCGATCATCCGTCGCTTGACCTCCACCGGGCACGGCGCGGCGGCGTGGATGGCGGCCTGGATCGACGACACGTCGTAGCTCAGTCGTGTCTCGTCGTCGAGCTTCAACATCCGGATGAACATCGTCGGGACGAACTGGCCGATCGTGACGCCGTACCGTTCGATGAGCTGGAGCGCCTCCTCGGGGTCGAAGTGCTCCATCACGATGACGGTCGCTCCGCCGATGTGGGCGCCCATGCAGAAGCGCAACGGCGCGGCGTGGTACAGCGGCGCGGGCGAGAGGTAGACGGAGTCCTCGTTGAGCCCGAACAGCAGCGACATGAGCCCGTGCACCGTGGTGCCGGCCTCTTCGAGGGGCTGGTCCGGGAGCGGCGGCTTGACGCCCTTGGGCTTGCCCGTGGTGCCCGAGCTGTAGAGCATGTCGACGCCCGCGATCCGGTTGGGCAGCGGCTCGGCAGGCTGGGCCGCGATGGCCTCCTCGTAGGATGCGTAGCCGTCGGTGGTCCCGTCGATCATCAACCAGGTCTCGACGTTCGGGGCCTGGCCGAGCAGCTTCTCGGCTGCGTCCCGCTTGTACGCGGAGGTGACGAAGGCCCGGGCGCCGCAGTCGTTGACGATGTATTGCATCTCGTCGTCGTTCAACCGGGAAGACATCGCCGTGTAGTACAGCCCGGCGTAGTGACAGCCCCAGGCCACCGACAGGAAGCGCGGATGGTTCTCGAGGCAGAACGCCACGTGGTCACCGGGCTCGAGCCCGACCGACCGGAACAGCTGGCTGAGTCGGTTGGCCTCCTCGTCGAGCTCGGCGAAGGTGACCGTCCGCCCGTCGCTGGCCATGATGACGGCTGGGTGGTCGGGGCGGCGTTCGGCGATGGCTCCGGGGTACATCCAACCTCTCCTTCGGTCCGGCGGGAACGTCGCGCCCGGACCGTAACGCGGCGACCGGGTGGCCACCCCACCGGCTCCCGGCGCACCGCCGCGTCGATGGGGCTCGGAGTGTGCTGAGCAACCTGCAATCGGCCACGGGCGCAGCTCGTCGACCAGTGGCTTCGCCGGGACGAGCGGCTCGATTCTCGTATTTCTCAGCATGCTCCTACGGCGACATGAGGACGCAGTCCGATGTGAGCGGCAGTACCGGTTTCGATCCGGCGCACGCCGGACGGAACAGAACTACGGTCGATGGGGTGGAGGTCACCGAGCGATTCGCGGACGCGGTCGGACGCGACCCGGTCCCGCTCGACGAGGCCGCGCTGTTGATCGGAGCCCATGCTGGCGACTGCGATGTCGACGGTGCGCTGGGTGTACTCGACGACCTCGCCGACGCGGTTCCCCAGCCGAGCCTCGAGACGCTCCTCGCCACACTCTTCGGCGCCCGGGGCTTCACCGGTGACCGGGAGGACTACTACGACCCGCGGAACTCCTACCTCCACGAGGTGCTGCGCCGGCGACTGGGCATCCCGATCAGCCTGTCCGTGTTGACCATGGAGGTCGGGCGCCGCCTCGGCGTGGTACTCGTCGGGGTGGGAACGCCGGCCCACTTCGTGACCCGCACCCTCGATGAGGACCCGGTGTTCGTCGACGCGTTCGGGGGCGGGCGGCTCCTCGACCGCGCCGAGCTCGACGGGATGTTCGCCACCATTGCCCCGGGCATCGACCTGCGCCCCCACCTCGAGCCCCTCCCGGCCCACGACATCCTCCGACGGATGCTGGCCAACCTCGCCGCGATCCACCGTCACAGCGGCGATCGTGACGCGCTGCTGTGGACCACCCAGCTCCGCACCCTCATCCCCGGCTCGACCCCCGACGATCGACGTTCCTTCGGGGGCGCGTTGGCCGCGGCGGGCGACTTCGTCCGGGCCGCGAAGGTGCTCGAGTCGATCGTGGACGGCGGCGACGCCACCGACCCCGAGCGCGAGCTGGCCGAAGCCCGCCGCCTCCGCGCCCGTCTCAACTGAGGGAACCCAACTTGACCGACCGGTCAAGTGGCGGCTGGACTGGGGGGATGGCCGTCACCGAATCCGCCCCGACCACCGACGACGCCCGCGTGGAGGAGGCGATCGACCGCCTCCTGGCCGAGCACCCGCCGACCGAGACCGACGTGGTCAGCTTCCTCGGTGCCCAGTTCGACGCCGGCCTCGCCTGGGTCCACTACGACGAGGGCTTCGGCGGCCTGGGCCTGGCCGCGCGGCACCAGAAGACGATCAATGAGCGGATCCAGGCTGCCGGTGGCCCGGCGGCTCCGGCGCGCAACCCGATCGGGCACGGCATGTCCGCGCCCACGATCTACACGCACGGCTCCGACGAGCAGAAGCACCGCTATCTCCGGCCCCTGTTCACCGGCGAGGAGATCTGGTGCCAGCTCTTCTCCGAGCCCGGCGCCGGCTCCGACGTCGCGAGCCTCGCGATGCGGGCCGAACAGGACGGCGACGAGTGGGTCGTCAACGGCCAGAAGGTGTGGACGACGCTGGCCCACGTCGCCAGCTTCGGGACGCTTGTCGCCCGCCATGACCCGAACCAGCCCAAGCACAAGGGCCTGACCCACTTCGTGGTCGACATGCAGGCGCCCGGCGTCGAGGTCCGCCCGCTGCGCCAGATGACCGGCGACGCCGAGTTCAACGAGGTGTACTTCACCGACGTCCGCATCCCGGACTCCGAGCGGCTCGGCGAGGTCGGCGAAGGTTGGCGTGTCGCCATCACCACCTTGATGAACGAGCGGGTCTCGATCGGCGGCGCCATCCCCGAGCGGGGTTCGGGGGCGATCGGCGCGGTCCGCAAGGTCTTCGAGGAGCACGTGGCTGACCACGACGCGGCCCGCCGTGACGAGTTCATGAAGCTGTGGGTCCGCGCCGACGTCACCCGGCTCACGAACATCCGCGCGAGCCAGAACCGCAAGCTCGGCGACCCGGGCCCCGAGGGCTCGGTCGGCAAGCTGGCCAGCGCTGAGCTCAACAAGGACCTCTTCGCGTTCGCGGTCGACTGCATGGGCCCCGAGGGCCAGCTCTACGGCTCCTACGCCATGGAGCGTGGAGCCGGTGTGGGTCTGGCGGGTGTGCCGACCCAGCAGCTGTTCCTGCGGATGCGCGCGAACTCGATCGAGGGCGGTACCACCGAGGTGATGAAGAACATCCTCGGCGAGCGGGTGCTCGGACTGCCGGGCGACATCCGGGTGGACAAGGACAAGCCCTGGTCCGAGGTGCCCCGCAGCTGACCGGGCTCAACGCTCGTCGCCCGGGCGCCAGGCCCGGCGCCGCTTCTTCTCCGACTGCTGCCGCTTGGCGTCGAGCCGACGCCGGTGCGCGCCCCGGCTCCGCTTCGTCGGCCGGCGACGCTTCGGTGGTGCCGCGGCATCGTCCACGATCTCGGCGATCCGCTTGCGGGCGATCTTGCGGTTCCGGAACTGGGATCGCGACTCCGACGACGAGGCGCGCACCGTGGTCCCGTGGACCTCGACGAGCCGTCGGCGCACCGGCTCCGGCAGCTCGGAGGCTTCGACGTCGAGCTCCAGGGTGACGTTGGTGTCGGCGGTGTTGGCGTGCTGGCCACCCGGCCCGCCGCTGCGGCTGGCCCACCAGTCGAGCGCCGCTGACGGAATGCGATGGCCCCGCGCCGTGACCAGGTCGTCCTCCGAGGCCATGATCCGAGTCTGACAGGGTCTCGTCTCCGACCGGCGGCCGGAACCGGCACGGTGTCTCGCTATCGTTCGGACGTGATCCCCCGCACCAAGATCGTCGCCACGATCGGACCAGCCTCCGACAGCGAGGACATGCTCCGAGCCCTCATCGAGGCCGGCGTCGACGTCTGCCGACTGGGTCTGGCCCACGGCACGATCGCCGAACACCGGGCGCGGATCGAGCGGATCCGGAAGGTCAGCCAGGACATGGACGTTCCCGTCGCCATCCTCGGCGACCTCCCGGGCCCCAAGATCCGGATGGGGCCGGTGCTCGAGGACGCCGGCCGATTCCTCCACGAGGGCCAACGCATCGAGCTCCATCCCGGCACGGAGCCCACGACCGAGGAGCGCATCGACGTCGACTACGACCACCTCGTCGACGATGTCGCGGTCGACGACACGTTGGTGCTCGGCGACGGCGCCGTCCGTCTGATCGTGACGGAGAAGTCCGACGTCCACCTGGTCGCCGAGGTCGAGCACGGCGGGCGCATCCAGGGCCGCCCGGGCGTGACCCTGCCCTCGGGGCGCCTACGGACCACCGTTCCGACACCCACCGACATCGAGCTCATCGATGCGCTGGCCTCCGACCTCGACTTCGTGGCGGCCTCCTTCGTCCGGTCGGCCGCCGAGGTCGAAGAGGTCAAGACCCGGGCCGGTGGCGCGTCCGTCGTGGCCAAGATCGAGACCAAGGCGGCGGTCGACGCGCTCGACGAGATCGTCAACATCTCCGACGCGGTGATGGTCGCCCGTGGCGATCTCGGCAACGAGTGCGACATCGCCGAGGTGCCTCACCTCCAGAAGCACATCATCCGCCAGGGCGTCGCCTTCGGGGTCCCGGTCATCACCGCCACGCAGATGCTCGAGTCGATGATCCACTCACCGTCGCCGACCCGGGCCGAGGCCACGGACGTGGCGAACGCGGTCTTCGACGGCACCACAGCGGTGATGCTCTCGGCAGAGACGGCGATCGGCCACAATCCGGTCCAGGTCATCAAGACCATGGTCCGGCTGTGCGATCGGGCCGAACACGCGGCCGACTACGTCACCTGGGGTGCCCAGCTCGGCCGGATCCAAGGGCAGGTGCAGCTCGACCTCGGTACGCGGATCACCGCCGGCATGAGCCACGCCGCCTGGCGCCTGGCCACCGAGATCGGACTCGACGCCATCATCTCCTGCACCAACTCGGGCTGGACGGCACGGGCGATGTCACGGTTCCGTCCCCCGAGCACGCTGATCGGCGCCAGCCCGGTGGAGCACACCCTGCGCCAGCTGGCACTGGTGTGGGGTACCCAGCCCATGCTCGTCGACGAGTACGAGACCACCGACGAGATGGTCGACCATGCGGTGAAGAACGCCAAGGACCACGGCTACGTCGAGATCGGCGACGTCGTCGCCGTGCTCGCCGGCGCACCCGACAGCCACACCGGAACGACAGACGTGTTGCGCGTCGTGTCGGTGACGTGACCGAGCGGGCGACCGCGATGCCCGCGGTGTGGATCGGCGAGCACGGCACGGGTCCGAGGGTCGTCCTCGTGCACGGCACGATGGACCGGTCCTCCAGCTTCGGTCGGGTCAGCCGGGTGCTCGACGACCTGCGGGTGATCCGCTACGACCGCCGGGGCTACGGACGCTCGGTCGAGACCGGTCCGCCGGTGTCGTTCGATCAGCAGGTCGATGATCTGCTCGACGTGCTCGGCGGCGAGCCGGCGGTGGTGTTCGGGCATTCCTACGGCGGCACGATCGCGCTGGGTGCCGCCGCTCGGGCGCCCGAGCCCGTCCGTTCGGTGGGCGTGTACGAGTGCCCGTTGCCGTGGATGCCCTGGTGGCCCACCACCAGCGCGGGGGCGAGCGCGGTGGCGGCGGCCAAGGACCCGTCCGAGGCCGCCGAGCGATTCATGCGCAGGCTCATCGGCGATCGGCGCTGGGAACGGCTGCCGCCGAGCACCCGCGACGCGCGGCGGGCCGAAGGCCCCACGCTGGTCGCCGAGATGGCCAACTTGCGCACCGGCGAAGCTCCCTTCCGGCTGGCTGACATCTCGGTGCCGGTGGTCGCGTCGAACGGGAGCGAGGGTGTGGCCCACCACGCGCGGTCCGCCCGGGCCGTCGCGGCGGGGGTGGCCGATGGCGAACACCATGTCGTCGAGGGTGTCGGCCACGGCATTCACCTCACCCACCCAGCCGAGCTCGCCAGGCTGATCCGACGGGCCGTCGCACGCGCCGACGAGCGTGGCTCCTAGCAGGATGCTGCAATCGGGTCCATCGACACCCCTGACGCCGCGCTGACCAGGGGGTTCGCTCGAGCTCTGGGCGTCGATCCTGTGAGTTTCAGCACCCTCCTAGCCGCCGGCGGTGAGGTTGCGGTTGCAGTAGGGGACCTCGGTGTCGACGCCGGCGAGCTCGCACTCGCAGGTCTGGGCGCACTGGTTGATCTCGTCCCGCTCGATCACCACCAACAGGCCGACGAGCACCAAGATCCCCAGGAGCAGGGACCGGGTGATGGCCCGCTGGATGATCCGCGCGATCAGGATGGCCAGGAGCACGAGGAACAACACCAAAAGGATCGGGGCGTTCTCCCGAGCGACGTCCTCGAAGGGCGCGGCAGCCAACATCGTGCGCACCGCGCCATCCTACCCACGCCCGGAGGGCCTCATTCCGACTCCGTCGTCACGTCGTCGTAGGGTCTGGGCCATGTCCCAGCACGTGAACCTGTCGGCGAGCGGCCCACCGGAAACGGTCCTCGAGCCCGAACCCGCCGACGCGCTCGAGCGGCTGGAGGTGGCTGGCGGGCTCGCGTCGGGTCAGCGGCGAGCCGCGGTTGCCGCGGTGGTGGCCGACCATCCGCGCTGCCTGCTGGCCTGGGCGATGCTCGGCGACGAGGCACGCGACGACGTCGAGGCCTACGCCGCGTTCCGGGTCGGCTACCACCGGGGTCTCGACCGGCTGCGGGCCAGCGGTTGGCGAGGCTCGGGGTACGTGCGGTGGGCCCATCCCGAGAACCAGGGCTTCCTGCGGTCACTGGACGGACTCCGGCGCATGGCCGGAGCCATCGGCGAGACCGACGAGGCCGAGCGCTGCGGCCAGTTCCTCGCCCAGCTCGACCCCGGCGGACGACCTGACGGACCGACGGTGACATGACGACGAAGTCGGAAGGAGTCGCAGGACCCGACGCGGCCGCCGCAGAAGGACGGGTCGGACCTAGTCTCCGGACATGAGCGAGCCCAGCTTCCCGACCGAGCCCGTTCCCGTCGACGAGGTTTTGGCGTCGATCCGGGCCCGGCGCGACCGCGACGCCGACTGGCGGGGCGGACGGACCTTCAGCCTCGTGTACCACCCCGACGACGAGGAGCTCGATCGTCTGCAGGAGGCGGTCGCCGTCGAATACCTCCACGAGAACGCGCTCAACCCGTTCGCGTTTCCGAGCCTCACCGAGATGGAGGCCGAGGTCATCGAATGGGGCTCGGCCCTGTTACACGGGCCCGGCCACGGTCGCCTGTCCACCGGGGGCACCGAGTCGATCTTCCTCGCGGTGCAGACCATGCGTGACCACGCCCGGGAGGACCGGGGCATCGCTGAGCCGGTGCTGGTCACCGCCGAGACCGCCCACCCCGCGTTCGCGAAGGCCTGCAAGTACCTCGACGTGGAGCAGGTCCGCATCCCGGTGCGCGACGACGGCCGGGCTGACGTCGACGCCATGGCGGCCGCCGTCGACGACCGCACCGGCATGATCGTCGGGTCAGCGCCGTGCTACCCGTACGGCGTGATCGACGACATCCCCGGACTGGCTGCCGTCGCCCAGCGGAACGACACGCTGTGCCACGTCGACGCGTGCCTCGGCGGCTTCCTGCTGCCCTTCTGGGAGCGCATCGGCGAGGACGTGCCGCCGTGGGACTTCCGCGTGGACGGCGTCACCTCGATGTCGGCCGACATCCACAAGTACGGCTGGACCTTCAAGGGGGCGTCGCTGATCCTGTACCGGGAGAAGTCGCTGCTCACCAAGCAGTTCTTCCTCTACGACGAATGGCCCGGGGGCCTGTACGGCTCCGCCACCACCGCGGGCACCCGGGCGGCATCGCCCATCGCCGCCGCCTGGGCCACGATCCGCCATCTCGCCGAACCCGGCTACCGCGCGCTGGCCACCACGCTGCGGGACACGGTGCGGACCTTCCGGGACGGAATCGAGGCGATCGATGGCCTCCACCTGAGTCACCAACCCGACCTGTCGCTGTTCGAGTTCACCACCGACCACGAGGACCTCGACATCGGTGCGATCGGCGACGTGATGGACGATCGGGGCTGGCACCTCGACCGCCAGCAGGGCGGCCTGCACCTGATGTTGTGGCCGTACCACGCCAACGTTGCCGAGCAGTTCCTCGCCGACCTCCGTGAGGCCGTGGCCGAGCACGGCGAGAGCCGTGGGGTCGAAGCCAGCTACGGGGGCATCGCCTGAGCGGCGACGCGTCGACCGGCGCGTGGGAGGCGGACGTCCTGTGCGGCGGTAGCAGCCGGCGCATGGGACGGGACAAGGCGTTGGTGCGCATCGCTGACGCGCCGATGGCGTCCCGCGTCGCTCGTGCGTGCCTCGATGCCGGGGCCAGCCGGGTCCGAGCGGTCGGTGGCGACGTCCCAGCACTCCGTGACGTCGGTCTCGACGCCGTGGCCGACCGCTGGCCCGGCGCCGGACCCCTCGCCGGCATCGTGCAGGCACTCGACACGGCGAATCAACCCGTGGTGGTCGTGCTCGCCTGCGACCTCGTCGCCCCGGATGCCGCCGCGATCGGCACCCTCGTCGACCGGCTCACCCGTTCTGATGCCGACGTCGTGGTCCCCGGTGTCGATGGTCGGCCGCAGTGGCTGCACGGTGCCTGGCGACGAGCTGCCGCCGGCAAGTTGGCGACCCGGTTCGCAGCGGGGGAGCGGGCCGTGCACCGCGCCGCCGTGGCGCTGGCCGTGGACGTCGTCGATGGCCTCGACCCCGCGGCGCTGGCCGACGCCGACCACCCCTCGGCGCTGCCCGACGACGCCGACTGAGAAACCCGCGGCGAGACGGGCTTGGCGATGCCGGGTGTGCTCGCCGGGGGAGTGCGCTCCTAGTCTCGTCGTCGTGGAGATACCCGTGATCGATGTCGACACGCTGGCGTCAAGGCTGGACGCTGGCGTCCCGGTGTTCGACGTGCGACAGCCGGACGAGTACGAACAGGCGCGAGCGCCGGGGGTCCGTCTCGTTCCGCTCGACCAGGTGCCCGACCGCCTCGACGAGTTCCCCACCGAGGGCGAGGTGTACGTGATCTGCCGGTCCGGGGGGCGCAGCGCCAAGGCGGTGGAGTTCCTCCGTGGGAACGGGGTGGACGCCGTGAACGTGGCGGGTGGCACGCTCGCCTGGATCGAGTCGGGGAAGCCGGTCGAGACCGGTGTTTGACGTCCGTCGGTCCCCGGCGTCCCGCCGGCGGCCGGCACGGTGACCGACACCCGCTGGATCGATCGCGGGGACGACCTCGCCTCGCTCGTCGACACGCTCGTCGACGAACCGCGGGTCGGCATCGACACCGAGTTCCACCGCGAACGGACCTACTGGCCGGTGTGCGCCCTCGTCCAGGTCGCCTGGTCAGGTGGCCGCGCCCTCATCGATCCGCTCGAGGTCGATCTCGAGCCGTTCGGTGCCGTGCTCCGAGGCCGCACCGTCGTGATGCACGCGGCCGGCCAGGATCTCGAGGTGTTCCGTCGGGCCATCGGCGTCGTTCCCGACGACCTGTTCGACACGCAGGTGGCCGCGTCGTTCCTCGGCATGTCCTCGATCGGGCTCGCGCCCCTGGTCCACAAGCTGCTCGAGGTCGATCTCACCAAGGGAGACCGTCTCACCGACTGGTTGGCGAGGCCGCTCTCGGCGGGCGCGCTCGCCTACGCCGAATCCGACGTCGTGCATCTCTTCGAGCTCCACGACCACCTGCACGCCGAGCTCGCCGACCGCAACCGGCTCGACTGGGTGCGTGACGAGTGCGAGAACATGGTCGAGCGGGCCATGATCGATCCCGACCCCGACACCGCCTGGTGGCGGGTGAAGGAAGCCCGGCGGCTCCGCGGACGGGCCGCGGCCGTGGCCCAGCAAGTCGGGCGCTGGCGCGAGTTGCACGCCGCCGAGGTCGACCGGCCGCTTCGATCGGTGCTCCCCGACCTGGCCCTGGCCGGGATCGCCCAGCGGCCGCCGAAGAACGTCGACGACCTCGCCAAGGTGCGCGGCCTGCGCGACCGAGGGCTCGCCAAGTCACTGCGGGGCGAGTTGCTCGAAGCGATCGAGCGCGGGCTCGCGCTCGATCTCGACGCCGTCCGCCTCCCCGAGTCGAATCCGGTGCCGGCCGATGTCCGGGGTGCGGTCCCGCTCCTGATGTCCTGGGTCTCCCAACGGGCCCGCGAGCTCGAGCTCGATCCCGCGGTCCTCGCCACCCGGAAGGATCTCGAAGCATTCCTGCGCGGCGACGAGGACTGCCGCCTCGTCCGTGGGTGGCGGGCCGAGGCGCTGGCCACCGACATCGAGGACCTCCTCGACGGCCGTTCCGCGCTGTCGTTCGAGCGCGGGGTGGGCTTGGTGCTGCGTCGGGACACGGGGGAGCCGACGCCCGGCTGAAGCCGGGTGGAGATCGCGGCATCGGCGGCCGCGCCCGATACCATCGGAGGTCGGCTGGGTGTTCGACGTAGGGTCGTCGCTACACTCGCTCGCTCGCAAGCCCCCACCGATTCGGGAGCACGCCCGTGAAAAAGGGTCGACATCGTCGTTTCGAAGAAGCCCGAGCGCTGAAGCGCTCCGACACCGGGATCGACATCTCGGAGATCTTCGACGAAGATCCTCCCGAGCCCTGCGACGAGTGCGGGGCCGAGCCCGGCGCAGATCATGCCAGCTGGTGCATGGCCGAGGTCGAGGACCTCTGACCCGTGGTCCTCCGGGATGCCGTTCCCGGGTGAGCGCCATCAGGCATCGCTGATGCGTCGGAACCTGGCGCCATGCGCCGGGAGCGATGGGTGCGATCAGAGTCCTTCGCGGAGGATCACGTCGTCGATCCCCCGTGTGAGGTCGGTCCGGTTGCGCACGACCACGGACGAGTCGTCACGGCCTGCGCCTCCGGCGACATCGAAGCGCGTCGAGCCGATGAACAGCCCGGCACGGTGGCGGTCGGCGCGAGAGCCGATGGCGGGATGCCGGTACCGCAGCGGACCTCCGACGACCTCGTGGTCGGCGAGCAGCAGCACCGGGACCCGCACGCCCCGCGTGACCAGGTGATCGATCGCGGCCACGAGGAGGTCGTGGCGCGCCGTGGTGGTCGGGTTGCAGAACAAGCGGATGGTGTCGACGTCGAGGGGCGTGGCGGCGCGGCGCAGCATCGCCGCCACCGGCGCGTAGCTGCGGCGGCGCAGGGTGCGCCGGCTGCGATGGGTGGCCCGACGCCGGACGGGCTCGGGGCGGACGTTGATCAGGGTCCGGTGGTCGAGGTACCGCTGGGCCAGGTCGGCGTGGTGGCGCGCGTCGTGGAGGAGTTCAGGCTCCTCGTCGCGGCCGTCGCGGAACCGTTCGACGTCGCGGCCACCGCGGACGATCGCGTCGAGGGCGGTGACCAGGAGCCGGTTGGCGGGGGTGTCGTAGGCGCGGCTGACCGTGGCGCACACGAAGACGCCGGGATCGCCCGCCGACGCCGCGCGGGCCGACAGGGTCTCGCTCCACAACACCGGGCCCCGGATCTCACCTGTGCACCGTTCGGGGACCGTGACCGTCGAGATCGACAGGTTGCGGATGAGCCGGGGCATGGCCTCGAGCAGCGCGCCAGCCTCGGCGCTGCCCGCGGTTGCCGCGCCCACCACCTGGCGGGAAGTCCGGCGGGGGAGGCCGACAAGGGCCTCGATGGCGCGGTGGGGATCGACGGGCAGGCGCAGCATGTTCCAGATCCGCTCGAGGGAACCCGCAGCCGACCCGGTGGGACCGTGGCGAGCGTCGACGTGGCTCGGCGCCGAGTGGCCGGTGGCGCGGTCGGTCACAGTGCCAGCTCGACGCCCAGCACGTCGGCGATGGTGCGCTGCGCCTCCGACTGCTCGGGTGCATCGAGGTGGGGCGAGATGGCCCGGTAGAGCGCGGTGGCCTCGTAGTCGTCGGCGCCCTCGAGCTGGGGGAGGAAGTAGCTGTAGAAGGTCTCGAACAGGAGCCGGGACCGGCTGACCTCGTCACGGGCGCGTCGATCGGCGAACCTGGCGGCATCGAGGTACACGGCGGGGCCGAGGTCGCGGAAGCGCCGTAGCAGCAGGAGGTCGCTGACCACGTCGTGGTGGGGCTCGAGCAGCTCGCGGAAGACCTCCTCGTCGGGTGAGGTCACCTCCACGAACGCGAACCGTCGCATGAGCGCGTACGACATCTCGAACAGCAGGTTCTTGTCGAACACGTTCATGGTGGCGATGATCCGCCATGACGCTGGCACCCGGATCACGTCGGTCTCGGGCGGTGGTTCGACCCCCGAGGGCACGAGCGCGACTGGTTCCTGGCGGCCCGACCGCTTGAACGGCAGCACCGCGCTCTGGCCGGACAGCACCGTGAACAGCTGGCCGAAGGCACGGTCGAAGTTCGACCGGTTCAGCTCGTCGATCACGAGCCAACGTCCGCTCTCGATCGCCTCCACGAACATGCCTGGACGGAAGATGAGTCCCTCGGCGGTCGGTTGGAATCCGCCGATGGTCTCGAACGTCGTCCACTCGGTGGTGGCGGTCGTGGGCAGGTAGCCGGTGCAGAGCATGGCCTGCTTGGCCACCTCCGACGCCAAGAACGCCAGTGTCGTCTTCCCCGTGCCGGGTGGGCCCGTGAGGATGATGTGCTTGCCCGCGTCGATGGACGCCACCACCTGGTCGATCACCTGGGGCGGGAATCGCAACCCGCGACTGCTGGCCGCCTGCGTGAGGCTGACCGTGGAGAAGCTCAACGTGCCCGCGCCTTCCTGAGAACCGGATGAGGAAGTGGCGTCCACTCCTGCCGCTCCCGCCGCCGCTCGATGTGTTCGACGAACAGACGGTACGGCGTCTCGCCCACGAGTTCCACGATCTCGTCCCGGAGGACCTCGTAGGTCGGGTTCGGCGCGACGAAGGCGGTGTCGTCGTCGGTGCACCACCAGTGGAACTCGGCACCGCCCTCGCCCCAGTCGCGTCGCTTCCATTCGCGCAGCGTCGAGGTGACGTGGCCGTGATCGTCGGTGGACTCCTCGAGCCGGAGGGGGAGCTGCCAGCACACGTCGGGCTTCCAGTCCAAGGGCCGATCGCCGACTTCGAGCGCCGCCGTGTGGAGCGCGCAGCCCGGCCCGGTGTGGAAGTCGGGTCGGTTGAGCATGATGCACGCGCCCTGGTGGACTCGGGTGACCCACTGGCCGCTCTTGGTCTTGCGGGTGGCGCCGTTCTTGTGGCCCAACTTGTGGAACTGCCACTGCTCGGGCGTGAGTTCGTCGATCATCTCGGCGATGTCGGCGTGGTCGTCGTCGTCCACGAAGTGGGCGCCGTAGCTGCAACAGCCCTGCTCGAGATCGGTGGCGTTCTCGGTGAGGACACCCTTGCAGCCCTCGCCGAAGATGCAGGTCCAGTTGCTGGTGAGGAACGTGACGTCGAAGACCCAGGTCCGGTACTCGTCGGGGTCTTCGAACGACACCCACTCGTGGAGGTCCTCGAGCTCGGTGTCTCTGGGCATGGAACGGCGCAGGCTACCGCGGGCCTGTGCGTCTGCGGCCATGGTCTTTCCTAGGATGGACCCATGGTGAAGACGGAGTCCACGATGGTGCCGGTCGGCACGCCCGCCCCCGAGTTCAACCTCCCCGATCCGGCGGGCACGACGGTCTCGCTGCACGACTACGCGGGCCGACCGGTCGTGGTCGCCTTCGTGTGCAACCACTGCCCGTACGTGAAGCACATCGCTGCCGACCTCCCGGATGTGGTGTCCGAACTCGAGTCGCTGGGGGTGGGGTTCGTGGCGATCAACAGCAACGCCGACACCCATCCCGACGACTCGCCGGCGGCGATGACCTCCTTCGCCCGGGAACACGGGTGGCGGTTCCCGTACCTGGTCGACGGGTCGCAGGAGGTGGCCAAGGATTACCGCGCCGCCTGCACGCCCGACTTCTTCGTCTTCGGCGCCGACCACCTGCTCGCCTACCGGGGCCAGATGGACGACTCCCGACCCGACGGCACCGCGGTGACGGGCGCCGACCTGCTCGCCGCGGCCAGGCACGTGGCGGCGGGCGAGCCCGTCCCCGAGCCCCATCACCCGTCGATGGGCTGCAACATCAAGTGGAAGCCGGGAAACGAGCCCGAGTACTTCGGCTGATCCACCACCGCGCCCGGTGCGGACCGGGTGTGTCAGCGCACGCCGGCGGGCGGCCACACACCCGCCCCGCTGGATCGACCTCGAGTTCGACGTTTCCGGCCGCTGGGTCACCGTGTCCCGGGCCCATCCCGCCTTCGCGCCGCCGTCCGGGATCGCGACCGGAGCCGGTCGGCCTCACCCCGGGCCGAACGCCCGACGATTGCCGTAGGTGTTCCAGCTCGTCACCGTCTCCGCGGGCCGGCGCGGTGGCGTGCCGAAGCGTCCGAGCGGACGGCCGATCGGTACGAGCGCCATGAGCTCGTGGTGGTCCTTGATGCCACAGATCTGCTTGATCTCGTCCTCGTAGACCTTGACCAATGTCGTGAGCGTGGTGCCGAGGCCCAGGCCGCGAGCGGCGAGGAGGAAGTTCTGCACGGCCGGGAAGATGGAGGCCTCGAGCCGGCCGATCTCGATCGGGCCCTCGTCGTCGGTGAGGATGTTGGGATAGGGCGTCAGGACGAAGAGCACCGACGGGATGTCGGCGAGGTGGTCGGCCAGATGCCGGGTGAGGCGCGCGCCGCGTCGCCAGGAGCGCTCGGCCTCCTCGGAATCGGTCGGTGGACGGGCTGCCTCGATGGCGGCCAGGTACCGCTCGGTGGCGCGCTGGACCACCTCGGCGACGCGAGACCGGACGGCGGGGTCGGTCAGCACGACGAACTGCCAGGGCTGCACGTTGCCGCCATTCGGTGCCTGCACCGCGGCCCGGAGGCAGTGCTCGATCTCCGTATCGGTCACGGGTGGGTCGTTGGTGAGGCGGCGCATCGACCGCAGCGTCATGATGGCCTCGTCGAGATCCATGTCAGCTCCCTCGGAGTCGGGGTTCGCGCGGCAGTCCGAGCATCTGCTCGGCGATGACGCTGGAGAGCACCTCGGTCGTGCCTCCGCCGATGGTCAATGCCCGGCTGAACAGGTAGGCCCAGTGCCACACGTCGCGCTCCTCGGCCCGGTGATCCTGTACCCCGAGCATCCCGTAGGCGCCCCGCCGGTCCTTGACCAGGGACAGCAGTTCCTGCCCGTGGACGTCGGCCAGGCGCTTCTTGAGCGAGGCGATCGGGTTGGGGTCTTCGCCCCGTTGCACCGCCTCGACCACACGGTCGCCGAGCAGCTCGAGGATTCGGCTCTGGATCCAGAGTCGGGCCGCCTCCTGGCGCTGGACGGGATCGGCCACACCGTCGGCCGCCAACATCGTGAACGCCTCGGCGCTGGTGGGGCCCATGCCCCAGCACACGCCGCCCTCGGACAGGGACACGCGTTCGTTCCCCAGCGTGACCTTGGCCAGGCGCCACCCGTCGCCCTCCTCGCCGATCCGATGGTCCATCGGCACCCGCACGCGGGTGAGGAACACCTCGCTGAAGTGCGACTGGCCGGTCATCTCCGTGAGCGGACGGACGTCGATCCCGGGCGAGCTCATGTCGAGGACGAAGTAGGAGATGCCCCGGTGCTTGGGGGCATTCAAGTCGGTGCGGGCGAGGAGGATCCCGTACGCCGCCCGCTCGGCCCAGGTCGACCACATCTTCTGTCCGTCGACCACGTAGTGGTCGCCGTCGCGGACGGCCGTGGTCTTCAGTGCGGCCAGATCGGAGCCGGCCTCGGGCTCGGAGAACAACTGGCACCAGAAATCCTCGCCCGAGAGGAGGCGGGGAATCCAGCGCCGCTGCTGCTCGACGGTCCCGGCGGCCACCAGTGTCGGCCCGGCCCAGCCGATGCCGATGGGATTGTCGGGCACGGCCACGCCGGCGTCGGCCAGGGCCCGGTCGACGGCGAGCTGGAGGTCGGGGTCGGCGCCGAGACCCCACGGGGGCGGGTAGTGCGGGGCCACGAGACCCGCACGAGCCAACTCGTCGCTCGAGGGCTCGGGATGCGCCTCGAGCCAGGCGTGGATGCTCTCGGCCGAATCCAGTGGCGCCACTGGCCGTTCGGACGGGCTCACAGCTGGCTCGTGTCGGTCGGCAGCCCGAGGTCGGCCCGACCGACGACCTCCATGGTGCGCGGTGCGACCATGGCGTGCTGGGTGGCGACATGGACGTCGCGGAAGACCCGCTGCAGCGGTGATCTGTCGTAGACCGCTGCGCCTCCGCCTGCGGTGTAGCAGGTGTCGACCGCGTCGGCCGCGACCCGCATCGCGTGGCTCGCGGCACGCCGGAGGTCGACGCGAACCGAGACCTCGTCGAGGTCGGCCGCGCCAGCGGCCAGATGGGTGGCATCGGCCACGGCCCGATCGAGGAGGAGACGGGCGGCGCGTCGGCCGGCCTCGGCCTCGGCGAGCGCGGCCTGGACGACGGGCCGCTCGGCCAAGGTCCGTGACGATCCCTGGGGCCGTTTGCCGCCGGCGAGATCGATGAGCTCGTCGGCGGCGCGCCGGGCCAGCCCGAGCCCGACGGCGGCGACGCCCACGGCGAGGGCACCCATGAAGCTGAAGCGATAGAGGGGTCGGTCGACAACGGGCGGCGCCCCGAGCTGGACCCAACGACCCGGCGGAACGACCGCCTCGGTGACCGTGTAGTCCACCGAGCCGGTGCCCTTCAGGCCGGCCACATGCCAGGTGTCGTGGAGCTCGACCTCGTCGGCCGGGAAGAGCACGAACGGGGCGACGGCCCCGTCGGGCAGCGCTGCCGGTTCGCCGGCGTCATCGACCACGAGCGTCCCGCCGCCGATCCAGGTGCAGTGGTGGGTGCCCGACCCCCACTGCCAGCGACCGGTGACCACCAGGCCGTCGTCACTGATCCGGCCGCGCCCGACCGGCGCCGCGAACCCACCGGTGTGGGCATCGAGGGGGCCATAGACGGCCTCGGCCCAGTCGGCCGGCAGGTACCCGCCGACCAGGGAGGTCGTGGCGGCGATCATGGCGCACCAGGCGGTGGCGCCGTCGTGGTAGGCGAGGCGTTCGATCACGTCGACCACCTCGGCCACCGGATGCTCGCCGCCGCCGACCTCGGCGGGTGCCATGGCACGGCCGAGGCCGAGCTCACGCAGCCCGGCGGCCAACTCGTCGGGGAGACGGCGCAACGATTCCGTTTCGTGCGCCAGCTCGTCAGCGCGCTCGCCGAGGGTGGTGAGGCTGGTCGCCGCCCTCACCGCACCCACCGGTTGACGTCTCGGATGATGCCGTGGATGTCGCTCTGGCGGTACTTGTCGAAGGGCATCGCGATCCGGGCCAGTTCGAGCTGGTCGCGATCGGACCGCTCGGCGTCCGAGGGCTCGGTCACCTCGATCTCACCGTGGGTCAGCAGGTGGCGGTGCGCCTCGTTGAGCGCGGCGAGTTGGGTCTCGTCGGGGCCGGTCTGCATGCGCAGGACGAGGTGGTCGCCGACCCAGCGGATCGAGTGGTAGTTGGCGTAGAAGCCCACGATCTCCTCGCAGGCCTCGTCGACGTCGTCGGTGATCAGGAACAGGTCGAGGTCGCCCGGGCTGACGAGTCCACCGGCGATCAGTTCGTCTTTCACGAACCGCAGCCACGAGTGCCAGTACGTCCCGCCGGGGATGTCGAGGAGCACGACCGGCGCCGGGACCGACTTCCCGGTCTGTTGCAGGGTGAACAGCTCGAAGGTCTCGTCCTGGGTGCCGAATCCACCGGGGAGGGCCACGAATCCTGCCGACTCCTTCACGAGCATGAGCTTGCGGGTGAAGAAGTACTTCATGGCGACGAGCTTGTCGTCGCCATGGATGAACTCGTTGGCTGCCTCCTCGAACGGCAGCCGGATGGTCACCCCGAAGGCGTTCTCCCGTCCGGCCCCTTCGATCCCGGCCGCCATGATCCCCGGACCGGCACCGGTGATCACCATCCAATCCTGGGCGGCCAGGTCGGCGGCGAGGCGACGGGCCTGCTCGTAGAGGGGATCGTGGGGTTGGGTCCGCGCCGAACCGAACATCGTCACCTTCTTGTGGTCCTCGTAGGGCCGGAAGGTGATGAAGGCGGATCGCATCTCCCGGAGGGACGAGGCGGCGATCTTGAGGTCGAGACGGTCGACGTCGTCGCCCGCCAGCCCGAGCGCAGATCGCAGGATGTCGACGAGCAGGTCGCGATTCGCGGTGGCGCCGGCGAGGTCGAGCAACTCGTCGAGCCGGGCCCGGGAGACCGCGCCGGAGGGAGGTTGGTTCATGCGTTCAAGCGGGCGCAGGCCTGGCGTAGAGCGTCGTCCGCTCCTCGAGGCGGCGACCGAGTGGCTCGACGATCGAGCGGAAGTCGTCGGCCTGCATCATCTGCCCGTGGGTGGCCCCGGCGGCCCGGGAGATGTTCTCGTCCATGAGCGTGCCGCCGAGGTCGTTGACCCCCGCCTGCAGACACTGGGTGACGCCCGATCGGCCCATCTTCACCCAGGACACCTGAATGTTGTCGATGGCACCGCGGTAGGCGATGCGTCCGACGGCGTGCATGAGCAGGGCCTCGCGGAAGGTCGGGCCCCGGCGGGCCTTGCGCTGCAGGTACATGGGAGCGGCCATGTGGACGAAGGGGAGGGGCACGAACTCGGTGAACCCGCCCGTGTCCTTCTGCAGCTCGCGGGTGCGGACGATGTGGCGGGCCCAGTGCACCGGGTTCTCGATGGCGCCGTACATGATCGTCACGTTGGACTGCAGCCCGAGAGCGTGGGCGGTGCGGTGGGCCTCGAGCCACTCGTCGGTGTTGATCTTGTCGGGGCACAGCAGAGCCCGCATCTCGTCGTCGAGGATCTCGGCCGCGGTGCCGGGCAGGGTCTTGAGGCCGGCGTCCATCAGGCGTCGCAGGTAGTCGGCCAGGGGCTCGTCGAGGCGCCGGGCGCCCTCGGTGACCTCGAGGGCGGTGAACCCGTGCACGTGGATGTCGGGCACGGCCTCCTTCACGGCCCGGGTGACGTCGATGTAGTAGTCGCCGTCGAAGTCGGGATGGATGCCGCCCTGCAGGCAGACCTCGGTGGCGCCGAGGTCGCGGGCCTCGCGGACCCGGTCGGCGATGTCGTCGAGGGTGAGCAGGTACGGGCTGCCGCGGAGATTGAGCGACAGCGGTCCCTTGGAGAAACCGCAGAACCGGCACTTGAACGTGCAGACGTTGGTGTAGTTGATGTTGCGGTTCTGGACGTAGGTGACCACGTCGCCGACGTCGGTGCGCCGGAAGTCGTCGGCCACCTCGGTCACGGCGGCGACCTCGGGGCCGCGGGCGCCGAACAGCGTGGTGATCTCGTCGACGCCGAGCTCCTGGCCGAGGAGCGCGCCGGCGAGCACCTCGCCCACGGCACCGCCGGCGGCGGGCCGGCCCGGAACGAGGGTGGGTGGGGCGTCCGCGTGGCCCGAGTACCAGTGGTCGTCGCGTCCGAGACCCTCGGCGTCGGCACGGTTCAGGACCGGGAATCGCACGGCCTCGTCGATGAAGCTGCGCTCCGTGCTTCCGGCGGGCTGTGCGGCCGCGCGGGCGAACTCGGGGTACACGGTGAGCCGAGGCGCCAGCGCGAACCCCCGGGCCTCGGTGACCTCGGCGAGGCGGTCGAGCGCCGGCCAGGGGCGCTCGGGGTTCACGTGATCGGCGGTGACCGGCGAGATGCCACCCCAGTCGTCGATCCCGGCATCGAGCAGCACCCCGAAGTCGTCGGACAGGTTGGGCGGCGCCTGCACGTGGACCTCGGGCGGCTGGATGAGCCGGGCGAGCGCGATGGCCTGCACGAAGTCGTCGTGAGGACACGCCGGGGCGCGGTGCATCCCCGTACCCGGCTTGGGCAGGAAGTTCTGGACGATGACCTCCTGCACGTGTCCGTGGCGACGGTGGCTGGCGGCAATGGCTTCCAGCGCCTGCACGCGGTCGATCGGCTCCTCGCCGATGCCGACGAGGATGCCGGTCGTGAACGGGATCCCCAGCTCGCCGGCAGCCTCGAGCGTGGCGAGACGGCGCTCGGGGGTCTTGTCGGGCGACCCGAGATGGCAGTCGAGGTCGTCGCGGAGGGTCTCGAGCATCATCCCCTGCGACGGTGAGACCGCGCGCAGCCGTGCCAGCTCGTCGGGGTACAGGGCGCCGGCGTTGGCGTGGGGGAGCAGGCCGGTCTCGTCGAGCACGAGCTGGCACATGGCCGCCAGGTAGTCGACGGTCGACTCGTAGCCGTTGGCCTCCAGCCACTCCGCGGCGGCCGGGTACCGCTCCTCGGGGCGCTCGCCGAGGGTGAACAGCGCCTCGTGGCACCCGGTCTCCTCGCCGCGCCGAGCGATGGCGAGCACCTCGTCGGGCGTGAGGTATGGCGACTCGAGCCGGGCGGGGGGCTGGGCGAAGGTGCAGTACCCGCACTTGTCGCGACACAGCATCGTGAGGGGGATGAACACCTTGGGCGAGTAGGTGACCCGTTGGCCGGTGTTCGCATCGCGGATCGCTCGGGCACGAGCTCGGAGCTCGTCGAGGGGGAGGTCGAGCAGGGCCGGAGCGGGGGCGGCATCTACCATGGCGGGGACCCTACCCGGGCCATCCTCCACGACCAGCCCAGCATCACGGGCCGGACCTGGCGTCCGCGTCGTCCTCAGTTGGCCCGGGCCGGGTGGGTGGGGGAGCGGGACGAGGTGCCCACGGCTGTCGGCTCGAAGACGAGCGTGGGGGCCTGCTGGCCGCGCAGGCCGACACTGCCGCGGTCGACCCACTCGGCCTGCTCGGGACCGGCGGCGCGTACTGCGTTCGACGATGCCAGAACACGTCCGGGACGCTGCTTGGCCAGGTCGGTGAGCCGGGAGGCCTCGTTGACGGCCCGGCCGATCACCGTGTACTCGTAGCGCTCCTCGGTGCCGACGTTGCCGGCGACGACGGTCCCCGACGAGACACCGATGCCCGCGTCGAGGCCGGGGTGCTCGTCGGCCAACTGCTGCATGCGGTCGTGCAGGGCGCGCGCGGCGCGCAGGGCGCGGGCCTCGTGGTCGGGTTGGAACCCCGGTGCGCCGAACACGCACAAGGCCCCGTCGCCCTCGAACTTGTTCACCCAGCCACCCTCGGCCTGGACGGTGTCGACCACGCCCTGGAAGAAGGCGTTGAGCGTGCTGACCACCTCGCCGGGAGGCAGGACCTCGGACATGGCGGTGGAGCCGATGAGGTCGACGAACACGACCGAAGCGCGGCGGGACTCGCCACCCAGCCCGGTCCCGTGCTCCAGCGCCTGGGCCGCCACTTCGTGGCCGACGTGCTTGCTGAACAGGTCATGCAGCTCGGCGCGCTCGCGCAGACCGGCCACCATCCGGTTGAATCCGGCCTGCACCTGACCGACCTCGCCGCCGTCGTCGACCGACAGGTCGGACTGCAGGTCGCCGCCGGCCACGCGACCGAGTGCCCGGCGGACCTCGTCGAGCGGCTCGGCGATGGAGTTGGACGCGACCAGGACCGAGAAGATGCCGCCCACGATGCCGAGGAGCGCGAGCACGCTGATGGCGGCGAGCGACCGCCCCGAGTCGCGGAGCGGTGCGGTGGCGAGACCGAGCAACGGGACGCCCGAGCTGACCGCCCACGCCAGCATCAGCCGGGGGCGGATGCCGAGCGAGGCGGGGCGAGGCGGGGCCTCGCCGGCGAGGGCGAACGCGAAGAGGGGCCGGTAGGTCTGCTCGACGACCAGGTAGGAGATGGCGCACACCCCGAGACCGCCGATGAGCATGATCTGGCCGATCTCGAGAACCTGGCGGGCCGCGTACTCGCTGCGAACCGCGACGACCGTGCAGATCACCGTGGCGGAACCGGCCCAGAGCAGGAAGGGCCGGGCGGCCATGCGCCAGGGTTCGTCGAGGATGCGCTCCCGTTCGGCGACGGTGGGGGTGCGCCCGTCGAGCGCCCACCGCCCCGAAGTCCCGAACTTCTTGAGGAACCACAGCCAGGCGATCGGCGCCAGGATCACCTCGGTACCGACAAGGAGCACGAGGTCGTTGAGCCAGGGCGTGTCGAAGGCGCTCGAGGCCGGATACAGCTGCTGGAGGTAGCTGAACACCATGAACGCACCCGCGGCGTGGATCAGCGACAGGCGACCCAGGAGATGCATGCGCACGTCTCGGGCGGTCCGTCGGAGCACCGGCACCGCCGCCGACGGCAGCGGCCGGGAGGGTTCCATGTCGACCAGGTTAGGAAACCGAGCCGGGATGCGTGGGATATCGAGCGCGGTCAGGAGTCACAGGGGACACGGTCATCCTCGACTGGCAGACGCTCAATCCGCCTCGTCGGCTGCCTGGCGGTCGACGATCCACACCAGGTGCTCGGCCCGGAGCCGAGCGGCAGGGACGTCGGCACCTCGCCGGACCGCATCGAAGGCCGAGGCCTTGTCGGCGCCGGCCACGGTGACCACCACGGTACGACCGCGCGCGATGCCGGCGTAGGTCAGCGTGAGGCGCGGATGGGGATGCACGCCATGGGGGTCGTCGTTGGTGCTCACCAGGCGTCCGGGATCGGCGTCGAGGGCCGGGGAGTCGGGGAACAGGCTGGCCGTGTGACCGTCAGCGCCGAGGCCGAGGTGGACCACGTCGAGCGCACCGATCGTCGACAGCTGCATCTGGTAGGCGTCGGCGCCGGCCTCGGACCGCATCGGAAACAGCGCATGCACCCCCGCGACCTGCTGGAGCAGCGATTCGGCCGCGAGCCGGTAGTTGGAGTCCGGGTGGTCGAGTGGAACACGACGTTCGTCGCCCCAGTACACCTCGGTCGCCATCCAGTCGATCGGCGACTCGTCCCAGGTGGCGAGGTGCTCGTAGCAGCGCCGGGCCGTCTCGCCGCCCGAGAGCGCGATGGAGAAGCCCCGGCCTGGCCGCGCGTGCCAGGCCTCGGCGACGACCTCGCTGAACGCGGGAGCGACGTCGTCGACGACGCGAAGCTCGCCATGCATGGTCAGGACCGGTGGTCGGCCTTGGTCTGCAGCGTGCCGAGGAGATCATCGAAGGCCTTCTCGAACGCTGCGACCCCCTCGACCTCGAGCACGCGGCCCACGTCGGCCATGTCGACGCCAGTCGCTGACAACGATCGGAGGGCGGCCCGGGCGCCATCGAGGTCGGCGTCGACGGTCCGAGCCACGGTGCCGTGGTCGTCGAACGCGTCGACGGTGGCGTCGGGCAGTGTGTTGACGGTGTCGGGCCCGATGAGCTGATCGACGTAGAGCGTGTCGGGGTAGTCGGGGTTCTTGGTCGACGTCGACGCCCACAGCGGCCGCTGGACCGTGGCCCCGGCGGCGGTAAGGGCGTCCCAGCGCAGCCCCTCGAAGATGTCGAGGAAACGCCCGTAGGCGACCTGGCCCTGTGCCACCGCGGCCGTGCCCCGGAGCGCGAGCGCGTGGTCGGTGCCGATCGCCCCCAACCGGTTGTCGACCTCGGTGTCGACACGCGAGATGAAAAACGACGCCACGCTGCGCACGTCGGACAGATCGTCGTGGCCGTCGGCGAGGCGGGCCTCGAGTCCGGCGAGGTAGGCCTCCATCACCGCCTCGTACCGCTCGAGTGAGAAGATGAGGGTCACGTTGATGCTGTGGCCCTCACGGATCATCTGCTGGATGGCGGGCACACCCTCGGCCGTGGCCGGGATCTTGACGAAGAGGTTGGGTTCGTCGATCCGCTCGTGGAGCTGGCGGGCCGCGACGATGGTGCCGTCGGTGTCGCGAGCGAGACCCGGGTCGACCTCGACCGAGACGTAGCCGTCGATGCCGTCGGAGGCGTCGTGGACCGGGCGCAGCACGCCGAGCGCCTCGCTGATGTCGTCGCTGACCATCTGCCAGTAGGCGTCCTCGACGGTGCTGCCACCGCCGACGAGCTGGTCGAGCTGCTCGTCGTAGTCGTCGCTGTCGGCGATGGCCTTCTGGAAGATCGACGGATTGGAGGTGATGCCGCGGATGCCCCGATCGACGTAGGCGGCGAGCTCGCCCGAGCGCAGGTAGCCTCGGCGGAGGTTGTCGAGCCAGGGCGACTGGCCGGCGGCGTGGAGGTCGTGGAGCCGTCCCACTTCAGGTCCTTTCCAGCAGCGTGCGGGCACGGTCGGCGATGTTGGCGGGGGTGAAGCCCAGCCGCTCGAGCACCTCGGCGCCGGGTGCCGATGCGCCGAACCGGTCGATGCCGACCGACTCGTCGGCGTAGCGATCCCAGCCGAAGGTCACGCCGGCCTCGACCGACAGGGCCGGGATGTGGTCGGGGAGGACGCTCGTTCGGTACGCGTCGGACTGGTCCTCGAAGCGGTCCCACGACGGGAGCGACACGACCCGGGCACCGATGCCGTCGGCGGCGAGTTGCTCGGCCGCGTCGACGCACACGTGGACCTCGCTGCCGGTGGACACGAGCGTGATGTCGGCCGTGTCGTGGTCGCGGAGGACGTAGCCGCCGCGGAGCACACCCTGCTCGGAGGTGCCCTCGAGCGTGGGGACGCCCTGGCGCGAGAGGATCAGGGCGGTGGGGCCGTCGTGGCCGACAGCCGCCTTCCACGCCGCCGCGGTCTCGTTGGCGTCGGCGGGTCGGATGACCGACAGCCCGGGCGTCGCCCGCAGCGAGGCCACCTGCTCGACCGGTTGGTGGGTGGGGCCGTCCTCGCCGACCCCGACCGAGTCGTGGGAGAACGAGTAGATGACTTTGGCGCCGCTGATGGCGGCCAGGCGGATGGCCCCCCGGGCGTAGTCGGAGAACACGAGGAACGTGCCGCCCACCGGCAGCACGCCGCCGTGGAGCGCCATGCCGTTCATGACCGCGGCCATCCCGTGCTCGCGGACACCGAAGTACAGCTGGCGGCCGTCGGGCTCGTCGGGACCCAACACCCCGGCATCGGCGATCTTGGTGCCCGTGTTGCCCGTGAGGTCGGCGCCACCGCCGAGCAGTCCGGGCACTCGCTCGATGAGCGCCTGGAGCACCTTGCCCGAGGCCTGGCGGGTGGCGAGCTTGTCGTCGAGCCCGAAGCTCGGCACCGCGTCCTCCCAGCCGGGCATGCCCTCGGCGTCGAGGCAGCAGTCGAGCGCGGCCCGGTCGCCGGCGAAGGCGGCCAGGCGCTTCTCCCACGCCTCGCGCTGGGACCGGCCCTGTTCGCCCACGTCGCGGTAATAGGCGAGCACCTCATCGGGCACGGTGAACGGCTCGTCGGGGAGGCCCATCACCTCCTTGGCCTCGGTGATGGTGTCGTCGGTGAAGGCCAGACCGTGGGCGGCGGGGGCGTCGAGCAGCGACGGCGACGGGTGGGCGATGTGGCTGCGCAGGACGATGAGCGTCGGCGCGTCGTCGACCGTCTTTGCTCGCCGGAGGGCCGCTTCGAGGGCGTCGAGATCCTCGGCCCCCTCGCCGAGCTCGTCGACGTCCCAGCCGTAGCCGCGGAAGCGGGTGGCGGCGTCGTCGGACAGCGACAGCTCGGTGACGCCGTCGATGGAGACGTGGTTGTCGTCGTAGACCACCACGAGCTTGCCGAGCTTCTGGTGGCCGGCGAGGGAGGCGGCCTCGTGGCTCACGCCCTCCTGGAGGTCGCCGTCACTGGCGATCACGAAGGTGTGGTGGTCGAACAGGTCGGCGCCGAAGCGGGCGGACAGCCACCGTTCGGCCAGCGCCATGCCGACGGCGTTGGCGAACCCCTGCCCGAGCGGGCCGGTGGTGACCTCGACGCCGCGCGTGTGGCCGACCTCGGGATGACCGGGAGTCTTCGAGCCCCACTGGCGGAACTGCTTGAGATCGTCGAGGCTCAGCCCGCACCCGGTGAGGTGGAGCATCGAGTACTGGAGGATGCTGGCGTGGCCGGCGGACAGCACGAACCGGTCGCGGTCGGGCCAGTCGGGGTCGGCCGCGTCGTAGTCCATGATCCGGGTCCAGAGCACGTGGGCCAGCGGGGCGAGGGCCATCGCCGTGCCCTGGTGGCCGCTGCTGGCCGCGTGGGGTGCGTCCATGGCCAGACCCCGGATGACGTCGATGGCCCGCTTCTCCAGATCCGGGTCGGTCACGGTGGGGCTCCTGGCAGTGACGGGTCCGAAGACCGGGCGAACGGGGTCAAGCCAACACTAGGTCTGATCATCGGCGAAGATCAGGACCGAGGCGGTGAATCCGTGGAGGAAGCTCCGCCCGCCCACCGGACCGATCTCGCCGGCGCAGAACATGCCGGCGACGGCCTCGGTGCCGACCCGGTCGGCGACCGCGTTGGCGTCATGATCGGCGGTCCCGAACAGGTTCACGCCCCGCCCGTTGCAGGTGAACAGGAGCGCCCCGTCGCCGTGGATCCCGTCGAGCAGGCGGTGGAGATCCTGGTCAGCGGAGGTCGCGTCGCGCACCTGGAACTGGACGGTGGTGCCCACCGGGACCTGCTCGCCCACGGCGAGGACGCCGCGCTCCTTGTCGCCACCGAGCACGTTGCGGATGAGGAAGTCGCCGTGCTCGAACTCGGTCCGGCCTTCGTCGATCACGATGCCGAGGTGCACACCGTTGGCCATCAGCACCCGGTCGTCGGCCGACAGGCCGTTGATGAGCTCGTCGAGGCGCTCGAGCGCGGGCTGGCCGGCGAGCTCGAGGAGGAAGTTGCCCTCGGCGCCGGTGACGACCATCGGCTCGCCCACGGGTCGGCAGCCCTGGCTCACGACCGGACCGACCAGCAGCTCGCGGGGGATCACCGCTCCCACGGCACCATCGTGGACGACGTCACGGTCGAGCATCAGGGCGTTCCCGCCCGGCGACGCCGCTGCCGATGCCATCCCACCGACCACGGTGACGTCGGGGCGCAGCTGCGACAGCTCGTCGACCAGTCCGTCAGCGGGGAACGAGAAGGGGTCGGCGAGCAGCAGGAGGGTGGCGCCCTGGTCGAGGTCCGCGGGCAGGCCCTGGATGGCAACGCCCTCGTCGAGTGGGGTGGTCTCGAGCCGCACCGGCGCGACCTCGCCCGACCAGCTGGCCCAGACCGACATGGCCGGGCCCTCCTCCGCCTCACGCCGGCGGCCGAGCACGGCGCTGGCCGAGCAGCCGAGCAGGACCTTGGGCTTGAGCACGTTGTGCAGTGCCGAGGTGATCTCGCCGGCGAACTCGGCGTGCTCGGTCGAGAGGAAGACCACGGCCAGGTCGGGTTCGACCCCGCCGTCCTCGACGAGGCTGCCGAGCACCTCGCCGACCGCGTCGGCGGCGACGGGATGTTCGGAGAGCGCGGCGGCGAAGCTCATGGCGCGACTCAGCTCGACGGGCCGGGAACGATGGTGTACGGCACGATCACGACGGACCCTTCGTCGACGCGGACGTGGGCTTCGACCGTGCCGTAGTCCTCGAACTCGAGCTCACCCCGGACCAGGCGACGGTCGAACTTGCCCGGCTCGACCTGGAGCGGTTGCACGTTGCGGGCGAGCTGCTCGCCGTCGCGCATGAACCGGACCTCGAGGGCGCCGGTCCCGGCCTCGTCGGGGGCACAGCGGACGAACACCACCAGATGGGGCGCCATGGTCACGGGCGGCGGTTCGACGGGGACGGCGGAGAAGTGGACCTTGCCGAGATCGAAGGTCGTGGGACCTCCGGCGAAGGTTTGCTCCTGCTGGATGTCCTCGACGAAGAGGGCGGCAATGACGTCCATGAAGCCGAACCTACGGCGAAACGAGGACCGAGTCCGAAATGAGCCGCAGGACCTGATGGGCCGACGGAGTCGGACCGATCAGACCTATCGGCGTACCCGTCGCGGCGATGGGCCCGGGGACCCCGCCCCCGGCCAGTAGCCTGCACCCGTGACCGTCGGTGAAACCGCTGCCGAGCAGGCGAGGGACCAGGGTTCCACCCGCGAGGCGATCCTCCTCGCCGCCCGGCGGGCCTTCGCCGAGCGAGGCTACGACGGCGCGTCCATCGGCGAGATCGCCAGCGCGGTCGGCATCGCCAAGGCCAGCGTCCTCCACCACTTCCCCAACAAGGACGAGCTCTACACCGCGGTCTTCGAGCGGCTCCTGGCCGAGTGGTTCCTGAAGGTCGAGAACGCAATCGAGGGGCCCTACGACGGCTGGGATCAGTTCGATCGCGGCCTGTCCGCCGGCTTCGAGTTCTTCGCCGAGAACCCCGACATCGTCCGCCTCGTACGGCGCGAGGCGCTCGACGGCACCCACTTCGGCGTCGACCTCGGCGCCACCCTGCGCCCGATGTTCGAACGGGCGGTCGGATTCCTCCAGGCCCAGATCAAGGACGGCGTCTTCCGCGACCACGATCCCGAGCAGATGGTGATCTCCGGCCTCGGCGCCGTGCTGTCCTACTTCTCCGACGTGCCCTTCATCGAGGGCCTGCTCGGCGAGGACCCGCGCTCCGACGAGCTCGTCGCCCGCCGCCGCGACCACATCCGCGAGTTCTTCCGGGTGGCGCTCCAGAAGGAACCGTGACAGCGGAGCGTACGCAAACCCTCCGGGTTGGATCCTCGTTCCTCGCGGCGCGCACTCCCCGTACGACGAAGTTCCCAACGCGCATCGTCGGACGTCTCGCGTTCGGCTTGCCGGCGCGCTCGGCTCAGGTCGGATGGAAGAGCGCGGAACCTCGGTGACCCAGGTTCGGGCCACCCCACCGGGCGCGTCTAGGTTTCCGGCCCGTGCCGACACTGTCCGAGGCTGAATCGAAGGCGTTGCTGGCGGCGCACGGGTTGCCGGTGGCCGAGGAACGAGTCGTTTCGACGGCCGACGAGGCGGCCGCCGCGGCCAACGAGGTCGGCCTTCCGGTGGTCGTCAAGCTGGGCGGCGATTCGATCGCCCACAAGACCGAGCGGGGACTGGTGCGGCTCGGGTTGGCCGACGACGACGCCGTCCGCAGCGCCGCGGCCGAGCTGCTCGGCGCGGCGACGCCAGACGATGGTGAGGTCCACGTGCTGGTGGCGCCGATGGTGAAGGGCAACCGGGAGCTGATCGCCGGGTTGCACAACGACCCGCAGTTCGGGATGACGGTGATGCTCGGGGTCGGCGGGATCCTGGCCGAGGCGGTGGCCGACGTGACCTTCCGGCTGGTGCCGATCGACGACGTCGACGCGGCCGAGATGATCGACGGCCTCGACACCCAGACGCTCCTCGGCGACTTCCGCGGCGAGGCCGCGGTCGACCGCACGAAGCTCGTGGCCGTGCTCCGGGCCCTGTCCGACGCGGCCGAGGCCGACGCCCGCATCGTCGGCGCCGACTGCAACCCGCTGATCGTGACGGCCGACGGCTCGCCCGTGGCCGTCGACGCCCTCATCGAGCTCCGAGAGGCGTAGTCGTGGCGACCGAGGAGCAGTTCCGCGCGCTGTTCGAGCCCCGGGGTGTGATCATCGCCGGGGCGTCGACGCATCCGGGCAAGTTCGGGTTCGTGTCCTTGCACAACCTGCTGGCCGGTGGGTACCCGGGGGAGGTGTTCGCCACCAACCGCGACGGGTCCGAGGTGCTCGGGGTCCCGACGGTCCCGAACGTGACCGACATCCCCGCCGGCGAGGCCGACCTCATCTTCCTGTGCACGCCCGCGGCCGCGAACGAGCAGATCCTGCGTGAAGCCGCGTCGATCGGCGTGGGCGCCGCGTTCATCACCTCGGGCGGCTACGCCGAGGCGGGGGAGGAGGGTGCCAGCGCCCAGGAAGAGCTCATCGCCATCGCCGACGAGCTCGGCATCCTCGTCGCCGGACCCAACGGACAGGGTGTGGTGTCGACCCCGGCCCGGCTGTGTGCCCAGATCGTGGCGCCGATCCCGCCGCCGGGGCGCATCGGCGTGGCCAGCCAGTCGGGCAACTTCGTGTCGTCGTTCGAGAATTACGCGGTGCAGACCGGCGTGGGCATCTCTCGGGCCGTGTCGGCCGGCAACGCCATCAACGTCACCGTCCCCGACTACCTCGACTTCTACGCCGATGACGAGGCCACCGCGGTGGGGCTCGCCTACGTGGAGGGCATCTCCGACGGGCGGGCGTTCGCCACCCGGATGCGATCAGTGGCCGAGCGCAAGCCCGTGGTCATCGTCAAGGGCGGTGCCACTGCCGGTGGCCAGCGGGCGGCGGCGAGCCACACCGGTTCGTTGGCCAGCGACGACCGGGTCTTCGACGGTGTGGCCCGCCAGGCCGGCATCACACGCGCCCGCACGATCGAGGAGGCCTACGAGGCCGCCGCGACCTTCGCGACCCAGCCACTGCCGTCGGGCAACCGGGTGGTCGTGCTCACCACCGTCGGCGGGTGGGGCGTGGCCACCGCCGACGCCATCGCGGGCACCGACCTCGAGCTCACGGCACTGCCCCAGGACCTCTACGACGCCATCGACGAGCTGCTGCCGCCGCGGTGGAGCAAGAACAACCCGGTCGACCTCGCCGGCGGCGAGACGCGCGACACGATCCCCGAGATCATCTCGCTGGTCGCCGGTCACCCCGACGTCGACGCCGTGATCTACCTCGGCATCGGGATCCAGTCGAACCAGGCCGCGCTGCTGCGCACCGGTGGGTTCTTCCCCGACCACGGGCTCGAGCGGATGGCGGGGTTCCACGAGCGCCAGGACGCCCGCTACGCCGAAGCCGCCTGCGACGCGAGCGACGAGCACGGCAAGCCCGTTCTCGTGGCCACCGAGCTCGCCATCACCCACCCCGACAACCCCGCGCCGCGCGCGCTGCGCGAGCGGGGACGGCTGGCGTACCCGTCGGCCAACCGGGCCGTCACCGCACTCGACCACCTGTGGCGCTACCGGCGCTGGCGCGACGCCCGCGGGCTCGGCTGATGCGTCGTTCGTCGGCTGTGAGGCTTGCCGGCGCGGGCCTCCTCACTTCGAGAGTTGCTCGGCTGTGCCTCGCAACGTCTCCTGGCGCCAACCTTCGTTCCGCCGCATGTCTTGAGCCGTTCGTCAGGCGCAGGGCGCCGACGCCGCTGCGTCGCCGGTTCCGAGCCGGCCAGCTAGGTTCCTGAGTTCCTGACGCGCCGTCAGGTCAGCGAACGACACCGGGGAGATCCGAACCAATGCCGCACCGCGTCATCCAGTGGGCCACGGGCACCGTGGGCATCCACGCCGTGCCCGCCATCGCCGCCCATCCCGACCTCGAGCTCGTCGGCTTGTGGGTGCACAGCGACAACAAGGCCGGCCGCGACGCCGGCGAGCTGTGCGGCACCGGAGCGCTCGGAGTCGCGGCGAGTCAGGACGGCGACGCCCTGCTCGCCATGGACGCTGACGTCATCTGCTACACGGCGCACTCCGACGCGCGACCCCAGGAGGTGGTCACCGACCTGTGCCGGATGCTCGAGTCGGGCAAGAACGTGGTCAACACCTCGTTCGTCCCACTGCTGTATCCCGACGCGACCGACGGCGGGATCGCCGAGCAGCTCGCCGCTGCGTGTGAGAAGGGCGGTACCTCGATGTACACCTCGGGCATCGACCCCGGGTTCGGCAACGCCGGCCTGGCCATTCCGACGATGGCGTTGTGCAAGGAGGTGCGCAGCGTCCGGATGATGGAGATCGTCGACTACGCCACCTGGAACAACCCGTTCACGATGTTCGAGATCATGGGGTTCGGGAAGGACTCGCCCGACCAGTCACTCCTGCTGGCCCCCGGCTCGACCACGCTGGCCTGGGGGCCGGTCCTGGAGATGGTGGCCGCCGCGCTCGACATCTCGATCGAACGCATCGAGGAGCGTCACCAGCTCGTCCACGCCGACCGCGGCTTCGAGATCGCCTCGGGGCGCATCGAGGCCGGAACGATCTCGGGCATGCGGTTCGAGATCATCGGCATCGTCGGTGGCGAGGAGCGCATTGTGGTGGAACACGTCACCCGACTGCGCGAGGGCGATGCGCCGGATTGGCCGCAGGGGGAGGGGTACCGCATCCTCATCGAGGGTGAGCCCCACCTGCAGCTCGAGCTCTCGCTGTCGTCGGACCACGGCGATCACAACCACGCGGGCTGCCTGGCCACGGCCATGCACGTGCTCAACGCCATCCCGCACGTCGTGGACGCGGCGCCCGGGGTGCTGACCTACCTCGACCTGCCCGTGTACTCGGCCCACCATCTCATGCCGAGCTAGGACCTGCGTGGAAAGGGCGATTGTCGCAGGTCCCCGTACTTCCCGCTCTTGCTGCTCCTCTGTCGCAGCGGGCCGCTCGGACCCCGGAGCCGGCGCCTCCTTGGCGGCCGCGCACGGCCAGCGCGGCAACCACGACCCCGGCCCGTACGGTGGGGCCGATGGCCGTGCTGCCGATGTTCCCCCTCGGGTCGGTTCTGTTCCCGACCCTCGTGCTCCCGTTGCACATCTTCGAGGAGCGGTACCGCGCCCTGATCAGGGACGTGCTCGAGGGCGATGACGAGTTCGGCGTGACGCTGATCGAACGCGGGTCCGAGGTCGGCGGCGGCGAGGACCGCCTCGGCATCGGCACCATCGCCAACGTGCAGGAGGCCGCCGAGCTCCCCGACGGGCGCTGGGCCGTGATCGCCGTGGGCACGCGCCGGATCCAGGTCGACCAGTGGCTCGACGACGACCCCTATCCACGGGCCGAGGTCAGCGACCTACCCGACCCCGATCCCACCGACGCCGAGCTCGAGGTGCTGCCCGAGGTCACCGCTTCCATCCGCCGTGCGCTGGCCAAGGTCTCCGAGATCGGCGACACCGCCACCCCGGCGACCACCGAGTTCAGCGACGACCCCGTCGTGGCCAGCTACCAGCTCTCCGCGCTGTCGCCGCTGAGCACCATCGACCAGCACCGCCTGTTGTGCGCGCCCACGGTCGGGCTTCGGCTGGCCATGCTGCAGGAGCTGCTCCCGGTGGCCCACGAGATCCTCGACTCCCGGCTCGGCGACCCGGGCTCGGACATGTCCTGATCCGACACGTCGTGCCGGCTGGCGGGATTCGGGCGTGGTTGCCCGGGATGACCGCCAGCCGGTAGACCGAATCCGACCCGAACGAGGGAGAGCTGTGGCACAGACCGAACCGAGCCGACCATCGCGACCGATCCGTGCCCAGGGGCGGGCCGAGCCCGAGGACAAGAGCATCCAGAAGGTGGCCAGCGAACTGTGGGAGCTCACGGTCGGCTACGCCAAGCAGGAGATCCGCGACCCGGTCAGGGGCCTCGGCAGCTACCTGCTGTGGGGGTCGGTGTCCATGCTCCTCATCGGCATCGGCATGGTGCTGCTCGCCATCGGCGCACTCCGCGCCCTGCAGACCGAAACCGGATCCACCTTCACCGGCAGCCTGAACTGGGCACCGTACGGGATCGTCCTGTCGGGCGCGATCATCGTGCTCGGCATCGTCGGCGTGATCATCACCAAGGGGAAGAAGTGACCATGGCCACCGCGGAGAAGATCACTCCGGCCGATCTCGAAGCCAAGTTCCGCGAGCTACAGGAGGAGGGCGACGAGACCGTCGACACGGCCAAGTCCTACGTCCTCGCTGTCGCGGCGGCCGCCGGGGTCGTGATCTTCGTGGTCGCCTTCACCGTCGGCAAGCGGCGGGGCAAGACGAAGTCCACGGTCGTCGAGATCAGGCGGATCTGAGCGTGCGCACGAGTACGAGCGAGCGACGGAGCAACGGGGTCCGCCAGTCCGCCGGCTGCGGCGAACGCGAGCACATCTGCTCGGGCGTGCGCTGAGCAATGGGCCGTATCGCCCGCATAATGGCCCGGGCCGAGCTGCGCGGCCGCACGCAAGGCCTGCGCGGCGCGTCGTCCTTCTGGCTCGCCGTGTGGGTGTTGTCCTTCTCGTACCGCCACCTGAAGAAGATGACCGCCCGCGAGGAGGTGGTCGTCCGCGAGCAGCTGCTGCCCGGCCAGCGCCTCGTCGTCACCCACTTCGAGAAGGGCACCGAGCCTGAGACCGAGACCAGCTGCCGTCGCGCCCGCCGCAAGGCGAAGACCGCCGCGTCGGGCGCCTGAGGGCCCCAGCCAACTGAACTCGGTGGCAGCGACGGCCGCTGTCAAGATGGGGGCTCCCATGTCCGCGCCCGCCGACCCCGAGCGCCGGTTCTCGCCCGGTGACGACGTCCTGCTGATCGACCGCAAACGACGCCGCTACCTGGTGACCCTCGAATCGGGCGGCGAGTTCCACAACCACACCGGCGTCCTCCGCCACGATGACCTGCTCGGCTCGACCGAGGGCACCACGTACCGGACGACCCACGGTGCCTGGCTGCTGGCCCTGCGGCCGACGCTGAACGACATCGTCCTCAAGATGCCCCGGGGTGCCCAGGTCATCTATCCCAAGGACCTCGGGCCCATCATCATCATGGCCGACCTCCACCCCGGCGTCCGGGTGCTCGAGTCCGGCGTGGGCTCGGGGGCGCTGTCGATGGCGATGCTGCGGGCCGGCGCGTCCGTCGTGGGCTACGAGCTCCGGGACGACTTCGCCGACCGGGCCCGCACAAACGTCGAGCGCTTCACCCCCGAGCTCGCCGACCGATACCGGGTCGAGATCCGCGACTGCTACGACGGCCTCGACGAGGAGCATCTCGACCGGATCGTGCTCGATCTGCCCGAGCCGTGGCGGGTCGTCGCCCACGCCGAGACCGCGTTGCGTCCCGGCGGGATCCTGGTCGCGTACACGCCGACCATCGGCCAGGCGGCCACGCTCCGCCAGCACCTGGACGATTCGCGGTTCGACTTCGCCGAGACCGTCGAGGTGCTCCAGCGCAGCTGGCACATCCAGGGCCAGTCGGTCCGTCCCGACCACCGCATGGTGGCCCACACCGGGTTCCTCACCAGCGCGCGACTCCTCGCCGAGGAGTGAAGACCGTGATGCCCGGACGACGATGAACCTGCTCGATCTGTGCTTCGTCGCCGTGGCACTGCTCGCCGCCAGTGGCGGGTACCGGCTCGGCTTCCTCACGCGAACCGTGTCGTGGCTCGGCATGGGTGCCGGGCTGCTCGTCGCCGCTCGCGTCCTGCCGTGGTTCGTCGAGACGTTCTCGAACGAATCGCCCGCCAGCCTGGTGTTGGCGTCGGGCATCGTCCTGCTGGTCGGCGCGTTCCTCGGCCAGGCGGTGGGGTTCCTGGTGGGCAGCCGGCTCCGATTCCGGCTCCGGGCCCGGGAGGCCCGGGCCGCCGACCACGCACTCGGGATGCTGGCCGGCCTCGCTGGCGTGGCCGTGTGCGTCTGGTTGCTCCTCCCCGCGATGTCGGAGACACCCGGCTTCTGGTCCGAGCAGTCCCGCAACTCGGTCGTGGCCCGCAGCGTCGACCGGACCTTCCCAGAGCCACCCGACACCCTCGTGGCCCTGCGGCGCCTGGTCGGCGAGGACCAGTTCCCCCGCGTCTTCGAGGCACTGCGGCCGGCGCCCGACATCGGTCCACCGCCGGGTGATTCCGGCCTGCCCGCCAACGTCCAGACCGCAGGCACCGCGTCCACGGTGAAGGTTTCCGGCGTGGCCTGCGACCGGGTTCAGGAGGGCTCGGGGTTCGTCACGCTCGGACAGGACGTCGTGGTCACCAACGCGCACGTCGTGGCCGGCCACGAGTCGACCCAGGTGGAGCGCAACGACGGGAGCGTGCTCGACGCGACCGTCGTCGTCTTCGACCCCGAGCGTGACCTGGCCGTGCTGCGCGTGCCCGGCATGGACCGCGCCCCGCTCGCCATCGGCGAGGCCGACGAGGGCGCGGCCGGCGGCGTGTTCGGTCATCCGGGCGGCGCACCGCTGCGCATCGCGCCGTTCGTGGTCGGTGATCAGGTGCGGGCCGTGGGGACCGACATCTACGACTCGAGCCGGACCCGGCGCGAGGTGCTCATCCTGGCGTCGGCGCTGCGACCCGGCGACTCGGGAGCGGCCCTGGTCGACAACTCCGGTGCCGTGGTGGGCGTGGCCTTCGCGATCGCGCCCGACGACCCCGACGTGGCCTATGCCCTCGACATCACCGAGCTCGACGCCGTCCTCGATCGCGACCTGACCACCACCGTCGACACTGGTCCCTGCCTGCGATGACCGAACCGCCCGCCACGCCGGAGCCGCCTGGGATGACGAGACCCGCGGGCACGCCCGAGCCGCCCACGACCGGACTGGTGCCCCTCGAGCATCGTGTCCTGGTGCTCTGGCGGGTACGCGCCGCCATCGTCGTGGTCACGGTTCTCGTCCCGGTCGCCGTCGTCCTCGCGGTCGTCGCGTCGACCGCCGGCGCGATCGCCGGCGCGCTGGTCGTGGCCGGCATCGGCGGGGGAGCGACGTGGTGGTGGACCGCCCTGGTCTGGCGATCCTGGCGCTTCGAGGTCGGCACCGACGCGCTCCAGCTCCGGCACGGGGTGCTCACGCGTCGATCCTCGACCATCCCGTACCACCGGGTCCAGCACATCGACCTCGAGGCCGGCCCCCTGGACCGACGCTTCGGGCTGACCAGCCTGGTCCTGCGCACCGCCTCGGCGAGCTCGGATTCCCGGGTCCCCGGCATCGACGCCGACCACGCGGCCCAGCTGCGGCAGGACATCCTCGACCTCGTCGGTACCGGCGACGCCACATGACCACCCCCGGCGGCACGGTCACCGGGCCGGTCGACGCCGAGCCCGAGCTCGACGTGCCGCGACGGACCTCGCCCCTGGCCGTGGTCTTCGGCCTCGCGTCGCCCGACCAGCTCCGCACGCTCATCCCCCTGGCGGTGATCGCGTTGTCCTCGGGCGAGGTGCTGATCGTCGCGGCGGCGATCGTGGTGGTGCTCGTCGTCCACGGGGTCCTGTCGTGGCTGCGGCGGACGTGGTGCTACGCCGACGGCGTCCTCCACCTCGACGAGGGCGTCCTGACCCGAAACCAGCGCCGCATCCCCATCGACCGGATGCAGCACGTGGAGATCGAGCGTCGGTTGCGCCATCAGATCTTCGACCTCGCCGCGGTACGGGTCGAGACCGCCGGCGGCTCCGGTGCCGAACTGCGCCTCGACGCCATCCCCCGCCGGGAGGCCGAGGCGCTGCGCGCCAGGGTCCTCGCCGCGCTGCGCAGCGAACAGGTCCACGACGTCGCCGGTGCTGCGGCATCGCAACCCGAGGTGCTGGTGCGTCTGCCACCCGGGCGCCTCCTCCTCGCCGGGGTCACCGGCCCCGAGGTGGCGGCGATCCTCGCGGCGCTCGCCGTGGTGTTCGACACCCTGATCGACATCGGCGTCGGCGCGGACGAGGTCGGGTCGGTCCAGACGTCGACGTTCGGGGTCGCGCTCCTCGTGCTCGCCGCCGTCCCCGTGTGGTTGGGCAGCGCGGCCCTCGTCGGCCTGGTGCGTCGATGGGACCTCACGGCCACGATCGAGGGGGACGAGCTGCGCGTCTCCTACGGGCTGCTGCGCAAGGCCGAGTTCGTGGTCAAGACCCAGCGCGTCCAGGACGTGCGGATCTCGCGCCGGCTGCTGCTGCGGCCGTTCAACCGGGCCGACGTGCGCGTCCGCACGGCCGCGTCAGGATCGGGCGAGCAGAGTCGGGTCGACATCCCGCTCCTGGACGACACCGAGATCGAGCGGGTCCTGGCCCGGGTCCTCCCCGACGCCGTGCCCCTCCCGGCGTTGCGTCCGGCACCTGCGGCCGCGCGGCGGCGCGCGCTCGTCCGGGGAACGGCTGCGGGGCTCGTCCTCGCGCTTCCCGCCGGGCTCGCCGGCGTGTTCGTGCTCGGCCCGGTCGGCGCCGTGCTCCTCGTGGCCGCGCCCGCCCTGGGGCTGTGGTTCGGGGAGGCGGCCTACCGAGGACTCGGCGCCTGGTACGGGCCCGAACCACGCCTCGTGCACAGCCGGACCGGTGCCCTCACCCGCAACCGGGCGATCGTGCCGGCCGGGCGCGTGCAGTCGGGGGTCGTGGTGTCGACGTGGTTCCAGCGCCGCCGCGGGTTGAGCACCGTGCGTCTCGATCTCGCCGGCGGGGCCGTCGCCGTCGTGGATCGGGCCGAGCCCGAGTCGAGCGACCTGCTCGCCTCCACGCTGTGACGCGCCACGGCCCCGCCCGAGGGCGGAGCCGTGGTTGCACGTCTCTGTTCTCACGCCCGGGACAGACGTTGTGAGGCGCAGCCGGGGGGTTCACGCCTGGGACAGACGTTGTGAGGCGCAGCCGGGGGGTTCACGCCTGGGACAGACGTTGTGAGGCGCAGCCGAACAACGTCAGAAGCGACGAGGCCGCTCTGGGGCCGAGGAGCGGCTTAGACCTCGATGAAGATGCACTCGCCGGGGCATTCCTCGGCGGACTCGATCGTGGCCTCTTCCTGGCCGTCGGGCACGGGCGCGACCGATTCGGCGCCGCCCGGATCGCTGAGGATCTTGTCGCCCTCCTTGACATAGGCGAGGCCATCGTCGAGCAGCGCGAAGACGTCGGGGGCGATCTCTTCGCAGAGACCGTCGCCGGTGCACAGATCCTGGTCAATCCAGACCTTCATGTCGGGGTCGCCCTTCCTGCGGGGGTTGCTTGGGGTCGTGGGGTCGGGCTGATATCCGACCGTGTCCTGCACCCTACCGGCTGGGAGAATTGAACCGGCAACTCCCGCGGAAAAGTGCGGTCGGTTTCCCGGAGATGACGGTTTCGCTGCGGCTGGCCGAGACGCGCACGGTTGGCGAATCACCGGTGTATGGTCCGCGAACAGGACTCAGGAGGAGTACGTGATGCCCGAGAGCGATGCCTCAGACGGCCCCGGTGACGGTGGCGAGACCTCCGAGCGGGAGCAGCTGCTGGCCCTCGAGGAAGAGGTGTCGGTCCTTCGCAAGCGCCTGCAGGACGCGCCCAAGCGCGTGCGGACGCTGGAGGAGCGGCTGCTCGAGACCAAGGGCCAGCTGTCCCAGGCGGTCTCCCAGAACGAGAAGCTGACCTACACGCTGCGCGAGGCGCGCGAGCACATCGCCGCGCTCCGCGAAGAAGTCGAGAAGCTCACCCAGCCGCCCGCGGCGTACGGGACCTTCCTCGGCATCAACGACGACGGCACCGCCGACGTCCATGCGGGCGGTCGCAAGATGCGTGTCGCCGTGCATCCGGAGCTGGCCGAGGAGCAGGGCGCGCTCATCCGCGGGGCCGAGGTGGTGCTCAACGAGAGCTTCAGCATCATCCTGTCGCGCCACGCCGAGGGCCAGGGCGAGGTCGTCACGCTCAAGGAGCTGCTCGACGACGACCGGCGGGCGCTCGTCATCGGTCGCGCCGACGAAGAACGTGTGGTCGAGCTCGTCGACGAGCTGGTGGGCGCGCGGCTGCGTTCCGGCGACACCATGCTCCTCGACACCCGTTCCGGTCTGCTGCTCGAGAAGCTGCCCCGTCCCGAGGTCGAGGAGCTCGTGCTCGAAGAGGTGCCCGACGTCCACTACACCGACATCGGCGGCCTCGACGACCAGATAGAACAGATCGCCGACGCGGTCGAGCTGCCCTTCCTCCACCAGGAGCTGTTCAGCGAGTTCGAGCTCCCCGCCCCGAAGGGCATCCTTCTCTACGGCCCGCCTGGTTGCGGCAAGACCCTCATCGCCAAGGCGGTGGCCAACAGCCTGGCCACCAAGGTGGCCGAGTCCACCGGCGACGAGGCCCGCAGCTTCTTCCTCAACATCAAGGGCCCCGAGCTGCTCAACAAGTACGTGGGCGAGACCGAGCGCCAGATCAGGCTCGTGTTCCAGCGGGCGCGCGAGAAGAGCGAGGAAGGCTGGCCGGTCATCGTGTTCTTCGACGAGATGGACTCGATGTTCCGCACCCGCGGCTCGGGCATCAGCTCCGACATGGAGTCCACGATCGTGCCCCAGCTGCTGGCCGAGATCGACGGCGTCGAGTCGTTGAAGAACGTGATCGTGATCGGCGCCTCCAACCGCGAGGACCTCATCGACCCGGCCATCCTGCGGCCCGGACGTCTCGACGTGAAGATCAAGATCGAGCGTCCCAACGAGTTCTCCGCCACGTCGATCTTCAGCCGGTACCTCACCAGCGACCTGCCGATCGACCACGACGAGATCAGCGAGCGGGGTGGGGGAGACGTGTACAAGGCCATCGCCGCCATGGTCGAGGACACCGTCGAGGAGATGTACTCCACGGCCGACCGCAACCGGTTCCTCGAGGTGACCTACCAGAACGGCGACAAGGAGGTCATGTACTTCCGCGACTTCTCCTCGGGCGCCATGATCGAGAACATCGTGCGCCGGGCCAAGAAGCTCGCCATCAAACGCCTCCTCGCCGGCGGGTCCAAGGGCATACGAACCGAGGACCTGGTGCACTCCATCCACCAGGAGTTCAAGGAGCACGAGGACCTGCCCAACACGACCAACCCCGACGACTGGGCCAAGATCTCGGGCAAGAAGGGCGAGCGCATCGTGTACGTCCGCACGCTCATCCAGCGGGACGAGGAGGAGACCGATCCCCAGGGGGGCCGCTCGATCGAACGGGTCGCCACCGGCCAGTACCTGTAGGACCGGTGCCGGGGGCCGCCGGGAACCGGACGGACGGGGATAGGTTCGCGCCGTGGCAGTCGACAAGATCTGCGGGATCGAGACGGAGTTCGGCATCTTCGTCCGGGGTCGGAGCGAGTCCAATCCGATCGCGGCGTCGTCGATGCTGATCAACGCCTACGTCCAGGACCTGGCGCGCTCGGGGCAGTCGGCGCGCACCGCGCCGCGCGTCGGCTGGGACTTCGAGGACGAGATGCCCCACAACGACGCCCGTGGCCGCGCCAGCACCGACGTGCAGCCGCCCGAGGTCGAGACCCACCTGGTCAACGCGGTCCTCACCAACGGGGCCCGCTACTACGTCGATCACGCCCACCCCGAGTGCTCCACGCCCGAGTGCGCCGATGCCTTCGAGGTGGTCACCTGGGACCGGGCCGCGGAGGAGATCCTGCGCCGATCGATGGAGGCGTCGCGCTCGATGCTCGCCGACGACGAGGAGATCGTCGTCCACAAGAACAACTCCGACGGCAAGGGCAACAGCTACGGCTGCCACGAGAACTACCTGCTGGCGCGCGAGGTGCCCTTCGGGCGGATCGTGCGCGAGGTCACGCCGTTCTTCGTCACCCGGCAGCTGTACTGCGGCGCCGGCAAGATCGGCACCGAGGCCCCTGGGCTGAACGCCGCGGACGTGCCCTACCAGCTGTCCCAGCGGGCCGACTTCTTCGAGGAGGAGGTCGGCCTCGAGACCACGCTGAAGCGACCGATCGTCAACACCCGCGACGAGCCCCACGCCGACGCTCAGAAGTACCGCCGACTCCACGTGATCATCGGCGACGCCAACATGTCCGAGGTCGCGACCTACTTGAAGGTCGGGACGACGGCCATCGTGCTCGCCATGATCGAGGACGACGAGCTCGGCCTCGACCTCGCCCTGCGGTCGCCGGTCGCCGCGCTGCGCGACGTGTCCCACGACCTCACGCTCCGCCGGGTTCTCGAACTGGCCAACGGCGGCACCATCACGCCCATCGACCTGCAGTGGGAGTACCACGAGCGGGCCCGCAAGTACGCCGAGGTCCACGGGCTCGAGTGCATCGGCCAGGAGGTCGGCGACGACGTGCTGACACGCTGGGAGGACGTGCTCACCCGGTTGGAGACCGATCCTTCGAGCGCGGCCGACACCGTCGACTGGGTGGCCAAACAGCGCCTCCTCGACGGCTACCGCGAGCGCCACGGCCTCGACCCCGGCGACGATCGCCTGCTCGCCATCGGGCTCCAGTACCACGACCTGCGCCCCGGCAAATGCCTGGCCGAGCGGGCCGGCCTCGCCACGATCACCGATCCCGCCGCGGTCGAAGCGGCCATCACCGACCCACCGCACACGACCCGGGCCTACTTCCGGGGGCGGTGCCTGCAGAAGTGGCCCGAGGCGATCGTGGCCGCCAACTGGGACTCACTGGTCTTCGACGTCGGCGGCGATCCCCTGCGACGGGTCCCGATGATGGAACCCTCGCGTGGAACAGCGGCTCACGTGGGTACATTGATCGATGAGTGCGAGACGGCGGCAGACCTGCTCGCCCGTCTCGGGTCGTGACGACCGTCATGACCTCGACCCGACCTGGAGTTCGGTGATGGCTGAACGGGAACAGAAGAAGAAGTCCACGCCCACCCGTGAGGAAGAGGAAGAAGTCGTCGACGACGTGCCCGCCACGTCCGAGTCCGGCGAGAAGATCAAGGCCGAACTCGACGACCTCCTCGACGAGATCGACGACGTGCTGGAGCAGAACGCCGAGGACTTCGTGAAGTCCTACATCCAGAAGGGTGGGCAGTAGCCGCGAACCCGTCGGTCGCGGGGCGACCTCCGGGTTCGTGACGAATGCTTCGCATTCGTCGGGCACAGGTTGGGTCGACTGACCGCAGATAGGGTCCGCCGTGTGACACTGCCGTTCTTCCACCCGGACACCGACCCGGGACCAGATTTCGCTTCGCTGCTCCGCGCCCACGGCCGCGATCCGGCCACACGCCTCGGTGAGGCGACGACGCATCCGCTGACGATCACCCACGGCACCACCGTGGTGGCGATCCGCACGGCGACCGGCGTCGTGATGGCCGGCGATCGGCGGGCCACGGCGGGCAACCTGATCAGCCACCGATCGATGGAGAAGGTGTTCCCCGCCGACCGTTGGTCGGGCGTGGCGATCGCCGGAGCCGCGGGCCCGGCCATGGAGATGGTCAAGCTGTTCCAGCTCCAGCTCGAGCACTACGAGAAGGTCGAGGGGAACCACCTCAGCCTCGAGGGCAAGGCCAACCAGCTCGGAGCCATGGTGCGCAACCACCTGCCGGCCGCCATGCAGGGCATGCCCGTGGTCCCGCTGTTCGCCGGCTACGACCGCAGCCGCGGGATCGGGCGCCTGTTCGAGTTCGACGTCACCGGCGGTCGCTACGAGGAGATGCACCACGCCGCCACCGGCTCGGGCTCACTGCACGCGGGCACCGTGATCAAGATCGGCTTCCGCGACGAGATGACCGCCGACGACGCCACCGACCTGGCGATCCGGGCCCTGTTCGAGGCAGCCGACGACGACTCGGCCACCGGCGGACCCGACCTCGTGCGTGGCATCTTCCCGATCGTGGCCACCATCGAGGCCGACGGCTTCGCCCGCCTCGACGAGGCCGAGGTCCGCCAGCGCTTCGAGACGTTGGTCGAGAGTCTCGACCGTTCGGCCGGCACCAACGGAGGAGGTTCGCAGCGATGAGCACACCGTTCTATGTCGCACCCGAGCAGGTGATGAAGGACCGGGCCGACTACGCCCGGAAAGGCATCGCCCGGGGTCGCAGCCTGTGCGCGGTCACCTATGCCGACGGCATCATGATCTGCGCGCAGAACTCGTCGTCGACGCTGCGCAAGATCTCCGAGATCTACGACCGGATCGCCTTCGCCGGTGTCGGCAAGTACAACGAGTTCGACCAGCTGCGGGTCGCCGGTGTCCGCCACGCCGATCTGAAGGGGTACCAGTTCTCGCGCGAGGACGTCGACGCCCGCAGCCTGGCCAATGCCTACGCCCAGATGCTCGGTCAGATCTTCACCCACGAGATGAAGCCCATGGAGGTGGAGATCCTCGTGGCCGAGGTCGGCGACGAGCCGTCCGGCGACGAGCTCTTCCACATCCTCTACGACGGCTCCGTCGTCGACGAGTACCGCTTCTCGGTCCTCGGCGGCGAGACCGAGACGATCACCGCACGGCTCGAGGAGGCCTACGTCGAGGGCGCCGATCTCGCCGGGGCCCTGCAGGCCGCCGTCAGCGCGCTGTCGGGCCCGGAACACCGGCTCGGGGTCGGTGACCTCGAGGTGGCCGTCCTGACCCGCACCAACGGCCGACGCACCTTCGAACGGATCGAGGGCGACGAGCTCGCCGCCGTGCTCGGCGACGGCAGCGAGTGAGAATCGCGGGTTTCCCGTTGACAATCCCGTGACGGGTTGTAACCTGATTGCAACGTAGCCGATCAGGAGCCCGTCATGTCCACCCTCGCCGATGACCCCACGACCATCGGGCCGGCACCATCGGATCCGGCAAGCCTCGGGACGCGGGCGGGCGCGAGCGAGGACGAGCCGATCACCAGCCCGACGCCAGTCCTCGACCTCGCCGACGGGCACCTCCACGTCTCGCTCCGGCGCGGCGTGACCATCGTCGATCTCGACGGCGGCCTCGACAACGCGCTCGCCCAGCGGGTCGTGCCGGCCATCGCCGAGGCCGCGACGTCGGCCGAGGCCATCATCGTCAACCTCGACCGGGCCACGCTCCTCGACCACAGCGCCCTCGAGACCATCTGCGGGGCCCTGCCCGACCCCGGCGACGGCGTCGATCGTTGCCTCGTCGCGGGACGTCTCTCCAGCCGCCTCGTCCTCGAGCGGTGGGGCATCCCCACGCGGTTCATCGTCTTCACCAGCGTCCCCGACGCGCTCCAGGCGCGCGAGTTCGCCACGCAGGGCTATGGCACCGGCTGGGACGTGCATCCCGGCGGCCGCGACCGCTGAGACTCCCGACGCGATGGCGCCCGCCCCGCCGGGCGCGCCGATAGGTTGCTGCGCGTGGAGCGTCGGATCTTCGGACTCGAGAACGAGTACGGCGTCACGTGCACACTGCGTGGTCAGCGCCGGCTGAGTCCCGACGAGGTCGCTCGGTACCTGTTCCGGCGCGTCGTGTCGTGGGGCCGCAGCTCCAACGTCTTCCTCGCCAACGGGGCGCGGCTGTATCTCGACGTCGGCTCGCACCCCGAGTACGCGACGCCCGAGTGCGACGACATCCTCGACCTCGTCGCCCACGACAAGGCCGGCGAGCGGATCCTCGAGCAACTCCTGACCAGTGCCGAGCAGCGGCTGCGCGAAGAGGGCATCCGCGGCGTCATCTACCTGTTCAAGAACAACACCGATTCGGCCGGCAACTCCTACGGCTGCCACGAGAACTACCTGACGAGCCGCCATGACGACTTCGGCTCGTACTCCGAGCACCTCATCCCGTTCCTCGTGACTCGCCAGATCTACGCCGGCGCCGGCAAGGTCCTGCAGACGGCGCGGGGCGCCACCTACTGCCTGGCCCAGCGCGCCGAGCACATCTGGGAGGGCGTCAGCTCGGCCACCACCCGCAGCCGGCCGATCATCAACACCCGCGACGAGCCCCACGCCGACGCCGAGCGCTATCGACGTCTCCACGTCATCGTGGGCGACTCGAACATGAGCGAATACGCCACCTACCTCAAGGTCGGTGCCACCGCGATCCTCCTGCGGATGCTCGAGGACCCGTCGGTCGTGATGCGCGACATGACCCTGGAGAACCCGATCCGCGCCATCCGCGAGATCAGCCACGACATCACCTGCCGACGCAACGTGCGCCTCGCCAACGGGCGTGAGCTGTCGGCACTCGAGATTCAGCAGATGTACCTCGAGCGGGCCATCACCTACGCCGATCGCAAGGGACTGCCCGAGCAGGAGCAGGTCGCCCTGGAGATGTGGACCCACGTCATGGAGGGCCTCGAGCGCGATCCCCTGGAGCTGTCGCGGGAATGCGACTGGGTCACCAAGTACCACCTGATCGAGCGGTACCGCGACAAGCACGACCTGCCGCTCAACTCCCCGACGGTGAGCCTGATCGACCTCCAGTACCACGACGTCGACCGCAAGCGCGGGCTGTTCTACAAGCTCCAGTCGGCCGACTTGGTCGATCGCATGACCGACGACCTGACCATCGACGAGGCCGTCGAGACCCCGCCCCAGACGACCAGGGCCCGGCTCCGGGGCGACTTCATCCGGCGGGCCAAGGAGCGCAACCGCGACTACACCGTCGACTGGGTGCATCTGAAACTCAACGACCAGGCCCAGCGCACCGTGCTGTGCAAGGACCCGTTCAAGTCGCAAGACGACCGGGTCGATCGCCTCATCGCCGGCTTGTAGGCGGATGCCTTCCTTCCGGACGGGGTGGGTCACGGAGATCATCGAGGAGCGGCCGGGGCTGCAACGGGTCTGGGTCGTCGACGGTGACCAGCCGCCTGAACGCGCCTACGTCCTGACCGACCAGGTCGGTCCGGTGGCCGTGGGCAACCCCGTCGTGTTCAACACCACCGCCGTGGACCTCGGACTCGGGACCGGCGGCTGGCACGTCGTCCACTGGAACCTCGCCCGTGAGTCGTGGTCGCAGCCCGGGCCCGGTCACATCATGAAGCAGCGCTACACGAGCCTGCAGACCGACACCGGCGCGGCCGAGGAGGCACTCGACCCGCCCGCTCACCTCGCCGGAACGCCGGTCGTCGTCTGCTCCCTGCACAGCCAGGTGCCAGTGGTGGCCGCCGCGTTCCAGGCCCGCCACCCCGGCGGTCAGGTCGTGTACGTCATGACCGACGGCGCGGCGCTGCCGATGGCCCTGTCCGATCTCGTGGTGTCGATGGTCGACCTCGGCCTCGTGCACGCGACCATCACCGCCGGGCACGCGTTCGGCGGGATGCGCGAGGCGGTCTCGGTTCCGTCAGCACTGGCCCTGGCGGTGCATGCCGACGACGCCGACCTCATCGTGGTCGGCATGGGCCCGGGGGTCGTCGGTACCGACTCCGCACTCGGAACCACCGCCGTCGAGGTGGCGGGGATCCTCGACGCGGCCGCGGCGCTCGGGGGGCGACCGATCTGCTGCGTCCGGGCGTCCGAAGCCGACCCGAGGCCGCGCCACCGGGGCGCGAGCCACCACGTGTCGACGATCCTGGCGCTGACCCGCAGCCGGGTCGAGGTTGCCACCGTTGCTGGCGCCGAGGTGTCCGACGCGCGACACGAGGTGCACGTCGTCGACCCGGGCGACGTGCCCGCCCTGCTGGCCGAGCGCTCGCTCGAGGTGCGCTCGATGGGCCGGGGGCCCGACGACGACCCGCTGTTCTTCGCCGCCGCCGGCGCCGCGGGCGTTCTGGCCGCCGAGCCCCAAACCGACTGACGACCGCGCCGGTCGGCGCGGTGCACCACCAGGGACGCGCGAACGCGCCGAACCCCTCGCGCACCGCCGGGTTCAGGACCGACCGCTCGATAGTCTCCGGCCGATGGCGGTTCCGAAGCTCGAACGGCTGCTCGACCTGATCGCCGAGCTGCTCCACACCGAACGGCCCCTGAGCGCCGAGGAGATCCACCGTCGCATCCCCGGTTACCCCGGGGACGATGCCTCCTTCAAGCGGGCCTTCGAGCGCGACAAGAACGACCTCCGGGAGATGGACATCCCGCTGCGGATCGAGCCGGTGCCCGGGACGATGCCCGCCATCGACGGGTATCGCATCGACCAGGACGAGTACGGCCTGCCCGACCCCGGACTCGAGACCGACGAGCTCGCCGCCATGCACCTCGCGGCCAACGCGGTGCGCCTCGAGGGTGCCGACGTGCGCACCGGACTCGACAAGCTCGGGGGTGCACCGGGGGCGACCGACGGTGGCGGAAGTGCCGTGATTCCGTCCGCGCCCCACCTCGCCACCGTGTTCGAAGCCGTGGCCGAGCACCGCCGCCTGCGCTTCCACTACCGGGGCAAGGACCGCGTCGTCGATCCGTTCCGCCTCCACCACGAGCGGGGCCACTGGTACCTCCAGGGTCACGACCACAACGCCGACGACCGCCGGTCGTTCCGACTCGATCGCATCGACGGTGGGGTCGACGTCGACGGGCCCGATTCGGCCGAGATCGTGGTCGACCCGGCCGGTGCGCGGCTCCAGCTCGACGCGTGGGCGCTGGGGGAGGGCGAACCGATCACGGCGCGCGTGCGCGTGGACCCGCCCCAGGCGGCCTTGGCCGCCCGACTGGTGGGCCCCGGCGTCGCCCGCACCTGGCAGGACGACGGCGGCGTGATCCTCGAGCTCCAGGTCCGCCACGCCGACGGGCTGCGCAGCTTCGTCCTCGGCTTCCTCGACGACGCCGAGCTGCTCGATCCCCCGGAGCTGCGCGACGACCTGGTCGCCTGGCTCGACGAGATGACGGGAACGGCCTGATGGCGCGCCCGAGCGCCACCGACCGCCTGGGTCGGATCCTGTCGATGGTCCCGTGGATCGCGGCGCGCGACCGGCCCCGGGTCGACGAGGTGTGCGAGCGCTTCGACATCACACCCGACGAGCTCGCAGCCGACCTCGGCGTGGTGTTGCTCGTGGGCCTGTACCCCTACACGCCCGACAGCCTGATCGAGGTCGACATCGACGAGGAGCACGTGTCGATCGACTACACGAACTTCTTCGAGCGGCCGCTGCGCCTCTCGCGCGACGAGGCGCTGTCGATCCTGGCCGCCGGCGTCATCGCGGCAGCGCAGCCCGGCCACGATCCCGACGGCGCCCTGGCCCGCGGCGTGGCCAAGGTGGCCGCGGTGCTCGGTGTCGACCTCGATGACGACCTGGCCGTGGTGCTCGATCCCGCCATTGCCGAGCTCCATCGGACCCTCGATCAGGCCATCGCCAGCTCGACGGTCGTCCACCTCTCGTACTTCAGCCACGCCCGCAACGAGCACACCGAGCGCGACGTCGAACCGCTGCGGCTCTTCGAGCGTGACGGCGCGTGGTACCTCGACGCCCACTGCCGAGCGACGGGGGAGCATCGCGTGTTCCGGCTCGACCGCATCGACGCGGCGACGCCCACGGGCGAGAACTTCGAGCCCGGCGAGGTCCCCGGCGAGCCCTCGTCGTTCTCGCCGACCTCGGATCTGCCCACGGTCGGGCTCGAGATCGACGGCGAGGACGCGTGGCTGATCGAGCAGTACCCGACCAGCGACGTCGAGTACCTGCCCTCCGGCCGCATCCGGTGTCGGCTGGTGGTCAGTGCGCGCCCGTGGCTCGAGCGCCTGTTGCTTCGTCTCGGGCCGACGGCAGTGCCGTTCGACGGCCCGGACGACCTCCAGGAGGCCGGCGCCGACGCGGCAGCACGGATCCTGGCCCGCTACGGCCGCTGACCGCGGGGCCGCCGGGTCAAGCTCGTACACTCGAACGGCTGTGACCCACCCCACATCGCCGGGGCCGGCCGAGCCCGCCGACACGACCGTCCCCGACGAGCTCCGTGGGTCGGACGAACCGCCGCGCCACGGGCTGTCGAGGTCGGCGCGCTCGGCCATCGAGTGGGTCGCGGTCATCGTCGGCGCGCTCGTGGTGGCGTTGGTCGTCAAGACCTTCCTGATCCAGGCGTTCTACATCCCGTCCGAGTCGATGGTGCCAGCCCTCGTGAAGGGCGATCGGGTGCTGGTCAACAAGCTCGACGACGACGTCAGCGACATCGACCGCGGCGACATCATCGTCTTCGACCGTCCCGGTGGCACCGGACCCGACGGCATCTCCGAGCTGATCAAGCGGGTGGTGGCGCTGCCCGGCGAGACCGTCGAGGGGCGAGACGGCCAGGTGTACATCAACGGCGCACCGCTCGACGAGAACTACCTCGACACCGGGGTGACGACCTCCACCTTCGCCCAGGAGACGGTGCCCGAGGGCCACGTGTGGGTGATGGGCGACAACCGGGACTTCTCCGACGACTCCCGGCGTTTCAAGTTCATCCCCCAGCAAGACATCGTGGGCACGGCGTTCATCATCGTCTGGCCCGTGAACGACTTCGGCCTGATCTGAGACACGGCCATCACCCGACCCGGTCGAGGGCGTCGACCATCCGGTCGACGTGGTCCGAGTACACGGCGTCGACACCGGCGAGCAGCACCCGCTCGAGGATGCGTGGGAGCTGGGCATCCCAACCGAAGCATTCGATCCCGAAGCGGTGGAAGAGCGTGGTCAGCCCACCGGTCCAGTCGGTGTGGTGCATGTTGATCGCCTCGATGCCGGCGTCGCGCAGCGCCATGGCTCGCCGCTCGGGACCTTCCTTGATCTTGTGGAGCCGGGTGGAATCGACGAGGTGCACACCCTCGTTGCGGGCACGCCAGGTCGCCACCAGCTTCCAGTCGGGGTGGCACAGCCACAGCCGATCGAGCGCACCCGCCTCGACCGCAGCGCGGATGGTCGCCTCGAACGCCGCGGGGTCCTTCACGTCGAGAGAGAGCGGCAGGTCGGTTCCCACCTGCTCGTACAGCTCGGCCAGCGCGGGGATGTGCTGGGGGAGCCGGGCCCGTGCCAGGTCGGCGATGGGGCGACGCCGGAACCGACCGACGACACCATCGTGATCCAGCACGGCGACACCATCGGCGGTGACCCAGACATCGCTCTCGAGGCCGCTCGCGCCGAGGCGCCGTGCCAGCTCGAACGCCTCGAGCGTGTTCTCGGGCGCGTGGGCCCGCGCACCACGGTGGGCGAAGCCGATCCTCGGCCGGCGAAGAGGCTCGACGCGCGGCATGCGGCAAGCCTGGCAGCCGCCCCAGGACATGCAGGAATCGCTCAAGCCTCCGCCCGAACGTGCCGATCCTCCCTGGTGTAGGGAAACAAAGGGAGAGGGACCATTGGCTACACGGATTCGAGCGAGCTGCGCCGACTGCGGCGACGTCGAGCTTCGCGTGTGCGATGTCGAGGTGCGCGTCTGCGCCGACGACAACGCTGGCACGTATGTGTTCCACTGCCCCCGGTGCGACATGGCCGTCGTCAAGGACGCCGAGCCACGGGTCGTCGACCTGTTGCTGGCCTCGGGCGTGACGATGACGACGTGGACCGCACCCCTCGAGCTGTCCGAGCGCCGGTCGACCGGGCCGGCGTTCACCCACGACGACCTGCTCGACTTCCACCACGAGTTGCAACACGACGACTGGTTCGAACGAGTCATCCAGATGGGTGACGGACACCGAGGCGATTCCGGTCGGGACCCCTCCGGCAACCGTCTGTAGGCCCGTGCCGGGAGGCTCGGGCCGCGAGGCCCCGCCGGTACACTCGGTTGCATGTTCAACGTCGGCGGCATGGAGCTGCTGGTCATCGCTCTGGTGGCGCTGATCTTCCTCGGACCCGACAAGCTGCCCAGTGCCATCCGCCAGGTCGGCCAGGTGGCCGGTGAGCTCCGGCGCATGTCCCAGGGCTTCCAGACCGACCTCCGCGGCGCGCTCGACGACGCCGAGCGCGAGGCCGATGCCGAGCGCCGAGCCAACGACGCCGCCCCACCGTCGTCGACCCCCGATCCGGGCGCGGCTCGGGCCGCAGCCCACGCCGAGCTCGAGGCGGCCGAGGCCGCGCTCGAGGCTGGGGACACATCCGAGAACGGTGTCGGCGCCGAAGCTTCCGGGGAGTCCACGTCGTCGAACGACGACGACTCCACCGCCGCCGCGTCCTGAACGGGTGCCGGCCCGCCACCGACGAGCAGTGCCGTGGAAACGTGATGGCCGAGAAGATGGCTGAGACCGACGACAGCGAGGGGCGGATGCCACTGCTCGCGCACCTCGCCGAGCTCCGCGACCGCATCATCAAGATCGCGGCTGCCGTGGTCGTCGGCGCGCTCGCCGGTTGGTTCCTGTACCCCGTCCTCTTCGACCTGCTCGTCGATCCGTACTGCGACCTCCAGGGCTCCACCGACGAGGACTGCAGGCTGCTCCAGACCGAGCCGCTCGAGATCTTCTCCGTTCGCCTGCGAATGGCCGGCTACACCGGCATCGCCCTGGCCATGCCGGTGATCCTGTGGCAGATCTGGCGCTTCGTGACCCCAGGGCTCTACAAGCACGAGAAGCGCTACGCCGTCCCGTTCGTGATCAGCGGCCTGGTCCTGTTCGTGCTGGGCGCGGTGCTCGCGTACTACACGCTGCCCCGGGCGCTCGACTTCCTCATCAACATCGGCGGGGAGGGGTTCGAAACGCAGTTCCGACCGGCGCCGTACTTCCAGCTCGTCACCTACATGATGCTGGCGTTCGGCGTGGGCTTCGAGTTCCCCATCGTCCTGATCTTCCTGCAGATGGCCGGGATCCTCGAGACGTCCACCCTGCGCAGCTTCCGCCGCTACGCCATCGTCGGGATCGTGGTCCTCGTCGCGGTGATCACGCCCTCGGGCGACCCGTACAGCCTTGCCATCCTGTCGATCCCGATGTACCTGTTCTACGAGATCGCCATCCTGGCGGGGATGCTGATCGACCGACGAAGGCAAAAGGCCGAGGCGCGGCGCACCTGATGGCCGCCGCCGAACGCCCGAACGACGGACACCCGTCCGACACCCTCGCCTCGGAAGAGCGTCCTCACGTCCGGGCGTTGACGGACGACCTCGGTTTTCCGCTCGACGACTTCCAGCGCCGGGCGACGGCCTCGATCGACGCCGACCGTTCGGTCCTGGTGGCCGCACCCACGGGCGCGGGCAAGACCGTGGTCGCCGAATACGCGGTCGCCGACGCGCTCGACCGGGGCCTGCGGGCCTTCTACACCACGCCCATCAAGGCGCTGTCGAACCAGAAGTTCGGCGAGCTGCGCGACCGGTACGGCGCGGGCCGGGTCGGGCTGCTGACCGGTGACAACACCGTCGACGGCGACGCCTCGGCGGTCGTGATGACCACCGAAGTGCTCCGCAACATGATCTACGCGGGCCGCTCACTGGACGACCTGGGCGTGGTGGTGCTCGACGAGGTGCACTACCTCCAGAACACGTTCCGGGGTCCGGTCTGGGAGGAGGTCATCGTCCACCTCCCGGAACACGTCAAGCTCGTGTGCCTGTCGGCCACGGTCTCCAACGCCGCCGAGATCGGCGAGTGGCTCAGCACGGTGCGCGGCCACACCGACGTGGTGGTCGAGCACGAACGGCCGGTCGAGCTGGCCAACACCTACCTCGTCGGCGACAAGGCCGGTGGGGGACGGCTCCGGCTCATCGAGACCCTCGTCGACGGCCGGTCGAATCCGGAGGGCGAACGCTTCGACGCCGAGCGCGAGCGCCAGTCGGGCCGATCAGGACGTGGCGGGGCACGCAGCAAGCAGCGCCGGCGGTGGTTCACTCCGAACCGGCTCGAGGTCGTCGATCTGCTCGCCGAACGCGACCTGCTGCCCGCGATCGTGTTCATCTTCAGCCGGGCCGCGTGCGACGACGCGGTCCGCGCCTGCGTGGGGGCCAACCTGTCGCTCACCTCGGCCAGCGAGCGACGCCGGATCCGGACCATCGTCGATCGTCACCTCACCTCGCTGAGCGACACCGACTTCGAGACGCTCGGCGGCCGGAGGTGGATGGCCGGACTCGAAGCCGGCATCGCTGCCCACCACGCCGGCCACGTCCCACCGTTCAAGGAGGCGGTCGAGGCCTGCTTCGTCGAGGGCCTCGTGAAGGTCGTCTTCGCCACCGAGACCCTGGCGCTCGGCATCAACATGCCGGCCCGGGCCGTGGTGATCGAACGGATGACCAAGTTCAACGGGGAACGGCGCGAGTTCCTGACCCCGTCCGAGTACACCCAGCTGACGGGGCGGGCCGGCCGGCGTGGGATCGACGACCACGGTACGGCAATCGTGCTGTGGTCGCCGTTCGTGACCTTCGCCCAGATCGCCGGGCTCGCCGCCAGCCGTGACTTCGTGCTCCGGTCGGCGTTCCGGCCGACCTACAACATGGCCGTCAACCTGGTGCGGCGCCACGACCCCGAGACCGCCCACCGGCTGCTGAACCAGTCGCTGGCCCAGTACCAGGCCGACCGTGCGGTGGTGGTCTCCGAACGTCGCGTGGCCGAGCGCCAGCAGGCCCTCGACGACGCCATCGCCGGGGCCACCTGCGACCACGGTGACGTGGCTGCATACCGCGACCTGCTCCAGGGGCAGGGGTCGAGGCGTGAGCGTCGGCGCCGGCTCGCCTCCCGACTCGAGTCGCTGACCCCGGGGGACGTGATCGCCGTCGATGACGAGCCCCGGGTGGCCGTGCTGTCGGTGGCCAACCGGTCCGGCGAACGGATCCGCGTCAAGGGCGTCACCGCCGACGCGGCGGAGGTGGTGCTCGGCATGCCCGACTTCCGCCGGCCGCCGTCGGTGCTCGGTTCGGTCACGCTGCCCGAGCCGTTCCAGCCCGCCGACGACGCGTTCCGCGACGCCGTCGCCGAGCGCCTCGCCGACACGCCGCTGGCCGACCGCCCGGCCGGCCACGCCGCCGATCACCCGGTGGGCGCCTGCCCCCGCGCCGACGAGCACGTCCGCGCCCTCGACCGGGCCGACCGTCTCCGCCACGAGCTACGCCAGCTCACCCGTCGCATCGACGACCGCACGGGCAGCCTCGGCGAGCAGTTCGACCGGGTCCTCGGGGTGCTCGAGCGCTGGGGCTACGTCGATGGCTGGTCGGTGACCGAACGAGGCGAGTTGCTGGCCGGCGTGTACCACGAAGCCGAGCTCGTGGTGGCCGAGGCGATCGTCACCGGGTGCTTCGACGGTCTCGACGCGCCCGAACTCGCGGCGGTCGCGTCGGTTCTGGTCTACGAGCACCGGGCACCCGGCGCGCCCCCGGAGCCCCGCTACCCGTCCCGGACCGTGTTCGACCGCTGCCACGAGATCGACCGACTGGCCAATCGCATCGCCGTCGACGAAGCCGACCTCGGGCTGCCGGAGTCGTCCAGCGGCGACCACGCGTTCGCCGGGCTCGCCCATGAGTGGTGCGCCGGCGAAGGTCTGGGCGAGCTGCTCGAGGAGGGTGGCATCGAGATCACCGGCGGGGACTTCGTGCGGACCATCCGTCAGCTCATCGACCTCGTCCGCCAGATCGGCCAGCTCGCCCCGGCCGAGGCCACACGGGCCACCGCGCGACGCGCCGTCGGCGCGCTCGAGCGTGGCGTGGTGGCCGCCACCGTGGAGCTCGAGTCCGACCCGACATGACGATCGAGAAGCACGAGAGGTGGGGCGACCCCGGCCGGCTCCCCGACGACGGCGTCCTCGTCCGGACCGACGCCGAGGCCAGCGATGCGATGGGGGCTGCCCGCCGCGACCGACGGGATCCTCCCGTGCTCGGCCTCCTCGGCGGCGACCTGGCCCGCACCTGCGGCGCCACGGGCGACGAGGCCCGGCTGCGGGGCGACGAGGCGCAGACGCTTCCCGTCGACGTCGGCGAGGCGCTGGTCGACGGGGTGCTCCGGCATTTCGTGGCCCACGTGGTGGTGCGCCGCCCGTTCTGGCGGGGCCGCGTGCTCGCGGTGATGAACGCCCAGTACCTCGGGCGGTGGAACGTGGCACCACGGTCCCATCCCAACGACGGACGCCTCGACGTGCTCGACGCCGATCCGCCGCTGGGGGAGCGGTGGAAGGTGCGTGCCCGGCTGCACACCGGCACCCACCTCCCGCACCCCGACATCAGCGTGCGGCGCGTCACCGGCGCACAGTTCGATCTCGACCGCGGCACCCGGGTGTGGGTCGACGGTCGCTCGGTGGGCGCCGCACGGGCCCTCTCGGTCCGGATCGAGCCCGACGCGCTCCACGTCGTCGTGTAGCTCCACCCCGCGGGACTCTGGACTCCACGGGACCGCCGAAGGCGCACGGATCAGACCTACGGCGACGTGACGACGGAGTCGGAACGAGCCGCAGGACCTGACGGGACCGCCGAAGGCGGGCCGGTCAGACCTACGCTGCGACGCGTGGATCTCGACGACCTCAAGATGCGCCTCGGCGCGGACATCGACGCCCGGGCCGAGCAGCTGCTCGAGGTGTCCCATCGCATCCACAACCACCCCGAGCTCAACTTCGAGGAGCGCTACGCCCACGACCTGCTCTGCGACGTGCTCGACACCGAGGGGCTCCCCGCCGAGCGCCACGCGTTCGGCCTCGAGACCGCGTTCGTGTCCCGCGCCGGCTCCCGCGGTCCCGACATCGGCGTGTGCCTCGAGTACGACGCGCTTCCCGGTATCGGCCATGCCTGCGGGCACAACATCATCGCCGCTGCCGGCCTCGGCGCCGGTCTGGCCACGGCCGCCATCGCCGACGAGTGCGGTGGGCGGGTGTCGATCCTCGGCACCCCGGCCGAGGAGGGTGGCGGTGGCAAGGTCTTCATGATCCGGGCCGGGGCCTTCGACCACGTCGACGCCGCGGTCATGATCCACCCCGCCGGCGCCGACCTGCTGGGGATGACCACGCTCGCGGTCCAGCAGTGCATCGCCACCTACCACGGACGTGCCGCCCACGCCGCGGCCGCCCCCGAGCAGGGCGCCAACGCGCTCGACGCCGCGGTGCTCGGGTACAACGGCGTCGCCGCGCTGCGCCAGCACATCGATGCGGGGGAGCGGGTGCACGGCGTCTTCACCGACGGTGGCCACAAGCCCAACATCGTTCCCGAGCGGGCCCAGACCCACTGGTTCATCCGATCGCCGACCAAGGCCGGGCTCGAGGCGCTCAAACCGCGGGTGATCGCCTGCCTCGAGGCCGGGGCCCAGGCCACAGGCTGTTCGATGGAGCTCGACTGGGTCGACCCGCCGTTCGCCGACATGGTCGGGGTGCCGTCGATGCTCGAGCTCTACTCGGCCAACGCGTCGGCGCTGGGCCGTCAGGTGCTCGCCGCGGAGGCGATGCCGGTGGTCGGGTCGACCGACATGGGCGACGTGTCCTACTCGGTCCCGTCGATCCACCCGATGATCCAAGCCGCACCGGAGGGAACCTCCATCCACACGCCGGCCTTCGCCGAGGCCGCGATCAGCGAGCAGGGCGATCGTGCGGTGATCGACGGCGCCAAGCTGCTGGCCTGGACGATCGTCGACCTCTGGCTGGTCCCGGAGGCGATCGAGACGGCCCGCGCCGACTACGACGGCTTCATGGAAGGGTAGGCCTCCGAACCCACGCCCGGTGCGGACCGTCGACGGCTTTCGACACGCTGTGAGGTCACCGGTCGGGGTGGTGCGAGGTCCTACGCTGACGCCGATGACCGTCTACATCGGTGAGGACTTCACGGACGAGGAGCAGGACGTGCTCCGCCGCTACTTCACCAATCTCGACGGGCCGGTGTTCGCCCTCGTCAACCTCCCCGAGGTCGTCAAGGGCGCCCTGTTCGCCCGCTACTCCCGGTCGCCCAAGTCGTTGCGGCGGCTGTTCCTCGACGAGTTCGTCGGCGACCTCGACATCTCCGGCGACCTCTCCGTCGACGCGACCATGGGTCTCGAGCGGGCCGAGCAGCTCTACCAGCGGGTGTTCCTCGAGTACGGCGACGACTCGGTAGCCCAGCTCGGTGGCGTCCACCTGGCGTGCGAGCAGGCGTCGAACCTGCTCACCAAGGTGCTCGAGTGGGGCCGGCTCGCCGCGTACCTCGAGCAGTCGACCCGCTACATCGCCTACGACAGCCGGCTCGGCGGCCGGTACCGCTACTACCGCGACCCGGAGGTGCTGGCGTCGCCGCTCGGGTTGCGCTACGTCGCCGAGATGGACGCGATGTTCGACAGCTACGCCGCCCTGGTCCCGGTGATGCAGGACTTCTTCCGGACCCAGTTCCCCAAGGACGCGGCCGACTCCGACTTCGTGTACCGCCAGGCGCTCAAGGCCAAGGCGCTCGACTCGATCCGGGGCATGCTGCCGGCCGCCTCGCTGTCGAACGTGGGCATCTACGCCACCGGGCAGGCCTACGAGATGCTGCTCTACCGGATGCGCAGCCACCCGCTGCCCGAGTCCCGGGCGTACGCCGACCTGATGCTCGAAGAGCTGCGCAAGGTCATCCCGAGCTTCCTGCGTCGGGTCGACCTCCCCGACCGGGGCGAGGTCTGGCGCGACTACCTCGAGGACCGCGAAGACGCCATGTGGCAAATCGCCGGCCGACTGATCGGCGACGAGGTGCCCGAGGAGGCGGCCGAGGTCACCCTCGTCGACTGGGATCCCGATGCCGAGATCAAGCTCGTGGCCTCGATGCTCTACGCCTACACCGACCTGCCCGAGACCCAGCTCGAGGTCAAGGCGCGGGCCATGTCGGTCGACGATCGCCTGTCGGTGATGCGGGCCTACGAGGGCGACCGCAAGAACCGCCGGCACAAGCCGGGCCGGGCGCTCGAGCGGCCGTCGTACCGCTTCGACATCCTCGCCGACTACGGGGCGTTCCGTGATCTGCAGCGCCACCGCCTCCTCAGCCTCGAGTGGCAGAAGCTGACCACCCGGCACGGCTACGACCGCCCACCCGCGGTCGACGCCGCCGGCCAGACCGCGGCCTTCGACGCCGCGGTCGAACGCTCGGCGGCGCTCCACGACGACCTGCGCGACGACTTTCCCGATCAGGCCAGCTACGCCGTGGCGTTGGCCTACAAGGTGCGCTTCTACATGCACCTCAACGCCCGGGCCGCCACCCACATGCTCGAGCTGCGGTCCGGTCCCCAGGGCCATCCCGCCTATCGGCGCATCGCCCAGGAGATGCACCGCCTCATCGCCGACAAGGCCGGCCACCGCGCCATCGCCGAGAGCATGCGCTTCGTCGACCACTCGGCCGAGCCCGAGCTGGAGCGCCTCGGCGCCGAACGCGCGGCCGAGGCACGCCGGTCGGCCAACCTCACCTGAGCACGTGACCGCCTCGCTTGTCCTGCGCGGTGGGCAGGTCCTGGTCGACGACTTCATCGACGGGCGCTGGGACGAGCGGGATCTGTGGATCCGATGCGGCACGATCGTCGACGGTGACGCACCCGCCGACACGCCCGAGCTCGACGTCGAGGGCTGCTTCGTGGCCCCCGGCCTGCTCGACCTCCAGTGCAACGGTGCGGTCGCCATCGACCTGCGGTCCGAGCCCGACCGGCTGTGGGAGGTCTCCGCTGCGCTTCCACGGTTCGGGGTGACGGCATGGCTGCCGACAATCGTCACCTCGACACCCGAGACCATCGAGGCGGCACAGGCAGCGTTGCACGATGGCCCCCCGGACGGCTGGCGCGGCGCGTGGCCGATCGGCCTGCACCTGGAGGGACCGTTTCTGTCGCCCGATGCCGCCGGGGCCCATCCCGTCGACCTGCTCCGGCCACCGAACCTCGACGCCATCGCCGACTGGGCCCCCGAAACCGGGATCGTGATGGTGACCATGGCGCCGGAGCTCCCGGGCGCAGGACCGGTGATCGAGGAGCTCGCGGACCGGGGCGTGTGCGTGTCAGTAGGACACAGCCAGGCCACGGACGATCAGGTCCACGCGGCAGTGCGGTCCGGCGTACGTTCGGTCACCCACCTGTTCAACGCGATGTCGCCGTTGCACCACCGGGCGCCGGGTGTGGTCGGCGCGGCCATGAGCGACCCTCGCCTGCGGGTCGGCCTCATCGCCGACGGTGTGCACGTCGACGCCAGCGTGGTGAGCATCGCACACCGTGCGGTCGGCAACCGGCTGTATCTCGTCAGCGACGCCGTGGCCACGCTCGGCACGCTCCGCACCGAGACGACCGTCGGTGTCCGCCGGCAGGACGGCACGCTCGCGGGCAGCGCGCTCGGGCTTCTCGAGGCCGTCAACAACCTGGTGGCGTTCGCCACCTGCCCCCGGAATCGGGCGCTCGCAGCGGCGGCCAAGGTCCCGGCGGCTCTCCTCGGCGACCACACCCGGGGACGGCTCGCGACCGGCACCCGGGGCGACGTGCTCGTGCTGAGCGCCGGTGACGAGGATGGCCTCGACCTCGACCTCGAGTACACGGTCATCGCCGGCGAAATCGTCCACCCGACTCCCTGGCCTGACCGACCCCCCTGACCCACCCCGTTCTGGCCGGCAAACCGTCAACCGGACGACGAATGTGCCGACCAGAACCGACAGCAGCCCGTTCCGGTGGCCCAAGCCGGCGCTGGCGTGGTGCGAATGGCGGCCAGAACCGGCTGGGGGAGGTGAGGCTGAAGTGGAGGTCGAGGCACTTGTGGAAATTGGGGGTTGAGTTGTACCTGAGGTGACGATAGCTTGCGGCCCGTCGGAGCGGGCGGAGCCGCAGGAGGCATTGACCATGCGCGTCCCCCTTCGCCCTCGAGACCTCACCGTCGTCGCCCTGGTCGGCGCGTTCGCGCTCGCCGCGTCGGGTACGCACGTGGTGCAGTCCGGCGAGACGCTCGGCGACGTCGCCGAGCAGAACGACACCAGCGTCGAGGCGCTGGTCGAGGCGAACGACATCGCTGACCCCGACCTGATCGTGGCCGGCCAGGAGCTCGCCATCCCCGACGGGTCGGGGGGCGCGCGGCCCTCGACGACCTACGTGGTCACCGACGGGGACACGCTCGGGGGGATCGCCGCGAAGTTCGGCACGACGGTGGCCGCCATCGCCGAGGCCAACGACATCTCGAACCCGAACCTGGTCTACGCCGGCACCAAGCTCACCATCAGCGGCTCGACCACCCCGTCCTCGTCGAGCTCGGAGAGCTCGGGCGGCGGTTCGTCGGGCCTCGAGCTGGCGGGCCAGCGTCACACCGTCCAGGCTGGTGACACCGTGGCCGGCATCGCCCGGCGGTACGGGATCGACGCCGAGGACTTCGTCCGGTGGAACGGTCTCGTCGACGGCACGCTCTACGCCACGACCAAGCTGTTGCTCTACAACCCCGGCGCGCTGGCCGGCGCGTCGTCGGCGTCATCGGGCCCCGAGACCCACACCGTGCAGCCCGGGGAAACCCTCGGGCGCATCGCATCCCGCTACAGCTCCAGCGCCCGGGCGGTCGCCGAGGCCTCGGGGATCACCAACGTCAACCGCATCGTCGCCGGCCAGGAGCTCACCATCCCCGGTGGTGGTGCTGGTGGTGGCAGCGCCCGCTGCCCCGTGCCGGGCGGCTCGTTCTTCAACGACTGGGGCTTTCCCCGCAGCGGCGGACGCTCGCACTCGGGCATCGACATCTTCGCGGCGGCGGGGACCCCGGTACAGGCGCCCGTGAGCGGCACCGTCGACATCGCCGAGGGGACCATGGGCGGCAAGCAGTTCCGCCTCACCGCGCCCGACGGGACGCTGTGGTTCGGTAGCCACATGGCCGACTTCGCCAACACGGGTCAGGTGGCCGCGGGCGATGTCATCGGCTACGTCGGCGACAGCGGCAACGCGCGCGGTGCCCGGCCGCACCTGCACTTCGAGGTCCACCCGGGCAGCGAGGCAGCCAACCCGTTCCCGCTCCTTCGCTCCACCTGCTGAGGCCCCCACCCAGCACCGGTAGCCCGGCTTCGTCAGCTCTCGCCGGGCCCCGAGGTACCCGCACCGAAACCGGCCGCTCCATGCAGCTCGAGCTGATCCTCGTCGATGGCGAACGGCCCGCCGACGACGTGATCGACATCTCCGCGGCCGGTGGCCTCACCGGCGGACAGGTGCCCTCCTCGACCACGCCCGCCTCGGGTTCCACGGACGTCTTGGACACGACCTCGCAGACCGCCGGAGACAGCTCCGGTCGACCCCCCAGATCGATGTGGAATCCGCGAAGTCGGACGCTAGGTTCCCGCCCTCCGGTCAACCCGAGAGCACCGACGTGTCTATGATCCGCCGCGACCGACGGAATCGGTTGGAGAACCATGGCTGACGACGACCAGATCGACGAAGACCTCGATGACGACCTCGCCGACGACGAGCTCGACGAGAACTTCGACGGCGAGCTCGACGAAGACCTGGGCGCCGACAGTGAGCTCGGCGACGACGTCGGTGGCGATGACAGCGACGACGAGGCCGACGCCGAGGCCGAGGCCGAGGAGCCGGCCGCTGGCGGCGCCAAGGACGACGACGAAGACGAAGAGGACGACGACGAGGCCGATCCGGACGACGTCGAGGCCGACCTCGACGAGATCCTGAAGGACCGCATCGCCGCGGGCGACGACGAGGACGAAAACGAGGATGAGCCCGAGGAACCCGGGCGCGCCACCGAGACACCGGGCAAGATCCAGCCGCGCCGCTCCGACGAGTTCCTGTGCCAGTCGTGCTTCATCCTGAAGCCACGGGCGCAGCTCGCCGACGGCGAGACCGCGCTCTGCGTCGACTGCGTCTGATCTCGAGCTGAGGTACACGTGGCCTATCGAACGATCGTCGTCGGGACCGACGGGTCCGACCCGGCCACGCGTGCCGTGCGACAGGCGGCCCGCCTCGCCGCCGCCGACGATGCCCACTTGGTCGTGGTGACTGCCTTCGAGCGCCACGACGGGGACGGGGACGACGAGCCCGCCGACGTGCGATGGATGCTCACCGACAGCAACCAGGCCGAGACCCACGCTCGTGCCGCGCGGGAAACCGCCCACGGGCTCGGCGTGCGCGACGTGGTCGTCCAGACGATCGACGGCTTGCCCGCCGAGAAGCTCATCGAGACCGCTGAGGACTTCGGCGCCGACCTCATCGTGGTCGGTTCGGTCGGGCTCACCGCGTCGGCCCACTTCATCCTCGGCAGCGTCGCCAGCACCGTGCTGCACCACGCGCCGGCCGACGTGCTCGTCGTCCACACCGACTGAGGCGACGCCACGACCGGCGCGAACTGGTGTGAACCACGCGTCGTGCGCCATCATGCGTTCCCGTGAGTGACGACGCGAACCCGCTCGAGGACGCCGTGGAGCAGGCACTCGATGCGTTCCTGTATGCACCGATCGGCTTGGTCTTCGAGGGGCCGGCCCTGTTCCCGACGCTGGTGGACAAGGGCCGGAACCAGGTCAAGGTCGCGCGCATGATGGGCGAGATGGCGGTTCAGATGGGCCAGACCAAGGCGACCGAGCACGTCAAGACCGCGCAGGAACAGATGCGTGGACCACTGGCGGCGATGGGCCTGGTGCCCACGACAGAACGACCCGGGGACGAGTCCGGCGACGACACCCGCATCTCGTCGACGACCACCGCGAAGCGGTCGGCCGCCAAGAAGCCGGCGACCGTGAGAAAGGGGGCGGCGAAGCACTCCGCGACCACGGCCACGCCGAAGCCCGAGCCCGAGGGCCTCGGCATCCCCGACTACGACAGCCTGTCGGCGAGCCAGGTCGTGAGCCGCCTCCGGGGCCTCGCACCCGGGGAGCTCGAGAAGGTCAGGGACTACGAGTCGGCCACCCGGGCACGCAAGACGATCCTGAACAAGATCACGCAGCTGCAGAAGGACTGACCGGTGGAGGTGGGCGCCCGAGCCGCCACCGCCTCGGACCTCGAGATCCTCACCGACCTGGCTGCCACGGCCATCGACGAGTTGACGCCCAAGCGCGGCGGCGACGTGTGGCGCCGCGAGGCAGCACGGTCCGAACCCCTCGAGGACTCGCTCCGGGCCGATCTCGACGACGACGCCAACCACGTCGTCGCGGGCACCATCGACGAGGTCCCGGTGGGGTACGCCGCGGTGCGGGTGGAGACCCTGCGCGACGGCACCAAGCTCGGTCGGGTCACCGACCTCTTCACCCTGGCCGACGCCCGGGCCGTCGGGGTGGGCGAGGCCATGATGAACGACCTCATGGCATTCTGCGCGAACCGGGGCTGCTTCGGGGTCGACTCGCTGGCGCTGCCGGGCGACCGCCACACCAAGAACTTCTTCGAGTCGTTCGGGCTCGTTGCCCGGGCCATCGTCGTCCACCGGTCCCTGGACTCGTGACCGACGTGACCGACCGGCCCGTCCTGGCCGTCGGCTCCATCGTCGTCCACGACGACCGACTCCTCCTCGTGCGGCGTGGCCGGGGCCCGGCCCAGGGCGACTGGTCGGTGCCGGGCGGCCACGTCGAGGCCGGCGAGACCCTGGCCGAGGCCACGGTCCGCGAGCTGCGCGAAGAGACGGGACTGGAAGGCGTCTGCGGCCCGTTCGTGGGCATCGCCGAGCGCTTCGACGACACCCACGTCGTGATCATCGGACACGTGGTGACCCTTCTCGACCCCGATGCCACCGCAGTGGCCGGGGACGACGCTGCGGAGGTCGCCTGGGTCGCGCTCCATGACGTGGCCGAGCACCGGCTGGTGCCCGGCCTCGCCGAGTTCCTCCACGATCACGGCATCATCGAGACGCTGTCGTGACGCGCTCCTGACGCCGGCCCGAGGCACGTTGAGGCGCAGCTCGCCAAACCTCAGGATCGGGGCTACTTGCCTTGCCAGTTGGGCTTGCGCTTCTCGATGAAGGCGGTGAGGCCTTCCTTGGTGTCCTCGCTCGACATGACCTCGGCCATGGCCTTGCCCGACGCGGCGAACGCCTCGTCGTCGGTCTCGTAGCGGGTCAGCGCGATCTCCCGGGTCTTGCGGACCGCCAGGGGAGCGTTCTCGCTGAGCTGGGCTGCGAACTCGAGCGCGACATCGATGGCCTTGCCCGGGTCGGCGAGTCGGTTCACGAAGCCGACCTCGTAGGCCCGCTCGGCGGTGATCGGGTCGCCGGTGAGGAGCATCTCCATCGCCAAGTTCTTCGGCAGGGCGAGCGGCAGGCGGAACATGGCGCCGGCGGCGGCCACGAGGTTGCGCTTGACCTCGGGCACCGAGAACGCCGCTTCGGTCGATGCCACCAGCAGGTCGCAGGCCAGGACGATCTCGCAGCCACCGGCGTAGGCCGGCCCGTTGCATGCAGCGATGATCGGCTTGGTCCGGTCCTTCTGGGTGATGCCTCCGAAGCCACCGCGCTCGGTGTTCAGCTCGCCGGCTCGGCCCTCGTTGATGGCTTTGAGGTCGGCGCCGGCACAGAAGACGGGACCCTCGTGGGTGAGGATACCGGTCCAGATCTCGTCGTCGTCCTCGATCTTGTCGATGGACTCGTCGATACCCCTGGCAACGTCGCCGTTGACGGCGTTGCGAGCTTCGGGCCGGTTGATGGTGATGAGGGCGACGTTGCCTCGCTTCTCGAACTCGATCATGCCCCGGACCTTACTGCGACCCGCATCGGCAACGTCTTCTGACCTGCGAGGGAACCTGCACGATGCGTGGCCGGCCGGGAGGTATGGTGCCGGACGTGGGCAGTGACACCGCTGACGACGCACGACGGATGCAGTGTCCGTTCTGCGAGGCGTACGACATCGACCGCCTGTACCTGGCGTCGCTGCGGGTCGACTCGTGCATTTGCGCTTCCTGCGGCGCCCGCTGGGACGAGGACACGACCACGGGCGAGTACCGCGGCCGCCAGAGCCGCTCCGGCACCCGCAGCGCCTGAGCCGTTCCTCGGGCGCTGAGCGCCCTCGTCAGGTCGACGGGCTGGTCTCGCTGGCGGCATCGTCCGCGGGCGCGCTCGAGTCGGTGTCGGGTTTCCCGCTGGCCTCGCCGCCTTCTGCGCCGTCGTCCTTGCCGTTGCTGTCGCTGCTCGCTTCAGCCGGCTTCTGCGGCTTCTTCTTCTTGCGTCTGGGCGCTGCCTTCTCGGGCTCGACGCCGAAGATCTCGGCGATCTCGGGGAGGCGGTCGCCGTGGCGGGCGATGGCCTTCTCGAGCTCGTCGGGCACGTTGGCCGGCAGCGAAGCGGGCACCACCTGACGACGCACGGGGGAGTGGGCGAGCGCGTCGAGGATGTAGCTCCACCGATCGGGGGAGGTCTCGGCCGTCATCGATGCGTTGGCGGCCTCGACCAAGCGCATGGCCACCGGCGCCGGCAGCGGCGAGCCCGCCTTGGGTGGCCGTGACGACAGGTGCAGCGCTCGCACCGTGCGATCGTCGTCGAGCAGTTCGATGATCTCCGCGATCCACGCTTGGTGGTCGGCGTCGAGGCGCTCGGCGAGCGCGTCGCGTAAGCGGGCGGCGAGGTCCCGGGACTCCTCGTCCTTGGCCGCGCCGTCGGCGGCGGTGACCACCGACCGCAGATCACGGACGTCGACCGTCTCGGCCTGCTCGAGGGCGGCCTCGGCGCGGTCGCGCCACTCGGCGGCGCGGACCTTGACCAGCAACTCCTCGGCGAGGGCCACCATCGGGCGCTCGTCGATCTCGGGCTTGCCCTCGGCCTTGGCCTGTTCGTTCTGGTTGGCCACGGCCTGGCGCACCGCCTGCAACCCGCCCTTGATGACCTCTTGAGCCACCGGCTTCTGCTCCTCGGGCAGGTCGGCGACGACGGCGTCGCGGTGGGCGCGTCCGGCCTTGAGGCGCGGCGGCTTGGGCTTGGGCGGCAGCTTCGGCTTGGCCGGGGTGCGCGGGCGATCGTCGCCACCCCTGCTCTCGTTGTAACGCTTGCCCCTTCCCTTGCCCTTCTTGCCCTTCCGGTCGCGACCGCCCCGGCCCTTCTCGGCCAGTTGCTGGGTCACGAGGGGTTCGTCGTCGCCGGAGATCAGCTCGAGGGTCTCGAAGCTCTTGGCCTTGGTCTTTTCCTTCGACGGCAACACGTTGGTGATCGTGATGCCGTCGAGCTCGACCTCGGCCTCGACGTTGAACTTGGATCCGACAGCGGAGTCGTCGGGGAACAGCGAGACGTTCGCGACACCCCTGGGCTCCCGGGCGCCGGCCGCGCGCCACGTGAAGGTGTCGTCGTCGCGCCGACTGGTGAGTTCGATCTCGATCCGGGTCGCCATAGCGGCCCGCCAGCGTACCGGACCACCCCCGGGGCCCACGATTGGTCGACCGCTCGGCGGCCGACCCCATCATCCGACACTGATCTGACGGTGTGTCAGAATCTGTCGATGGCGACCGCTGTGGGGATCGTGGACACGCCGACCGCACCAGCTGACGCGGTGGCCGGACCGCCGCTCCCGCTGGGCCGACGGATCGAGCTCCCGGGCCGAGGCACGACGTTCGCCCGCTGCGTGCCCGGTCCGAGCGACGCTCCCACCGTGCTGCTGCTCCATGGCTGGTTGGCCAGCGGCGGGCTCAACTGGTTCCAGTCCTTCGGCGAGCTCAGCGGCCGGTACCCCATCGTCGCTCCCGACCTGCGGGGCCATGGTCGGGGGATCCGATCCCGGCGTCGCTTCCGCCTCGCCGACTGCGCCGACGACGTCGCGGCCCTCATCGACCTCGTCGGCGGCGGACCGGTGATCGCTGTCGGGTACTCGATGGGGGGACCGGTGGCCCAGCTGCTGTGGCGGCGCCACCGCGACGTGGTGGCCGGGCTCGTGTTCATCGCGACGTCGTCGAGCTTCGTGCCCGGCATGCGCGAACGCTTCATCTTCACCTCGGCGATGGCCGCCATGGCCGGCGGCACACGCCTCGGCCAGCAGGCGACCCGACTACCGGTCCGGGCCATCCGCGACCGCATCCCGGTCGACCGGTCCGGGCGCCCGACCTCGATGTCGCGGTGGGCGGCGGCCGAGATGCAACGACACCACCTGCCCACGGTGCTCGAGGCCGGGCAGGCCATCGGCAGCTACAACGCCCGACGCTGGGTGCCTGGGATCGACGTGCCCACCGCCTGTGTCGTGACCACGGCCGACGCGGCCATCCCGCCCCCGGCGCAGGCTCGCCTCGCGTTCGCGGTCCCGGACGCAACCATCCACCGACTCGAGGATGGCCACACGGCGTGTGCCCGCCCGGGGTTCGGCGCGCCGGTGCTCGCGGCCGTGGACGACGTGGCCCGCCGGCTGTGAGCGGCCCGCTCGAAGGCGTGCGCATCGTCGAGCTCGGCGGGCTCGGGCCCGCGCCGTTCGCCGCGATGCTGCTCGCCGACCTGGGCGCCGAGGTCGTGCGTGCCGTCCGCCCCGGTGCGGGTGGCGACGGCGCGATGGGACGCTTCGACGTCCTGAACCGCAGTCGCGACTGCATCGAGGTCGACCTGAAGGATCCGACGGGACGAGACACCGTGGTGGAGCTGTGTCGCCACGCCGACGGGTTCCTCGAAGGCTTTCGCCCCGGCGTGTGCGAGCGGTTGGGGCTCGGCCCCGACGAGCTGCTCGACGCCAACCCACGCCTCGTCATCGGGCGGATGACCGGTTGGGGCCAGGACGGTCCGCTGGCCCACAGCGCGGGGCACGACATCACCTACGCGGCCACGGCGGGCGCGCTCGGCCACATCGGCCGGTACGGGCAGCCGCCCACACCGCCGCTGAACCTGGTCGCCGACTTCGGCGGGGGCGGCATGGTCGTGGCGCTCGGCATGCTCGCGGCGATCCTGTCGGCCCGGACCTCCGGGCGGGGCCAGGTCGTCGATGCCGCCATGGTCGACGGGGTCGCGACGCTGATGGGGGCGATGATCGGCGCGCACCAGAGCGGGTTCTGGTCCGACGAGCGCGGCACGAACCTGCTCGACTCCGGCGCGCCCTTCTACGACTGCTACGAGTGCGCCGACGGCGGCTACGTGGCCGTCGGCGCGATCGAGGCACCGTTCTTCGCGGCGCTTGTCGACGGGCTCGGCCTCGATGCCGACGATCTGCCCGATCAGCACGACCAGGAGCGGTGGCCCGAGCTGCGCGCCGCACTGGCCACCGCCATCAGGACCCGTTCGCGCGATGCGTGGGCGGCGGTGTTCGAGGGCACCGACGCGTGCGTGGCGCCGGTCCTGTCGATGGGCGAGCTCGCCGACCATCCCCATCTGGCTTCGCGAGCCACGCTGGTCGACGTGGACGGTGCCGTGCAGCCCGCGCCAGCACCGCGCTTCTCGGCCACGCCCTGCTCCGGCCCGCGGCCGGCCCGGGCACCCGTCGACGTCGAGACCGTCCTCGCCCGCTGGCAGGCTCAGCCCCGTGCCAGTACCGGATATCCCGGACATCCCGAACACCGCAACCCGGCCTGACGCGGTGTCAGATATGGTTGCGAGATTCATCGCCAGTCGCCGGGGGACCGACGTGCAGATCGCCTACACCGCTGAACAGGAAGCTCTCCGCCACGAGCTCCGGAGCTACTTCGACGACCTCATGACACCGGAGGTCCAGGAGGAGTGCGCATCGGGTGACACGGGCGGCCCCGCGTGTCTCGAAGCGGTCCGGAAGATGGGTGCCGACGGCTGGCTCGGGTTGGGCTGGCCGAAGGAGTTCGGAGGCCAGGCGCGGGGCGAGGTCGAGCAGTTCATCTTCTTCGACGAGGCGTGGCGGGCACAGGCACCGATTCCGTTCCTCACCATCAACACCGTGGGCCGCACGATCATGGAGTTCGGCACCGACGAGCAGAAGGAGTACTTCCTCCCGCGCATCCTGCGAGGCGAGCTCCACTTCTCGATCGGCTACACCGAGCCCTCGGCGGGCACCGACCTCGCATCGCTCCGCACGACGGCGGTCCGCGACGGGGACGAGTGGGTGATCAACGGCCAGAAGATCTACACCAGCCTCGCCAACTACGCCGACTACATCTGGCTCGCGGCCCGCACCGACCCCGATGTGCCCAAGCACGCCGGCATCACGATCTTCGCGGTGCCCACGACCGACCCGGGCTTCAGCTACACGAAGATCGACACGATGGTCAACGCGTCGACGTTCAACACCTACTACGACGACGTGCGCGTCGGCGACGACGCCGTCATCGGCGAGCTGCACGGCGGCTGGAACCTCATCACCAACCAGCTCAACTACGAGCGGGTCTCGCTCGGCCCACCCGGCATGATCAGCAAGTCGATCGAAGACGTCGTCGGCTGGGCCAAGGAGACCAAGCTCGCCGACGGGCGGCGCGTCATCGACCAGCCCTGGGTCCAGGCCGATCTCGCCCGCGTCGTCGCCGGGCTCGACGCACTGATGCTGATGAGCTGGAAGACGGCCTCGGCCGAAGGCGCCAACCCGGCCGACGCGTCGGCCACCAAGTTCTACGCGACCGAGTTCTACCTCGAGGCCTACCGCCTGCTCATGGGCATCATCGGTCCCGCGGCCTCGTTGCAGCGGGGCACGCCCGAAGCCGAGCTGGCCGGCCGCCTCGAGCGCGGCAGCCAGGGCTGTCTCATCCTCACCTTCGGGGGCGGCACCAACGAGATCCAACGCGACCTCGTGGCGCTGTTCGGCCTCGGCCTGCCGCGCGTGCCCCGCTCCTGACCCGATCCCCCGACCCCGGAAGCGCATGGACCTCCAACCCTCCGATGACCAGCAGGCCATCCTCGATCTGGCCACCCAGATCGTCGGCGACCTCAGCACCCCCGACGATCTGCGGACCCTCGAGCGCGCCGGGCACACACACCACACCGAACTGTGGCGAGAGCTCGTTGACGCCGACCTGGTCGGGCTGGCCCTGCCCGAGGCATCGGGCGGCGGCGGCTTCGGCCTGTGCGAGGCCGCCATGGTCGCCGAGGTCGTGGGCGCCCACGTGGCCCCCGTGCCCTACGTCGAGGTGGTGGCCGCCGGGCGTTCGCTCGCCATGGCGGGCGACGACCTGGCCCGACAGGTGGCGGGCGGCGTCGTGGTGGTGCCCGCACTGCGTGAGGGCCCCGATGCCTCGGAGACGACCAGTCCGGGGGTCGTCGCCCGAGGAACGGGGGGCGACACGACGCTGACGGGCACCAAGCGACTCGTGGCCGGCGCCAGCACCGCGAGCGCCTACCTCGTGAGCGCCCGCGCCGACGACGGTCTCGGCCTCTACCTGGTCGACGCCGCCGCTGTCCCGACGAGCACCGACTCCAGCGGGATGGCGGGCCAGCCGTACCGCACCATCGAGCTCGACGCCACGCCCGGCCGTCCGCTCGCCGCCGGTGACGACGCCCTGGCGTCCCTGCTCCACGAGCTGCGGGTGCTGCGATGCGCCCATGTCGCCGGCGTGGCCCAGGGCGCGCTGACGCTCGCCGCCGAGCACTGCAAGGAGCGCGAGCAGTTCGGCTCGCCGATCGGCACCTTCCAGGCGGTGGCCCATCGTCTCGCCGACTCGTGGCTCGACGTCAACCTGATCCGGGCCACGGCTCGCCAGGCGGCCTGGCGCACCGACAACGAGCTGCCCGCCACCCAGGCCGCGGCCAGCGCAGCCCTCTGGGCGTGCGAGGGCGTCCAACGCGTCGTCCACGCCGCCCAGCACGTGCACGGCGGTGTGGGCGTCGACCTCGACTACCCGGTGCACCGCTACTTCCGCTGGGCCAAGGACGTCGAGCTGCAGCTCGGCGGCGCCAGCGTCTGCCTGCGGGACCTCGGTGCTGCCATCGCCGCCGAACCGCTCACGATCGGCTAGTCGCACGACGGGGCGATCGTCCCTGCACACCTTCACCCGACACGACAGACTTCTTCTTCACACCACAACACCCAAGGGGGACAACACCGATGCGCAATCGCCGTCTGGCCGTGCTCATGACAGTTCTCGCGCTCGTGGCCGCTGCCTGCGGCGGCGACCGGGGCGAGGACACGTCGACACCGTCGACCACCGACGCGCCATCCGACACCACGGAGGACACCGAGTCCGACGGCGACGAGCCCGGGCCCGGCGACTACGGCACGCTCACCGACGTGTGCGGCCCCAACGAGGGCGGCGGCACGCTGCCCGATCTCGGCGACGACGAGCTCCTGGGGATCACCGAGGACAGCATCGAGGTCGGCACTGTCTCCGATCCGGGCTACGAGCAGCGTCCGGGCCTGAACCAGGAGATCTTCGACGCGGCGACGGCCTTCGTCGAGTGGTGCAACCAAGCCGGCGGCATCAACGGCAAGACCCTCACGCTGAACCTCCACGACGCGGCCATCCTCGAGTACCAGCCCGTCGTGGAAGAAGCGTGCCGCACCGACTTCGCGCTCGTGGGCGCGGGTGCGGTCCAGGACAACCTGTGGCCAGACGTCGGCGCGGCGTGCGGTCTCATCGACATCGCCGGCTTCTCGGTGACACCGCAGAAAGCCGGCTTCGTCGGTGAGGATCTCATCGCGAACCGCAGCGTCCAGGCCATCCCCAACGCGAGCGATCAGGTCGGCGTGGGGGCGAATCGCCTCCTGCAGGAGGAGTTTCCCGAGGCGGCCCAGGCAACGGGCTTCATCTATGGCGACCTCCAGACCCTCGTCACCGTCTACGAGCGATACGCGGAGGGCTGGGAGAATGCAGGCCACACCGTCGTCCACGCCGAGCCGTACAACTCGATCGCCGGCGAGTCCAACTGGCAACCGTTCGTCATCGGACTGCAGGACGACGGCGTCGAGTTCCTCAACTTCGTGGGAGAGGGCCAGAACCTCGCGCTGCTCCAGCGGGCCATGGCGGAGGTCGGGTATTCGCCCGAGGTGACGCTCCAGGAGACCAACTTCTACGACGAGGAGTACCTGGCTGCCGCCGGCGACGCGGCCGACGGCACCTTCATCCGGTCCGTCCTGTGGCCGTTCTTCGAGGCCGACGAGAACCCGGCGACGCAGCGCTACATCGACACGGTGGAGGCGATCGACGGCAAGATCGCGACGCTCGGCGCGCAGTCGACCAGTGCCTGGCTGCTCTTCGCCCAGGCGGTCAAGGAGTGCGATCTCGCCAATGAGCTCAGCCGGTCGTGCGTGCTCGAGACCGCGGCCGCGGTCTCGGACTGGGACGCTGGCGGGCTCCACGCGCCGACCAACCCGTCCGAGAACGTGGCCTCCGAGTGCGTGGTCGTGCTCCAGGTCGTCGAGGGTGAGTTCACCCGGTGGGCCCCCGACGACGGCTACTACTGCGACGAGGAGAACGTCGTGGACATCGGTCGTACGGCCGAGTAGGGAAACGCCGGACCGACCGTGGAAGAGTTCCTCACGCTCACGACCGCCGGCGTGGTCACCGCCGCGCTGTACGCGGTGGCTGCCTCCGGCCTGGTGTTGACCTACACCACCTCAGGAGTCTTCAACTTCGCCCACGGGGCGTTCGGCATGTTCGCCGCGTTCTGCTACTGGCAGGTCCGACACGACTGGGGCATCCCCGCGCCCATCGCACTGGTCGTCGTGCTCGGGATCGGGGCCCCGCTGTTCGGCGCGCTGGTCGAGCGGGTCATCCTGCGCGGGTTGCGGGACACGTCGGAGATCGTTCGGTTGATCGTGTCGATCAGCCTGCTCTTCGGCGTCTACCAGGGTGCCCTCGAACTGTTCCCGCCCGCCGGTCGACGGAACCCGGCCTTCTTCGACGGCAACAGCGTGGACCTCGGCGTGGTCAACCTGACCTGGCACGACACCATCACGATCCTCGCCGCCCTGGCGACGGCGGTGCTCCTGCGCTTCCTGCTGTTCCGCACCCGCCTGGGCGTGCTCATGCGGGGGGTGGTCGACGACGCCGACCTGTGCCGGCTCACCGGCGGCCGCCCCGACCGGGCCGCCATGTCGTCGTGGGCCATCGGCACGGGCCTGGCCGCCCTGGCCGGCATCCTCCTCGCCGGCAGCCAGGGCTCGCTGTCGCACGTGCCGCTGACCCTGCTCGTCATCAACGCGTACGCCGCTGCGCTCTTCGGTCGGCTCAAGAGCCTCCCGATGACCTTCCTCGGCGCGCTGATCATCGGCCTCGCCGAGGCCTACGCGATCGGGTACGTCGATCTCGGCACCCCGGTCGCGTCCGTCCTCAGCTTCGAGGTGGCACCACCGCTGTCGCTCACCGGGCTCCGTCCGGCGATCCCGGTCATCGCGCTCTTCCTCGTGCTGCTCTTCCTGCCACCGTTGCGGCTCCGAGCTGGTGGTCAGCCCCAGTCGCGCGAGGAGATCCCCGCGCCAGCGCCGCGACGCTGGCTCGTCGGCGCCGCCGTGCTCGGACTGAGCATGCTCGCCATCGGCCCCCAGCTGTCGGGTCTGCGGTCGTTCCAGTTCGGACAGGGTCTCGCGGTCGCGATCATCATGCTGTCCCTCGTTCCGCTGATCGGCTACGCCGGCCAGATCTCGCTGGCCCCGATGGCCTTCGCTGGCATCGGCGCGGTGGTGATGGGCGCGTGGGGCGGCGACGGCAACCCGCTCGCGCTGCTCGCCGCCGCCGCCATCGCGGCACTGGTCGGCTCGCTGGTCGCGCTACCGGCGTTGCGGCTGCAGGGCTTGTACCTCGCGCTCGCCACCGCCGCGTTCGCGGTCTTCATGGACCAGGTGTTCTTCAACCAGAACCTCGTCATGCCCAACGGCAGCCGATCGGTGCCGCGCGTCGACTTCGGCCCGGTGTCCACCGACGGCGACACGGCCCACCTGGTGTTCCTCGGCGTGGCCTTCGGCCTCGTCGCCGCGCTCGTGGTCGCCATCCGACGCACGGAGTACGGCCGGCGACTGCTCGCCATGAAGTCGTCCCCGTCGGCGTGCGCCACGCTCGGCGTCGACCTCACGACCACGAAGATGACCGTCTTCGCGCTGTCGGCCGCCATCGCCGGACTGGGTGGCGCCCTCTACGGCGCGCAGCTGGGCTCGGTCAGCCCACCCACCTTCCAGTTCCTCGGCGCGTTGCCGATCGTGCTCCTCGTGGTGATCGGTGGGGTGGGCGCGGTCGGCGGTGCGTTGTTCGGCGGGCTGATCTACGCGCTGGCGTTCCTGATCATCCCGGACATCTTCCCGTCGCTGACCACGATCCTCACCCTGGGCCCGGCCCTCGCCGGCATCAGCCTGGGCCGCAACCCCAACGGCGCGGTCAACGAGACCGTCCGGAGCCTGCGCGCCCAGCGGCGCCGGCCCCACGACCGACGTCCCGACGCCCCACCCGACCACGACGACCCCGTGAACCTCGAGCGTCTGGGCCTCGATGGGTTCACCGAAGACGACCGCGCGCTGCTCGACGCCCGGCTCGGGCTGGTCGACGGAGGGCGGCGATGAGCGAGGTCGCCCCCACGGGGCTCGACGTGCGCGACGTCACCGTACGCTTCGGCGGCCACCAGGCCCTCGGTGGTGTCGACCTCCGCGCGCCCCGCGGCGCCATCACCGGTCTCATCGGCCCGAACGGCGCGGGCAAGACGACGCTGTTCAACGTGCTCTGCGGCCTGCAGCGGCCCGAGAACGGCGACGTGCACCTCGACGGCCACCGGCTGACCTCGCTGGCGCCACACAAGCGCGCCCGCCTCGGCCTCGCCCGGACCTTCCAGCGCCTCGAGACGTTCACGTTGCTCACGGTGCGGGAGAACGTCCTGGCCGGCTCCGAGTTCCGGCGGCGATGGGCCGACGACGAGCGGTCGCCGGCAGCGGTCACCGACGAGCTGCTGGCCCGGCTCGAGCTGCGCGACGTGGCCGACGATCGCGTCGACACCCTGCCGACCGGCCGGGCACGGGTCGTCGAACTCGCCCGCGCGCTCGCGTCGGCGCCGTCGATGCTCCTGCTCGACGAGCCGTCGTCCGGCCTCGACGAGCGCGAAACCGAGGTGCTCGGTGACGTCCTGACCGAGGTCGCCGCCACCGGACCGGGCATCCTGCTCGTCGAACACGACATGGCGTTGGTGATGTCGGTGTGTCGCGAGATCACGGTGCTCGACTTCGGTGCGGTCATCGCCAGGGGGTCCCCGGACGAGGTTCGCGCCGACACCGCGGTCCAGCAGGCCTACCTCGGCGACGCCACCGATGGTGCGGTGTCGGCGACGCCGGCGGCCACGGGCCACCGGTGGGCACGACCCGTGCTGTCCGTCGACGGCCTCCGGGCCGGCTACGGGGGCATCGACGTGCTCGACGGGGTCGATCTCGAGCTCGACGCGGGCGAGGTGTTCGCCGTCGTCGGTCCGAACGGCGCGGGCAAGACCACCCTGCTCAAGGCGATCGCCGGTCTCGTCCCGGCCAGCAGCGGGCGGGTCGCGCTTCTCGGCCACGACGTGACCGGCGCGCCCGCCGACGGACTGGCACGCGCCGGACTGTGCCTCATCCCGGAGGGGCGGGGCATCTTCCCCAACCTGACCGTGGCCGAGAACCTCTGGCTCGTGACCAACACCGGCGTCGACCGCGACACCGTCGAATCGCTCGCCTTCGAGCAGTTCCCGCCGCTCCGCGACCGGCGATCGCAACTCGCCGGGACGATGTCCGGCGGCGAGCAACAGATGCTGGCCATGGCCCGGGCGATGGCGTGTGATCCGGCGCTGCTGGTCCTCGACGAGCTGTCGATGGGGCTCGCGCCGGTGATCGTCCGCGAGCTCTACGACGAGGTTCGGCGCCTCTCCGAGGACGGCCTGACCATCCTCGTGGTGGAGCAGTTCGCCCACGAGATCCTCGACGTCGCCCACCGGGCGGCGATCATGCTCCACGGCCGGCTCGACCAACCCGACGCGCCCGCCGTCGTGGCCGAGCAGCTCGAGCAGGCCTACCTGGCGGGCAGCGGCACATGAGCACGACAAGCATGGCACCATGACCATTCGGGGGATGCGATGAGCAACACGACCACGACCCAGGCCGGCGACGGAGGAACGAATCACGACATGGACGACCAGCCCGACCGCACGTCCGCGCCCGAGGTCGTCGACACGCGCCTCGAGCGGTTCGACCAGGCCGTGGCCGACATGGGCCATCGCCCCAGCGCGGGCGACCGACGCTGGGCGCTCGTCGGCCTGGTCGCCATGGCCGCGGGGATCGGCTTGGCGATCATCGCCTACGCCACCTCGACGTCCATGTCCGACACACGCGACCTCATGTCGTCGGGGATCCTCGCCAGCGTCGGTCTCTGCATCGTGGTCGCCGGGGCCGCGGTCTTCGTCCGGGCCTCGATGACCGAGTTCCTCCGGTACTGGCTGCTCCGCGTCCTCCTCCAGCAGTCCGAGCAGGCAAACGACCGCTGATGGCGTTGCCCGAGGTGCACGAAGCCGCCTACCCGGGGGGCTGAATGGATGGGCGAGCCGCATGTGCTCCTCGAGCGCGACGGCCACGTGGCCACGGTCGTGCTCAACCGGCCCGGCGCCAAGAACGCGATCTCGGCGGAGATGCTGGTTCGTCTGGCCGACGCGTGGGCCGAGGTCGATGCCGACCCCGACATCCGGGTCGTGATCGTGACCGGTGCGGGTGACGACTTCTGCGCCGGCGCCGACCTCAAGGAGATGGCCGGCGGGTACGGCGAGAACGAATGGACGCCACGCTTCCAGGCCGATCCCGATCTCCACTGGAAGGCGCTGCTCCGACACACCAAGCCGATGAAGCCCGTCATCGCCGCGGTCGAGGGCTACTGCGTCGCGGGGGGCACCGAGATCCTCCAGGCGATGGACGTCCGCGTGGCGGGAGAGTCGGCCACCTTCGGCGTGGCCGAGGTGCGGCGGGCCATATTCCCGCTCGGGGGCTCGACCGTCCGCCTCTCCCGTCAGATCCCCTACACCGTCGCCGCCGACATGCTGCTGACCGGGCGGATGGTCAGCGCCCAGGAGGCGAGGGACGTCGGGCTCATCGGGCATCTCGTCGCCGACGGGAGCGCGCTCGAGCGGGCCCGCGAGCTGGCCGATCAGGTGGCGGCCAACGGTCCCCTGGCGGTGCAGGCCGTGCTCCGGTCACTGCGCGAGACGCGGGAGATGACCGAGGAGGACGGGCTCGCTCACGAGCTCGAGATCGGGATGCCCGTCTACGCCACGAACGACGCGCAGGAGGGGCCCCGCGCGTTCGCTGAGAAACGCACGCCTCGCTACACGGGAACCTGACCGGTGGCTACCGACTTCGCCCAGCGGTAGTCGGGCTTGCCGGCCTCGGACCGCTCGATGTGGTCGGTGAGGTGGAGCTCCCGAGGCACCTTGTAGCCGGCCAGCGTCAGTCGGCAGTGGGCGTCGAGGGTCTCGAGGGTCACGTCGGTCCCGTCGCGTGGTTGGACGACGGCGGCGACCCGATGGCCCCAGCGGTCGTCGGGCACGCCGACGATGATGGCGTCGTAGACGTCGGGGTGGGCGCGGACGGCAGCCTCGACCTCCTCGGTGAAGATCTTCTCACCGCCGGAGTTGATGCACACCGAGTCGCGGCCGAGGAGCGTGATGTTGCCGTCGGCCTCGAGCACGGCGTTGTCGCCGGCGACGGCATAGCGATTGCCGTCGGCCGCGGTCACGAACGTGGCTGCTGACTTGTCCGGGTCGTTGTGGTAGCGCAGCGGGATGTGCCCGCCCCGCGCGAGGCGGCCGACGACGCCGCTGCCGGGGGGGACCGGTCGGAGCTCGTCGTCGAGCACGACCGCCTCCGGCGCGGCGGCCACGGTGGGCCCACCTGCGCTCATCTTGGCCTCCTTGGTCACGGCGATCATGCCGTTCTGGCCGGTCTCGGTGGACCCGATCGAGTCGATGATCATCGCGTTGGGGAAGCGCTCGATGAACTGGTCCTTCACCGACTGCGAGAACACCACCGCCGACGAGGCGATGACGAAGAGGGAGTCGAGATCGAGATCGAGCTCGCGCTCGGCCTCGAGCCCCTCGAGCGCCTCGATCAGCGGCCGGCCCATGGCGTCGCCCGTCATCATGATGTTGGTCAGGCGTTCACGCTCGATCAGCTCCCACGCGCCGCGCGGATCGAACTGCGGCTGGAAGACGGCCATGTTCCCTTCGAAGAAGAAGCGCAGGCAGCCCCACTGCCCGCCGCCGTGCATCAGAGGGGCGAGGGTGAGACCGCGGAGCTCGATGCCCTCGCCGGCCGCGGCGCGGTCGGCGAGGAACCGTTCGTGGGGGACAGGTTCGTTGGTGTAGGCGTCGAAACCGCCACCGAGGGCGTAGAAGACGTCCTCGTGTCGCCACACGACCCCCTTGGGCATGCCCGTCGTCCCGCCCGTGTAGCAGACGTAGAGGTCGTCGGGGCTGCGCTCGCCGAAGTCACGATCGGCCGACTGGCCCGTCACCGCCTCGGCATAGTCGACGGCGCCGTCGGCCGGACCGCCGAGTGAGAGGCGCATCTTCAGCTCCGGGATGTCGTCTACGACCGCCGACACCCGTGGTCCGAGGTCGGCGTCGTGGGCGATGGCGATCACGTCGCCGTCGTTGCACAGGTACTTCAGCTCGTCCTCGACGTAGCGGTAGTTGATGTTCACCGGGACCGCCGACAGCTTGTAGCAGCCCAGCATCAGCTCGACGTGGGCCGCCGAGTTGGTGGCATACAAGCCGACGAAGTCGTCGCGGCCGACGCCGGCCTCGGACAGCAGGTGCGCGGCCTGGTTGGCGCGTGCCTCGAGCTCGGCGTAGGTGCGCCGATCGGGCCCGACGAGCAGTGCGGTGCGCTCGGGAACCGCGTCGACGGCGTGTTCGAACAGGTCGGCGATCTGGTAGCCCATGCGCCGATCGTACTCAGATCTGACATCGCGTCAGGTCGAGGTGTCGGATGCACCGTTTCGTGTCCGTGAGTACCGTCGCGAACGGTGTCTGGGCGGACGCCCAGGCGGAAGCGATGCAAGAGGAATCATCATGAGCAAGTACTCGACGAGGGGCGGCATCGCCGTCCTCTTCGCCGCGCTCCTGTTCGCTGGCGGGATGGTCTCCGCGGGGGCGATCGGGGGAGACGGCGACACCGAATCCGACGATGGTGTGACCGCGGCTGCGCTCGGTCCCGACGTTCCCGAATCGAGCTACACGAGCGTGACCCCATGTCGCGTCTTCGACACCCGGGGCGTGGGCGGCGCGTTCGAGAACGAGACGCGGGACTTCGACGTGGTCGGCGATCTCGCACCTCAAGGCGGCAAGAACGGTGGATGCGACATCCCAGCGCATGCCGACAGCGTGGTGATGACAGTCACGGGCGTGACGCCGACCGGCAAGGGGTTCATGCGCGGCAAGGCGTACGACGGTTCGAGCGTGCTTCCCCAGGCGACGCTGCTCAACTACGCGCCCGCGATCGATGCCTCGAACACCATCACCCTCCCGGTGGCGTCGGGCGCCACCGACGCGTTCACGTTGGGCACGTACGGCAACCGGGTGCACCTGGTGGGTGACGTCGTCGGCTACTACAGCGAGCCGTTCTCCGCTGTTGTCGACTACCGGGTCAACGGCAGCTTGTTCGACCGAGAGAGCCGGTTCGACACGGTCACCGAGACCGAGACCGGCGTCTTCTCCCTGACCGTCGACAGCGGACTCGATCCCCGTGGCTGTGCCATCCACGCCACCATCGGGGTGTCGGACGACACAGACGCAGCCGATTCCGGTTTCTCAGCAATCGTCTCTGATGTCACTGCGAACTCCATCGAGGTGACAACCACGGACTCGAGCGGGACGCTGGCGTCCGAGGACTTCATGGTGCACGCACACTGCTGACCTGATCGCTCGCAATCGGAATGCGGCGGGTGGCCGACCGGCCCGACGGCCGGGTCGGTCACCCGCGCTCTGGTACGGAGAGGTCGTCGAGACCCCTGGGCGAGAACGTGTTCTAGTTCTGGTCGTAGGCTGGCGACGTGCACATCGGCGACACTCCAGACGAAGCCGCCTTCCGAGCCGAGGCGCGGGCGTGGCTCGAGGCCAACGCCGTGCCCAAGGGCCACCCCGACGACTTCTCCGTGGGCTCGTTCGGTGACCTCGACGAAGCCGACTATGTCGAACGGGCCCGGACGTGGCAGCGGACGCTGCATGATGGGGGCTGGGCGGCCCTGACCTGGCCGACCGCCGCCGGCGGACAGGGCAAGCCCGCGATCTGCCAGTCGATCTTCAACCAGGAGCAGGCCGACTTCGGGGTCACGAGCGGCCCGTTCGTGATCGCCATCGGCATGGTGGGGCCCACGCTGCTGCGCCACGGCACACTCGAGCAGCAACAGCGCTTCCTGCCCCCGATGCTCCGGGGCGACGAGCTGTGGTGCCAGCTGTTCTCCGAACCCGGCGCCGGCTCCGACCTGGCGTCGCTGGCCACCCGGGCCGAGCCCGACGGTGACGAGTTCGTGGTCACCGGCCAGAAGGTGTGGACCTCGGCCGTCTCTCGCGCGCGGTGGGGGATCCTGCTGGCGCGCACCGACCCCGCCGTGCCCAAGCGCGACGGCATCACCTACTTCCTCCTCGACATGCGTTCGCCGGGCATCGAGCCGCGACCGCTGCGCCAGATGACCGGCGACGCCCACTTCGCCGAGGTCTTCCTCGACGAGGTCCGCATCCCCGCCACGCACGTGGTCGGCGAGGTCGGCGGTGGCTGGACGCCCGCGAAGACGACCCTCACGGCCGAACGCGGCGCCATCGCCGGCGGTTCCACCGGCGTCGACGCCGCGTCTCTCATCCGCCTGGCCCAGGACCGCGGCCGCAACGACGACGCGCTCGTGCGACACGAACTGACCTCAGCCCACATCCGCCAGGAACTGCTCCGGTTCCTGCGCTATCGCATGCTCACCGCCATCAGCCAGGGCAAGCGACCCGGACCCGAAGCGTCGGTCATGAAGCTGGCCTACGCCGAGCATCTCAGCGCGCTCACCGGGACCGCGCTCGCGATCCAGGGACCGCTGGCCACCCTCGCCGGCGACGTTCTCCCGGCCAAGGGCATGTGGTCGAAGCGCTTCCTGCACAGCCCGTCGGTGCACATCGCCGGCGGCACCGACGAGGTCCAGCGCAACATCGTCGGTGAACAGGTGCTGGGCATGCCTGTGGAGCCGAGCGCGGATCGCGGCGTGCCGTTCCGAGAGCTCACGCGGGGCAGGGCCTGATCGTGGTCGTGGAATCGACCGCTGCGTTGACGACCTCCCAGCAGCAGCGACGGCTCCGGGTGATCGGGGCCGCGCTTCGCCTGGCTGCCGACGGCGGTTACGACGCGGTGCAGATGCGTGACGTGAGCACCGAGGCCGAGGTGGCGCTCGGCACCATCTACCGGTACTTCTCGTCCAAGGACCATCTCCTGGTGGCGGCCATGGCCGAGTGGATGCTCGACCTCGAGCGCACCGTGACCCGCCGGCCACCCACGGGCGACACCACCGCCGAGCGGGTCCTCGATGTCCTCGACCGGGCGCTCCGGGCCGTCGAGCGAGAACCCCAACGTGCCGCGGCCGTGGTCGCCGCTCAGACGTCCGACGACGGCTCTGCGGTGCAGGCGGCACGCGAGGTCACCGAGGTCATGTACCGGATCATGGATGTCGCGTTCCCGGCCGACGCCGACGAGACCCATCGCCACGACGTGATCCGCGTGCTCGCGCATGTGTGGTTCTCGTGCCTGGTGTCGTGGACCTCGGGCGTCGGCGACATGGACTGGGTCCGCAGCGAGCTCCGCACCGCCGCCGCCCTCCTCCTCCCCGAGCAGACCAACGCCGGTCCACGTGGGGAGTTGTGAGGCTCAGCCGAACAACTCCAGAAGCGAGGAGGCCCGTCAGGGCCGACGAGCGACTCACACGATCTGGGTGTCGCGGCCTTCCCAGTAGGGATCGCGCAGCTTGCGCTTGAACAGCTTGCCCGTCGACTCCCGGGGCATCTGGTCGGTGAAGTCGTAGCTGCGGGGCCGCTTGTAGGACGCCAGGTTCTCCTCGGCCCACGCGCGGAGATCGGCTTCGTAGGCCTCGTCAGGTGTGAAGCCCGGGGCGGGCTCGATCACCGCCTTGACCTCCTCACCCCAGTCGTCGTTGGGGATGCCGAAGACAGCGACGTCGCCGACGGTGGGGTTGGTGGCGAACGTTCCCTCGATCTCGGACGGGTAGATGTTGACGCCACCGCTGATGATCATGTCGATCTTGCGGTCGCGGAGGAACAGGTAGCCGTCCTCGTCGAGCTCGCCGACATCGCCGACGGTGAAGAACGCGCCGTCCTCGTCGTAGATGCGGTTGTCCTCGGTCTTCTTGCTGTCGCCCTTGTACTCGAAGTTCGCCTGCGTCAGGGCCATGTAGATGGTGCCGATCTCGTTGGGACCGAGACGGTTGCCATCGTCGTCGTAGATCCGCACCTCGGCGCCGGCCCAGGGCTGGCCGACCGAGCCCTGCTTGCGCATCCACTCGTCGGCGGTGATGATCGTGCCGCCGCCCTCGGTGGCGGCGTAGTACTCCATGATCGAGTTGCCCCACCACTCGATCATCCGCCGCTTGACCTCCGGCGGACACGGCGCGGCGGCGTGGACCATGCAGCGGGTGGAGGAGACGTCGTACTTCGAGCGGACCTCCTCGGGCAGGTTGAGCAGGCGCGAGAACTGGGTCGGCACCATGTGGCTCGTGGTGACCCGGTGCTCGTCGATGAGGCGCAGGAACTCCTCGGCATCCCACTTCTTCATGAGCACCACGGTGTGGCCGAGGTGGAGCGAGTTGGACGTCCACATCAGCACGGCGGTGTGGTAGAGCGGCGAGCCGGTGAGGTGGACGTTGTCGTCGAAGGGCTCCACCCCGAAGAGCATCATGAACATGGCATAGAGCGAGCCCATCTCCGACGGGTCGAGGTCGGGAAGGTCGCGTCGCACGCCCTTGGGCCGGCCGGTGGTACCCGAGGTGTAGTGCATCGCCATGCCGGCGGTCCGTCCCTCGGGCGCGGTGTCGGGCTGGCCCTGGGCAAGTTCTTCGAAGGATCGGAAGCCGTCGACCGCCCCCACCGCGAACTGTCGATCCGGGGCGAGTCCGATCTCGCTGCCGGCCTTGGCGACCGCGTCGGCGAAGTCCTCGTGGCCCACGAAGACCGCCGCCTCGGAGTCGTCGACGATGTAGGCGATCTCCGGTCCGACCAGATGGTGGTTGATCGGCGTGAAGATCAGCCCGATCTGCAGCGCGGCCAGGTACAGCTCGATGAACTCACGACAGTTGGGGAGCACGGCAGCGACGGTGTCGCCCTTGGTGACGCCGAGGTCCGCCAGACCGTTGGCGAGTTGGTTGGCCCGGCCCAGCAGCTCGCCGGCACTCACCTCCGTCCCGTCCACGTCGACGAGCGCGGTCCACGTCCCGTCGGCCTCGGCCAGTCGCCAGAATCCCGTCTCAGTCATGGCCGAGACCGTAGCCAGAATCTGACGCGCCGTCAGGTTCCACCGGGATGATCCCGGCCACGGTCGCGAAATCTGATACAACGTCAGATTCGTGAGCGACACGACACCACTCCAGGCGCCGCTCGTCATCGAGTACCCCTTCACCCGCACCATTGGCCCGGTGCAGTCCGCGTTCCTGACCGGACTCCGCGAGCAGGTGGTCCTCGGCGTGCGCCGCGGCGACGGCACCGTCCTGGTGCCACCGGTCGAATACGACCACGACACCGCCGAAGAGCTCACCGAGCTCGTCGAGGTGTCCGAAACGGGCACCATCCAGTCGTGGGCGTGGGAGCCAGCGCCCGACGAGCGCCAGCCGCTCGACGATGCGTTCGCGTGGGCCCTCGTCCTGCTCGACGGCGCCGACACGCCCCTGTTGCACGTCGTCGACGCACCCTCGATCGACGCGGTCGAGACCGGGGCGCGGGTGCGGATCCGCTGGGCCGACGAACGCGAGGGCTCGATCACCGACATCGCCTGCTTCGAGCTGGAGAACGCCTGATGCCGACCGAGATCACGCTGCCACCGTCGCTGCAGGGCGTCGAGCCCGTCCGCTCGATCCGCACGCCCGCCCGGCTCGACTACACCTTCACGGCCGCCACGTCGACCACCGAGTTCCTCAACGGCATCGAGCAACGGCGCATCATCGGCTCGAAGTGCCCGGAGTGCGGCAAGGTCTACGTGCCGCTCCGGGGTACGTGCCCCACCGACGCGGTGGAGATGACCGAGCGGGTCGAGCTCCCCGACACCGGCGTCGTCACCACCTTCTGCGTGGTCAACCTGCAGTTCTACGGCCAGGGGGTCGAGGTGCCCTACGTGTGCGCCACCGTGCTGCTCGACGGCGCCGACCTCGGCCTGTTCGGGATGATCAGCGGGATGCCCGCCCACGAAGTCCGGATGGGCATGCGAGTACGCGCCAACTGGAGCGACGAGCCGATGAAGTCGCTCGAGTCGATCGCCTTCTGGGAACCCACGGGCGAACCCGACGCCGACTACGAGACCTACAAACACAACCTGTAGGTCGCTGAGGAGCACCGCCAATGAGAGATGTCGCCATCGTCGCGTTCGCCCAGTCCGACCAGGAACGGCGGGTGCAGGACCGCAACGAGGTCGAGTTGCTGACCCCGGTCATCGCCGACGTCAAGGAACAGACCGGGATGGAGACCGCCGACTTCGGCTTCACCTGCTCGGGTTCGACCGACTACCTCGCCGGCCAGGCGTTCAGCTTCGTGCTCACCCTCGACTCGGTGGGACCGTGGCCGCCGATCAGTGAGAGCCACGTGGAGATGGACGGGGCCTGGGCGATGTACGAGGCCTGGGTCAAGATCCAGACGGGCGCCATCGACACGGCGCTGGTCTACGCCTACGGCAAGTCGTCGCCCGGCGACCTCCGCGCCGTGATGAGCCGCCAGCTCGACCCGTACTACCTCCAGCCGCTCTGGCCCGACTCGGTCGCGCTCGCTGCGCTCCAGGCACGGGCGGTGCTCGACTCGGGTGCCGAGACCGAGCGCGACTGGGCCGAGGTCGCCGCGCGCAACCGCCGCAACGCCGAGTCCAACGACCACGCCCAGCTGCGGGGCTCGCCCGACCCCGACGACCTGCTCGACGACGACTACGTGGTTGCGCCGCTCCGCCGGCATGCGTGTCCGCCCATCACCGACGGCGCGGCGGCGATCGTCATCGCCGCCGAGGACAAGGCGCGGGAGCTCAGCGACCGGCCCGCCTGGATCCGCGGCCTCGACCACCGGATCGACGCACAGTCCCTCGGCGTCCGGGATCTCACGGTCTCGTCGTCGGCTGCGACCGCGGCGGGCAAGGCCCGCGTCGGCGACCGGGCCGTCGACTTCGCCGAGCTCCACGCGCCCTTCGCTCACCAGGAAGGCATCGTCCGCCGGGCGATGGGCCTCGGTGACGACGTGTCGATCAACCCCTCGGGCGGGGCGATGGCCGCCAACGCCATGATGACCGCCGGCCTGATCCGCGTCGGCGAAGCGGCAACGCGGATCACCAACGGCGACGGCGACCGGGCGGTGGCCCACGCCACCTCGGGAGCGTGCCTGCAACAGAACCTCGTGTGCGTCCTGGAGGGAGCGTGATGGGAGCTGCCGGAGCGCCCGCCGCCGTCGTCGGCATCGGGCAGACCAAGCACATGGCCACCCGTGGCGATGTGTCGATCGCCGGACTGGTGCGCGAGGCCGCCCAGCGGGCCCTCGAAGACGCGGGCATGAGCTGGAACGACATCGACGCGGTCGTGGTCGGCAAGGCGCCCGACTTCTTCGAAGGCGTGATGATGCCCGAGCTGTACCTGGCCGACTCGCTCGGGGCGGTGGGCAAGCCCCTGCTGCGGGTCCACACGGCCGGCTCGGTCGGAGGTTCGACGGCGATCGTGGCCAGCAGCCTCGTCCAGGCCGGCATCCACGAGCGTGTCCTCACCGTGGCGTTCGAGAAGCAGTCCGAGTCCGAGGCGATGTGGGCGCTGTCGCTGCCCATCCCGTTCCAGCCGCCGCTGGTGGCCGGGGCCGGGGGCTACTTCGCCCCGCACATCCGGGCCTACATGCGACGGTCGAACGCGCCGGATCACATCGGGATCCTGGTGGCGGTCAAGGACCGCCTCAATGCCCTGAAGAACCCCTACGCCCACGTCCACGAGCCCGACACCACCTTCGACTCGGTGAAGGACTCGATGATGTTGTGGGACCCGATCCGCTACAACGAGACCTGCCCGAGCTCCGACGGAGCCTGCGCGCTCGTGATCGGCGGCGAGGACACCGCCGCCGGCATCGACAACCCGGCATGGATCCACGGCACCGCCATGCGGTCCGAGCCGACGATGTTCGCCGGTCGCGACCAGGTGCTGCCCCAGGCCGGTCGCGACTGCGCCGCCGACGTGTACGCCCAAGCCGGCATCACCGACCCGCGGGGCCAGATCGACGTGGTCGAGATGTACGTGCCCTTCTCGTGGTACGAGCCGATGTGGCTCGAGAACCTCGGCTTCGCCGGCGAGGGCGAGGGCTGGAAGCTCACCGACGAGGGCGTCACCGAGATGACCGGCGATCTCCCCGTCAACCCGTCCGGTGGTGTGCTGTCCACCAACCCCATCGGGGCGTCGGGAATGCTGCGCTTCGCCGAAGCCGCCATGCAGGTCCGAGGCACCGCCGGCGAGCACCAGATCGACGGCGCCCGCACCGCACTCGGCCATGCCTACGGCGGCGGCGCGCAGTTCTACTCGATGTGGGTCGTCGGCGCTGAGCCACCGCAACATTGACCCGTTCTCGCTCGTTCCTCCCTGCGAGCGGGTCCACGTACGACGGAGTAGTTGGCCACGGTTCGTGTGACCGGTCGGCTGGCGCCTCCCTCGGATCCGATGCTCGGGAGCGCTCGCCCACCTCGCTGCGAGCACGCCGGCGTCAAGGTCAGCCTGACGGCTGCTGTGACGCTCTGACGGAGGCCGTGGCCTTGGCCGGAGCCTCGTCGAGACGGTCGGGCCAGAACGGTGGTTCGTACACCTGCTCGCCGTCGTCGGCGACGCCCTCGGCGTAGAACTGGGCGGCCCACCGCCGGAACTTCATGAACGGACCGTCCTCGCCCGCCAGCGCCGGCCGAGTGAGATGGGCCTTGTGCTCCCAGATCGGCTTGTCCTCGAGCACCTGCTTATCGACCTCGCGCACGAACGCGTTGCCCACGTTCTTCGTGGTCTCGTCGTCGCCCATCGTCTTGAAGCGGAAGTGGAACCACATCTCGCACCGCCCCTCGTCGATGGGGGTGTTGCAGGCGAGGTTGTAGGTGTCGATGATCCCCGAGAAGCTCACCAGCGACAACCCGGGCCCGTAGCTGTGGGAGTCGATGCGACCCTCCTCCACGCCCCGGGGCGTCGGGAACTTCTGCGACGACTTCATGTCCGACTCGGGAAAGCCGGTCTCGTAGGACTCGAGCTTGGGAACCTCGGCGGTGTCGTGCACGTAGCGGAAGTGGGCCGAGTCGACGCCGTTCTCGGCCATCTCCTGCCAGCACGCGTCGATCACATGGCTGGTCGAGATCATGGTCGAGTACGCCGTGTCGCGGGCGTCGAACTCGTCGATGACCGGGATCTCCCACATGGGGTCGACGCCGTCCGGGTGATACCAGGCCATGATGACGCCGTTGCGCTCGATGGCGGGATAGGTCCGCAACTGCGCCTTCTTGTTGATCCGATCGGAGTAGGGGATCTCGGCGTTGGCGCCGTCGGCGTCGAACTTCCAGCCGTGGAACGGGCACTCGAGGCAATTGGTCCCGTCGTCGAGTCGCACGGCTTTGCCGCCGTGTCCGAGGTGGGCACCGAGGTGGGGGCAGAACGCGTCCTGGACGTGGACGCCCCGGTTCTGGTCGCGCCAGATCACGAGATGACGACCGAAGTAGTAGCGGGCGATCGCCTCGCCAGCCGCGACGTCCTCGGGGTGGGCCACGCAGAACCAGCCGAAGGGGACCGGGAACGGGTAGGTGCGGGTGTCGGTCAGGGTCATGACCTGCTCCTCAATCGATGCCCAGCACCCGTGCGGCGTTGTGACGCAGGAACTTCGGCCAGACCTCGTCCTTGAGGCCGATGTGGGGCAGCTCGGCGAAGATGCGCTCGAGCGACAGGCCCATGGGGAAGTACCCGGCGTAGATGATCTTGTCGGCGCCGCGGGTGTTGGCGTAGTCGATGATCGCTTGCGGGTAGTACTTGGGGGCGAAGGCGGAGGTGGAGTAGTAGAGGTTCGGCCACTTGAGCATGAGCTTCACCGCGAGGTCCTCCCACGGCTCGCACCCGTGGCGGGTGACGAACGTGAGCTCGGGGAAGTCCCAGCACACCTCGTCGATCAGCATGACGTGCTGACAGGCGGCGCCGACACGGGGGCCGGGGATCCCGGCGCAGACGAAGATCGGGATGTCGAGCTCCACGCACTTGGCGTAGAACGGATACACCTTCTTGTCGTTGATCGGCACCTGGGGGTTCTTGCCCGCCGGGAAGAACGTGGCGGCGATGGCTCCGTGCTCCTTCACCGCCCACTCCAGATCGCGCACACCCTCCATGCCGGCGTGCGGGTCGATCTCGAAGCTGGTGACGAAGCGGTCGGGATGGGCCGCCGTGCCGTCGATGGAGACGTCACGCCCGGCGGCGATGCCGACCATGCCGATGTCGATGCCGAAGCGGTCCATCTCCCCGAGGATGAACTCGACCGGGTCGGTGTCCTCGGGCAGGTCGTCGGGCACGCCCTTGAACATGTACTCGACCGGGAACTCGAAGTCGTCCTTCGACTCGGAGTCCTTCAGCTGGGGCTCGAGGAACTTGTACCAGTCCTTCTTCGACCCGTGCGGGATGTTGATCATGGTGTCGATGACACCGACGTCGGGGAGCGCCATGCCCCCACACTAGAACACGTTCCAGTTTTTCCGCGATCAGGGCAGCAGGACGCGGCCGGCGGCCTCGACGATCTCCCACGGGCCGCCGAGCAACAGGGTGTCGACGATCGACTCCTCCCAGCGCTGGGCGCGGTCACGGATGCGAGCGGCCGGTCCCACGAGGGCGACGTCGTCGATGAGCGAAGCCGGCACCGCGGCGGCGGCCTCGTCCTTCTTGCCTTCGAGGTAGAGGTCCTGGATCCTGGCGCAGTCGCCCTCGTAGCGCCCCTCGCTCATCCGGGCGAACACCTCGTAGTGGTAGTTCTCGTCGCGCGCGCCCATGCCGCCGATGTAGAGGGCGTAGTTGGGACGCAGCACGTCGATCGCCGCCTCGACGTCGTCGTGGACGAACGTCGGTACCACGGCCGCGACCCCGAAGTCGTTCCACGACTTGCCCGGGGCCCGGTCCATGCCGGCCTGGATCTGGGCCTCGTACCAGGCCGACTCGTCGGGGCTCATCCAGATCGGCAGCCAGCCGTCGGCCATCTCCCCGGCCAGCGCCAGGTTCTTGGGGCCCTCGGCGGCGAGGTAGACGGGAATCGGCGTGGGGTGCGGATGCGTGATCGACTTGAGCGGTTTGCCCTTCCCGGTGGCGCCCGGCCCGTCGGCAGGGTAGGGGAGCGGGTAGTGGGGGCCGTCGTTGCTGACCGGCTCGTCGCGTGCCCAGACCTGCTTCATGATGTCGACGTACTCGCGGGTGCGGGCCAACGGCTTCTCGAACGGCTGCCCGTACCACCCCTCGACCACCTGCGGACCGCTCACCCCGAGGCCGCAGATCACACGTCCGTCGGAGAGGTGCTGGAGCGTGTTGAGCGCCATGGCGGTGGCCGTCGGCGTCCGGGCGGAGAGCTGGATGATGCTCTGGCCGAGCTTGATGCTCGTGGTGTGGCTTCCGTACCAGGCCAGCGGCGTGAGGGCGTCGGAACCCCACGCCTCGGCGGTCCAGATCGAGTCGAAACCCATGTCCTCGGCCTTCAGGACCGTGTCGAGGGCGTGCGGGTCCGGGCCGCGCCCCCAGTATCCGAGTTGGAGGCCGAGTTCGAGGGATCCAGTCGTCATGGGAGCGACCCTACGCACTCAGGGCGTGACCCTGGCCTGGCGGAGCATGGCGTGGATGCGGTCGACGTGGTCCTCGAGGGTGCGGGTCGGGCGACCGGGCTCCTTGGCCGCGTCGTCCCAGCGGCGCAGCGCGACGGCGTCGGCCCAGTGACGGGCCGCCTCGAACGACCGAACGCAGTGGCGGGGGAGCGGCCCACCCTGGAGCTCGAGGCTGGCGACCGAACCCACGGACAGCTTGCCGGCGTAGTCGGGGTCGACGGCGACGAGGTAGCGCTTGGCCTCGACATGCAGCCCCACCGGTCCGGCCACGTCGCGACCGAACCGACGCCGTAGGTACCGGGCGCCGGTGAGCTCGTGGTGTTCGTCGGCCGGATCGATCACGTGCCCGATGTCGTGGAACAGCGCGGCCACGATCAGCGCGTCGGTGGCGCCGTCGTCGATGGCGAGGTCAGCGCACTGGAGCGCGTGCTCGGTCTCGGTCACGAGCTCGTCGTAGGGCTGGTTCCCCGCCGGGCCCCGGTACGGCGCGAGCAACGCCTCGACGGTCGTCATCACTCTCGTCCCGGAACGGGCCGACCGAGGAAGTCGTCGGTGATCGAGATGCGGACCCGCTCGTCGCCGAAGGTGCCGCCGGCGGTGGAGAACTCGGCTCGCTTGTCGGCGTAGTAGCGCTCGCGCTGGTCGCCCTCGGAGGCGGCGTTGTAGGTGAGGTACAGCGCCCGTCGCGGCCGGTCGGTGGTGTTGGTGCCGCTTTGGTGCGGGGTGTAGGAGTCGAACCAGAGGACGTCGCCCGGTGCGACCTCGACCGGCTCCCAGTCGAGGCCCCGAACCACACCCTCGTCGATCCGTCCGCCGTCGTCGGTGGGCAGCGGACCGTCGTGGGATCCCGACGCGACCCAGAGGCAGCCGCTGGCTTCGGTGGCCGGGTCGATCGGCACCATGCACGACACGTGGTGGTCGACGAAGCGGTAGGCCGTGGCGTCCTGGTGGGGAGCGAAGCCGGCACCGCCCGGCTGCTTGTAGTTGACCTTCTCCTTGAAGAGGACGGCGTCCTCGCCGAGGAGCGCGGCGGCGATCGAGGGCAGCAGCCCCCGGGTGATCAGGGCCCGCAGTCCCTGGTGGTGGGAGACGAGGTCCTCGCTGCGGGCCAACGCAGGGCCGTGGTCGGTGAGCTCCCAGTGGTGCAGGCCCGGCGCGGGGTCGCCGGCATCGGCCCAGGTCGCGACCTCGTCTACCGCCTCGGTCGTCGCCGTCACCGTCGCGGGATCGAAGATGCCGCGCTGGACCAGCCAGCCCGTGCGGGCGAAGTGGTCGAGATCGACGGCGGCGACGGTGGCGTCCACGATCAGTACGCCAGCTCGGCGACGACGCCGTAGTGATCGCTCGGATGCATGCCGTCGTCCGGTTCGGTACCGATGAGCTCGGCCGACACGGGAACGCCGGCGCCGTGGGCCTTGAACCAGCCGGCGAACACGTAGTCGAGGCGCCGGTTCTGCTCGAGCTGGCTGGCGACGAAGGGGTTGTCGTTGTCCCAGGTGAAGCCCGGATCGGTCGGGTGGACGTGGCGCCACGCGTCCACGAGCAGAAGGTCGTGGGCCACGGGGCGTTCGCCGGTGAGGGTGCGGATCTCGTCGGAGCTGGGCACGGCGTTGAAGTCACCGCACACGATCGGCGGGTAGGCGCGCGGGCGCGAGTCCTGCACGAAGCCGGCGATCGTCTCCACCTGGGCCTGGCGGACCGCGCTGTGGTCGAAGCGCCAGTTCAGGTGGGTGCTGAACACCTGTAGCCGGCCGCGGGGTCCATCGATGTCCGCGCGGACCACGTTGCGCAGCTCAGTGGGCGCGCCGTGGGCGGGGAGCGGTCGGTGGTCGCTGCCGGCGATGGGCCAACGGGACAGCACGGCGTTGCCGAACCCCACACCCGGCTCCATCTCCAGAAGCCCGACGTAGATGCGCTCGTAGCCGAGCGCATCACCGATCACGTCGGCCGCGCTCGTGCCGCCGGCGCCCCAGACTTCCTGGAGGCAGATCACATCGGCGTCGACCCGTCGGAGCTCGTCGATGATCAGCGGCTGGCGCTGCTCCCACGGACCGAACCGCCACCAGACGTTCCACGTCGCGACCCGGAGCCTGGTGCCGATCAGCTCGCCGTGGTCCGCAGGATCCTCCATCGGCGGTCATCGTGCCACGACCCCGACGCTCCTACGTGTCGGCGAGCTGGTCGACCGGGGCGTGGTCGTCGGTGAGGACCTCGGCATCGCCGATGTAGTCGTCCAGCCACTCGTCGTCGACGACCACGCCGTCGCCGCGCGCCGGACTGATCTCGGGAATCGGTGCTGCCGAGGCGATGAGGACCTGGTTGCGCGCCCGCGACGGCAGTTCCGGGTCGGGGAGGATCAGGCCGAGGTGGTCGAATGCCTCGTCGAGGGTGGCCAGCTCGGCCCGGGCGAAGCCGCTCTCGCCGCCGTCGATCAGGTTCATCACGTAGATGCCGCCCCGGCGCAACAGCCGGTCGATCTCACGGGCGACCTCGACGGTGGTCAGGTGCCACGGCACGGAGCGACCACTGAAGGCATCGCCGACCACCAGGTCGTAGCCGTCGGTGGGGAGGTCGGGCAGGGCCGTCCGGGCGTCGCCGGTACGGACCGTGAGCCGCTTCGACGTCTCCAGTCCGAGCTCGTCCTTCGCGATCTCGACGACGCCCGGGTCGAGCTCGAGGACGTGGTTGGTCGACCCGGGCCGCACCGCCTCGATGTAGCGCGGGACGGTGAACGCGCCGCCGCCGATGTGGAGCACGTCGATGGGGCCGTCCGGCATGGCGGCGATGACGTCCGCGAACAGGCGGACGTAGCGGATCTCGAGCTCGGTGGGTTCGTCGAGATCCATGTTCCCGTGCCGGGCCGCGTCGAGGATCAGGTCGCGGTCGGTGGGCTCGGACGCATCGATGTCCACCGAGACGCACGAGTACTTGGTCTCGTAGTCGCACTCGGGTTCGAACCCGAAGACCGAGAGGGCGGCGATGAGCGCCAGGCCGGCGGCCGTGATGCCGGGAGGCCGGCGGAGCAGCAACCAGTGCAGGGCGGCACCGGCCGCCGCGAGGCCGAGGCCCACGATGAACAGCGTGGTGCGAGAGCCGAGCACCGTGACGAGGACGAAGCCCGTCAGGAACGTTCCGGCGATGCCGCCGACCGTCCCGGCGGCGGAGAGGCCGCCGAACACCGAACCGGTTTCGGCGAGGTCCCGCAGGCGCAGCTTGGCGACGATCGGCGTCGCCGCGCTGAGCACGGCGCAGGGCAGGAAGAACGACAGCGTCGTGAGGATCACGATCCAGACCGGCGACGGCTCCGCCGCCGGGCCGACCACCTGGACGATCGGCACCGACGCCCAGACGAGCATCCCACCGACACCGAGCGACGGGCCCAGCAGAAGTCGCGGATCGAAGCGGTCGGCGAGCCGACCGCCGACCGCGGCGCCTGCCGCGATGCCGGCGAGGACCACGCCGATGATCCCGGTGAACGTCTCGAGCGAGACGCCCACGTACGGGGCCATCAGCCGGTTGGCGATGATCTCCACCACCAGAACCGCGGCCGAAGACCCGAAGACCACCGCGAGGGCGGCGGAGCGGCGCATCCGACTAGGACTCGAAGGCCTCGGGTGGTGGGCAGGCGCAGACGAGGTTTCGGTCGCCGGCCGCACCGTCGATGCGGCTCACCGGCGGCCAGTACTTGGTGTGGCGCAGCTCGGGGACGGGATAGGCCGCCTGTTCACGCGTGTAGGCGCGGTCCCAGTGCTCCACGAGCAGGTCTTCTGCGGTGTGGGGCGCGTGGGCCAGCACCGAGTCCTCGTAGCTGACCTCGCCCGATTCGACCTCGTCGATCTCGCCGGCGATGGCGATCATCGCGTCGCAGAACCGGTCGAGCTCAGCCATCGACTCGGACTCGGTGGGTTCGATCATGAGCGTGCCGTTGACGGGGAACGACATGGTCGGCGCGTGGAAGCCGTAGTCGATGAGGCGCTTGGCCACGTCGTCGACGCTCACGCCCGTGCGCTTGTCGATGTCGCGGACGTCGACGATGCACTCGTGGGCGACACGCCCGTTCGCGCCCGTGTACAGCATGGGGAAGTGCCCCGCCAGGCGGGCGGAGACGTAGTTGGCGCTGAGGATCGCGATCAGGGTGGCCTCGGTGAGCCCCGCACTGCCCATCATGCGCACGTAGGCCCACGAGATGGGCAGGATCCCGGCCGACCCGTACGGAGCGGCCGAGATCGGCCCGGGACCGGTGGCCGGACCGCACTCGTCATCGAGGGGATGGTTGGGCAGGTACGCGGCCAGGTGCGAGCGCACCCCCACCGGGCCGACACCGGGACCGCCGCCGCCGTGGGGGATGCAGAAGGTCTTGTGCAGGTTGAGGTGGCTGACGTCCGCGCCGAACTCACCGGGCTTGGCCACACCCACGAGGGCGTTGAGGTTGGCGCCGTCGAGGTACACCTGCCCGCCAGCATCGTGGACCTTCTGGCAGATCTCGGCGATGGCCTCCTCGAACACGCCGTGCGTGGACGGATAGGTGACCATCAGCGCGGCGATCTCCCCGTGGTTGGCCTCGAGCTTCTTGTCGAGGTCGGTGAGATCGACGTTGCCGTCGTCGTCGCAGGCCACCACCACGACCCGCATCCCGGCCATGACCGCCGACGCGGCGTTGGTGCCGTGTGCCGAGGAGGGGATGAGACAGACGCGACGGTCGGTCTCGCCGTTGGCGTCGTGGTACTTGCGGATGGCGAGGAGACCGGCGAACTCGCCCTGGGAGCCGGCGTTGGGCTGGAACGACACCGCGTCGTAGCCGGTGAGCTCGACCAGCCACTGCTCCAGCTCGTCGATGATTCGGCGGTAGCCGCGCGTGGTGTCAGCGGGGGCGAACGGGTGGATCGCGCCGAACTCGGGCCAGGTGATCGGCTCCATCTCCGCGGTGGCGTTGAGCTTCATCGTGCACGACCCGAGGGGGATCATCGCCCGATCGAGCGCGATGTCCTTCTCGGCGAGCCGGCGCAGGTACCGGAGCAGCTCGGTCTCGGACTGGAACGAGTTGAAGCTGGGGTGCGTGAGGTACTCGCTGTCGCGGTGCAGGGCGCTGGGCAGAGCGTCGCCGTCGGTGCTGGCGACCGGCTCGACGCCGAAGGCTTCGGCCACCGTCGCCAGGATCGACTCGTCTGAGGTCTCGTCGAACGCGACCCCGACCGTGTCGGCATCGAGCAGGCGCAGGTCGATGCCGCGCTCGGCGGCCCGGCCCACCACGGACGGGGCCTCGCCCGGGACCTTCGCCGTCACGGTGTCGAAGCACGTGTCGTTCACGACGGCGATGCCGCCGGCCCGCAGGGACGCGGCGAACCGGGCGGCCAGACCATGTGTCCGCTCGGCGATCTCACGGAGCCCGTCGGGACCGTGGTACACGGCGTACATCGACGCCATCACGGCCAGCAGCACCTGGGCGGTGCAGATGTTGGACGTGGCCTTCTCCCGCCGGATGTGCTGCTCGCGGGTCTGGAGCGCGAGGCGGGTCGCCTGGCGACCGGCGGTGTCGACCGAGACCCCCACGAGGCGCCCGGGCAAGGTCCGCTTGTATTCCTCGCGGCAACCGATGAAGCCGGCGTGGGGGCCACCGAAACCGAGGGGCACGCCGAAGCGCTGGGACGAGCCGACGACGATGTCGGCACCGAGCTCGCCCGGTGGGGTCAGCAGGGTGCAGGCGAGCAGGTCGGTGGCGACCACGGCGATGGCCCCGCCCTCGTGGGCGGCGTCGATGGCGGCCTCGGGCGAGGTGACCGCGCCGGTCGATGCCGGGTACTGGACGAGCACGCCGCAGACGTCGGACAGAGGAGTGGTGGCCACGTCGTCGACCACGTCGACGGTGACGCCGATCGCCTCGGCCCGGGTCTCGACCACGGCGATGGTCTGGGGGAAGGTGTCGGCCTGGATCAGGAAGCGGTTGCGGTCGCCCTTGGTCAGGCGACGGGCCATGGCCATGGCTTCGGCCGCGGCGGTGCCTTCGTCGAGCAACGAGGAGTTCGACAGCTCGGTGGCGGTGAGGTCGGTGACCATGGTCTGGAAGTTGAGGAGCGCTTCGAGGCGGCCCTGGGAGATCTCGGGCTGGTACGGGGTGTACGCCGTGTACCAGGCGGGATTCTCGAGGACGTTGCGCAGGATCACCGACGGTGTGTGCGTGCCCGAGTAGCCGAGCCCGATCATCGGCGTACGTACCACGTTCATGCCCGCGATGACCCGAAGCTCGTCGAGCATGGCCTTCTCGTCGAGCGCGTCCGGTAGCACGAGGGGGCCGTCCTGGCGGATCGACCGCGGCACGGCCTCGTCGATGAGCTGGTCGAGCGAGTCGGCGCCGACCGCGTCGAGCAGGCGGTCGACCTCCTCGGCACGGGGTCCGATGTGTCGATCGGCGAAGGGCATGGCAGTGCCTCCTCTGGTCGCGATGTGGGTGGAACCCCATCTGTTCCGACGACCTGAGAGATTCGCGACCCCGAGGGGTCGTTTGCTCCTTCGGTGAGGGCCCGCACAACGGCGGATCCTGCTCTCCAGACGTGCCTCGACCCGACGGTCCATGTGCCTGAGAGATTCCGGGGCGGTTGCTCCTTCGGCGCTCCTCCCCACTGGTGGTGGGGCCGAGACTCTCCCGACGGGTGTCGCTGGCGTTTCGAAAACCCTAGCGGGCGATCGGGGCCGACCCCGTTGCCGCGGCCTGTCAGTAGCGTCGGGGCGGTGAGCGTGCGGCGCTTCGGGCTCGACGAACTGGCGGCGATCGCCCCGGCGTGGGACGCCGCGGTCGACGAGACCCCCGACGTCGATGCGTTCTGCGCGTCCACGCCGTGGTCGTTCTCCGCCGCCGGCGCATTCCCCGATGCCGACGAGCCGGTGATCGTCGGCGACGGCGTGGCGTTCTGTGGCATGCGCTCGGTGCGCTCGGAGGCCGGTCCGGTGCTGGTCGGCCTCGACCCGGTCTGGGGCTTCGCCACGCCCTTCGTGGGGCCGCCGATGCACGCCGCGCAGATGCTGTCGCTGCGGCTGGAGGCCGACGACGACTGGCAGCTGGCCGTGGTGGCCGGCCAACGCGAGGACTCGCCGCTCACCGCGTGTCTGGCTCATGTCGCCGACGATCGCTGGACCCTGTACCGGGGTGGGACCGAGGCTCGGCTGCGCATCGACCTGGGCGGCGGGGTGGAGGAGTGGTTCGCGCGACGGTCGCCACGGTTCCGCCAACGCCTCCGCCGCCTCGAGCGCGACGCCGACGCTCGCGGGTTGGCGGTCGAGGACGTTTCGGCGGTCCCGCCCGACGAGTTGTTCGACCGCGTCGTGGCCATCGACGCCCGTAGCTGGAAGGGAGCGGAGGCGACCGGGCTGGCGAGCGATGACCTGCAGGCCTTCTACCGCCGGGTCTTCGCCCGGCTGGGCGCCCGCGACCACCTCCGCGTGCTCGTGGCCCGGCTCGACGGCGAGGACGTCGGCTACATCGCCGGGGGCGTGCGCGACCACCTGTACCGGGGTCTGCAGCTGTCCCATGACGCCGACCACGCCGACCTCGGCATCGGCCACCTGCTCCAGCTCGCCCAGCTCCGCCTGCTGGAGGAGGAGGGAATCGCGACCTACGACCTCGGCATGGACATGGACTACAAGCGCCGCTGGGCCGACCGCATCGACGAGACGATCTCCGTCGTCATCAGCCGGTGACCGTCAGGACGACGGGCGCCAGAGCGAACGGACGTCTGCGGCCGGGTCGGACGCCACCCGGGGCTCGACGTCGAGGATCATCGTCTGGCGATCGTCGGGCGTGTACGCCGGCCAATCGGGGAGCCCGTCGGCGGCGGGGACGCCGGTGTGGGCGAAGGCCGCCCAGGCGTCGGCCATCGTGGTGGCGAGCGTGTGCATGTCATCGGTGGCGGGGCCGGTGAAGAACTCGACGCCGCCGCGGTCGAGGTTGTCGAACATGAAGGGGATCTCCACGGCGTGGCCCGCGCCGAGCGCACCGTCGAACGCCGTGGACTCGAAGTGGAACTCGTAGCCGTAGCTCGGGGCGTGGGCCGCATGGGCCTCGAGGAGGTCGATGGCGGGCATCCGGAACACCATGTCGGTGGCCGCGGCCTCGTAGAGACCCCGGGAGGTCGACTCGCCGGCGGCTTCGTAGGCGGCGAGGATGGCAGCGCCGTTGCCGCCGGAACGGCGGTCGACGAGATGTTCGACCCGGGCCCGGTCGTCGGGTACGACCCGCGGGTCCAGCGCGGTGAACAGGCGCATCTCGTGACGGTTGGTCCCGGTGAGCAGTGGGATGTCCGCCGACAACGCGTCGCGCACGGCATCGAGCGGCTGGCGGGGGAGCACCGAACCGCCCACGACCGGCTGGAACGGCAGGCCGCCGGCCCGGCCGAACTCGCTGCCGACCTTGCCCTGGGCCTCGATCAGATCCTCGGCGGGCAGGGCACGCAACGCCTCGATCGTGTCGACCCCCAACAGCGCGAGCAGCTTCTCCGCGTTCTCGCCGGCGCCGGCGAGATCGGTCACGTGGGAGGCCGCACCCGACTGGGGGACCGCCTTGTGGAACAGACCCTGGGCGGCCGGGGTGCCCATGAGGGTGGCCACGCTCATACCGCCGGCCGACTCGCCGGCGATGGTCACGTTGCCGGGATCGCCGCCGAAGGCCTCGATGTTGTCGCGCACCCACTCGAGCGCGGCGATCTGGTCGAGGAGCCCGACGTTGCCCGAGTCGGCGAGATCGGCGTCGAGCGAGCCGAGCTCGAGGAAGCCGAGCGCCCCGAGCCGGTAGTTGGTGGTGACGACCACGACGTCGCGGCGGGCAAGGGCGCTGCCCTCGTACCAGGGGGTGGTGCCGGCACCGGTGAGGAACCCGCCGCCGTGGATCCAGAACAGCACCGGACGCTCGGCGTCGTCGGCCGCCGGGGTCCAGACGTTGAGCGTGAGGCACCCGGCCTCGGACTGCTCGGCCCCACCGGCACCACCGGCGGCGGCCTCCATGCCGGCCATGGGCTGGGGCGCGATGGGGAAGCGGCCGGTGCCGTCGTGGGCCCCGGTCCATGGGACCGGCGGCTGGGGCGGCCGGAAGCGGAGCCCACCCACCGGCGGGGCCGCGAAGGGGATGCCCTTGCAGCGGAATGCCCCACGCTTGTGCTCACCGCGCACCGGCCCGGTCCGCGTCTCGATGGTGGTGTCGTCAGTTCCCCCGGTCATGGCCGGCCACGGTACCCAGCCGCCGCACGACCCGCCCGGAAAACGGTTGACGCCCCGCCGGGGGCCGGGCCGGAGCCCGACCGCCCCGCGGGGCGTCGGTCGGTCTGAGATCCACCACCATCGAATCGTCCGGGAGAATCTTCGAATTCGATGTAGTTGCTCGCCCGTCGGGCCGGGATTTTTCCCGATCTGGCGGGCGAGTCCGTTTTTCGTCCGTCGGCCTCGGGTTCCCCCTGAGCCTTCAGGCGCCACGCCCGGATCGAACCGGGGGTTCGCTCCGAACGTGGTGTGGCACCGGTCCCGCTGCGAGCAGCGACCCCGGTCCACGGCTCCAAACCTTGCGGCAAGTGGCCGTGGAATCTCATTCCTCGCCGACCTTCGCTCCGGCCGAGCCACCGTCCGATCCTGCGAGCGTTGCCGTCCACAGTCTTCGTCTGGTGGTGTCGTGGCCGTCGTTCCGGCTGGCGTGGGAGTCACTCTGGGGGCGACGAAATCCCAGGTCAAGGGGGATCTTCCAAACGCAGTGGTTATCCACCGGATTTCTCCGGGCGTCCCCAGATACCCACCGTCTTCAAACACGTTGTCCACCGATTCATGCACAGGGTGGGGGAGAATCGTCGCCATGGCAGCCGGGCCGACGATCGAGAAGCGGTGCCGGTGGTGCGCCCGCCGGTTCGAGATCGCGCCCGGTCCCGGCCGGCCCAAGGAGTTCTGTCGGCGGTCGTGTCGCCAGCGCGACTACGAGGCCCGCCAACGGGCCGCCGAGATCGGGTTGTCCGAGGACGAGCTCATCCTCACCCGCCAGGCGATCGACGACCTGCGCGACCGGCTCTACGTGCTCGAGGCCGCGGTGGAGGACGTGGAACGCGACCTGGCCGGCTCACCCACCAAGGCTGATCTGCGCGACGCCGTCGACTGGCTGCTCGAGGCCGCCCGGCCCCTCACCACCGAACTCGACCGACACTGACGACGATGCCCTTTTCGGGTCCAAACACGGCAGAATGGTGAGCATGCAATCGTTCCGTACACCCCAGCCCGCGCCGCACTCCGTGGCCAGCCTCGACGCCGAGGCGCGCGGCGAGTTCGTGATCAAGGTGTACCAGCACCTGCTCCTGGCCATCACCGCCTTCATCGGCTTCGAGGCCATCCTGTTCACCACCGGCGCGGCCGAAGGGCTCTTCGATCTGCTGTTCGCGAGCGGCAACGGGACGACCTGGCTCCTCGTGCTCGGCGGGTTCATGGTCGTCAACTGGATGGCCAGCTCGGCCGCCCACCGCATCGACAACGTCGGCCTCCAGTACGCCGGGCTGTTCGGCCTGGCCGGGGCCGAGGCCCTCATCTTCGCCCCGTTCCTGTACCTGGTCTTCAACGACGTCGACAACGGTGGCACCACCGTGGCTGCGGCCGCGGCGCTCACGGCGTTCATGTTCACCGGTCTCAGCATCATTGCCTTCACCACCCGCAAGGACCTGTCGTTCCTGCGCCCGATCCTCATGTGGGGCGGCTTCGCGGCCATCGGCCTGATCGTCGGCGCGTTGATCTTCGGACTCAGCCTCGGCATCTGGTTCAGCGTGGCGATGATCGCCCTGGCCGGTGGTGCGATCCTGTACCAGACCCAGGCGATCATGGCCCGCTACCCGTCCGAGGCCTATGTCGGTGCCGCCGTCCAGCTCTTCGCCTCGGTGATGCTGCTGTTCTGGTACGTGCTGCGCCTGCTCACCGCCCTGCGCAACTGAAGCGGTCGAGGACGGCAGCCGGCTCGGGCGTTCATCCGGTCGTTCCGCGGCGACTTTACAGAACGAGCATTCTCGGCGTTCTGCGCTCCAGTGGCCCCAGCACGGAGCCGGGCTGCGGCGGCGGCGCACACGCCTGGCCGGTTCGTCGGCGATGAAAGACTTTCGCTCCACTTTCCACCAACACGTGCCGATGTGTCTGCCATGGCGGGAATCAAGCACCTCGGTTCCGATTCGAGCCGAACTCGAACGCGGCCCGACCGGAGCCCCCGGTCCGACTCCGACCGGCGTCACCAAGCCGGACGGGGCGTCACCGCACCGACATACCGTCACTGTGACGGAATCCGGGTCGATCGAGAGGACTGGGCGGTGAATCGCTCATGACGAGGGAATGGTCGATGGACGAGCTCTGCGACCTCGTGCGCGACACCGTCGTCGTCGGGCGGAACCCCCAGGCCCGGCCCGTGTGCCTTCCGACCCCCTTCACCGAGGTCGCCAGACCCGATGCGCGGTCCTGGGACGTCCAGCTCGCCCAGGACCACCCGAGCGGCTTCAGCGCCGTGGTCGACGCCTGGTGGAGCGCCGTCGACGAGCCCGGCGAGCTCGTGACCACGCAGGTGCACCACCAGCGCGGCGACCGCGAATGGCACGCCGTCGAGGTCGGCCACCTCAACCTGCTGCACCAGCCCTCGATCGGCTGCATCGTCACCTACGCCCGTCCGCTCGGTCCCACCGACCCACCACCGGAGCCCGAGGACCCCGATCGCGCCCGGTACGCGGCACCGCTCGTCGTCATCCAGTATCTGGACGAGATCGGCATCGTGCTCCAGACCGAAGGTGATGCCGAACAGATGTTCGGCATCACCGCGGAGGAGCTGCAGGACACCTCGATCACCGAGCGACTCCACCCCGATGACCGCGACGAGGCACTGGCGATGTGGCTCGAGGTCCTGGCCTCCCCCGACACGGCCCGCACGATCCAGCATCGAGTCGCCCGCCCCGACGGTTCGGCGCTGTGGATCCAATCGACGGTCGTGAACCGCCTGGCGACCGACGGCGCGGTTCTGGTCATCTCCCAGGACATCAGCGCGCGCCGGGCCCAGGAGGCGGCGCTGGCCACCAGCGAACAGGAGCTGCGGTTCCTCACCGACGTCGTGCCGGTGGGCGTCTTCCGGACCGACGCGCACGACATCGTCACCTTCAGCAACGCGCGTTGGGCCAGCCTCGTCGGCGAGGCCACGTCGCTCAGCGACGTGGTCGCCCTGCTCCACCCGGACGACCGCGACGAACTGCGCGCCACCCACGACGCCGCCCGCGCCTCGGCCTCCGTCGCGATCGCTCGTGTGCGAACCGAGGCGGACGACCGTCATCTCGAGTTCCGACTGCAGCGCGTGGCCGACCCGGCGGAGACCGACGACGGCGGTGGCGGGGTGATCGGCACGGTCGACGACGTCACCGGCGCCGTGGTCCGGGCCATCGAGCTGCAGGCCAGCGTCGAGCGCGACCCGCTCACCGGTCTCGCCAACCGGCGGGGTCTTCGTCGTACCCTCGAGACCGCCGTCGGCGCGGGACGTGACGCCCTGGTCCTCTTCGGCGATCTCGACGACTTCAAGCAGGTGAACGACGAGTGGGGGCACGCCGCCGGCGACCGGGTGCTCACCGTCATCGGCCACCGCATGCGCGATGCCGTTCGACCCGGCGACGTCGTCGGTCGCTGGGGCGGTGACGAGTTCCTCGTGATCTGCCTCGATGTCCCCGCGGGCACCGAACGGGAGGTCCTCGGCCGGCTGCACGGGGCGCTGGCCGAACCCATCGATGTCGGCGACGGGTGGTACCACGCCGGCGTGTCGCTCGGCGCCGTCCGCCCGGGACCCGGCGAGAACAGCGAGACGGTGCTCCGCCGAGCCGACACGGCCATGTACGAGGCCAAGCGGAACCGCCATCGCGACAAGGTCGGCGACGCCGGGACCGTCTAGGAACGTGCTGAGCAGCCCGCGATCGGCCACGGACGTCGCTCGCTGGCACGCGGTTTCGCAAGGACGAGCGGCTCGATTCTCGCATTGCTCAGTATGCTCCGCGGCGAGGTCGACGACGACGAGCCCGTCGCCACCTACTGGCCCGAGTTCGCACAGGCCGGCAAGCAGCACGTGACCGTCCGCGATGGGCGATGTCCGCCTCGCCCGGCTCGGCGCAGCCGCGCTTCGAGCGGTCCGGTCGGCGTGAGCCTGGACCTGCCGGCGCGAGGCCCGGCGGCGTGCCACGGCACGGTGGCCGACACACCCCTACACTCGAGGACGTCACCCGACACGAGGAGGCCGTCGTGACCATCACTCCGCCCCGCCCCACCCCGCACACCTTCCCCGAGTTCGACTCGGTCGAGGACGAGCGCCTGCACCGCAAGCAGCGGCTCGCGGCGACCTTCCGTCTGTTCGGCCGCTTCGGGTTCAACGAGGGCGTCGCCGGTCACGTGACCGCCCGCGACCCCGAGCACCCCGACCTGTTCTGGGTCAATCCGTTCGGCCTCAGCTTCGACCTGATCCGCGCGTCGGACCTCATCCTCGTCGACCACAACGGCGCAGTGGTCGAGGGCGACTGGCCGGTCAACCAGGCCGCATTCGCCATCCACTCCCAGATCCACCAGGCCCGACCCGATGCCGTGGCCGCCGCCCACACCCATTCGCGCTACGGACGTGCCTGGTCGACGCTGGGCCGGGAGCTGTCGATGATCACCCAGGACGTGTGCGCGTTCTACAACGACCACGCGCTCTTCGACGACTACACCGGCGTGGTGCTCGACGTCGAGGAGGGCAAGCGCATCGCCCACGCGCTCGGCGACAACAAGGCCGCCATCCTCCGCAACCACGGCCTGCTCACCGTCGGCGCGTCCGTCGACGAGGCCGCGTGGTGGTTCATCACCATGGAGCGCTCCTGCGAGGTCCAGCTCATGGCCGAGGCCGCCGGCGACGTCGTCCTCATCGGCGAGAACGGCTGCACGCAGGCCCACGAGCAGGTCGGCTCGCCCCTCGCCGGTTGGTTCAGCTTCCAACCCCTGTACGACAAGATCGTCGCCGACCAGCCCGACCTGCTGGACTGACCCGGGCGTGGCCGACGTCGTATCCATCAGCGACAGGCTCCGGGCAGACCGCGAGGAGCTGCTCCGCCGCCATCTCGACGCTCAGAACAGCGGCGACATCGAGGCCGTTCTCGAGACGTTCGGGCACCCGCGCATCGAGCTGATCGCCTCCGGGCGCGTGCTCGACGGGGCCGACGCGGTGCGGGGCTACCTCGAGGACCGGCGCACATCGTTTCCCGACCAGCGCTTCGAGGTCATCTGCTATCACCACAGCGACGACGCCGTGGTCTCCGAGCACTGGATGACGGGGACGCACCTCGGTTCGCTCCACGGCGTCGAGCCGTCGGGGAAGCACTTCAAGGTCCGCATGGCCGGCATCTACGAGTTCGACGACACCACGCTGGTCAACGCCCGCATCTACTACGACGCCGGCACCATCGCCCGCCAGCTCGCCTGAACTCAGCGCGTCCAGAAGGGCATCGAGACCACCTCGGCGGCGACCGGCTTGCCACGCACGTCGATCTCGACGCTCGTGCCGTCGGCGACGTCGGGGGGCAGGAACGCCATGGCGATGCCCGTCTCGAGCATCGGCGAGAAGTTGCCGCTGGTCACGACCCCGACCTCCGCGCCTCCGACCAGCACCGGGTTGCCGTCCCGCGGTGGGCGCCGGCCCTCGCAGCGCAATCCCCGGATCCGCCGGGCCACGCCACGCGCCTTCTCGGCCTCGAGCGCAGCCTTGCCCCGGAACTCGGTGTCCCAGCGCACGACCCAGCCGAGCCCGGCCTGCAACGGTGTGATGCCCGCGCCGAGTTCGTGACCGTGGAGCGGCAGCCCGGCCTCGAGGCGCAGGGTGTCGCGGGCACCGAGCCCGGCGGGCTCGATCCCGCCGTCCATCACCGCCGACCAGAACGAGCTCGCGACCTCGGTGGGCACTGCGCACTCGACGCCGGCCTCACCCGTGTAGCCGGTGCCGGCGACGACACAGTCGTGGCCCTCCCAGGTGAAACGCCCAACGCAGAACCGGCCGACCGCAGCCGCGTCAGTGCTGACCTCACCCAGCCGATCGCGTGCCTCCGGGCCCTGGATCGCCACCACGGCCCGGGTGTCGGTGACGTCATCGCCGCCGATCGCCTCGAGCACCTGGTCGGTGTTGGAGGCATTGGGGATCACGTCGAAGCGCTCGTCGTCCACCCACCAGACGATGATGTCGTCGAGCACCGATGCGTCGTCCCCGTCGAGCAGATGGGTGTACTGGGCCTTGCCGGGTCCGATGCGGTGCAGGTCGTTGGTGAGCGTGGTCTGCAACCGGTCGAACGCATCGCCGCCCGTGAGCCGCACCGTGCCGAGGTGCGACACGTCGAAGGCCACGGCGCCCGTGCGGCAGGCCTTGTGCTCGGCCACGGTCCCGTCGGCATAGGCCAGCGGCATCTTCCAGCCACCGAAAGGAACGAGCTTGGCTCCGAGCGCGCGGTGAGCCTCGTCGAGCGGTGAGTGCTTCATGGCCGGATCCTTGCAGAACCGGCCCGCTCCCCCGGAAACCGGGGATCGAGCGAAAAGTGCGCTACTGGGCAGCCTCGCCGGCGGTGTCGGTCGGCTCGTCGGACGGCCCGGACGGGCCGGCTGGGGGCACGAACTCGGCCACGGCGGCGTCGAGCTCCTCGACGACGCCGTCCATGGGCAGCAGGTTGAGCACACCTTGACCCTGGTGCTTGTTCACGACATCGACGAGCTCGCCCTCACGGACGAGGATGGCCGAGCTTCCCGAGATGACGAGGTGAGCCGAGGCCACATCCTCGCCGAGCTGCTCGCGCAGGTAGTCGAAGGCGTCGCGGATCGACTCGAGCTTGATGCCCGCGTCGAGGAGGCGTTTGATGACCTTCAGTTCGAGCAGGTCCTTGTAGCTGTAGCGGCGCCGACTCCCCGATCCGGTGGCGTCGGCCAGCGACGGCCGGATGAGGTCGGTGCGGGCCCAGTAGTCGAGCTGACGGTAGGTGATGCCCACCACCTCGGCTGCCTTCTTGCCCGAGAAGCCGTCGACGAATGCCTCGCTCATGGTGCCGTCCTGATCGTGCCCGTTGATCGCGTGGTGTACCACAGCAGCGAAATTACGTCTGTGTGGTGCGGAGAATGGTACGACCGGTCTGCGCCGAGGTCAACCGGTCGGTCGATCCTGGCCGGGCGAGCGGGGCACGCCGGCATCGTCGCGCAGCGCCTGGAGCTGGGCTGGCGGGTCGATCGCGATCAGCACCTCGCCGGGGCTACGGCGCGGGGTGAGCTTCGCCACGGGCGGCGCGAACCTTCCTCAGGAAGCGAAGTCCTCGGGACTCCGGAGAGAGAACGGTGTGCGGATTCACGTTTCCCCTGCTCGGCCCGGAGCGTTGTGCTGCGGGATTTCCCTTGGAACCACGAGCAGGAGAGCAACGACATGGGCACTACGACAGCGGCCGAGACGGCCGGCATCCTCGAGCGGTTCGGCTACCAGCCGGGCGCCATAGCGGCCGTCGTCGACAGCATCGAACACGAGGCGGGCGAGGAGAGTCTGGACTGGGCCAACTACGGCGCACCGGAAGCGCTCGGGCGACTGCGGGACGATCTGGTCGAGGCGTGGCTCGCCGACGACGAGGGCGTAGGTGAGACTGTCGCCGGGCTCGTCGAGGCGGAGCGGCGGATCGTGCTCGGCAGGCTGGGCTACACCACGCCGGCGCACCTGGCCATGTTCGGGATCGAGTCGTGAGCGGCCTCCCCGACATCGTGGCCGTACAAGTTGGCGACAAGTGGGTCCGCGCCGTCGACGGCCACGGGTCCATGGCGCGGGTGCATCTCGTCCGCTGCCGAGCGGTGTCGGACGAGCTGCCGAACGTCGTCGGTGCCGGCACTGTGCAAGCGGGCCAGCAACCACTGGTTGACGGTCCCCGGCGCGGTGGCCCTGGCCGAACGCGAGGGCACCGTCGACGGCCACTGTCGCCAGTGTGTGCGCCGCGCCGAGCGCCAGGCGAACCACGAGGCGGGCGAACGCTGAGCGTCACCTGACCCGACGACGAAGCGCCCCGGCCCGATGGCCGGGGCGTTCTCGCGTGCCACCAGTTGGTGGCGTGGTGCCCGTGGGCACCGTTTCGACGGCCAGCGGACGATCCTGGGGCGCACGTTGCAGGCGCGGTACGAGGCGCTGGCGCGGGAACGGCAGCGGGCGGCTGCGTCGATCAGCGCAGGCGGCACGGACACCCTCTCGGACAAGTGACCCGGAAGGGGTCGAGCGCAGCCCGCGACGACGTGGCCACGGCGGTCGGGCTCGGCTCGGGCCGCACCTACGAGCGCTCGCAGCGGGCCGCGGACGGCCAGGTCAGCGGGCACGAAAACGGGGAGGGGTCGCGACGATCTCCGCGACGCGCGACGGGGCGACTCCGGCTCACGTGCACGCAGGATGGCCACGCCTGCAGCCAGTCGCGACGATCTCCGCGAACGCGTCGGCGTGGTGCGCCGTCACCTCGGAGTCTGCGGTGGCGCAGCTGATGCCGTCTGTCGACGAGATCGGCGGGGACAGGACGTTCGATCAAGTCGCACGTGAGCGACTGGATCCTGAGCTGGACAAGGACACGCGTGCCCGGGTCCGGCAAGCTCGCCGAACGGTCGGACGCGGTGCGACCGTGGCTCGATTGCCGCAGTCAGACCGATCGCTGACCGGGCTGATGCGCAGCAGAACACGATCAGCGTGGCTATCGCGAATGCAGCGATCCGGTTCCGCCACCCGAATCCGCGTACAGCCAGCGTGTCGCGCATGCCTGTCTGGTTCGCTGATGGCTGGTGCGCTAGGAAGCGAAGTCCTCGGGGTTCACCTGGTCGATGAACTCACGGAACTCCTCGACGACCTCTTCCGGGTTGCGGTCGTCGTCCTCGTCGTCGTCCTCGTCCTCCTCGATGTAGCCGACCTCGGCGAGGACGGCCTCCTCGGCGTAGACGGGTGTGCCGACGCGCACGGCGATGGCCATGGCGTCGCTCGGTCGGGCCGACACGACGCGGGTGTCCTCCTCGGTGGACAGGACGAGGTCCGCGTAGAAGATGTCGTCGCGCAGTGCCGAGATGATGATGTGGTCGATGTGCGCTCCGAGCTCGTCGATCAGCGTGGTGATCAGATCGTGGGTCATGGGCCGGCGCGTCTCCACACCATCGAGTGCGAACGCGATCGCCTGTGCCTCGGGGCCACCGATCATGATGGCCAGGAGGCGCCGATCCCCCTCCTGCTCGCGGAGCAGGAGCACGGGCGTGTTGGACGGCATGTCGACGCGGACTCCGACCAGCTCCATCTCAACGGTCATCGAGGCCACCCTATCGTTGGACACCGGGACCCGTCCCCGCGTCGCGGGCACCCCCTGGGCTACGGGAGGGTGTCGCTGAGCACCTTGCGGAGCAGGGCGGCATGGAGCGCCTCACCGGCGTCCGCCAAGGCGTTCACCGTCTCGACTGCCCGTGAGCGCGCCTCGGGATTGCGCTGCTTGAGCAGCGGCATGACGAGCTGCTCGAAGACCCCGGCCTCGCGCTCGGCGGCGATCTTGTACATGCGAAGGTGCCGCACCTCGACCCCGTTGTCGAGGAACTGCCGACAGGCCTCGACGATCGCGGAGGCCCCGGGGTCGAAGTAGGTGTCGGGCCCGATGCGGCGCGAGTCGATCATGCCGTAGCTCTCGAGCTCGTCGACCACCGCCACGGAGACGTCGCATCGCGCGGCGAGCTCGTCGGCGGTCAGCGCGGTCGACGGCGGGCCCACGAGCGGTTCGACCTCGGACCCGTGCTCGGCCTCGCCGCCGGGCGTCGGCCCGGGTGACGGCACCGCTGCTGATCCCGGCCCAGGCCTCGAGCCCCCCGACATGACCTCCATGGCCGACGAGGCCGCCAGTGTCGACGCCGCGCGCCGGGGGCCGCCACCGTTCGAGGTGTCCTCGGCGCCGGTGGCGGTGCCGGCGACGGCCGATGCCGGCAGGTCATCCGTCGACGGCGTCTGCTGCTCGGGATCCGGGCGGGTGCCGGTGGCGTCCCACTCGTCGAGACGCTCGCGGATGACCTTCAGCGGCAGGAAGTTGTCGCGCTGCTGGGCGAGGATCCACTCCAGACGCTCGATGTCGGTGTCGTAGAACTTGCGATAGCCCGACGGGGTGCGCTCGGGGTCGAGCAGGCCCTGCGACTCGAGGAATCGGATCTTGGAGATCGTGACGTCGGGGAAGTCCTCCTGGACGAGCGACAGGACCTCGCCGATCGACAGGTGGGCACGCTCGGCCATGGCAGCTCAGCCGTCCCCGTGGACGAAGACGAGTTTGAACGACCCGATCTGGAGCTCGTCGCCGTCGCGCAGCGGCGCCTCCTCGACCCGGTTGCGGTTCACGTAGGTCCCGTTGAGCGAGCCCGAGTCGCGCACCGTGTAGTCGCTGCCCGACCTGCTGATCTCGACGTGACGTCGGGACACGGTCACGTCGTCGAGGAAGATGTCGCTCTCCGGATGACGGCCGGCGGTGGTCACGTCGCCGTCGAGCACGTAGCGGCTCCCGGCGTTGCGGCCCCGTCGGACCACGAGAGCGCCCACACCGGTGGGGATCTCGTTCAGGTCGACCTCGGGGTCGTCGGGGCCTTCGGTGGCGGGGTCGGCGTGGAAGGTGATGGTGGAGTCGTCACCCGCGCGATTCTCGAGCGCGGCGCCACACGAGGAGCAGAAGTTCGCTCCGAGCGGGTTCGCATGCCCGCAGGTGGTGCAGAAGACGTTGTCCGCCACCGGCCTCAGCCGTCGATCAGTGACTTGTAGGCAGCGGCGTCGAGCAGCTCGGCACCGTCGTCCTCGGTCTCGATCACGAAGAGCCAGCCGTCACCATAGGGGTCGTCGTTGAGCCGCTCCGGGGCGTCGCCGAGTTCGTCGTTCACCTCGACGATGGTGCCACCAACCGGGGCGTAGATGTCGGAGACCGACTTGGTCGACTCGACCTCGGCCACCGATTCGCCGGAGGTGACGGCCGTGCCCACGTCGGGCAGGTCGACGAACACCACGTCGCCGAGGGCGTCCTGGGCGTAGTCGGTGATGCCGACCCGGAGCTTGCCGCCATCGGTGCGGACCCATTCGTGGTCGGACGAGTACCGGAGGTCGTCGGGGACATGCATGGTGCCGGAGGCTATCGGATCGGTTCGCGGCCTTCCGCGGCCCGGCCGGCTCGGCCCTCCCGCAGCGCCTCCCGTCCCATCGGCACGTAGAGGAGTGCCGAGTAGTAGCTGAGCACCAGCCCGGGGAGGCCGACGGTCCAGGCCAGGACCCGGTACCAGTCGGCGATCGACACGCCGGCCTCGCTCACGAGGAACGCCGGGAAGGCGCCCATCAGAGCGAAGGTGGCGGCCTTGCCGTACCAGGTGACGTCGATGCGGGTGGCCCCGGCGGCGGCGAGGCCGACGGTGGCCAGCGCCACGAGCACCTCGCGTGCCAGCACGAGGACGGCGAACCAGATCGGTACGGAGCCATCGATGATGATCGCCCCGACGCCCACGAAGAGCAGGAGGCGGTCGGCCACCGGATCGAGGATCTTGCCGAGGTTGGACACCTGGTCGAGGCGCCGCGCCAGGTAGCCGTCGACCCAGTCGGTGAAGCCGATCCCGAACAGGAGCCAGCCGGCGGCGTGGCGGTCCTCGACGCCGAACAGCAGGTACACGAACACGGGCAGGAGCAGAAGCCGGACGACCGTGATCACGTTGGGCAGTGTGAGGATCCGGTCCTCGTCGGACGACCCTGCGGCGGGCGCTGCCATGCGATGAGCGTGACACACTCAGGGGCATGGCGACCGTCTTCACCAAGATCATCGACGGCGAGCTCCCGGGCCGGTTCGTATGGCGCGACGAGCACTGCGTGGCGTTCCTGTCGATCAACCCGCTCAACCACGGCCACGTGCTGGTGGTGCCGATCGAGGAGACCGATCACTGGCTCGACCTCGACCTCGACCTGAACGCCCACCTGACCACGGTGAGCCAGCGCATCGGTCAGGCCCAGCAGGTGGCCTTCGCCCCCGTACGGGTCGGGCTGATGATCGCCGGGCTCGAGGTGCCCCACTGCCACCTGCACGTGGTGCCGATCAACGGCGTCCACGACCTCGACTTCGCCAACGCGGCTTCCGATCCCGATCCGGCTGCCATGGACTCGGCACAGCGGCAGATCGTCGACGAGCTCCGCGCCGCCGGCCACGACCCCGGCGTCTGAGTCGCTCGTCGCTCCCGTGCGGGAGCTCCTGCGCTCTCGGGGTCCAGCACACCATCCCCCAGCCCGTTGTGAACCGAGTCCCTCGGCGACGGGTCAGAGAGCGATCGGCTCCGCGTCCTCGATGAGTGACGGGCCGTTGTTGCCGACGTTGTTGACCTCGGTCGACACCGTCCGGGTGGTCAACAGATCGTCGGGCGCGGGCACCAGCAGCCGGCCGAGCATGTCGATGTCGTCGTTCCCACGATCGAGCCAGGTGGCCCAGTCGTCCTCGCCGAGGATGACCGGCATCCGATCGTGGATCGGCCTCATGGTCTCGTTCGGCCTGGTCGTGATGATGGTGACCGACCGCAGCGGATCCTGGTCCTTGTCCGGACCCCGCCACACCGACCACAGGCCGGCGAAGGCGAGGGGCTTGCCGTCGGCGCGTTGCACGAACATCGGCTGCTTCGGGCTCTTCTTCTTCGACGGGTCGAGCTTCTTCCACTCGTAGAACCCATCAGCGGGGATGATGCAGCGGCGCTTCTTGAACGACGACTTGTAGGCGTTCTTCTCGGCCAGGGTCTCGGCCCGGGCGTTGATCATCCGGGAACCGATCTTGACGTCCTTGGCCCACGACGGCACGAGCCCCCAGAAGAAGGCGTCGAGGTACCGCTGCACCTCGTCGTCGACGTCGTCCTCGACGATGGCGAACACGTCCTGGGTGGGCGCCACGTTGTAGTTGGCACGCGGGCCGGCCGGAGGCTCCTCGTCCTTGCTCCCACCGTTACCGGGTGCGGGGGCGAGCACCGACTCGGCCACGTTGTCGACGCCGAAGTACGCCGCCAACTCGTCCGGGGTCGAGGAGGACACGAATCGACCGCACATGAACCAGGACGGTAGCGCCACCTGCGTCCGGGCTGACACGCTTCGTCCATGCCCGATCTCGATGTCGTCCTGTTCGGCCCCACCGGTGTCACCGGGCGGGAAGTGGCCCGGTACCTCGGACGACGGGCACCATCGCTCGGTCTGCGGTGGGGCGTGGCCGGCCGCGACCGAGACCGCATCGACGCCGTGTTGGCCGACGTCGGCGCGTCACCCGACGAGGTGCTGCTCGCCGACGTGAATGAGCCGACCAGCATCGAGGCCATGGCCTCGGCCGCGCGGGTCGTCGCCAACCTCGTCGGCCCCTACGCCCAGTTCGGCGAGCCGGTCTACGCCGCCTGTGCCGCCGCCGGCACGCACCAACTCGACCTCACCGGAGAGGTGGACTGGGTGAAGGCGATGATCGGCCGCTACGACGAGGAGGCCACGGACTCGGGGGCCAAGATCGTCCCGACGGCCGGCTATGAGGCGCTGCCCTTCGACCTGGCGACCCTCCTCGCCGCCCAGTCGTTGCACGAACGCACGCTCGACCCCGTCGTCGAGGTCGACATCGCCGTCTCGATCACGTCGGGAGTGCAGGTGAGTTCGGCAGCCGACCTCGTCTCCGGCGGCACCTTCACCAGCGGTGTCGCCGGGATGCGACGGGGTCTCGGCGACAGCGCCACCGACGCCTACTACCTCGATCCGCCGACCTCACGGGCCCGCGGTCGCTACGACCTCCGGCCCCGCAAGCACCCGGTCACCGGACAGTGGGTTTCCCCGATGTTCCCCACGCCGTTCCTCAACCCGCCGGTGATCCACCGCAGCGCCGCGCTGCTGCGCGACTCCGACGACGGGATCTTCGCCGCCGACTTCCGCTACCGCGAGGGCTCGGTCGCCGACACCAGCATCCCGAGCCAGGCCCAACCGGTGGCCGCCGTGGTCCTGTCGCTGCTCACCGCCGGCATGGGGTCGAGCACGAAGCTGCCGCCCGGTGTCCGCGAGCCGCTCGCCGACAAGCTGCTCCAGGTCGGCCCCAAGGCGGGCGAGGGACCTCGGCCCGACGACCTCGACGACTGGTCGTACCGGCTCGACGTGCGGGCCACCGACGTCCGGGGCGCGACCCAGGACGTGGTCGTCGAGGCCGACGGGCATCCGGGCTACAAGTCGACGGCGACGATGATCGGCGAAGCGGCCTGTGCGCTGGCCGACACCATGTCGGGCGTGCCCGACGGTGCCGGGTTCCTCACCCCCGCCACTGCGCTGGGGCTCGCATCGATCGACCGCATGGCCGAGGCCGGCGTGCGCTTCCACGTCCTGAGCTGACCGTGACCGACGAGGCCGAGATCGCCAACCTGGTGTACGGCTACGCCGAGCGTATGGACGCCGGCGACTTCGACGGCGCGGCACGCCTGTTCGAGCACGCCGAGATCGTCCTCACCCCGGACGGTGCCACGACCACCGACGCCGCCGGCATCCTCGAGCTGTGGCGGTCGATGGTCATCGTCCACGGCGACGGCACGCCTCGCACCAAGCACGTCACCACCAACCTGATCGTCGAGATCGGGGGCGACACGGCCACGTGCCGGTCGTACTACACCGTCCTCCAACAGGTGGGCGACGGACCCCTCTCCCCCATCGTCGCCGGCCGGTACCACGATTCCTTCGAACGGGTCGACGGGAACTGGCGGTTCAGCCGGCGCGACCTGTCGATGATGGACCTGGTCGGTGACGTGAGCCAGCACCTCCGCCGGTGACGACGATGCTCAGCCGACGGCTCCGACGTGGACCATCGTGTATCTGCGGCGCGCGATCCGCCAGCCCACGGGCGTGTGAACCAGCTCGTCGTCGTAGTACCCCATGGCGTTGACGCCGGAGCCGCCGTCGCGGGCCATGATCACCGCATCGACGTAGCAGCGGGCGGTCGCGGCGACCTCGTCGTCGACGTTGATCGCGATGTTGGTGATCCGATGGAGCGTGTGGCCGACCCCGGCGTGAGCGTCGACCATGAACGCCGTGATCGCTTCGACGCGTTCCCAGACCCCGACGTCGCCGTAGTCGCAGTGACAGTTCCCGGTGAAGCAGGTCTCGAACAGCTCCCAGTCCCGCTGGTCGATGCCGGTGGCATACCGGAGCAGTACCTCGGCGATGTCCTGCTTCGCTTCCCACTCCTGCGCCCCCGTCATGGGAGTACCCTCCGTCGAACCGCCGGTCGAAGTCAACGGCCAGCTCGACCGGCGACCTCGACGCCCTCACCGGCGATCGGGAAGTCGACAGGCAGTCCGTAGGACTTGCTCAGCGCCGACCACGTCGCGGTGTTGACGGTGGTGTCCCCTCCGGCCGGGAGGTCGCCGCATGGGAGGTGCCACCGGTGCTCGCATAGCTGGTCGACGAAAGGCATACCGGGTGTTTGCTGCGTCGTTCTTCGAGGACCGGATACGATCGTCGATAGGCGATGAAGGAGATCAGCCAGATGGAAGCAGGAAGGCCAACAGTCACCCGGCATGGCGATGCGTCGGCTGAGAGTGCCGGGTTGGCTGCGTGTTGCACCCCGCCAACCGTGGCCGACTCGATCGAAGTGCCCGACGACGACACGCTCGCTGCGATGGCCAAAGCAATCGCCCATCCGGCCCGCATCGCCATCCTGCGCCTGTTGGCGCACCGTGAGACCTGCGCGACTGGTGACGTGGTGGCCGAGCTGCCCCTCGCACAGTCGACGGTGTCCGAGCACCTGCGCATCCTGCGCGAGGTCGGCCTCGTCCAAGGCGAGATCGAGGGCCCCCGCACCCGCTACTGCGTCAACGCCAACGGGCTCGCCGCCCTGCACGCGGGCGTCGCCGCCCTCTGACCCGCAGCAGCTTCACAGCGGGTTGCATTGACACAGCCGTTGGGCTATCGTCCATCGACGATAGCCGATTGATGGGAGCCAGATGAAGATCGAAGTGTTCGACCCGGCGATGTGTTGCTCGACGGGCGCGTGCGGCCCGAGTGTGGACCCAGCGCTCGCAGCGTTCGCAGGCGATCTGGACTGGCTCGCCGAGCAAGGCGTCGAAGTCAGTCGTTTCAACCTCGGTCAGGAGCCTGGGCAGTTCGTAGCGAACGAACAGGTGAAGGCGCTGCTCGACGGCAAGGGTGAGTATGGGCTGCCGGCGGTGTTCACCGATGGCGAGCTGCGGTCATCGGGTCGGTTCCCGTCCCGTGACGATTTGATGTCGTGGACTGCTGAGGCGCAATGAGGGCCGGCGAAGGTCCCGACGTGGCAGTAGTGGAGTCCGAAGGTGTGGCTGCGGAACCGAGCGCGGCGGCTGCACTGGGGATGTTCGGGCGATTCCTCACGTTGTGGGTGGCGTTGGCCATCGTAGTGGGCGTCGCGCTCGGTCAGCTGCTGCCAGGGGTCCCCGACACGCTGTCGCGATACGAGTACGCAAACGTGTCGGTCCCGGTGGCGATCCTGATCTGGGCGATGATCTTCCCGATGATGGTCCAGATCGACTTCGGGTCGATCGTAGGGGTCCGCCGCGAACCACGCGGGCTCATCGTCACGACCTCCGTGAACTGGTTGATCAAGCCGTTCACGATGTTCGCGATCTCCTGGTTCTTCCTGCTCGTGGTGTTCTCGCCGTTCATCGAGGAATCACTCGCACGCGAGTACCTGGCCGGCGCCATCCTGCTGGGTGCGGCCCCCTGCACCGCCATGGTGTTCGTGTGGAGCCTGCTCGTGCGAGGTGACCCCGCCTACACCCTCGTGCAGGTGGCGGTCAACGATCTGATCATGCTGGTGGCGTTCGCGCCGATCGTGGTGGTGCTGCTCGGGGTGTCCGACATCGCCGTGCCTTGGGACACCGTGGTGCTGTCGGTGGTGTTGTACATCGTGATCCCGCTCGCTCTCGGCTACGGCACCCGTCTGTGGCTGCTGCGCCGCAAGGGTCCGGTCTGGTTCGACGACGTCTTCATGAAGCGCATTGGTGTGGTGACGCCGACCGGGCTGATCTTGACGCTCGTGTTGCTGTTCGCGTTCCAGGGTGACGTCATCCTCGACAACCCGTTCCACATCGTGCTGATCGCGATCCCGCTGACGATCCAGACCGTGTTCATCTTCGCGGTGGCCTACCGGTGGATGCAGGCCTGGAAGATCCGCCACGCCGTGGCCGCACCCGGCGCACTCGTCGGTGCCAGCAACTTCTTCGAGCTCTCCGTAGCGACGGCGATCGCCCTGTTCGGCCTGCAGTCGGGAGCGGCGTTGGCGACCGTGGTCGGCGTGCTCGTCGAGGTCCCGGTGATGCTGGGCCTGGTCCGTTACGCCAACCGTACGCGACACAAGTTCCCCACCGGCCCGTCACTCGAATCGCGGCCAGCGACATGAACGACGTCGTGGTGAGCCCACCTCACGTCGTGGCGTCGACCTTCCTGCAGGGTGAGCGATGAACGTGGGTCAAGATGGAGAGAAAGAGAGGCAGTGATGTTCACGACTGCGCTGATCGGGGTCGATCTCTCAGCGGCGGAGGATCCGCTGATCGAGTGTGTCTCCGACCTTGCGACATGGGGGGTCGGACGCATCGTGCTCGCCCACGTCATCCACGTCGACTACGGACGGTTCGCCGGCCTCGGACACGAGGACCGCTATCGGGACTGGCTCGAGCAACGCGCTGAGCCGCTCCGAGCCGGCGGGCTGGAGGTCCAGACGTCGGTGACGGCGAGCGGACGGCCAGCGGCCGAGCTCCTCGCCCGGGCACGAGAGCACGGTGCCGATCTCGTCGTCGTGGGTTCACGCAGCCAGCGACTCACCGAGCGCTTGTTTCTCGGCAGCGTCGCCACCGAAGTCATCCGCTCCTCCGAACTCCCGGTCTTGGTCGAACGGCTCGAGCGGGATCTCCAGGTTGACGAGGAACGTTGCGTAGCGGCATGCAGCCGCGCCTTGGAGCGGGTCCTGCTGGCCACCGACCTGTCCGACCAGAGCGCGGCCGCCGAGGACGCCGTCGTGGAACTCGCCGAACGGGCAGGGTCGATCGACTGTCTGATCGTGGTCGACGATGCCGCCCACGGCGTCGCCGTGTCGGCGGACCATGTCGAGGGCGCAGCCGCGTCCATCGTCGAACGAATCACCGCAGCGGGGGGCCGAGGAACTGTCCGCATCGAGCATGGCGATGCCCGCGAGCGCATCCCCGCGATCGCCGCTGAGGGGTACTCGATGGTGGTCGTCGGCAAGCACGGACATGGTCGCGTGACCGGCGCCGTCATCGGAACAACTGCGGCTCGCGTCGCCGAAGCCGCAGGGGTGTCGGTCCTCCTCGTCCCGGCCTGACCTCCATCATCCCCGACGGCACTGCGCCGGCTCAACGCGGTACGGCTGCAAGCACGGTTGCGCGGTCGTGCCCGCTGCTACCGGGCCCGAATCCATGCTTGTGCGGCACTCTGGATCGGGTCCCACGGGCTCGATAGCGGCGGGGTGTAGGACAGGTCGAGGTCACTTGGCGCGGCGACCGAACTACCGGCATGGATGGCGGTAGCGACGATGTCGACCCGCTTGGAGATCTCGGCACCATATGTACCGAGTATCTGCACGCCGAGCAGTCGACCGTCACGTCGGTCACCGGTGATCCGCACGTGCACGGTGGTGGCGCCGGGATAGTACGCCTTGTGGTCATCGACCGAGACCGTCACACTCAGCGGTTCGTAACCGGCAGCGGAGGCTTCCACGTCGCGCAGTCCAGTGCGAGCGGCCACGAGATCCAGGATCTTCACGGCTTGGGTGCCGAGCGATCCGATGTATCGCGCTGCGCCGCCGGCCGCGTTGATGCCGGCCACCCGGCCTTGCTTGTGCGCTGTTGTCCCGAGCGGCAGGTACACCGGCTCGGCGTAGAGCACGTGGTGGGTCTGGACACAGTCACCGGCGGCCCAGATCCCATCGACGCCGGTGGCCATCCGCTCATCGACCACGATCGCCGACCGCGCATCGACAGGGACACCCGCGGCGGCGGCGAGCGTCGAGTCGGGCCGCACCCCGACGCCGATCAGCACGGCATCGACATTGACGTCGAGATCTGGTCCACCGAGCACCCTCACTCCGCCACCGACGCCGGACTCGAGCCGTTCGACCGTGGTACCGCACTTCACGGCGACGCCGTGATGCTCGAGCTCCGCACCGACCAGTGCGCCAAGGTCGGTATCGAACGTGGTGAGCACAGCGGGGGCCATCTCGATGAGCGTGACCTCGACGTCGCAGTTGGTGAAGGCGTCGGCCATCTCTGTGCCGATGTAACCCGCCCCGATCAGCGCAACGCTGCGGGCGCCGCCGTCGACGACCGCTCGAAGGGATCGGGCCTCATCGATCGTATGCATCGCGTACACGCCGGGCAGGTCGATGCCGAGCAGCGGTGGGATCACGGGCCTCGCCCCAGTCCCGACAACCAACTCGTCATAGCCGACGAGCTCGACGCCGGCCGCCGACTTCACCCCGACGGTCCGTGCCGAAGGATCAATGGCAACAGCCTCATGCGCAAGCAGCAACGGTGTGTACTGCTCCGCTGTGCACACCGGTTGCGGTCTGAACTCCCACGTACTATCGTTCATCGACGATAGCCGATTCTAGTGGAGGTCCAGATGAAGATCGAAGTGTTCGACCCAGCGATGTGTTGCTCGACCGGAGTGTGTGGTCCGAGTGTCGACCCAGCCTTGGCGGTTTTCGCCGGCGATTTGGACTGGCTCGGCGAGCAGGGCGTCGAGGTCGATCGCTTCAACCTTGGCCAGGAGCCGGGGCTCTTCGTGGAAAACGAGCAGGTGAAGGCGCTGCTCGATGTCGATGGTGAGGCCGCGCTGCCGGCGGTGTTCGCCGATGGTGAGCTGCAGTCATCGGGTCGGTTCCCGACCCGTGACGAGCTGGCCTCGTGGTCCGGCATCGAGTCGTCGGCCGAGTCCGCAGTGGTCTCGGAATCGATGATCGTGGAACTCGCAGCGATCGGCGCCGCCATCGGAGCGAACTGTGAGCCGTGCTTCAAGTACCACTACGCCGAGGCTCGCAAGCTCTCCTTGACCAAGGACGACCTCGCGCTCGCGGTCCGCACCGCCCAGGCGGTCAAGTCGGTGCCGGCGGCGACGGTGCTCGACACGGCGTCCCGGTTGTTGGGTGTCGACACCGCTGCTCTCGGCGGAGCTGCTTCGGCCGACGATCCGGCTGCCGAGTCGTCGGATACCGGAGCGTGCTGCGGCGGCGAGCCCGCTGCAGGACCGACGGCGGATGCGTCGTCGGGGTGCTCCTGATGTTGGACTCACTGCTCGGATCGCCGACACGGTTCCTGTTCTTCACCGGCAAGGGTGGCGTCGGCAAGACGTCGCTGTCGTCGGCGACTGCCGTCGGTCTCGCCCGCCAAGGCCGTCGGGTCCTGCTCGTGTCGACCGACCCGGCATCGAACCTGTCCGAGGTGCTCGCGACGACGATCGGATCGACCGCCCGCCCGGTCGCCGGGGTGTCGGGATTGGATGCGCTCGACATCGACCCGACCGCTGCAGCGGCGGCGTACCGCGATCGGGTGGTCGGCCCGTATCGAGGAGTGCTGCCAGACCCGGTCGTTGCGAACATCGAAGAGCAGCTATCCGGCGCGTGCACGGTCGAGATCGCTGCGTTCGACGAGTTCACCGCGCTGCTCGCCGACCCCGACGCAACTGCCGGCTACGACCACGTGGTGTTCGACACCGCCCCGACCGGCCACACGTTGCGGTTGCTGGCGCTACCGGGCGCATGGACAGGATTCCTGGACACCAACACCGCCGGTGTCACCTGCATCGGCCCGATGTCCGGGCTCACCCAGGCCCACGACCGGTACCGAGTCGCGCTCGGGGCGCTCGCCGATCCAGCCGTGACGACGCTGGTGCTCGTCGCTCGGCCCGAGACCGCGGCGCTCGAGGAAGCCGACCGCGCCCGAGACGAGCTGGCCGCGTTGGGGCTCACGAACCAGCACCTGGTCGTCAATGGCGCGTTCGAAGCGACCGGCTCGGACGATCCGACGGCGGAGGCGCTCGCAGCGCGGCAGGCGGACGCGCTCCTGGCGATGCCTGCCGGGTTGGTCGGGCTGACGCGTGACACCCTGCCATTGCTGTCGGTGCCACCGATCGGCGCCGACGCGCTCGCCGGAATGTTGGAGGGTCGCAGCACCGCATCGAGCGCAGCTGCAGTGGCGTTCACCGGGGCGACGACCAGCCTCGCGGAGATCGCCGACCGGGTTGCCGCTCGCAGCAGCGGGCTGGTGATGACGATGGGTAAGGGCGGTGTCGGCAAGACCACCATCGCCGCCGCCCTGGCGATCGACCTCGCCCGCCGGGGCCTGCCGGTGACGCTGTCGACGACCGATCCCGCCGCTCACCTCACCGGGGCTCTCGCCGGTGCCGAGGAGCTGCCGGCGACGTTGGTCGTCGAGCGCGTCGACCCCGAGGCGGCGACCGCAGCGTACACCGCGGACGTGCTCGCCGACGCAGGTGCCGGCCTCGACGCGGACGCAGTGGCCGTGTTGGAGGAGGACCTCCACTCGCCATGTACGGAAGAGATCGCCGTGTTCCAGGCGTTCGCATCGACGGTCGGTACGGCAACGGATCGGATCGTGGTGCTCGACACCGCACCGACGGGCCACACGCTGTTGCTTCTCGACGCAGCACACAGCTACCAGCGTGAGGTCGAACGCCACCAGGACGACACGAGCGCCGATGTCGCTGGACTGCTCGGCCGCTTGCGCGACCCCGACTACACGTCGCTGCTGTTGGTGACCCTGCCCGAGCCGACCCCAGTCCACGAAGCCGCCGAGCTGCAGGCCGACCTCGCTCGCGCCGGCATCCAGCCGGCATCCTGGGTCGTGAACCAGACCTTCACGGCGACCGGCACCACCGATCCAGTGCTCGCCGCACGGGCGCGCAACGAACACCGCTGGCTTGCCGACGTCCTCGAGCGCCACGACCAACTCGCCGTCGTCGCCTGGCAGGCCACTTCACCCACAGGCGCCGACGCGCTCGCCCGGCTGGTGAGATCGGCCGGCCCCGTCGGCGCGACGAGCGCTTCCTCGGAACGCTGAGCAGGGAATGTGCCGGTGGCCCGCCCAGGCTTGACGCGACGCTCGGCCGCAGCGCTGCCTGGTTGCGCAGTACGCCGTGGAGTGCAGGTTCGAAGCGTCGCAGGTTGATCTTGATGCGGTTGAGCTGGACGAGGCCGAACAGGACGAGTGCGACGCCGACCGTGATGCGAAGGACGCGTCCTGTCGTGCTGGTGAAGGTCACGTCTTTCACGAGTGCGCCCGCGCCGAGTGCGATGGCGCCGCCGGCGAGGGTCAGGAATGCGGCAGCACCGATGGACAGGGCAGTGGCGTAGGCGAGAGCCCGGCGGAGGGGTCGGCTGCCGGCGTCGCCGGTCGAGGCGAGTGGCCTGGCCAGCATCGTGACCAGCAGCGGGAACGAACAGGGCGAGAAGAACGAGGCCACGCCTGCTGCCGCGGCGAGGACCAGAAGGCCTGCTCCGGCCCCGGCGGGCAGGTCGAAGCGCGGGTAGAGGACGTAGCCGACGTAGCCGGCGACTCCCAGTACCACCGCTGCGAGTGCCCAGAGCCCGTAGCGGACTCCCTCACCGGTGCGTGTCGGGTCGGTCATGATCAGAGCATCGAGCCGAGGTCTGATCCCACGGTCGGGTAGGCGGTGGTCATCGACTTCAGTTGTCGGGTGGTGAGTCCGAGCTTGATGGCGAGGCTGAAGACGTTGATCAGCTCGCCGTATTCGGGGCCGAGCATGTGGGCGCCGACGATCGTGTCGTTGGTCGTGTCGACGAGGATCTTGGTGGCCGCGGTGGTCTCTGCGATCCGGTAGTTCGAGTACCAGCCGCTGGTGTCGTTGCAGCGGACGTCCACGTCGATGCCGGCCTCGGTTGCTTCGTCCTCGAGGAGCCCGACGCGGACCAGCTCGGGGATGGTGAACACCGCCGTCGGGACCCCGGCGTAGTCCGGCACCGTGGTGGCGCCGTTGAGCATGTTGGATGCCGCGACCTTGCCCTCGAACACGGCCACCGGGGTGAGCGGCGCACCCGGGGTGTCCGCGGCGTCGCCGGCGGCGTAGACGGCCGGGTTGGTCGTGCTCTGGAGGTGGCCCGCCACGGTCACGCCCACGTCGGTGTGGGCGACGCCGGCGGCGTCCAGGCCGAGTCTGGACAGCTGGGGGATGCGTCCGGCGCCGTGGACGACGAGATCGGTATCGATCTCGGCCGGCTCGCCAGCGGTGTCGATGGTGACCCGGTAGCCGGATCCCGACGGGCTCGATGGCGGTGATGGTCGTCTCCGGGCGCATCTCGATGCCAACCTTGGAGCCCCGTTGCACCAGGAGCTCGACCAGGTCGGGATCGAAGCCCTTGAGCGGGCGGACGCCACGGTCGATGATCACCGGTCGTGACCCGGCCCGGGCGGCGATGTGGGCGAACTCGAAGGACACGAACCCGCCACCGACGAACAGCACACGCCGGGGCAGGTGTTCGAGCTCGAGGAAGTCGGTGCTGTCGATCACGTGCCCGTGGCCGGGAAAGTCCAGAGGCCGGGGACGAGCGCCGGTGGCGATCAAGAAGTGGCCCGATTCGTAGGCCACGTCGTCGACGACGAGCCGGTGCTCGCTCTCGAACCTGGCCGTGCCGTGCAGGGTGTCCACACCGTTGGCAGCGAGCCCGGCTTCCATGTTCTGCGGGACCGGGTCGGTGAAGCCACGCTTGTGTTCCATCAGATCGGCCCAGTTGATCGCCATGCGATCCGCGTCGATGCCCTTGCCGGCCATGAGCCGGGCGCTGTCGATGATCTCGGCGCCTCGGCGCAGGATCTTCTTCGGGTCACAGCCCCGCAGCGCACACGTGCCGCCGTAGGGCAACTCGTCGACGATCGTGACCTTCCACCCCTGCGACGCGCACTTGTTCGCCGCCGCGACGCCGGCCATGCCGGCACCGATGACGATCAGGTCGTAGGTGTCGGTCATCGCACGGTTCCCTCGAGGTCGTCCGACCGATCGTCCGCATCTCCGTGGCGGTGACGGCGCCGGTCGAATCGCCACACGATCGCCACCACGACGCCCGCACCAGCGACCGAGACAGCCGTGAACCGCCCGAGCGCGGCCAACGCCACACCGCCGGCCAGTCCAGCGATGAGCGCCATCGAAGCACAGCACACGACGGCAGCGACCAGGGCAGTCGGCGCGAGGTCCCGGTCACGCATCAAGGACCGCCTCGAGCTGCCCGGTGGTCGGAGACCCGGCCGGGCCGTCGGGCGTCTGGAACACGCGACACGCCAGACCGAACGGCTCGTCCCCCGCAGCAAAGGGGTCCTCACCGTCGACCAGGATCGTCGGTGAACCCCGGAACCGAGCCGCTTCCGCCTCCTCGGGAGTGGACACGACACGACGCTCGACCCCCAGGCCACGGCGTCCCGCGATGTCCTCGAGGCGTTCGGCAGCGACCTTCCAGTTCGGACAGTCATCGAAGTACAGCAGTTCGATCCTCAAGGGGGTTCCTTCTCACGCTTGGAGTTGCGATCTGCCAGCTACCGTAAACATTCCACTGCAATGGAAGGTCAAGGTCCAGCATGCGCATCGGGGAACTCGCCGACCAGAGCGGCGTCACCACCAAGACCATCCGCTTCTGGGAATCGACCGGACTCCTCGCCGACCCGGCCCGCACCCCGTCGGGCTACCGCGACTACGACCCCGCCGTCGTGGACCGGCTCAGCTTCATCCGCCACGCCCAAGCCGCCGGACTGACCCTCGCCGAGATCCGCCAGATCCTCGCGATCTCCGACGACGGCGAACCGCCCTGCGAACACATCACCGACCTCATCCACCAGCACCTCGTCGACGTCGACGAACGAATCCGCGAGCTCACCGAGACCCGCTCCCAGCTCGACCGCCTGGCCCAGCGGGCCGCCAACCAGGACCCCAACAACTGCGACGGCGTGCAGCCGCCCCTACGTGCCTCGATGGCGCGGACGTCGATCGCGCGGACGTCGATCGCCCCGTATCGCGCGCACATATCAGGCTGGGACATGCCCGCAAGGTGCCGGTCGATGTCACTCGGCATGCGTGGCCCCGATTGTTGTCCCCTATTCGCTCCGAGGAGCCGCCGTTCTGGGCGTGGCTGGCGATCCAAGGCGTTGCATGTTCTGGGCAGTTGACGACGGTTCACATCGGTTAGCAGACGCGCCACCGTTCCTCGACAGCACGCTGGCCGGGGTCGGGGGTCACTCGGCGAGGATGCGTCGCAATACGCCCAGGAACACGTTCGGTTGGTCGCGTGCCGGGTCGTCGGCTGCTCGGTCGATGGTGTGTAGCGGCCAGCCGTGCCGGTTGCTCGCCTGCTCGGCGATGCGGAGCCGGTTGGCGCTGTCGTCACGACCCCAGATCAGCGTTGTGGGAGCCTCGATCTGGTGGAGCGCCTCGTCGGGAATCCTCGCCAGACCTGCCTTGCGGAACAGCCGGCCCGCCTCGCTCGCCGAGTCGGACTTGGCAATGGCGAGGTTGTACGCGACGAACGACGGCCAGTCGTCGCCGAGGTCGCGGCGGAGGTCGTCGAGGTCGTACGCGCACTGGCCCATGAAGCGCTCGTAGCTCTGCTGGCAGGGCCGCGCCATGAAGCGAACGAAGGCGAGCGCGAACCGCGCGCTCGGCCGGAAGTGGCCCAGTCCGAGCGAGTCGACGAGAACGAGGTGTCGCAGTCGGTCCTGGTGCCGGGCGGCGAACCTGGCGGCGATCGCTCCGCCGAGTACGTGACCAACGACGGCCGGTGGCTCGTCGCAGGTCTGGTCGATCAGCCGCTCCAGCCACTCGATGGCCCGGTCCGCGTCGAGCGGTCGGTCACCCGTGCCGGAGGAGCCGTGTGCCGGCAGGTCGGGCGCGATCACGCGATGGGACGTGACCAGGTCGGGGACGGTCCAGCGCCAGTTCACCGCCGACTCGCCCGGTCCGTGGAGCAAAACGATGGTTGGTCCCTCGCCCCCTTCGAGGACGGCGGTGGGGACGCCGACGATGTCCAGCTGGCGTTCGGTGATCGGGACGTCGCGAAGCAGTCGCTGACGGTGCTCGTCGACGGAGCCGGTGTGGGTCGCGGTGTCGGTGTCGGTGTTCAGTGTCATCGTTCCTCCCGATGTGCGGTGGTGATGAGGAGGCCGGGTTCGAGGATCGAGCGGCCGTTCTCGACGAAGGGCTCGCAGCGCTCGACGACTTCGGTCTCGAGCGCGGCGCGGTCGGGCTCGCTGAGGTCGGCGGCTGCCGCGGCCAGCGGAGTGCTCTTGACGTACTGCCAGAAGAAGTCGGCGGGTGGGTCCACGCGCAGTGGCACGGTCGTGGTCTCGACGTCGATGCGGTCGAAGCCGGCGACTTCCATCAGGGCGCGGGCTTCGGTGGGATCGTGGAGCGAGAAGACGGCGTGGACGAACATCGACGCCCCCGGCCCGATGTGGTTGACGAGGGCCTGGTCGATGGCCTGGAAGATCGGTGGGGTGGGCCCCGGCGTGCACCATACGGCCCGTCCGCCCGGGGTGAGCACCCGGTGCATCTCGTGCACCGCCTGCTCTTTGTCGGAGAAGAACTGCAGCCCCATGGAGCACAGGACCAGGTCGAAGGACGCGTCGGGCAGCGGGATCTCTTCGGCCGGTGCCTCGTGCCAGTCGATGCCTTCCGGGGTGACGGTGCGCGCCAATGCGAGCATGCCGGGGTTGGCGTCGAGGCCGGCGACGGTGCCTTCGGACGCGACGGCCTCGAACGCGAGGCGGCTGGCGATGCCGGTGCCGCAGGCGACGTCGAGGACCCGTTCGCCCGGTGCGGGACGGGCGGTGTCGACGAGACGTCGGGCCACGGGCTCGCCGATGGCAGGCACGAAGTGGCGCTCGTAGTTCTCGGCGCCACTGGCGGCGTACTTGTCGTACAGGGACGTTGCGGGCTGAGTGCTCATCGGTTCCTCCTCGTGGATGACCCGCTGGATGAGGGTCTGTGGGGAACGTACGATCACCGGCCCCGTTTCGACTTCGGGGGGATCCGCCAACTTCGGACCGTCCAGCATGGGGGAGAACCCCCACGTGGCGGCGGAGCGGATCCGGCTACAGCAGGCCGTGGTCGTAGGCGTGGGCGGTGGCCGCAGCCCGGTTCGAGACGTCGAGCTTGGTGAAGATGTTGCCGAGGTGCCGTTCGACGGTCTTCTCGCTGATCGCCAGCTCGGCGGCGATCGACTTGTTGGTGTGCCCCGCGGCGACGAGCCGGAGCACGTCGCGCTCTCGATCGGTGATCGTGACGGCGCGGCCTTCGACGGTGGATGAACGCGCGGTGTCCGTCTGGCTACTCGCCAGCTCTTCGAGCCGGGCCAGCGCCGACGCCGCGCCGAGCGCATCGAATACCACACGCGCAGCGTCGCACTCCAGCGCGGCGCGGTCCGAGTCGTCGAGCTGGTGGCAGGCTGCGGCGATCAGCACACGCACCTGCGCCACCTCGTAGGGCGCGTCCAGCTCCTGCCACGCCTCGAGCGCGTCGCGCAGCGGGCCAAGCGCCGTCTTGGCGTCACCGCCGGCCAGAAGGACCGATCCCCGGGTCTGGGCGGCGATGGTGCGCAGCATCGTGGACGCGGCCGCGACGGCCAACTGTTCCAGCTCATGGGCGGCCACGGCCGCGTCGGCCTGTCGGTCGGCCGCCAACATGACCTCGACGTAGGCCGGCAGCAGCTGCGCCCGGACGATCGCATCACCACTGGCGGCGTCGAGCGCGGCGCTGATGGCGGCCGCGGACGTATCGATCCGACCCTCGGCGAGGCGAAGGAGGGCGAGGCCGGGTTGCGGATCCCGCCCGCTGGCATGCGCCTGGCGGTAGGCGTCCTCGGCCTCCTGGTGCTCACCCCGAAGCCGGTGCAGCTCGCCGAGCTGGTAGTGGGCCATCCCCACGGCGGGATGCGGCGGATCGCTGAGCCGGTCCCTCGCCTGCTCGAGCTCGGTGAGCGCCTCGGTCCACTGGCCCACGACCTGCAGGACCTGAGCGCGGTGAACGACGCACTGGCCCCGATAGGGCACGAGCCCGGGCTGCTGGTTGCACCAGCGATCGAGCGCCGCCGTCCACTCCCGGACCCGTCGAAGGTCGAACACCTGCTGACAGCCGTCGATGACCGCGCAGTACACGAGCCCGGAGATCACAGGTGAGGTCTCCCCCGCAGTCACCGCGACCATGGCCTCGTCCCAGACACGGAGGCCATCCGACGTCCGGCCGAGCTGCATCAGCGCCTGGCCCCGACCGAGCAGCCCGAGCGTCGCGAGGTCGCGGTCGCCGAAGCGGCGAGCGAGGGAGTCCGCCTCGCCGAACCGCTCGAGGGCAGCATCCGGCTGTCCCTCCCCCAACGCCATGAGGGCCTGGGGCACCAGCAGGTACCCGCACTCGACGCTGTCCAGGCCGTGCTCCTCGACCAGGCGTCCCGCCCGGGCCAGCCAGCCGCCGCCCTGGGCCATCTCCCCGCGCTGCACCAGCCCGAAGCCGAGCCAGAACGCGGCATGGACCGCGCGCTGTAGCTCCCCACGCTCCTGCCACATCTGATGGGCGCGCGTCCACGTGTCGGTGCTCTCCGCGTCGCGGCCGGTCAGGTACGCAGCGGTCGCCAGTCGCTCGAGATCGAATGGCTCGAGCGGCACGGCGGCATCGGCCCGACGAAGATGCTCATGGGCGGTGGGCCAGTCGTGCTGCTCGAACGCCGCTCGGCCTAGCACCAGAAGCTCGGTGGGATCCATGTGCTGCTGCCCCTCTGCGAACAGTACTCCCTGTGTCCGGCTGTCGAACTGGCTTGCCTCCACCAGACCCGGGGTGCCTCACAGCCCAAGGACGGCCCTGTGGTGCCTCTATTCCGGTTGATTATCGAGAAGCTCGCGATGAAGGTCAGCGTGGCCCGGGAGCACGCGAACGAGGATCACGCCGTCGGCAATCAGCCCAGGACTCGACGCGGCTCCGTATGCCTCTCGGCAGTCACTGTGCTCGGGACTCCAGGACGAGCCCCGGCGTGACCTGGAACACCCCGTCGTTGGACACCAGCGGAAGACCGAGCCGGATGGCGGTCGCTGCGATCCAACGGTCGGCGTCGTGCTCACGCTGGCTGAGCGCGTGCCCGGCTCGTTGGCAGGCGACGCGAAGCTCTGCGTACGTGCGAACGAGGTCCGGCCCGGCGTATTCGATCCTGACCCGGCCGAAGGCTGCCTCCATCTGGCGCAGTCGTGCTTCACCCCAGCCACGAAGCTCGGCGCCATAGCGGACCTCGGCCACTGTCTGGAACGAGATCACCTCGCCGCGGCCGGCCAGGACTGGCTCGTACTGCCGGGCCAACGTCGAATTCCGAACCAACCGGGCACTGAAGACATCCGTGTCGACCACGACCGGCCCTCGCTGCTGCGCCACGGTCGGGGTCAGCTCAGGACCGCGTCGAGGAAGGCGTCGGCCTCCTCCTGCGTGAGATCGTCGATGACGTCCTCTCCGTACGGCGGGTGGACCGGGACGCGCCGGAGCACCTCCTCGACGGGGAGCTCGAGGTGCTCCTGGTGCGCGGGCACGGGATCGGTGGTCGACATCTCGACCGCAAGTGTACGTGCGGGCACGGGCAGTTGCGGGCCCCGGGTCACTCGAACACTCCGTCGATGAGGTCGCCGGCGCGCCGGTGCTGTTCGGAGACGGTTTCGGTGTAGGTGTTCAACGTGATGCCGATGTCGGAGTGACCGAGGCGTTCCTGCATGACCTTGTCGTCGCCGACCACCACGCGGCCGATCGACTGGGCGGTGTGGCGCAGTCCCTTCGGCGTCAGACGGGGCACGCCGGCCTCCTTGACCAGACGGGTCATGATGCGACCGAGGTTGTTGGGGTCGATCCAGCCGCCGACCTCACTGGTGAACACAAGCTCGGCGGCGCGGGCGTCGAGGCCGAGGACGACGTGTTCGGCCGCCTGGCGAGTCCGGTGGGCGCGCAGGACCTCGACCGCATTCGGCCCGATGGCCAGGATCCGATCGCTCGACTCCGTCTTGAGGTCCTTCATGACCGGTTTCCCGCCGACGGTGGCCAGTTGTCGAACGACGGCGATGGCGCCGTTGTCGAGGTCGACGTCGACCCAGCGAAGACCGAGGAGCTCACCGCGGCGCAGGCCGGTGACCAGCCCGAGATGGAAGAGCGCGTACAGGCGGTGGTCACCGATCGCCGCCAGGAACGTTCGGGCCTCCGCGACCGTCCACCCCTTGCGGCCACTCCCCCGCTTCGCCTTTGGTGGCTGGGTCAAGGCGACCGGGTTCCGGCCGAGCCGGCCGCGCTCGACGGCCTCCTCCAGCGCCATCGACAGCACCTTGCGCACCAGCCGGGTCGACGTCGCTCCGAGCCGGGGCTTCTCCCCTTCCGGTGCGAAAGAGAGCTCGAGGATCCAGCCGTCGACGATCTCGGCCGACAGGTCACGGAGCCGGATCGCTCCGATCAGCGGGACGATGTGCCGCTCGACCGCCCACCGGTACTGATCCAGCGTCGACTGCTCGACCCGACCCTCCTTCGACTTCAGCCACACCTCGACGACGAAGGTCTCCACGGTCTCATCCGCCGAGCCCACCCGCCCGACGGCGACGGACTTGGCCAACTCGGTGGCAGCGCGCTTGGTGTCGAACGTGCCGAGCTGGCGCACCTTGCGCCGGCCGGTGGCCGGGTCGTAGCCGCCCTGTCGGGCCGTCCACTTGCCCCGCTGACGCTGCACCGTGGGCTCGTCGTGTGGCACCCAGCATTCCATACATCAGAGATCCTACGACATACATTTTGCATACATCGAGGGTCTCCAGCCGAAAACGAGGAGAGCCGGTTTCCAAAGAAACCGGCTCTGACCTGGACTTTCTTGCGTCGGGCTGGGGAGATTCGAACTCCCGACCTCTTGACCCCCAGTCAAGCGCGCTAACCAAACTGCGCCACAGCCCGGTGGGAGGCGCCAACCTAGCGTCGCACGGGGTGTGGGGCAGGAATCGGATGGCCGGAGATGGTGTCTGGACGCCGACGACCACCGGACGCTCGATGTCCGGGAGCCAGAGATACGTCGCGAGCTGGGCGCGGGCGTCGGCCGACCGACGGGCGACCGACGGGCGACCCGAGAATCCTGAGATTCTCTGCCGCCAGGCCTTGACTCGAACGTACGTTTGGGATATGGTAATCGGTGCCCTCGGAGCTGGGCACTGCCGCCTGCCGGTGGATGATGAGGCTCCCGATTCACACAACGCTTCCCCACTGATCCCTGGTTGGAGGTGTTCCGCGTGCTCGGGACCGTCATCGACAAGCTCCGTGAAGCCAACGACGAGTTCCATGCCGCGGCGCGTGCGCTCGAGGCCGAGGATCTCGACTGGCCCGAGCACCGTGACCAGCTGTTGGCGCTCGAACGAGAACGAGAGCGCTTCGAGCACGCCGTCGGGCTCCTGGTGTCGGACTGCGAGGCCCGAGGTGCATCGGCCAGGGACTCGGCGAAGTCGATGGCGGACTGGTTGGCCGCCCACACCGGACAACGGCGAGCAGTGACCGGATCGCGGGCGTGGTTGGCGACCCGGCTGCGGTCGATGCCGGCCACGGATGCGGCGCTGGCGGCGGGCGAGATCACCGGCTCCCACGCCGTGGTGCTGACCAACGCGCAGAACCCTCGGACGTTGGAGGCCTTCGCCCGCGACGAGGCGATGCTCGTCGACACGGCCCGCCAGGTCACCGCCGATCAACTCGTGCGGGTCATCGCCCACTGGCTGCGGTTCGCCGACACCGACGGTCCCGAACCTCACACTCCCGACGAGGACGAGTTCCACCTCTCCGAGCTGCCCGACGGTCGGCTCAAGGGCGACTTCACCCTCTCGGGCGAGGCGGCCATCCGGGCCAAGGCCACCGTCGACGAGATGGTCCGCCAGATCCTCCGGCGAGACAGGGAGGCTCGAGACGCCGATCCGGCCGATGGTCGCGCCGGCGAGCGGCAGGCGCGCCGCCGGGCCCGTGCCCTGTCCGAGCTGCTCGAGCGCGCGGCGGTGTCACCGAAGAACCCGGCACGACGCCAGCCACTGTTCAACATCCACACCACCATCGAGACCCTCACCGAAACGGGCGACCCGATGGACTGGCTGACCGAGGTCGATCTGGCCTGGCGCTCCGCCATCCCCAAGAGCGTCATCGACCGCTGGATCTGCGACGGCCACCTCGCTCGAATCATCCTCGACGCAGAGGGCCACCCCCTCGACGTGGGGCGGAGTCAGCGCCTGGCCACCGACGAACAGCGCCGGGCGCTCATCGCCCGCTACGGCGGCTGTGCCGTACCCAGCTGTGCTGCCCCCGCGTGCCAGGTCGAGATCCACCACATCCGCTTCTGGGACGACGACGGCCCCACCGATCTCGCCAACCTCCTCCCGCAGTGCAGCTGGCATCACCACCGGCTCCACGACGGCAGCCTTCGCCTCGACATCATCGACGGCGAGCCCGTCTTCACCCTCCCCGACAAACGCATCCTCGTCGACCCACGAGCGGGCCCGGACTCGCCAGCCGCGTAGGACGCGGCACGCCGATGGACACCGATCCACGACACCCGCAGCTACGACAACACCGCCGCTGGTGATCTTCCATGCGATCGAGACGCTGTTCTCGTTCGAGCCGGCGCGTGACGCGCTCCGGCACATCGGCGCGCCCGGCCACACCCGCGGCATCTGCTTCACCCAGGATCAGGTGAAGATCCAGCCGATGACCTCGACGAAGCGCCACGTGAGGTAGGCGATCAGGGCGACCAGCATCAACTTGAAGTGCCACGGCACGGTGGGAACGGCCGGCTGGTCGGACGGGTCGGCCACGTGGTGGCCTTCGGGGCAGTCGCCGGCGTCGTCGAGCGTGTTGGGGTTGTAGAAGCGGTCGCAGTCGGCGCAGAAGGGCACGTCAGCCCCCGAGGGTGGCGGTGACCCGCGACGGCACCGCCCGGCCGATCAGCGTCGACACGGTGCCGGCCACGGCCACCAGCCGGTCGAGGTCGAAGCCGGTGTCGATGCCCAGACCGTCGCACAGATGGACCAGGTCCTCGGTGGCGAGGTTGCCGCCGGCACCCTCGGCGAACGGCGAGCCACCGACACCGCCGACGGCGCAATCGAACGCGCCCACGCCGAGGAGCAGGGCCGCGAACGCATTGGTCAGCGCCGTGCCGCGCGTGTCGTGGAGGTGTAGGCGCACCTCGGGGCCCACCGCGGTCACCACGTCGGCGATCCGCTCGGGCGTGGCCACACCGGTGGTGTCGGCCAGGGTGATGTCCGACGAGCCCGCCTCCTGCACCCGCTCGACGATCGCGGCCACGTCGAACGGCGCGATCTCCTCGTCGTAGGGCGAGCCGAACGCGCACGAGATCACGGTGTCGACCGGCCGCTCCCCCGCCGCCGCCACGATGTCACCGACGGCGTCGACGGCCTCGTCGACCGACCTCTTCACGTTGGACTGGGAGTAGGCCTCCGACGCGGAGACGGTCACGGTGACGGCGTCGACGCCGGCTTCGGTGGCGAGCTCGGCGCCCTTGACGTTGGGGACCAGGGCCCAGCGCCGCAGTCCGTCACGCGCCGGCACGGCGTTGAAGACGTCGGCCGCGCCGGCCATGGCGGGGACCGCCCCGGGCGACACGAACGCGCCCACCTCGATGTCGGTGGCACCGGCCCCGATCAACGACTCGACGAGAGCGACCCGATCCTCGAACGGGACCGGATCCTCGGGCTGGAGCCCGTCGCGGGGCCCGACCTCCCGGATGGAGATCTCGTCGGGAAGATCCCAGCTCATGGGGCCCCGCTCAAACCGGGGGAACGCCGTGGCGACGTTCGGAGAAGGCGCGACGCCTGGTCGATGCGTGCGCGAACCGGCGGACGAGGTCGGCGCGCAGCTGCGAAGGCGCGACGATGGCGTCGACGACCACTTCGGAGGCGAGACGGAGGATGTCGATGTCCTCCTCGTAATGCTCGATCTGCTCGGCGACGAACGCGGCGCGCTCGTCCTCGTCGTCGATGTCGGCGATCCTGTTCGCGTAGACGGCGTTGACTGCCGCGTCCGGGCCCATGACGGCGATCTTCGCCGTGGGCAGGGCGATGGTGGCCGACGGGTCGAAGGCCGGGCCGCACATGGCATAGAGCCCGGCCCCGTAGGCCTTGCGGGCGACCACGCAGATCTTCGGCACGGTGGCCTCGGTCACGGCCGTGACCATCTTCGCCCCGTGCCGGATGATCCCCTTGGCCTCGACGTCGGTGCCGATCATGAAGCCGGGCACGTCGGCCACGAACAGCAGCGGGATGTTGAAGGCGTCGCACAACCACACGAACCGGGCGGCCTTGTCGGCCGAGTCGACGAACAGCACGCCGCCGAGGTGGGACGGGTTGTTGGCCACCACGCCCACGGGGCGTCCGTCGAGGCGGGCGAGCCCGCAGATCAGCTCCTGGGCGAACAGCGGCTTGTACTCGAAGAAGCTCTCTTCGTCGGCGAGGCCCTCGATGAAGGCGTACATGTCGAAGGCCGCGGCCTCCTCGGCGGGGACCACGTCGTCGGCGAGCCGGTGGGCGGGCGGCGCGGGCTCGTAGCGGGGCGGGTCCTCGGTCCAACGCTGGGGGAAGTAGGTGAACCAGGCCCGGGCCTGGTCGATGGCGTCCTCGTCGTCGACGGCGAGCGCGTCGCCGCACCCGGACACGGTGGCGTGCATGCGAGCGCCGCCCATCTCCTCGAGCGTCGTCTTCTCGCCGATCACCTTTTCGGCCATTCGTGGCGAGCCGAGGTACATCGAGGCGTTGCCCTCGACCATGAAGACCACGTCGCAGAAGCTCGGGATGTACGCGCCGCCGGCGGCGGACGGACCGAACAGGCAGCAGATCTGGGGCACGCGACCGGAGAGCCGGATCTGGGTGTTGAAGATGCGTCCGGCGCCCCGCCGACCCGGGAACAGCTGGACCTGGTCGGTGATGCGGGCGCCGGCGGAGTCGATCAGCCAGAAGATGGGCAGGTCGTGGTCGAGCGCGTACTCGGCCATGCGGATCATCTTCTCGACCGTCCGGGCGCCCCACGAGCCCGCCTTCACGGTCGGGTCGTTGGCCACCACGCACACCGGCCGAGCGTCGATGGTCCCCGTCCCGGTGACCACGCCGTCGGCCGGGAGGTCCTCGCCCTGGTTGTTGGCGAGCAGCGACTCCTCAGCGAAGGATCCGGGGTCGAGCAGGAGGTCGAGACGGTCGCGCACGAACAGCTTGTTCTGGCCCGCGAGCTTGTCGGCGTGGCGTTCGAGGTTGCCGGCCAGGGCGCGTTCGGTCGCCTTGGCCGCCGCCTCGCCGGGATCGACGCCGTCCTTCACGCCCCGATCATGCCCGCTGATCCGGATCCCCGCCCAACAGCGACCGGATCTCTCAAGAGCGGCGGATGGCGAGGATGGCGGTGTCGTCGTCGACGGGCTCGGTGGCGAAGTCCTTGGCCGCCTCGAGCAGGCTCTTGCACAGCACGTCGGGCGGAACGCCGGGGTCGCGGCGCAGGGTGTTGGCGATGCGCTCCTCGCCGAAGAACTGGTCGCCGGCGCGGGCCTCGGCCAGGCCATCGGTGTAGAGCAGGACGAGGTCGCCCGGGTCGAGGTCGATCTCGCGGGAGTGGTAGCTGGCCTCGGGGTCGAGCATGAGCAGCGGACCGGTGGCCCGCAGCGGCCGGACCTCCTTGGCGTGCCAGAGCCAGCCGGCGGGGTGGCCGGCAGAGCAGACCCGAAGCGTGCCCGACTCGGTGTCGAAGACGACCACGCACAGCGAGATGAACTCCTCGACCCGCTCGAGCGCCGACATCTGGGAGTTGAGCTCCTCGAGGGCCTGGGCCGGGTCGCGGTACTGGCGGAGGAACACCCTGAGCAGGTACTTGGCCTGGAATGCCGTGATCGACGGTTCGATGCCGTGCCCGGTGACGTCGCCGATCACCGCGGCGATGCGATTGGGCGACACGCGGAACACGTCGTAGAAGTCGCCGGCCATCATGCCGGTGCCGGCCTCGTAGACCCGGCCGAGCTCGAAGCCGGGGAAGTCGGGCAGCTCGTCGGGCGCCAGGCGGGCGGCCCACTTCTTCGGGGCCAGCTCGTCCTGGGACAGGACCTCCTGGGCCTTGCGTTCGATCTGGGTGCGGTCCTCGGCGATGCGGGCCACCCGCCGGAAGTCCCGGGAGTAGACGATCGACACGATGACCGGAATGAGGATGAAGCCGAACAGCGCCTCGGACTCGGGCGTGCCCACCAGTGCGACGGTCCCGCAGGCCACGGCGAGCACGCCGTAGAGCACCGCGGCGTGGATCTCCTTGCGGAACGCGGCGCGCGCGAGGACCGACTGGTCGGATGCGGGCCCGTACTCGCCCTCGATGCGCTGCCAGCTGATCTGGTGGCGCAACGAGGACCGGCCCCACACCACGGCCGCCGCCACACAGGCGATCGCGACGAGCGCGAGGATCGGTTGCTCCATGGTGGCCACAGCGTAACGCTCGAGGTCGCCGGTCTCGTTGACGCGTGATGTCAACGGGATGAGTTTTCACTGCATCACGTGAAAGTTCAACTCCGTCGGCGCACCCGGAGCTTGATGGGTGTCGCCCCGAGGTCGAAGGCCTCGCGCAGCGACCGCTCGAGGTACCGGACGTAGGTCTTGGGCAGTTCACGGTTGGCGAACAGCGTGAACGTGGGTGGGTTGGCCGCGCCCTGCAGGGCGTAGAGCACGCGGGCGCCGTGCGGAGCGGGCTGGGCCTGCTGGGCGGCGCGGATCACGTCGTTGACCTTCTTGGTCGGGATACGGGTCTCGTAGGCGTCGATGGCGCTGGCGAGCGCCGGGTACAGCCGGTGGATGCCCCGGCCGGTCAGTGCCGACACCTGGAGCACCGGGGCCTCGCCGATGAAGCGCAGACGCCATCCGACCTCGTAGATGGTGTCGTCGCGCTGCTCCTCGTCGGCGACGTCCCACTTGTTGAGGACCACGATGAGGGGGCAGCCGGACAGATCGACCCGCTCGGCCAGCCGTTGGTCCTGGGCGGTGACCCCCTCGGTGGCGTCGATCACGAGGATGGCGATGTCGGCCGCGTCGACAGCCTGCAGCGCCCGGACGACCGAGTAGTACTCGGTGCCATCATCGACCTTGGCCCGGCGTCGCATCCCGGCGGTGTCGACGAAACGGATCGGCCCCTCGTCGGTCTCCACCAGCGTGTCGATGGTGTCCCGCGTGGTGCCCGGCATGTCGTGGACGATCGACTGCTCCTCCCCCGCGAGCTGGTTGAACAGGGTCGACTTGCCGACGTTGGGCCGGCCGACGATGGCCACGGCGATGTCGCCGTGGCCATCGTCCCCGGCGACGGTGTCAGCGTCGTCGGCCGCGGCATCGTCGGCGGGGAGCATCGCCAGCAGCTCGTCGAGGAGGTCGGCCGACCCGTCGCCGTGCAACGCCGAGAGGCCCCGGGGCTCGCCGAGTCCGAGCTCCATGAATTCCCAGATCAGGTGCTGCTTGGCCGCGTCGTCGATCTTGTTGACGACCAGCAGGACGGGCTTGTCCTTGCGGCGCAGGATGTCGGCGGCGCCAGCGTCCTCCTCGGTGATGCCGACCGTGCCGTCGACGACGACCAGGACGATGTCGGCCTGGTCCATGGCCTTCTCCGCCTGGCGGGACACCTTCTCGTCGAGCTCGGTGCCGCCCGGCATCCACCCACCGGTGTCGATCACCTCGAAGTGCCGGCCCAGCCACTCGACCGGCACGATCTTGCGGTCGCGCGTGACGCCGGGACGCTGCTCGACGATGGCCTTCCGTGCGCCGGCCAGCCGGTTGACGAGCGTGGACTTGCCGACGTTGGGACGGCCGACGATGGCGACGGTGGTCATCGGATCGCGCCGATCCCGAGCGCGTCGCGGAGCGCCAGCCCGTCGGTGGCGACGACCTCGACCGGCCGGGGCAGGTCATCGATCGTGGTCCCGTCGAGGAACGTGTCCTCGGACAGGCACACGTCGGGCAGCAGGTAGCGATGGCCCTCGGGCTCACGCTCGAGCACGCGGGCGACGTCCTCGCCGACCATGAGGCCGGTCACGGCGATGTTGCCGCCGAAGAACCGGTTCTCGACCACGCACAGCCGCGCGTCGGCACGCCCACCGCCCTCGATGAGCGGGCCCAGCACCCGGGCACCGTAGGGCGCGGTGAGGATGCCCACCGGTGCGTCACGCCGGGGTCGCAGCTGGATGCTGTCGGCCCGGTCGCCCCGGACGCCGTCACGGTGGCGCACGGCTCGGTAGCCCTCGGCCGGTGCCCCGTCGACCCAGGAGAAGAATCCGGCCTGTGGACCGGTGGGCGCATCGACCCGACCGGTGAACTCGGCCTCGAAGGTCCGGGCCATGCCGATGCCATCCTCGTGCATGGCGAAGTCGCCGTAGGCCTCGGCGGCCGGGAAGGGTCGCTCGGCGAGCAGGTAGTACTCGTCGGCGGGATGCACGAGTCGGCGGCCGAGCGTGGCGGCGAACACGTCCTGCCAGTTCTCCACGCAGTCGACGACCCCGGTGGCCTCGGCGCGGGTGTGGAAGCGCATCCGCGGCTCGTTCGAGTGGTCGCTGATCCCGAGCGGCACCACGGCGACGGTGACGAGCTCGGGATACTCGTCGAGGATCCCGGCCAGGGTGTCGTCGAGCACGGCGCCGTCGTTGATGCCGGGGCACACCACGATCTGGCCGTGCACGTTGACGCCGTGGTCGAGCAGCGCCCGCAGCCACCGCAGGCTGGTGGCGCCGCGCCGGTTGCGGAGCATGTCGGCCCGCACGTCGGGGTCGGTGGCGTGGATGCTGACGTAGAGCGGGCTGAGCCCTTCGGTGACGACCCGTTCGAGGTCGCTCTCGGTGAACCGGGTGAGAGTGGTGAAGTTCCCGTAGAGGAAGCTCAGCCGGTAGTCGTCGTCCTTGAGGTAGAGGCTGCGGCGCATGCCGGGCGGCAGCTGGTAGATGAAGCAGAACTCGCAGTGGTTGTCACAGGTCTGCACCTCGTCGAAGATCGCGGCATCGACGTCGGCACCGAGCACCGCGCCGGCGGGCTTGTCGACGGTGACCTGGAGCTCGAGCGCGCCGCGTCGGATGTCGAGAGCCACCTCGGGTTCGTCGACCAGGAGGCGCCACTCGATGACGTCGCGCGGCATCACCCCGTCGAGGGACACGATCTCGTCTCCGGGGACGAGGCCAGCCGCCTCCGCAGGTGACCCGGGCGCGACAGCGGTCACGCGAGGCAGGTGCACAGGCGGAAAGGCTACCGGCGGCCGGGTCACCTCGTCGTACCCTGCTGCCCTGTGGAACTGTCGATCGAGTCGATCCGCGACGAGGACCAGGAGACCAGGCACGACCTGGCGCGTCAGGCATTCGGCGGCCGGACGGCCTACGACCCCGACGTGCCCACCCCCGACCCCGATCGGATGGTCTGCGCCTACGACGGCGACCGGCTGGCCGGCATCGTCGTGACGCTCGGTTTCCAGATGACCTGGGCCGGCGGCACGGTGCCCTGCGGCGGGATCTCGGGTGTGGTCGTACGCCCCGAGGACCGGGGGCGCGGCGTTGCCAGGGCGCTGCTGGCAGAGAGCTTCGACCGGATGCGCCGGCGCGACGAGATCGTCTCGGCGCTGTACCCGACCACGGCGAGCCTCTACCGCAGCGTCGGCTTCGAGGTCGCCGGCTGGTACCAGTGGCGCCGCATCCCGCTCGAGGCCATCGACCCCCGTCCCGCCGACGGCGGGGTGGCGTGGGAGCGCGTCGAGTTCGGCGACGAACGGGTCCGGCCCGTGCACGAGGCGATGTCGTCGACGATGGACGGCTGGTTCCGCGCCGACGACGTCTGGTGGGGCCGGTTCTGGCACCAGGCCAGCCAGGACGGCTCGAAGAACCGCTATGCCTACGTCGGTCTCCGCGATGGTGCGCCCGCAGCCGCACTGGTGTATCGCTACGACCCGTCCGAGGACCGGCTGTACGAGCTCGGGCTCGACCTGCTCGCCGGCGTGGACCACGACGCCGTCGCTGCGGCGCTCGGGTTCCTGGCCCGCAACGGCACCACCGCGGGTCGCGTCGAGACCACGCTGCCCGACGAGCTGCTGGCCGTCCACCTGCCCCAGGTCCAGCGGGCACCGGCCACCAACGACTGGCCCTGGATGTTTCGGCTCGTCGACGTGGCGGGCGCGGTCGAGCAGCGGCGCTGGCCGACCTCGGTGGCGGGCGAAGTGCATCTCGACGTGGTCGACCCGGTGATCGCGGCCAACACCGGCCCCGTGGTCGTGGAGCTCGCCGGCGGGAAGGCGTCGGTTTCCCCCGGCGGCGACGCGCGGGTGCGCATCGCCGTCCAGGACCTGGCCGCGATCTACGCCGGCGCTGATGTCAACCTCCGCCACCGGGCCGGTCGGCTCCCGGGCGCGACCGACGCCGACCTCGACCTCCTCGGTGCTGCCTGCACCGCCCGCCCCTCCATGCCGTTCTTCTTCTGACGTCGTTACCCTGACGCCCATGGCCGTCGAACGCGTGCTCCTCGCCGCTCCCCGGGGCTTCTGCGCCGGGGTCGAGATGGCGATCAAGGCCCTGGCCTGGATGGTCCGTGCCTTCGAGCCGCCCGTGTACTGCTACCACGAGATCGTCCACAACCAGCTCGTGGTCGACCGCTTCCGCGAGCTCGGCGTGGTCTTCGTCGACGACATCGACGAGGTGCCGCCCGGCCGGCCGATCATGCTGTCGGCCCACGGTTCCGCGCCCGAGGTGGTGCAGGCGGCCAAGGACAGCGGTGGCTACGTGGTCGACGCCGTCTGCCCGCTGGTCACCAAGGTCCACCACGAGGTCCGCACCCGGGCGGGCAAGGGCTACCAGATCGTCTACGTCGGCCACGAGGGCCACGAAGAGGCCGTCGGCACCATGGCCGTGGCGCCCGATTCCATCCACCGTGTCGAATCCACCGACGAGGTCGACGACCTCCCCGAGTTCGAGCAACCCGTGGCGCTGCTGGCCCAGACGACCCTGTCCCACCGCGACTGGGAGGGTGTCCTCGACCGGACCCGCGAGCGGTATCCCGAGCTGTGGACGCCCGGCCGGAGCGACCTCTGCTTCGCCACCACCAACCGTCAGGGGGCTCTCAGCGCGCTGGCCACGCGCTGTGACGCCATCGTCGTGATCGGCTCGGCCAACTCGTCGAACACCCGGGCGCTCGCCTCGCTCGCCACCGACATGGGGTGCGAGCGGGTCCTGCGGGTCAACTGCGCCGACGAGCTGGCCGACGACCTGTCCGGCGTCGTCGGCGTGACCGCTGGGGCGAGCGCCCCCGAGGAGCTGGTGGGCGAGGTGATCGAACGGCTCGCACCCGCGCAGGGCACCGAAGAGATCTCCATCACCGAAGAGGACGAGTACTTCCCGCCCCCACGCAACCTGCGCGACCTGGTGGTCGCGCTCGACGTGGCCGCCACCTTGTCGATGGGTGGCACCCTCTCCGATCGACCCGCCGTGGCCGACCGCAGCGTGTTGGCCAGCGACGCCCTCGCCGCTCTCTCCTGACCCACCCGGCGCAGCCGGGGGACTCGCGGCCCCTGACTCCCGGGGGAGGGCGCCGGTAGGATCGTGGTATGGCTGCAACCTTCACCGCGATGGATCACTCGACCCCCGAGGAGTGGGCCCAGATCGGGGCCGAGACCGCGGCCAACCAGCCCCGGGTCGCCGAAACCGTGCTGGCGATGCTGCGCGGCCTCGCCGACATCACCGATGGGTTCGCCACCGACCAGCTCACCCACTGCCTGCAGACGGCCACCCGGGCCGAGCGCGCCGGCGAGGACGACGAGATCGTGGTGGCCAGCCTGTGCCACGACGTCGGCAAGTTCGTCAGCGTGCACAACCACGCCCAGATCGCCGCCGAGATGCTCAAGCCCTATGTGCGCTCGGACGTGTACCACATGATCCGCACCCACCAGGACTTCCAGGGCAAGCACTACTACGAGTACTTCGGCGCCGACCCGGAGGCACGCGAGCAGTACCGGGGCGAGCCGTGGTTCGAGCTGACGGCCACCTTCGCCGACGACTACGACCAGAACAGCTTCGACCCGTACTACGACACGCTCCCCCTCGAGCACTTCGAGGACCGCGTCCGCCAGGTGTTCGGCACGGTCGGCGCCACGAAGCTCTAACGCTCCGCGAGGGATCCTGGCTGGTAGCGGTTCGGCTTGCCGATCCGCTTCTGGGCGTCGTCGAAGAGCTCCTGGAGGGTGACCCGCAGCTGCTCGGTGGTCTCGTGGATCTGGCGCCGGGCCGGGCGCTTGCCCTCGGGGCCGGCGGGTGCCGGGATCGGCGGGCCCACCACCAGCGAGATCTTCACCGGCCGCAGGTACTTCGCACCTCGCGGCATGGCGTCCTCGCTGCCACCGATGCCCACAGGCAGGATCGGTACACGCGCGCGGGCGGCGACGAATGCCGGGCCCTCGTAGAGGTCTTCGACCACCGGACCGGACCGACGCGTCCCCTCGGGGAACATCACCAGTGGCTCGCCGCCCTCGAGCACGGCGATGCAGGTCTTGAGAGCCTCGCGGTCGGCGGTCTCGCGGTTGACCCCGAAGCCCCCCATCGCGGTGAAGAACCGGCCGGGGAGGCGGTACTTCCACATCGTGTGCTTACCCATGAATCGCATGCGCCGCTTGGTGACGGCGGCCACCACGGGAGAGTCGACGTTGGAGCGGTGGACGCCGCACAGCACGAACGGTCCGGCGGGCACGTGTTCCCGACCCGTGACCTCGAGCCGCCAGAACAGCTGGCAGAACCACACGAGGAGGTTGCGGAACACCCGATAGAACGCCAGCTCGCCCCGGGTCGGCGGCCGTCCGACCTGGTCGGTGTGGTACTTCCAGTCGGCATCGGCGCCCGCCGAGGACTCAGGCATGGCCGGCACCTGCGAGCTCGGCGACGATCAGGTCGACGATCTCGTCGACGTCGAGGTCGCTGGTGTCGACCTCGACAGCGTCGCCCGCCCGCGTCAGCGGCGAGGACGCCCGTCCCTGGTCGAGGGCGTCGCGCCGGGCCAGGTCGGCGGCGACGGTCTCGTAGTCGAGGTCGGTGACCTCCTTCGACCGCCGGGCCGCCCGGATCTCGGGCCGGGCGTCGAGATACACCTTGAGCTCGGCGTCGGGAAACACGACCGAGCCGATGTCACGCCCCTCGATCACGCCGCCGCCGTAGCGCCGGGCCCACTCGTGCTGGCGGGTGACCAGCTCGTGGCGGACTGCCTGGTTGGCGGCCACGGTGCTCACGGCCCGCGTGACCTCGGGACCGCGGATCTCGATGGTGGCATCGACGCCCTCGACCCGGACACCGTCGAGCGTCACCTCGAGCTCGACGTGTTCGGCCAGCCGCGTCACGGCGTCGTCGTCGGCCGGATCGACATTGTGCCGTAGAGCGGCGAACGTGACGGCCCGGTACATGGCGCCGGTGTCGAGGTAGCGGAGATCGAGACGCTCGGCGAGCGTGCGGGCGACGGTGGACTTACCGGACCCGGCCGGGCCGTCGATGGCGATCACGCGCATGGGCGCAGAACCTAGACCCCGCGCGCCGCGGGATCGGCGCCCGTACGGAGCCGGTCGAGCAGGTCCCAGTAGCCGGGGAACGTCTTGGCCACGCAGTCGGGGTCGGCGATGCGCAGCCCGGCGGTCGTGAGGCCGAGCACGGCGAAGGCCATGGCCATGCGATGGTCGTCGTAGGTCTGCACGACGGCAGGTTTGATCGGCCCGGGCCGCACCACGAGCCCGTCGTCGGTCTCCTCGGCGTCGACACCGCACCGACGCAGCTCGGCCACGGTCGCCCCGATCCGGTCGGACTCCTTGTGCCGGATGAAGCCGACGTTGCGGATCGTGGTGACGCCTTCGGCGCACGCCGCGACCACCGCGAGGGTCGGCACGGTGTCGGACATCGCCGACATGTCGACGTCGATCCCCTGCAGGCGGTCCCCTGCGGCCACGGTCACCGCGTCGTCGTCCCACCGCACCCGAGCGCCCATCCGGGCCAGCAGCTCGACGAACCCGACGTCGCCCTGGAGGGCGCCACGGTGCAGACCCGGCACGGTCACCACGCCCCCGGTCAGCACCGCCGCCGCGAACACGTAGGAGGCTGTCGAGGCATCGGGCTCGACCGTGAAGTCCCCTCCTGCATAGGACCGCGCGGCAACGTGCCACGACGCCCCGCCGTCGGTCGTCACCTCCGCCCCGAACGCCCGCATGACGGCCACGGTCATGTCGACGTAGGGCCGGCTGACCAGCTGGGTCGACAGCGACACCACCAGCCCGTCGTTCATGGCCGGGGACGCGAGCAGCAAGCCGGACAGGAACTGGCTCGACACATCGCCGGGCAGCTCGACGGCACCGCCCCGCAGCGGGCCCTGGACCACGACCGGCAGATACCCCGGAACGCCTTCCTCATCGATGCGCGCGCCCAGGTGGACGAGGGCGTCGAACGCCGCCGCCATGGGACGGGACTGGAGCTGGGCGTCGCCGGTCAGCCGGCGACGGATCCCGTCCAGGGCCAGCACCGGGAGCAGGAAGCGACTCGTCGTGCCGCTCTGGCGGGCGTCGACCGACACGACCGTCGGCGTGGGCCCGCCCGCGGAGATCTGCAGCACCCCGTCATCGTGGTCCACTGCCACGCCCATGGTGCGGAGCGCCTCGACCATGGCCCGCGTGTCGTCGGCGTCGAGTGCGTTGCGGATCACCGACGGTCGCGTCGACAGGGCCGCGCAGATCAGGGCCCGGTTGGTGATGCTCTTCGAGCCCGGCAGTGCGACCGTGGCATCGACCGCACCGGCGGGTTCGATCGCTCGTTCGTCGCCGCCCATCAGCTCAGGCGACGGACGGACGGACGGAACCCGCGCTCGGTGAGCCGCTCGCGGAAGCCACCGACCGTCGACGCCTCGACCAGCAGGATGACCACGCCCTGCACACCCTCGGATGAGTGGACGATCTCGACGTCGGCGATGTTGACGTCGAGCTCGGAGGCCAGCGTCGTGACCTCGGCCAGCACGCCGGGTCGATCGGGTACCGGGACCCGGATCTCGGCCAGCTCGGACGGGCGGGTATAGCGGCTCGGGAGGTTGACCCTGGCTGCACGCGCTCGCGTCAGGTCTTCGAGCAGTCCGTCGTGGTCGTGCTCGGCGACCTGGGCCCGGGCGTCGCCGAGCGCGTCGATGAGCCGGTCGAGTCCGGCGACGATCGCCGCGCGGTTCTCGGCACAGATGTCGGGCCAGATGCCGGGGTGGCCCGACGCGATGCGGGTCATGTCACGGAAACCACCGGCGGCCAGGCGGAGCAGCGCGGCGTGCTCGTCGGCCCGGTCATCGGCGATGCGCATCAGGCTGGCCGCGGTGAGGTGGGGCACGTGGGAAACGACGGCCACGAACTCGTCGTGGCGCTCGGGTGGCAGAGCCAGGATCTCCGCACCGAGCGAGGCGACGATCGCCCGCACCCGCGCGTAGGCGGCATCGTCGGTCGATCCGGTCGGCGTGATCACCCACACGGCGCCGGTGAACAGATCGGCGTCGGCACCGTCGACCCCGACCTGCTCCGAACCGGCCATCGGGTGGCCACCGACGAACCGCTCATCGTCGACCGCGTCGATGATCGGGGCCTTCACCGAGCCCACGTCGGTCACCAGACCGGTGGTGGCGGCCAGGGCCTTCCCGGCGGCCTCGGCGATGGCCCGCACCGGTGTGGCGATGAAGGTGATCTCGGCGTCGGGATCGAGGCCGACGCCGTCGAGCACGCCGAGCTCGAGTGCCCGGTCCACCCGCGCCCGGTCGTCGTCGGACCCGCTGACATGCCACCCCGCGCGGCGCAGGGCGAGCCCGATCGAACCCCCGATGAGGCCCACGCCCACGATGTTGGCGCGGGCCGTGGCGGAGTCGGGGGCATCGCTGTCGGACACGGCGACCCAGGTTAGGTGGAGGTGTCGCGCTCGACCGCAGCGCGTTCGAGGTTGCGGACCTCGGCTGTTGCGAGGGGCCGCCACTCCCCCGGGCCGAGTGACGTGTCGCTGAGCGGCCCGATGCGGACGCGGACGAGGCGGACCACCGGGTGCCCGACCGCCTCGCACATCCGCCGCACCTGGCGGTTGCGTCCCTCGTGGATGGTCAGCCGGACGAGGCCCGGGCCCACCGTCGAGGCGGTGGCGGGCGCGGTGACGCCGTCGTCCAGCTCCACACCCTCGCGGAGCGCACGCAGCGCACCGCGACTGGGCTCGCCCTCGACGTGGGCCAGGTATTCCTTCTCGACGCCGTAGCGGGGATGGGTGAGGCGGTTGGTGATCTCGCCGTCGTTGGTGAGCAGGAGCAAGCCCTCGGTGTCGAGGTCGAGCCGACCGACCGGGAACACCCGTGGTTCGGTCGGGACCAGATCGACGACGGTCGGACGGCCCTGGGGGTCCGATGCCGTGGTCACGACGCCGGCCGGCTTGTTGAGCAGGTACCAGACCGTGCCCGGAGCGAGGCCGATGAGCGCACCGTCGACCTCGATGCGGTCGTGGTCGGGATCGGCCCGGCGCCCGAGCTCGGCGACCTCGCCGTTCACGGTGATGCGTCCCGCGGCGATCATGTCCTCGACCACGCGTCGACTCCCCACGCCCGCCCGGGCCAGGAGCTTCTGCAACCGCTGAGGTTCGCTCACGAGTCGATGGTGCCCGGCGTGGCGTGGCGACGCCGAACGGTCACTCGTCGTCGTCGGGCCGCAGCCCCCGCTCGAGCGCCTCGTACACCTCGGCGCCGGGCACGAAGTCGCCGAGAGCGGGCAACTCGTCGAGGGAGTTGAGGCCGAGCTTCTCGAGAAAGGACTGGGTCGTGCCGTAGAGCACCGCCTGGCCCGGCCCGGGGTCACGGGAGATCTCCTCGACGTAGCCGCGCTGGCTGAGCGTGCGCATCACCCCGTCGGCGTTCACGCCGCGGATGGCCGCGATCTGGGCCCGGGAGATGGGCTGCTTGTAGGCGACGATGGCCAGGGTCTCGAGCGCCGCGCCCGACAGCCGGGCCGACTGGCCCTCGAGCACGTAGCGCTCGACGTAGGGCGCGAGCTCCGGGTGGGTCTGGTAGCGCCAACCGCCGGCGACCTTGACCAGTTGGAAGCCACGATCGGTGGCGTCGTACTCAGCGGCGAGCTCGGTGCACAGCAGCTCGATGCGCTCGGTGGACACCTCGAGGAGCTGGGCCAGCAGCTCGGGCTGGAGCGGCTCCTCGGTGACCAACAGCAAGGCCTCGGCGGCCCGCCGCAGCTCCCGCTCCTGATCGTCCTCACTCACGGCCGTGATTATCCGTCGTACGCGTCGACGAGCTCGAGATCGACCTCGTCGACCTCGGCCGTGCCCAGCCACACGACTTCGAGGCCACCGAGCGTGTGGGGCTGTTCGATGTCGATCCAACCCTGCTTGAACAGCTCGAGCACGGCCAGGAAGCGCACGATGACCTCGATCCGCTCCACCAGGCCGTCGGTGAGGTCGGCGAACGACGCCCGCCCGACCCGGGGCAGCTCGTCGAGCATCTCGACGACCGCGTCGGTGACGGTGACCCGGATCTGGTGGATGTGGGCCGTGCTGACCTGGGGTGTGGGCTTGGGGGCCACGGCCCGCAGGAAGGCCGACCGGACGTCGTCCGCGGTGGTGTGTTCGAGCAGGTCGGCCAGCAGGCCGAGGAACCGCTCCTCGACCCCGGCGGTGCGGGGATAGGAGCGACCGGCGTCGCGGGCGATGCCGCCCATGGCCGCGGCCGCGTCCTTGAACGTCTTGCACTCGACCAGTCGCGACAGGAGTAGATCGCGCTCCTCCCACAGGGCGAGCTCCTCGTCGAGGTCGATGTCGTCGTCGTCGGGTAGCAGGCGCTTGGACTTCAGCTCGATGAGCGTGGCCGCGATCAACACGAACTCGGTGGCGAGATCGAGGTCCATGGCCTCCATGCGCTCGAGCTCCGCGAGGTAGGCGTCGACGATGTCGCTGAGGCGGACCTCGTAGAGGTCGACCTCGTCTTGCAGGATGAGGTGGAGCAGGAGGTCGAAGGGACCCTGGAACACCGGGGTCTCCACAGCGTGTGACATCATGTCGAGGCTAGGACGAACCCGGCCGTGGGTGGTGGACCCCGCGCGAGATCCCGAGCGAAACCCGGTATCTCCTGATGTCGCGTCGACCCCTACCATGCCCCGCCATGAGCGGCCCCCGTCGACGTGCCTTCTCGGGCGTCCAGCCCACCGGCGACCTCCATCTCGGCAACTACCTGGGCGCCGTGCGGCGCTGGGTCGGCGAGCAGCACGACATCGATTCGGTGTTCTGCGTGGTCGATCTGCACGCGCTCACCATCCCCAAGGAGCCGGGCGAGCTGCGGGACAAGACGGTCCAGCTCACGCAGCTGCTGGTGGCCAGCGGTCTCGATCCCGATGCCTGCATCCTCTTCGTCCAGAGCCATGTGCCCGAGCACAGCGCCCTGGCCTGGCTGATGGAGTGCACGGCCAGCTACGGCGAGCTGTCGCGAATGGTGCAGTTCAAGGACAAGGCCGACCGGGCCGGGTCGTCGGGAGATGGGTTCGTGTCCGCCGGGCTGTTCACCTATCCCGCGCTGCAGGCGGCCGACATCCTCCTCTACGACACCGACGTCGTGCCGGTGGGCGACGACCAACGCCAGCACATCGAGCTGGCACGCGACCTCGCCATCCGGTTCAACAACCGCACCGGCGAGGAGGTGTTCCGGGTGCCCGAACACGTGATCCCGCCCGTCGGCGCCCGCATCATGGATCTCCAGGAGCCCACCGCGAAGATGTCGAAGTCGCTCGAGTCGCCCCAGGGCACGATCCTGGTGCTCGACGAACCCGAGGCGATCGAGAAGAAGGTCAAGCGGGCCGTGACCGACACCGACAACGAGGTGCGCTTCGACCTGGCCGCCAAGCCGGGCGTATCGAACCTGTTGTCGATCCTCGGCGCCGCCACCGGGAAGGACCCGGAGGCCCTCGCCGACGACTACGACATGTACGGACCGCTCAAGACCGACACCGCCGAGGCCGTGGTCGAGCTGCTACGTCCGGTGCAGGAGCGCTTCGCCGAGCTGTCGGCCGACCCCGGCGCCACTGCCGACATCCTGGCCACCGGGGCCGGCAAGGCCCGCACGGTGGCCGCCGCCACGCTCCAGCGGGCGCAGCGCAGCATCGGGCTGCTGCCTCCGGCCTGAGCGCTACTCGGAGGAGTCGGAGGTGTCGGCGCTGCCGCCGGGCGGCTTGCGGGCGGCGTTGAAGCGCACGTAGGTGACCACCGCCATCCCGATGGCCAGCAGGAACCAGCCGATCGCCAGGCCGCCGCCGCTGACGAAGGCGGCGATGACGAAGCCGACGGTCAGAAACGCCGACAAGGCCCAGGAAGCGTCGTTCACCAGACCGAGACTACTGGTGGCGCGCCGTCCTCGAAGGTGCCGACGGTCACGGCGCCGTAGTCGACGTGGTCGGCGACGCCGGGGCGCACGCGACGGCAGCACACGAAGCACCTGGCACCCAGCACCGCGCCGGCATGGGGCACGGCGTCGCGCACCTGGCGCTCCACCCCGAGTCCGTTCTGGAACATCGCGACCGTGGCCCCGTCGGCAACCGCAGGGCCCACGAGCTCGCCCAGCCGGGTCCCGTACAGCTACCCGACCGCGCCCGCCCCGACCACGGTGTAGGAGCGCCTAGTCATCGTCGGCAGAGGAGAGGGCAGTGCCGACGTCGGCGGGCATCGTCCAGCAGCGCGGGGGCTGGTGGTGCTCGCGGGCCCAGGTGGCGGTCAGGTCGTCGGCGCCGGCGTCGCGCAGCAGCGCCTCGCCGATCTGCGGGTGGCGTAGGTACGTACCGATGCGGCCCCAGTCATGGGCCCGATCTCGGCCGGCCGCTGCGCCGACAGCGGTGGCGACCACCCGCCCGAAGGTGCCGAGGCCGGACTCGATCTTGCCGACGTCGTGGAGCAGCGCGGCGGCGAGGACGGGACGGTCGGCGCCACCGAGCAGTCGGTCGACCTCCCGCGCCACCCGGGCGGCATGCTTGCGATCGGCGAGCGGCATGCGTTCCCAGAGAGCCCGCTCACCCGATCCGAGCACCTCGCGGACCCAGACGTCGTCGACCGGGTCGAGCGGGCGCGGCGACAACGATCCGAAGAACCGCTTCGCCAGATGCACCGGACCACTCATGGGTCCACACGTTAGAAGGCGATCTGGACCGAGCCCGAGAGCGAGGAGGTCCCGCCAGGGACCGACGAGCGGCTCAGGCGTGTTGAATGCAGCGGCGGGTGGCGGGCATGGCCTCGAGCCGGGCAGCGCTGATGTCGTCGCCACACACCTCGCAGGTGCCGTAGGTGCCCTCGTCCATCCGCTCGAGGGCCTTCTCGATGTCGTCGAGGTCGCGACGCAGCTGGTCGTAGAGCACGCGATTCTCGCCCATCTCGGCGGCGACCTGGCCGGAGTCGGCGAAGTTCGGGTCGTACTCGAGGTCGTCTTCCTTGGCGTCGAGCTCGTGCACCTTCTCCTGCAGGAGCGCGCGTTCGCGTTCGAGCTCGTCGCGCGTGGGATCCTGGTGCTGAGATGCCTCGGACATGGTCGCAGCGTAGACGAGAGACGGCGCTACACCGCGGGAACTCCGCCAGGCGCCTCCGTACGCCGTGTGGTCAGGCGCGGGGATGGGCCTGGCGCCAGGCGGCCACGAGGCGCTCGTCGGACACCTTGGTGTACACCTGGGTGGTGCCGATGGAGGCGTGTCCGAGCAGCTCCTGGACGGCCCGGATGTCGGCGCCGTGGTCGAGGAGGTGCGTGGCGCAGGAGTGGCGCAGGACGTGGGGGGTGAGCAGATCACCCAGGCCGGCCCGTTCGCCGTAGGCCTTGACGAGCAGCCAGGTCCCCTGCCGCCCGAGTCGACCGCCACGCTGGTTGAGGAACACGGCCTCCTCGTCGTCGCGCCGTCGCCAGCGCGACGGCATCAGGGCGCCCCGGCCGTCGAGGGTGAGCCAATCGACCAGGGCGTCGTTGGCGTGGCCGAGGACGGGCACGACGCGCTCCCGGTCGCCCTTGCCGACGACGCGCATGAACCCGTCGTGCAGGTCGAGGTCGCGCAGCGACAGCCCGACGAGCTCGGAGATCCGGATTCCGGTCCCGTAGAGCACCTCGAGCACCGCACGATCGCGTCTGGCGACCGGGTCGGCGCCGACGACGCGGTCGAGCAGTGCGGCCACCTGTTCCTCGGTCAGGGCCTTGGGCAACCCACGGGGCACAGGGGGCGGCGCCACGTCGACACCCGGGTCGTGGTCGACCAGTTCCTCCTCGGCCAGGTACCGGTGGAGACTCCGGACGGCGACCACCCGACGCTTCACCGTGGACGGCGCGAGATCCGACTCGCGGAGGGAGTGGATCCAGTCGACGATGTCGTCCTCGGCGACGTCGAGCACCGGCCGACCTGTCGCCGCGAGGTGGGCGTGCCAGGCCCGCAGGTCGCGGCGGTACGACGCGACGGTCGAGGTGGCCCGCCCGCGCTCGAGGCGCAGCCAGGTGAGGAACTCCTCCATCTCGATCGGCAGTACCGTGGTCTCGTCGCCGTCCCGGCCGGACACGGCCGCGCCGGTCATGGCAGCGCGGTGAGCAGGACGCCGACGACGGTCTTGGCGTCGGTGATCTCGCCCTGTCGGACCATGGCGACCAGGTCGGCGAGGGGGTGGCGTTCGACCTGCATGTGCTGCTCCTCGGGCCCCTGCGCGTCGCGGTCGACCTCGCTGAGCCCGGTGGCCCGGTACACGTGAACCACCTCGTCGGACAGCCCGGCGGCATTGTGGAACGAGCAGAGGTGCTCGATCGCCTCGGCTGCCAGGCCGGCTTCCTCGGCCAGCTCTCGGGTGGCGGTCAGCTCCAGATCCTCGTCGGCCACGTCGCGGAGCCCGGCCGGGATCTCGAGCAGCTCCTGGCCGATGGGTGCGCGGTACTGACGTACCAGGGTGACGGTCCCGTCGTCGTGCAACGGCAGGACGGCCACGGCGCCGACATGGCGGATCACATCGCGGGTGAACTCACGGCCGTCCGGTGCACCGAAGCGGGCGACGACGACCGACATCGCGTAACCCTCGTGGACGATGTCCTCGCCCAGCAGGGCGAACCCGGGATCGTCGCTCATTCAGCGGCGATGCGCTCGGCGACGGCGGGCTCGTCGAGCTCGAAGAGATGCGGGCGGCGGCCTTCCGCCCGGGCAAGCGCCGCCTCGATGAACGCCCGGAACAGCGGCGCGGCGCGGGTCGGTCGGCTCTTGAGCTCGGGGTGGGCCTGGGTCCCGACCCAGAACGGGTGGCCCCGCAGCTCGATGAACTCGACCAACCGTCCGTCGGGCGACTCGCCGCACAACCACAGGTCGGATTCCTCGAAACGCGACCGGTACTTCGGGTTGAACTCGTAGCGGTGACGGTGCCGCTCGGACACGACCGTCGACCCGTAGGCCTCGGCCACCTTGGAGCCCGGCGCGAGCCGCGCCACGTAGGCGCCGAGGCGCATGGTGCCGCCCATGTCGGTGACGTCGTGCTGGGCCGGCATGATCGCGATCACCGGGTCGGCGGCGCGCGAGTCCATCTCGGTGGAGTTGGCCCCGCCCAGACCGAGCACGTTGCGGGCGTAGTCGACGACCATCATCTGCAACCCGAGGCACAGCCCGAAGCAGGGGATGTCGTGCTCACGAGCGTAGGTGGACGCGGCGATCTTGCCCTCGGTGCCACGCTCGCCGAACCCGCCGGGGATGATGATGCCATCGAGGTCGCGGAGGCGGCCGTCGGCCATCAACCCCTCGACCTCCTCGGCCTGGATCCACTCGAACTCGATGTAGGCGCCGAGCTCGAAGCCGCCGTGCTTGCAGGCCTCGACGACCGACAGGTAGGCGTCCTGGAGGGCCACGTACTTGCCGATGATGCCGATGCGCACCGGCTTGGTGGCCGACTCGACCTTGGTGACCAGCGCCTCCCACTCGGTGAGGTCGGGGGCACCCAGGTGGCCGAGCTCGAGCACGTCGCACACGACGGCGTCGAGGCCCTCCTCGTGCATGATGAGCGGGATCTCGTAGATGTTGCCGGCGTCGGCAGCGTTGACGACCCCGTCGTGGTGGACGTCGGACAGCCGACTGATCTTGGCCTTGAGGTCGTCGGGAATGGGGTCCGCGGAGCGGACCACGATGGCGTCGGGCTGGATGCCCCGGCTGCGCAGCTCGGTGACCGAGTGCTGCGTGGGCTTGGTCTTCTGCTCGCCCGACGGGCCGATGAAGGGCACGAGGGTCACGTGGACGTAGCAGACGTTGCCGCGGCCGACGTCGAGGCGGAACTGGCGGATGGCCTCGAGGAACGGGAGGATCTCGATGTCACCGACCGTGCCGCCCACCTCGGTGATCACGACATCGACGTCGTCGTTGGCCAGGACGCTGATGCGGCGCTTGATCTCGTCGGTGATGTGGGGAATCACCTGGACCGTCTTGCCGAGGTAGTCGCCTCGCCGCTCGGCTGCCAGCACCGCGGAGTAGATCGAGCCCGTCGTGGCGTTGGAGTCCTTGGTGAGGCTCTCGTCGATGAACCGCTCGTAGTGGCCGAGGTCGAGGTCGGTCTCGCCACCGTCGTCGGTGACGAACACCTCGCCGTGCTCGAAGGGGTTCATCGTTCCCGGGTCGACGTTGATGTACGGGTCGAGCTTCTGGAGCGTGACCCGGAGGCCACGCGCCTTGAGCAGCCGACCCAGCGAGGAGGCCGTGAGCCCCTTGCCGAGGGAGCTGGTCACGCCACCCGTCACGAAGATGTGTTTCGTCACGGGAGGACAACATACCCCCGCAGACGCCGGTACCCACGGATGATCCGCGCCGGTGCAAGACTCCGCGGCCGCTCATGGGACCGCGCACACCACTCAGCCGGGCCGTGCTCGCCGTGGCAGCCGCCGGCGTGCTCGTCGTCGCGGTGCGGCTGTGGGGCCTGGCACTGGTCGACGGCGGTGCCGAGTTGAAGCTCAACGCGGTTCCGTGGTTCGGGCGTTGGGAGACCGCGCCCCGCCCGACGACCCTGGCGTGGCCGGTGTTCTTCGCGCTGGTCGTCGTCGCCGTGGGTCCCGCGGTGGCTCGACGGGTCCGCATGGCGTGGCTGCTCCCGCTCACCGGCATCGCCTCCGGTGCGTGGGTAGTGCTGCTCTACCGCGCTGATCGCCCCCTCGACCGGATCGGCGCCCCGCTCGAGGGACGCTTCGAGTACCTGGCCGTGGTGCCCGAGGTCGATGCCCCCGGAGAGTTCGTGCGAACCTTCACCGACCAGCTCCCGACGTACCCCATCCACGTGCAGGGCCACCCGCCCGGCATGGTCCTGCTGCTGTGGGTGCTCGATCGCGTCGGTCTCGACGGCTCGACGCCGGCTGCCGCGCTGATACTGCTCGTGGCCGCCTCGACCCCCGTCGCCGTGCTCCTGACCGTCCGCGAACTGCTGCCCGACCAGGCGGTGCGACGGGCCGCCCCGTTTCTCGTCCTCGTACCGGCCGCGGTCTGGGTGGCCACGACGGCCGACGCGTTCTTCATGGGCGTCGGCGCGTGGTCCACGCTGCTGGTGGTGCTGGGCACGCGAGACCGGCGCTGGCGATCGGTCCTGCTCGCCGGGGCTGGTGGAGTGCTGTTCGGGCTCGGCGTGCACCTGAGCTACGGGCTCGCGCCGCTGGGCGCGATCGCCGCCTGGGTCATCGTCTCCCGGCGCTCGTGGCGCGCGCTGGGCGCCGCCAGCGTCGGCGGAGGTGCGGTGATCGCGGCCTTCGCCGCTGCGGGCTTCTTCCTCCTCGACGGACTGACGGCCACGTCCGCGCGCTACGAAGCCGGCGTGTCCTCCGAGAGACCGTTCACCTACTTCGTGGTCGCCAACCTGGCGGTGCTGGCGGTGAGCATCGGCCCCGCCGGCGTCGCTGCGCTCGCCAGCCCCCGGCGTCGACTGCCGATCGGCTTCATCTGGGCCGCGCTGGTCGCCGTCGTCGTGGCCGACCTGTCGGGCCTGTCGAAGGGCGAGGTCGAGCGCATCTGGTTGCCCTACGTGCCGTGGCTGCTGGTGGCGACCGGTGCCACCGCGCTCCCCCACCGCGCGGACCGCACCTCGCTGGCGTTGCAGGCCGCGGCCGGGATCGCCCTCGCCACCTGGCTCCGGAACCCCTGGTGAGGGTCAGGGACGACGGCCGAGGCGGTCGACGGCTCGCAGTGGTGGCGTGTGGTCGATCACCGAGGAGAAGCTGACCCGTTCGCTCACCAGGTTGAGGGCGACGACGACCACCAGCACGATCGTGCGGGTCGACGCCGCCGTGGTCAGCACGACGCTGTAGCCGATGGTGGCGCCGAGGACGTTGGCGCCGGTGTCGCCGAGCATCAGCTTCTCGCGCAGGTCCGGACCGATGAGGGCGGCAAGCGTGCCCAGCACCACGGCCGGACCCACCAACCGCGCGTCGATCCCGGCGGCAACGACGACGCCGGCGGCGCACACGATCGACACCTTGCCGACACGACCGGGCGCCCGGTCCAGGAGGTTCGCGAGGTTGGCGGCCAGGGCGATCAGCGCGGCGTCGGCCAGCAACCGACCCGGAGCCTCGTCGGTCGCGATCGCCGCCGCGACCACCGCCAGCGCCCCACCACCGAACAGCTTCACCGCCCCGGTGGTCAGCCGCCGATGGGTGAGCGCGCGGAGGTGGCCGACGAAACCCCGGGAGCCGCCGTCGCCGGCGAGATCGTCGAGCAGACCGAGCAGACCGAAACCGGTCGCCACCAGCACCGCCGTCACCAACGGCACCGTGGCGAGATCGGTCCAGTCGGCGGACTCGCCCAGCAGCAGCAGCGACGCCGCGGCCAGCAGCACCACCGGGAACAGGACGCCGACAGCCACCGGTACGTCGACGCCGCGGACGTTCTCGCGGGCGAAGATCGGCTTGGCGAAGGTGTCGCGCAGCAGCCACCACCCGGCCGCTCCCCCGGCGGCGCCCATCGCCAGACCGGCGATCAGGGTCGCGCCGGGTCCCATCGCAGCAACACGTAGGTGAGGAACGGCAGGAGGATGGCGAACATCATCGCCGGCACCGCGACCCCGGAGTCGTTGAGCGCGAAACCGAGGAACGCGACCAGCAGACCACCGGCGAGGGTCGCCCGGATACCGGGCACCTGTTCCTGCAGGTCGCGCAGGAAGCCCGACCGGCGACGCGCCAGGAAGACCATCAGGCCGAGCGCCGCCGGGATCGTCCACGTCCACACCGAGCTGGTCAGGATGCTGACGTTGCTGTTGATCTTGCGTTGGAGGACCTCGCCGAAGCCGCCGCTGCCGTCGCTGCCGACCACACGGTCGACGAGGCGACCGAGGTGGGTGCGGTCCTCCTCGGGACGGGCGAGGTCGATGGCGGCGAACGCCGACAGCGCGACCGCGGTGCCGGCCACGATCAGCGCGCCCCGTCGCCACCCGACCCGGAGACCGGCGGCCACGAGCACGAGCACGGCGAAGCTGGGCACGGCGGCGAGCACGCCGCCGACGTCGGAGCCCCACATCGGCGCGCCGATGAGGACGACGGTGACGGCCAGGAACCCCACCATCGCCACCACGGTGCGGCCGCGGGCCCGGGCCATGCCGTCGGCGGGTTCCCGGGCCAGCCGGCTGGTGGCCCAGGCCCCGCAGGCCAGGACCACGGCGCTCATCGCGACGAGAGCGAAGGCGAGGTTGCCGAAGCCGGCGAAGCGGCCGGCGACGATGGGCGAGTAGCCGAAGACGGTGTCGATCTGCAGCTCGCCACCGGTGAGGATGTCGACAGCCAGGACCAGCCAGGTGAGGCCGATGAGCCCGAGCGGGGCCAGGAACGCCCGGGTCCGCGGCCATCGCCGCCCGGCCAGCACGGCGAGCCCCTCGGCGATGGCGGCGAGGACCACCGCGGCACCGAAGATGCCGAGCAGGTAGGTCAACACGGTGCCGTCGTGCACGTGGAGCAGCCCGGCCAGGAACGCGACCGGCGGTGTGGCCAGGATGACCAGCGCGAGATACGACACCGGACGGATCCACCGGCTTCGTCGCGCCACCGCCACTGCGGCGAGGGCGTACGCCAGGATCTGGGCGACCACGAACACGACGCTCACCGGCCCGACGACCTCGTTGCGGAAGATCGACTCCTCGTTCGCGGTCGCGAAGTCGGCGAACAGCGACTCGTCGACGGTCGCATCGTCGGCCGAGGAGATCAACGTCCCCGACATCGAATCGGGCTGGTCGACGTCGAAGTGGTCGAGCAGACTTGGTGCCACGTCGGTGAGGGCCACGTAGCCGGCCCGTCGGGTTGCTGCCGAGCGGGCGAGGTTCCCGCCATCATCCATCCCCGCCTCTGACAGCGCGAACACACCGAGCGACTCGGCCCCACGCGGCGAGGCCGGCGTCATCACCATCACCGTCGTGCCCTCGTCGACCAGACCGAGCAGCTGCCCGAAAAGGTCGTCGGACGACGTGAGCGCGTCCACCCACATGCGTTCGGCGGCCAGTCGCGATGCCTCGCTCCGGTAGCGATCGGCACGATCCAGGTCGGACAGCTCCACGACCGTCAGGTCAGCCTCGGCGTGGGCCTGCGCGAACTCCTCGGCGACGGCGTCGTTGTCGTAACGGACCCCGTAGGGCGCGAGCGCCACGCGGTCGAGCAACCCGACGGCAGTGCCGTGGGGCACCTGTCCCGTCCGGTCCATCACGGTGAGCGCGGCGGTGCGTCCGTAGTCGGCGTTTCCGAAGCGGAACTCGATCGGGGCGTCCTCGAGCGGTGGACCGACACCCAGGTCGGCGTTGGCCACGACCCCGACGCTTCGCCCGGCATCGAGCATCGCCTGGCCGAGCGCACCCGGTTCGGCCCCGTAGAGGAACCGGTCGTTCAACCGTTCGATTGCCGGAAAGCCGAGGTGCAGGAGCGCACCGGTACCCGCTCGACCGGTACGGCGCTCGTAGGTCTGCGCCGCCGTACCCTCCTCGAACCACTCGTCGGGCTCGAGCGCCAGCCCGGCTGCCGAGGTGCCCGCCGAGGCCCGGTTGCCGGCACCGAAGGTCGCGTAGCCCTCGGCCGTGCTCGTGCGGGCGCCGATGGTGCGCAGGCTGAGCATGGCCACGGTGGCGTCGGACAGGAACCGCTCGAGAGTGGGCAGATCGTGCTCGACGAGGTCGTCCCAGGTCAGCCCCGGGGCGGTCACCACCACCACCTTCTCGTCTCCACCGGGCTCGCCGGCGTGGGCCGATCCGGCGGTCGGGCCGACTGCGACGGCTGCGAGCGCGACGAGCACCACGACCAGCGCGCGCCGACGCATCGCCCGGAACCGGATCATGCGAACTCCGGCCACAGACCGGCCGGGACGTAGCCGTCGCGCACGAGGGCGTCGACGTCGTCGGCGAACCACGCGGCGAGGGTCGCCCGGAGCTCGTCGGGCACGGGTGGGGCCTCGTCGGGTCGGTCGAACCGGGCCCGCAACCGGCCGAGCCTGCGGGTGACGCCCCGTGGCAGGACGGCCTTGAGCGTCGGCTGGGCCGACCGGATCGCGGCCGTGACCGCGGCACCGGCGCGGCTACGGGTCACGCCCGAGCGGTTGAACTGCGTCTCGGTGTCGAACTCGTGGCGGTCGACCCCGAGGTGGTCACAGATCCGTGCCAACGCCGATCCGGGCTCGGCGGTGACCTCCTCGTAGGTCAGGGTGAGCAACGCATCGGCGCCGAAGCGGTCGGTGTAGCGCCGCAGCTGCTCGCGGTAACGCCCCATCCGGAGGACGTGACTCCCTGACCCGTACCGGTCGTCGGTGCTCCCATCGGCCATCTCCGCCTCGCAGGCCCGACGGAATCCGTCGATCGCGTTCTCGGCGGTCTCTCGGCGGATGTGCAGCCAGTGGCTGTAGGCCCGGTCTATGGGGTTGCGCAGGACGGCCACGAACCGGGGCGCGTCGAGGAGTCGGGCGATCTGCTCGGGCGCCTCACGGACGTAGAGGTACAGCGGTGAAGCCTCGCCGACCACGTCGCCTGGTGCAGCGTGGGCGAAGAGCCGCTCGTACTCACCGCGGTCGCGCACCGACTTGGTGACGATCGGCGAATCGGGGTCGATCAGCGGCGACGGCGGCTCGACGGTGTGGTCGAAGGCGAAGAAGTTCGGCTCCTTGACCTGCGACATGGAGACGTGCGGGTGCTGCTCCAGGTAGTAGTGCAGCGACGTCGTGGCCGATCGGGCGGCCCCGAGCACCAAGAAGTCCGGCAACGTCATGTCGGACAGTATGCGCGTCCGGCTGGCTCAGATCGCACGATCCAGCACCTCGCGGTAGACGCGGGCGACGTCCTCGGCCAGCGCAGGCGGGCGCAGTTCGGCGGCCGCAGTCGGCGGTCCGGCGTGGCTGTTCGGACCGGCGGTCAGAGTCTCGACCAGGGCCGCGGCGAGGGCGTCGGCGTCGCCCACCGGCACCACGCGCCGCGATCGGGACCCGAGCACGGTCCGCGCCAGTCCGACATCGGTGGAGACCATCGGTCGGCCGAGCTCGGCGGCCTCGAGGAGCACGAGCGGGCCCGACTCCCATCGAGATGTGACGACCACGGCATCGGCGGCGGCGAGCTCGCTGTCGACGTCGGGCCGACCGGGCAGGATCTGGACGATCGACTGCAGGCCGAGACGCTCCACGTCGTGGACCAACTCGTCGCGGAGCCATCCGTCGCCGAACACGAACCATCGCAACCGGGGACGGGACCCGGCCACGCGCTCCGCAGCCCGCAGCAGCAACGGGATGTCCTTCTGCGGGGTGAGCCGAGCCGGCGTGACCACGAAGTCGTCGTCGGCCCCGATGCCCAGCTCGCGACGCACCGCCTCTGGCGATCGCGTGGGCACGGGTGGCGGACCGGCGGGCGGGATGATCCGGATCCGGTCGGCGCCGGAGACGCCGGCGAACCGGGCCGCGACCCCGTCGGAGATGGCGATGGTGGCTGCCGCCCGCGCCGGAAGCCAGCCCTCGAGTCGTCGCAGCACCGGCGCGATCCGGCCTGCGACCTCGTCGAGCACGAGGTTGTGCACGCTGAGCACCATCGGAGGGCGTGCCCCGACCGAGGCGGTGAGCAGGCCGGGCTTGAGCCCGTGGGCGTGGACCAGGTCGTGGTCGCCGAGCATCTCCGACAGCGCTCGACGCGCCTGAAAGGTGCCGAGCGGACGGTCGCGCACCGGGATGGGAACCACGTGGTCGACCTGGTCGAGCACCCCGGCGGGCGCGGCCACCGTCACCCGCCACCCGGTGTCGCGCAGGTGGTCGGTCAGATAGCGAACGTGTCGACGGATACCGCCCGTCGAGGGGCCGAGCAGCTGGAGCACGCGCGGACCGCTCGTGGTCATGGTGCCGGCTCCCCGCGCCCCGGACGAAGCAACGCGACGATCGAGCGGGGCCGTGGCCCGCCGAGCAACGACTGGACGACGAGGTGCACGCCGAGCCCGAGGACGGCCCCCGCCGCCAGCTCGACGGCGGCCGCGATGCGACCGTTCGTGTCGATCGCCGTGGCGAAGGCGACCATGACGCCCGAGGCGACCGCGACGGCGCCGAGCTCGCGGGTCAGGATCACGCCGACCTCGACCCGGACACCGACGACCCGGAGCCGCTGGACGACCAGACCCAGCAACACGATCGCCCCGAGGAGGTAGGTGACCGAGTGGGACCATGCCAGGGCCGGCACCACCCCGTCGCCGTCGATGGCGACCGACGCCAGGACCATGCAGACCACGCCGATCGCGACCACACCGGCGTGCACCAGGCCGGGGGTGCGGGTGTCGTCCATGGCGTAGAACATCCGGGTGAGGAAGTAGAAGAGCGCGTAGCCGATGAGTCCCGGCGCGAAGCCGGCGATGACGTCGGCGGTGAGCGCGGCGCCGGCCGCGTCGATGTTGCCGAACCGGGCCAGATCCGAGACCGTGGGCGAGAGCGTGCCGAGGGCCGCGGCCGCAGGCAGGACGAAGAGCGCGATCGCCGTCACCCCGCGTCGGACGCTGCCGGCGAAGGCCGGCCAGTCATCGGCCTGGACCTGACGGGACGCGGTCGGGAACATCGTGTGCAGCACGGGGAGGGCGAACAGCGCGTACGGCAGCAGGAAGAACGTGAAGCCGACCTGGTAGGCGACCACGCCGCCCTCGATGGGGTTCGCCAGGACGAGCACCGCGGCGAGGAACACCTGGGTCATCGCCAGGTAGAGCGCGGCCCAGCCTCCCTGACGGGCCAGACGTCCGAGCGCGGGATCGGTCCGGTCGAGGCTGGGCCGGAATCGGAACCCGGTGCGCCATGCGCCCACCACCGGAAGAGCGCAGAACGCCACGACGCCGAGCGTGGTGCCGCCACCGAGCACGGCGATCTCGAGCCCGCTGAGGTCGAGGCTGGGTTCCTTCCCGGCGCGCAGCAGCCAGAACACCACGTAGGCACCGATCACCACCATGTTGTTGATCGCAGGGGCGAAGGCGGGGAGCGCGAACCGGCCACGGGCGTGGAGCACGGCCGTGGCGATGATGCCGAGGTTGTAGACCACGATCTGAGGCAGGAAGATCCACAGGAAGATGGTCCCGAGCCGGATCTGGTCGTCACGCACCTGGGGGTCGTCCACGCCGGACACCAGCGCCCCCATGATGAACGGTGCCAGCAGGACGCCGGCGACGGCGAGCGCCGCGAGGCCCAGCGCGGTGAAGCCGAGGACCGCTCCGGCGAGGCGCTCGGCGTCGTCGTCGCCGCGGCGGTCGAACCGCTGCACCAGCGCGGGGACGAGCACGGCCTGCAACGCCCCGGACACGAACAGCTCGAACACGATGTTCGGGATCGTGTTGGCCGACTGGTAGGTGTTGCCGAGGAACGTCGTCCCCAGCACCCCCGCGACCACGACGATCCGCACGAAACCGGTCACCCGACTGACGCCGATGAGCACGGTCTGCGTGGCCGTCGATCGAGCGAGGAACCGCCGCTCGTCGACGGATGCGCTCATGGCGTCCGCATCGGCGGCAGCAGCCGGGACGCACTGTCGGCCAGGCCGTAGTGGCCGACGACCCCCTCGGTCACCTGATCGAGCGACAGGACCATCGCCGCCCACCCCTCGAAGTGCTCGAGCTCGTCGACGGTGGGCACGACGGCGCGCAGGACCTCGTCCTCACGGATCACGGCGACCGCGTCGGCGATGGCGCCGTTCTCGGGCATGACCGAGCCCACGACGCCCAGCACCGGCGTGTCGGAAGCACGCGCCAACCGACGGATCAAGGGCTCGAGGACCAGATCATCGGGGACCTCGGGCGAGCCGGCGCCGAAGACGGTGCGGGTCCCGTCCGGGAAGACCAGCCCGTCGGGCCCGCCGCCGACCGCCTCGAACTCGATGAAGCCGGCCTCGACCAGCGCGTCGACGAGCTCCAACTCGCCGCTGGGCGGCCCCGTGCCGACCCCGGTGCCGCCCTCGGTCGGTGGCGCGATGGGGTGGGTGGTGTCGGTGGTGTCGGTGGTGTCGGTGCTGTCGGTGCTGTCCGTGGGCTCGTCGGCGTCGGGCTCGTCGGCGTCGGGCTCGTCGTCTCCCGTGGCGGTGTCGAGCAGCTGGCGGGCGCGCAGCTCGCCGCCCATCCGGGTGATGGCCGTGCGGCGCAGTCGGGACGGGTCGTCGGAGTCCTCCTCCAGCACCTCCGCCAGGTCGGTGATCGCCCCCTCGTCCTCGAGCGCCCAGCGGTCGGTCAACCACCACACGCCCTGGACGTCGGCGCCGGCCACCGCCAGCGACGAGACCGTCTGCTCGACATCGGCCTCGTCGGCGCCGCGGGCGGAGATCATCACCACCGGCACCGACTCGAGCACGCCGCCCAGCAGTCCACTGGCCTGCTCGTCGAGCGCGGTCCGACGCTGCTCGAACTGCTCGACCTGGTCCCGGAGGTCCTCGACCTCCTGCTCGCGCTCGCCGAGCCGGTCCTCGAGCCGTTGGAGCTGCCCGTTCAGGTTCTCGACCGTGGCCCGGTCGAGAAAGGTGGAGCCCAACGTGAGTCCGATCCCGATGGCGAGGAAGACCGCCGTCAGCGAGACGATGTGGTAGCGGAGATTGATCATGAGGTGAACGAGACCCAGTACGTGCGGATGACGAGCCGGATCGGCTCGCTGATGAGGACGATGACCACCAGGGTGAACAGTGCGGCCAGGACCATGAGCACCAGGTCGCGGCCGCGCACCGACGACTTGTACAACCGGCTCACCCCTTTGGCATCCACGAGCATGGTGCCGACCTTCATGCGGACGAGGAAGGTCGAAGCCATGCCCGCCCGTCCCTTGTCGAGGAACTCGACCATCGAGTTGTGGGTACCGACCGCCACGAGCAGCTCGCACCCCTTCTCGTAGGCGAGGAGCATGGCGATGTCCTCGCTCGTGCCCTCGGAGCCGTAGACCTCGTAGTCGAGACCGAGATCCTCGAGCCGCGTGGCGCCGGGCGCACGACCGTCGGGGTAGCCGTGCACCACCAGTGCGGCCCCGCACCGGAGGGCATCCTCGGAGACCGAGTCGAAGTCGCCGATGATGAGGTCGGGGGTCTGCCCGATCTCGAGCAGTGCGTCGGCGCCGCCGTCGACGCCGATCAGGATCGGCTTCTGTTCGTTGAGGTAGCCGCTGCGGCGGAGGATGTCGAGATCCTCCTTGTAGTCGATGCCGCGGACCACGATGAGCGCGTGTCGGTCGACGAACTCGACCCCGTCGACCTGGGGCACGTCGGGCTCGTCGACGAGGAGATGACCCTCCGAACGGATGTAGCTCAGGGTGTTCTCGGCGAAGCGCTCGAGCTCGGCCCCCATCGTCGACCGGGAGTGATCGATGCGTGCGGTCAGCAGTTCGGTCGACTGGCGTATGCCCATGGCGACCTCGGCGCCGTCGACGAGGACCGCACCGCCGTCGATACTGATTGCGACGCCTTCCGTGATGGTCATCACCTCGGCACCGGCACCGTCGACGAGCGGGATGCCCGCCTCGGTCAGCAGGAGCGGCCCGACGTTGGGATAGCGCCCCGACATCGACGCCGACGCGTTGACCACCGCGCGGGGCCGGGCAGCCACCAGGGTCTCCGCAGCCACCCGGTCGAGGTCCTCGTGGTCGATGATGGCGACGTCGCCGGACCCGAGACGGTTCACCAGCGCCTTGGTGCGGCGATCGACCCGCGCGGTGCCGTGCACGAGTGGCTCGTCGAAGACGGCGGGCTGGCTCATGTCGGGCTCCGTTGCGACCGGGCCCGCTCGAGCAGCTCGACGGCATGATCGCGGCCAACGCTCGAGTCAGGCTGGCCCGAGAGCATACGGGCCAGCTCCACGAGCCGTGCATCGTCGTCGAGCGGATCGACGCGGCCGACCGTCGTGCCCTCGGCAGTCGACTTGGAGATGCGGAGCTGGCGGTCGGCGAACGCAGCCACCTGCGGCAGATGGGTGACGACGACGATCTGGTGCCGGGCCGACAGTGCCGCCAGCGCGGCCGCCACGGACCAGGCGGTCTCGCCCCCGATGCCGGCATCGACCTCGTCGAAGATCAACGACGGCGGCCCGGCGGTGAGCTCGAGGCGCAGGGCAAGCGTGGTGCGCGACAGCTCACCGCCCGAGGCGACCTTCGCCACCGGCTGCACCGGGCTACCGGGGTTGGCGGCGAGCAGGAATCGGACGTCGTCGGCGGGATCGGCGCCATCGACGTCGACCTCGACCACCGCATCCGGCATGGCCAGGGCGCGGAGGCGGTCCTGCACGCCGCCCGCGAGCGTCGGCGCGGCGGCCCGGCGCGCCTTGGCCACGACCGCGGCCGCGGCGCGCTCGTCGTGGCGGGCTCGCTGCAACCGCTCGTCGAGCTCGGCCGCCCGCAGATCGTGCTGGTCGAGCTCGCGGAGCCGCTCGCGGATCGCCTCACGCTCGGCCATCACCTCCTCGAGCGTCTCGCCGTACTTGCGACGCAGCTCGGCCAGCGATTGACGACGCCCGCGGATGGCGTCGAGTCGTTCCGGGTCGTCGGTGATGGTCTCGGCGAGTGAACGCAGCTCCCCTGCGGCCTCGCTCAGCTCGGCGGCCGCCGTCCGCAGCCGGGCCTCGACGTCGGTGAACGGCGCCCGGCCGCTGACCTCGCCGATGGCGGACTGGAGCTGGTCGCCGATGCCCTCGTCGTCCGAGATCGCCGCGGCGACGGCGACCGCGGCGTCGCGGTGGCGGACCGCATCGGCGAGCACGTCCTCCTCGGCATCGAGACGGCTGTCCTCATCAGGATCGTCGAGGCCGGCGTGGTCGAGCTCATCGAGCTGGTAGCGCAGCAGGTCGAGCTCCCGGGCCCGGGTGCGGTCATCGCCCCCGAGCGCCTCGAGCTCGCTCAGCGTCTCGGCGACCTCGGCCCGCGCGCGCTCCAACGGTTCGAGGTCGACGCCACCGAAGCGGTCGAGAGCGTCACGCTGGGCCGGGGCCCGCAGGAGCTGCTGGTGGGCGTGCTGGCCGTGGAGCTCGACCAGGCGGGCACCGTGCTCGGCCAGCTCGCTGACCGTGACCGGCCGACCGTTGCAGTAGGCCCGGCTCCGGCCGTCGGCCGGGACCGCGCGCGAGAGCACCATCTCTTCGCCGGCCGGATCGACGAACCGGCCGTCGACGACCGCCTCCTCGGCGCCTGGTCGGACCACGCCGACATCGGCCCGGGCACCGAGCAGGAGCTGCATGGCCCCGACGAGCAACGACTTGCCCGCGCCGGTCTCGCCGGTGAGCACGGTGAAGCCCTCACCGAGCACCAGGTGCGCCTCCTCGAAGATGCCGAGGTCGCGGACGACGAGCTCCTGGATCACCGTTGCCGCACTCTCATCGGTCCGACAGCCCGAACTTGGTCTTGAGGATGGCGAGGAAGTCGTGATCGCCGAAGGTGACGAGCCGGGCGGTGCGGGGGCTGGCGGTGCACACCATCGCCTGCCCGGGCTGGAGCGTCGCCAGGTTCCGCCCGTCGACGGAGATCGTGGCCGGCCGGTTCCCGGCCACCTCGACGCGCAGGGATGTGTGCGGGTCGAGCACCATGCTGCGGTCGAAGAGCATGTGTGGCGACACCGGGGTCACCACCAGGCAGCGGTGCTGGGGCGCGACGATCGGGCCGCGGGCCGAGAAGGAGTACGCGGTGGAGCCGGTCGGCGTGGCCACGATGAGACCGTCGGCCGCGTAGGTGGTGAAGAACTCGCCGTCGACGCTGATGGCGAGGCGGACCGTGTGACCCATCGGCGTCTTCTCGATCACCGCCTCGTTCAACGCCACGACCTCGAGCGGATCACCGCCGTCGAGCTGCACGGTGATCATCATCCGTTCCTCGATCTCGTAGGCACCGGAGAGGAACCGCTTGATGGCCATGCGGGCGCCGTCCGGGTCGACCTCGGTCAGGTAACCGAGCTGGCCGACGTTGATGCCGATGACGGGGATCCCGTCCGCGCCGACGAGCTCGACGGTCCGCAGCATGGTGCCGTCGCCACCGAAGCTGACGGCCACGTCGAGGCCGGTGGACAGCTCGTCCTCGGCGACGCCACGATCGGGCAAGCCGATCCGCCTGGCGTCGTCGTGGGTCAGGCGAACGTCGTGGTCCCGGTCGGTCAGCCAGGTGGCCACGTCGGCCGCGATGTCCGCGGCGGCGTCGCGTTCGGTGTGGAGCACGAGCCCGGCGGTGACCATCAGTCCAGCCCTCGTTGCGCCGCGGCGACGACGTCGTCGACGACCGTACTGGCGTCGGCCAGCGGAGACCGGCTGCGGGTGCGGCGGGAGTGGACCAGGAACTCGACGTTTCCCTCGGCCCCGCGCACAGGGGAGACCATGGCGTCCATGATGGCTGTTCCGGCGCCCTCGATGGCGACAACGGCGTCGCGGAGCGTCCGATGCCACACCTCCGGATCCCGGATCACGCCCCGCCCCTTCGACGCCTCGTTCCGTCCCGCCTCGAACTGGGGCTTCACCAGGACGACCAGGTCGCCCCCCTCCTCGAGCAGCGCCACGAGGTGATTGGCGACCGAACGCACGGAGATGAACGAGAGGTCGGCGCTCACCAACCCGACGGACCCGCCGACGGCGGCGGCATCGATGGCACGGATGTCGGTCTGCTCGCGGACCTCGACACGCGGATCCTCGCGAAGCCGTTCGTGGAGCTGGTGGGTGCCCACGTCGACAGCCACGACCGAGGTTGCGCCCCGTTGCAGCAGGGCGTCGGTGAACCCCCCGGTCGATGAGCCGGCATCGAGACAGCACCGACCGTCCACGTCGATGCCGAACCGGTCGAGCGCGGCGTCGAGCTTCTCGCCGCCCCGGCCCACGAAGCGCGGCGGCGGCCCGACGAGCTCGACCGGCTCGCCGGGCCCGACCTGGCGGGCCGCCTTGTCGGCGACAGCGCCCGACACCAGCACCCGGCCGGCCCCGATCAGGGCCTGGGCCTGCTGGCGGCTGTCGGCGAGGCCCCGTCGGTGGAGCTCGACGTCGAGGCGACGACGCGCAGCCGTGGTCAGCTCCTCAGCTCGTCGACTTCTCGGCCGGCGACGTCTTCTTGGCCGCGCTCTTCTTGGCCGCGCTCTTCTTGGCCGCCTTCTTCTTGGACGGCGACGTCTTCTTGGCGGCCTTCTTCACGGCCTTCTTCTTGGACGCCCCCTTCTTCGCGGGCGCGGCCTGGGTCTCGACCTTCTTCTCGACCCGGGCGATGTCGTCCTTGGTCGCCAACCCGAGCGAGGCGATCTGGTCGCGGACCTCCTTGCGGACGACCTCGAGGAGCTTGTCGGTGTTCCGGCGCGATCGCTCGAGCAGTTCGTTGACGAGCTCCTCGGTCTTCTGGGCCTGGACCTCACCCGTCTTGACCAGGTCCTTCACGATCGCCTCGGCTCGCGACTGCGTCATCTGGGTGAACGCCATACCGGCATCGAGATAGCGCTTGATCAGGGGGTTCTTCGCCATCTGACGAGGCTACGGGCGCTCCCGCGGGTTGCACAAAGTCCGCGACCTACGCTGCCGGTCGTGCTGCCGCTGAAGGACGTGAACCCGACGCGCCGCAAGCCGGTGGTCACCCTCGTGCTGATCGTGGCCTGCGTCGGCGTGTGGTTCCTCTGGCAGCAGGAGCCCCAGCGCGACCGGACCGAGGATCTGGCCTTCAACCTCGAACAGGCGGCCATCCCGTGCGAGCTGGTCGAGGGTCGTCCCCTGACCCGTCAGGAGGTCGAAGCCGCGTTCGGACGCTTCGGTGGGGACGCCGACGCGTGTGGTGTCGGCCGCGAGGACTCCCCGCCTGCGGTGCCGGGCAAGTCGGTGTGGGGGGCCGCCGTGGCCTCGATGTTCTTCCACGGCGGGATCATGCACATCGGCGGCAACATGCTCTACCTGTGGATCTTCGGCAACAACATCGAGGATCACCTCGGCCACGTCCGCTACCTGGTCTTCTACCTCGTCGGTGGGGTGACCGCCACCGGCGCCCACGTGCTGCTCCAACCCGACTCGGTGGTCCCCGTCGTCGGCGCGTCGGGGGCCATCGCCGCGGTCATGGGCGCCTATCTGGTCTGGTACCCACGCGCCCCGGTGCGCACCGTCGCGCTGCTCGGCTTCCCGATACTGATCACGATCCAGGCCCGGTGGCTGCTCGGCATCTGGTTCGTGCTTCAGTTCCTCACCAACCCCAACTCCGGCGTGGCCTGGGCCGCCCACGTGGGCGGGTTCGTCTTCGGTGCGCTGTTCGGCCTCCTCGTGCGCTCGCTCCACGGCGCCGCGGGGTTCCTGTTCACACCCGACCACCGTGGCGAGCTCGTCGGACCCTGGGACGACACCGGCGGCGCGGGCGACCACCACGAGTATCGCCGCATCCACCGCCACCGCTGACCGCGCCCACATCTCGTTCCGGGCCCTGATCTCGCGCTGAGCGACGAACATGGGCCCAGAGCGCGTTGGCGCCGGCTTTCCGACCGACCCCGGGCAGCGTGCCAGAGTGTCCTGGTGCCCCGCTTCGACCCCTTTCCCGGCATCCGCTACGACCCGAGCCGGTCGATGGCCGATGTCACCGCACCCCCCTACGACGTGATCGACGAGGCCCAGCGTGCCGAGCTCGCGGCCCGCGATCGGTACAACACCGTCAAGATCGACCTCCCGGTCGACGAAGGCGATGAGGACCGCTACCAGGTGGCGGCGCGTCTGCTCCAGGAGTGGCAGGACGAAGGCGTCCTGGTCAGCGACGACGGCCCGACGTTCACCGTGTACCGGATGACCTTCACCGACGAGGCCGGCATCGTGCGCCAGACCACCGGCGTGATCGGTGCGCTCGAGCTGTGGCCACCCGGGTCGGGCGAGATCCTCCCTCACGAGCAGACCACGCCGAAGGACAAGTCCGACCGGCTGAACCTGCTGCGGTCGTGCAAGGCCAACACGTCAGCCATCTGGGGCCTGTCGATGGCCAAGGGGCTCACCGACCTGCTCCCCACCGACGCCGAGCCCGACGCCGACTGGACCGACCCCGACGGCGTCCAGCACACCGTCTGGGTCGTCCGCGACGCCGACACCAACGGTCGCATCGCCAGCACCGTGCTCGGCGCGCCGGTGCTCGTCGCCGACGGCCACCACCGCTACGAGACCACCCTCGCCTACCGCGACGAGCGACGCGTCACCCACGGCACCGGCACCAACGCCGACCTGGCCTTGTGCTACGTGGTCGAGCTGATCGAGGACGAGCTGACGATCCAGCCCATCCACCGCCTGGTCACCGGCCTACCCGAGGGCACCGACCTGGCCGCCGAGCTCGGGCGCTGGTTCGACGTCGAGCCCCACGACGCGTTCGGCCCCGACGCGGTCGAGCACCTCGTCGATGAGGGCGGCCTCGGGCTGGTCACCCCCGCCGGCACCCACCTGCTGCGCCCCGAGCCGGGCGCGTTCGGCGACGACGTCGACCTCGACACGGTCCGCACCGCCCAGGCCCTGGCCGAGCTCCCCGATCACGAGGTCCGCTACCAGCACGGCGTGGCCAACGTCACCGGCGCCGTTGCCGCCGGCGACGCCCAGGCCGCGCTGCTCATGCGGCCGGCGACGGTGCCCCAGATCCAGGCGATCGCCCACGGTGGGGAGCGGATGCCACCGAAGACCACGTTCTTCGCCCCCAAGCCGGCCACCGGCATCGTCTTCCGCGATCTTCGCTGACCGCAGCGTCAGGTGAGGTGCGGGAGCACCTCGTCGCCGAGCAGGACGATGTGGTCGAGATCGTCGAGGTCGAGGACCTGGAGGTAGGCGCGCCCGGCGCCGGCGTCGTGGCCGGGTCTATGCGTTCGGCATCGGGGAATCTCGTTCATCCCGGATCAGCGGGCCGAGGACCGATGCCGCCCTGCCAGCGTGAGGGACCTGCCGCCCACGGCGAGGGCCAGCCCGAGCAACATCAGCGAGATGACGCTCGCGCCCGTGACGGGGAGCGAACGGGTGACCTGCGCACCGAGCACCTCGACAGTGCGCTCCATGGTGACCTCGTCGCCGACCAGGTCCGTGCCCTCGAAGGTGATCGTGTGGGTGCCTTCGGACAGGGTCTGGGCGAGCTCCGCCTCGACGCAGCCGTCGTCGCCGACGGTCCAGGTACCGAGCACGCGTTGCGAGCTGGCCAGTCGAGCCGACACGGCGGAGCCGGGCTGGAGCGAGCACAGCTGCGTCGTGATCGACTCGCTTTGCGCGAACACCCTCACCTCGTCGGCGTCCGCTCCGTCCTCGCGCGTCATGGTCGGCGCCGACAGGATGGCTCCGGTCAACGTCGGCTGGGCGAGGATGTAGTTGTCGACGTCGGCGCCGGCGAGCGTCATCCGGGAGGTGACCGGGATGACCTCGCCCGGCGTGCTGGATCCGAACGTCCCGTTCCGATGATCGCCGAGTCGGACATCGTCACCGTCGAGCACACCCTCGAGGGTCGCGCCCTCGATCGTGGCAGCTCGGGTGCCGTCAGCCACCTTGTCGGGGACCTCGGCGCCCTCGACGCTGAGCGGGCGACGGGCCACGGTGACCTCCACCGACTCGGACGTGGCGGCCTCGTACGAGCCGTCGCCGGCCTTGGTCGCCACGATCTCGCAGATCCCGGCGGCGCTGGACGTCAGCATCGGACCCTCGATCTGGCACGGCCCGGAGAGCACCGAGAAGCTGACCTCGCCGGCACCGGAGCCGCCGAAGGAGGCCAGCGGTGACGAGTCGCCGTAGACGAAGTCGTCGATGACGGCTCGGAGCTGGGCCTGCGGCGCGATCTCGACCGTGCCGGTCAGCTTCGGCTGGACCAGTTCGTAGGCGGCAACGTCGTCCCCGGTGAGGGTCATCGACGTCGTGACCGCGATGTCGGTCCCCACATCGGGACTGGCGAAGACGCCGTTGGTGTGGTCCGCGAGGCTGACGTCGTCGCCCGGCTCGACACCGACCAGCGTGGCGCCGGTGAGCTCCGCGTCGGTCGTCGTGTCGTAGGGGCGGGTGACCACCGAGGTGTCGACGACGGTGAGGGTCTTGGGCGCGACCTCGACAGCGACCGCCGGGGCCGAGGCCGGATGGTGGGCGACGTCGCCGGCCTTGTCGGCCGAGATCGTGCACGTGCCGGCCGTCGTGGCCGACAGGGTCGTCCCGTCGATCTCGCACGGGCCGGTCTCGACCGTGTAGGTCACCTCGCCGGAGCCCGAGCCGCCCGAGACGCCGAGCTCGAGGGTGTCGCCATAGGTGATGTCCGATGCCACGACCGACAGCGGGCTCTGGGGCCCCATCGGCACGACTGCGTTCGACGGAGCGGACGGATCGCTGGTGCCGGTGGCGTTCGTCGCCCGGACCCGGAAGACGGCCTCCACGCCGTTCGTCAGGCCGGTCACCGTCGCCGTCGTGTCGGCAGAGGTCGACGCGGTCGCCGTGCTCCAGGTCGCGCCACCGTCGGTGGACACCTCCACGGTGTGACCCGAGATCGCAGACCCGCCGAGCCAGCTCGGCGGTGTCCACGACAGCTGGGCGGTCGTGTCCCCCGGCGTGGCGGTCACCCCGGTGGGTGCACCGGGTGCGGACGCCGGCACCGAGACGTTCACCGTGTAGGTGCCGGTGTCCGTGAGCCCGTTGGCGTCGACCGCGACGGTGAAGGTCTCGCTGTCGTCGGTGATTCGGGCGTCGATGGCCGCGGCGTCGGGCACGAAGGCGGTGGAGCCGTCATCGGCGACGTGCAGCGTGCCGTAGGTACCGGTCTGCCTGGTCGTGTAGGTGACCCCCGCGACGTCGTGGGCCGAGCGGGGCTGGCCCGCGATGGCGAACGTGAGCGGGTCGTTCTCCGGGTCGGTGCCGGTCAGAGTCCCCGTCGCCGTGGCGTACGCCTGGTCACCGATGGTGTTGGTGAAGGTCGACGACGGCACCGATCCGAGCGTGGGCGCGTCGTCCACGGGGGTGATGTCCACCTGGATGGTGCCGGTGCCCGCGCCCGAAGAGGCGCTCTGGGCGGTGATGCCGACATCGCGGCTCGCCGGCGGGTTGTCGCCGGTGTAGGCGTAGCGGAGGCGCTGCACCACCTGGGCGACCACGTCGTCGTTCACCTGGTCGCCGTAGACACGGAAGTTGTCGATGTGCAGGGCCGCACCCGCAGCCCGGCCACAGGTGGCGTCGTAGGTGCCGGACACGAAGACGAAACGGTAGGTGTCGGTGCTCGGGATCGTGGTGGCCTTGGTGGCCCAGGACGTGTTGCTCGTCGAGTTGGTGTACGTGTCGAGGACCTCGGTCTGGTTCCCCGCGCTGTCGAGGATGTAGCCGAAGACGTGGTAGGCGTCATTGCCGGAGAAGGCCCGCCAATCGAAGTAGATCTCGTCGCCGGCGGCGGCCTGGAACTCCGAGCTCCACGCGGCCGGACCGTGCACCACGTCACAGTTGTTCTGCGTGGTCATGCCGCTCGACTCGAGGCGCAGTGACCTGTTGCCGTCGCTGGCGGTGGAGCTCTCGACCGTCACGTCGTAGGTGCCCGGGTTGCTCGGAACGTCGTTGTCGTTGCCGCCGGAGTCCGTGGGATAGCTGGCGGTGTCGATGGTCGAGTGGCCGGCCAGCGATGTGACGCCGAGGTCGACGCGGTTCTCGTAGGTGGTCCAGCCGTCGAGCGTGCCCGTCTCCAGGCTCGGGTTCGCGAAATCGCTGGTGAAGTTGACCCGCAGGTTCTTGCCGTCGACGCCGTCGGAGGTCGGGTCGATCGAGCCGATGGGGTCGGCTCCGGTGCCGTTGCCGAGATAGACGGCCGTCCCCACGATCGAGACCTGGCCGTCGACGGTCGACGCGACCCCGTCGGTGCGCAGTGAGAGCTGGTCCAGGCCGTCGGTCCCGACCGGGGAGAACTCGAGGTGCTGGCCGCCGTAGGACGAACCGCCGCTCACCGTCACGCCCGAGGCGATGTCGACCGGCGGATCCTGTTCGGTGTAGGGCACGGTTCCCGTGCCCGTGATGGACAGCGCAGCGCTCGCCGGCGCAGCCTCGATGACGGTGACGGCCAGCGCCATCGCCAACGCAACTGCGGTGGCGAGGGCTCGGCGCAGCACATGACCGCGGGTGATCGCTCGCATCGTGACGGGACTCCTCCGAGTTGTTTCTTCCGGGGAGGGATGTCGTCTTCTTTCGGATCGCCCTTGATGGGCCGTACGGACTACTTACTACGGTCCAGCCATGCCAGCGTGGAAAGCGCCCGAACGGGCTCGTCAGGGCTGGTCACCCCTGATTCGGGCGTGGTGCTCGCCCGCGCCACGGCTTGCGATGACGCTGAGCTGATCACGAACGGGCCCGGCCGCGATGTCGATGTCGGCGCGAGACGATCAGTTCTCTCGGGACGGGGACACGAGTGCCGGTTGGCCGAGTCCCGAAGCGACTCGCTCGGCCTCCTACGCGACGTCCCAGGTCGCGCCGGAACGCAGGAGGTCGTGGAGGCGGCCGGGGCCCTTCTCGTCCTGGGCGGCGGCGAGCTGCTGGTTGATGCCCGCGCCGTACTCCGGCCGTTCGACGGCGCGGAACACGCCGACCGGCGTGGGCTCGTAGGGGCCGTTGGCCAGGCGGGCCAGCATGAACTGGATCGAGGGGTCGGCCCGGGTCTCGTCGTGGACGAGGAGCGCGTCCTCCCCCACGTCGTCGACGTCGACGATCGACAGACCCTTGCCGTCGAGCATCACGCCCCGCTCCCGCTCCTCGCCGAAGCGGATCGGCTCGCCGTGGCGGAGGTCGATGAGCATCTTGCCGCGGGCATCCTTGGTGGTGATCTGGCCGAACGCCCCGTCGTTGAACACGTTGCAGTTCTGGTAGATCTCGATGATCGAGGAGCCTCGGTGGGCATGCGCCCGCTGGAACATCTCGATCATGTGCTTGCGGTCCATGTCGTGGGTGCGGGCCACGAAGCTGCCCTCGGCGCCGAGGGCCACCGAGATCGGGTTGAACGGCGTGTCGATCGAGCCGAACGGCGTCGACTTGGTGACCTTGCCCACCTCGGAGGTCGGCGAGTACTGCCCCTTGGTGAGGCCGTAGATCTGATTGTTGAACAACAGGATCGTGATGTTCACGTTGCGGCGCAGCGCGTGGATCAGGTGGTTGCCGCCGATCGACAGGGCGTCGCCGTCGCCGGAGACCACGAACACGTGCAGGTCGGGGCGGGTCATGGCGAGGCCGGTGGCGATGGCCGGAGCCCGGCCGTGGATCGAGTGCATCCCGTAGGTGTTCATGTAGTACGGGAACCGGGCCGCGCAGCCGATGCCGGACACGAAGACGGCGTCCTCGCGACGGATTTCCATGTCGGGCAGGGCCAGTTGGATGGCGGCGAGGATCGAGTAGTCGCCACAGCCCGGGCACCACCGGACCTCCTGGTCCGACATCCAGTCCTTGCGCGTGGTGCCGTCGGGTCACGACGGCTCGTCGGGCTGCATCACGTCGCATCGAGTGCCTCGAGGATGGCGGTTTCGATCTCGCCGGCGGTGAAGGGCAGCCCCCGCACCTTCGACACTCCCTGCGCGTCGATCAAGAACTCGGCGCGCAGCACCTTCGACAGCTGGCCGAGGTTCATCTCCGGCACGATGAATTGGTCGAACGTGGCCAGGACCTCGCCGAGATTCGGTGGCAGCGGGTTGAGGTGTCGGAGGTGGATCATCGCCACCTTGTGCCCACCGGCGCGCACCCGGTCGATGCCGCCGGAGATGGCGCCCCAGGTGGAGCCCCACCCGATCACGACCGTGTCGGCGTCGGCGTCGCCGTCGACCTCGACGCCGGGGATGTCGCGAGCGATGGCGTCGATCTTGGCCTGGCGCAGCCGGGTCATCCTCTCGTGGTTCTCCGGGCTGTAGCTCACGTTGCCGGTGCCGTCGGCCTTCTCGAGCCCGCCGACGCGGTGCTCGAGGCCGGCGGTCCCGGGCAGTGCCCACTCCCGCGCCATCGTCTCCGGATCGCGGACGTAGGGCAGGTGGACCGGATCGCCGCCGGGGTTCTCGCCGTTGGGTTCGGTGGCGAAGCTGGTGGAGATGTCGGGCAGCGAGTCGACGTCGGGCAGCCGCCACGGCTCGGCGCCGTTGGCGAGGTAACCGTCGGAGAGCAGGAACACCGGGGTGCGGTACTTGAGGGCGATGCGACACGCCTCGATGGCGTCGGCGAAACAGCCCGACGGGCTCGACGCCGCCACCACCGGCATGGGCGACTCGCCGTGACGGCCGTACAGCGCCATCAGCAGGTCGGACGCCTCGGTCTTGGTCGGCAGACCGGTGGACGGGCCGCCCCGCTGGATGTCGACCACCACGAGCGGCAGCTCGAGGCTGACGGCCAGGCCGATCGTCTCGCCCTTGAGCGCCACGCCCGGTCCCGACGTGGTGGTCGCGGCGAGGTGACCGCCGAACGCCGCGCCGAGCGCGGCGCCGACCCCGGCGATCTCGTCCTCGGCCTGCATCGTCCGCACGCCGAAGTTCTTGTGCTTGGACAGCTCGTGGAGGATGTCCGAGGCCGGGGTGATCGGGTAGCTGCCGAGGAACAGCGGCATGTCCGCCAGCTGCGATGCGGCCACGAGCCCCCACGCCAGGGCGGTGTTGCCGGTGATGTTGGTGTAGGTGCCGGGCTCGTGCTCGGCCGGCTCGACCGCGTACGGGTGGTCGAACAGCTCGGCCGTCTCGCCGAAGGCGTGGCCGGCCTTGAACGCCGCGGTGTTGGCCTCGACCACCGTCTCGTTCCCGGCGAACTTGTCCCGAATCCACTCGAGCGTCGGATCGGCCGGTCGGGTGTACATCCACGACAGCACACCGAGCGCGAAGAAGTTCTTCGACCGCTCGGCGTCGCGGGGCTTGACGCCGAGGTGCTCGACCGCCTTCTTGGTCAGGTCGGTCATCGGGATCTCGTACACCTTGTAGGCGTCGAGGGTGCCGTCGTGCAGCGGGTCGGTCTCGTAGCCCGCCTTGGTGAGGTTGCGCTCGGTGAACGCGTCGGTGTTGACGATGATCGACCCGGCCGGCTCGAGGCGGTGGAGATCACTGTGCAGCGCGGCCGGGTTCATCGCCACCAACACGTTGGGCGCATCGCCCGGCGTGGTGATCTGGTGGTCGGAGATGTGGACCTGGAACGCCGACACCCCGGCGAGGGTTCCGGCGGGCGCCCGGATCTCGGCCGGGAAGTCGGGCAGCGTGGCCAGGTCGTTGCCGAACAACGCCGAGGCGCTGGTGAACCGGTCGCCGGTGAGCTGCATGCCGTCGCCCGAGTCGCCCGCGAACCGGATGATGACCCGGTCGATCGACTCGGCTGGTTGATCCTGGACCGTGTCGCTCACGGTGTCTCCCTTGCAGACGTCGTTGTCTGCTGAGAAACCTAGCTTCGCGCGCGGCGCGCGCCCACGCACCCGTGCGGTCAGGCGACCGAAGCGGCGTGGATGCTGGCGATCGCCTCGTCGAGCGCGGCGTCGAACTCCTCAGGCGTCTGGTTCACGTTCAGGTCCTGGGTGAGGGCCCGGGAGAAGCTGGCGATCACGCCCGGGTTGCGGGCGAGGCGCTCGTTGGCCTCGTCGCGGCTGTAGCCACCGCTGAGCGCGACGACCGCGAGCACGTTGGGATGCTCGAGCACGTCGGCGTAGAGGCCGTCCTGTTCGGGCAGGGTGATCTTGAACATGAACTGCTCGTCGCCGAGATCGCCGAGCCGGGCCACGATCCCGTCGTAGAGAAGCTGCTCGGCGTCGGCCTTGGACGGGCTGTGGATGTCGACCTCGGGCTCGAGGATCGGTACGAGACCCTCGGCGGCGATCTGGCGTCCGATCTCGAACTGCTGGTCGACGATGGCCTCGATGCCGGCCCGGTCGGCGACCTTGACCACCGAGCGCATCTTGGTGCCGAACACGCCGTGACCCACGGCCCGGTCGAGCAGGTCGTCGAGGCCCGGGATCGGCTTCATCAGCTGCACGCCGTCGGCCTCGTCGGCCAGGCCCTTGTCGACCTTGAGGAACGGGACGACGTTCTTCACGTCCCACAGGTACGAGGCCGACGGCTTGCCGTCGACGTCGCGGTCCATGGTGTCCTCGAACAGGATCGCCCCGAGCACCCGGCTGCCGTCGAACACCGAGCTGGTCATGATCCGGGTCCGCATCTCGTGGATCCGGTCGAACATCTCCGTGTCGTTCGAGTAGGCGTCCTCTTCGACGCCGTACAGCTTGAGGGCCTTGGGCGTGCTGCCCCCGCTCTGGTCGAGGGCAGCGATGAACCCCTGCCGGCTCCTGACCTTGTCGAACTGCTCGCTGTTCATGGCTGTCGGGCTCCCACGATGATCGACGGGTTGCGAAAGGGCCATCCTGTCGGACGGACGCGACGGGCGTCCACGTCGTCGGTCGCTCAGTGACCGATGACGTCGAGCGTCTCGCCGAGCGTGATGGCCACGCGCCGGGTCGAGTGGGCACGCCCGACCCACGTGGCGGCGATCTCGGTCGCCGAGCGGGTGGCGCCACCGGCCCGGAAGAAGCGCCGCCGGACGTGGCCGACGACAGCCACCCGGTCGCCGGCGACCACAGCGGGCGGACGACCCGGATCGATCCAGGACACGGGGACCGAATCAGTGCCGCCGCGGTGGCGGGCAGTCACCTCGTAGCGCACCAGCACCGAGCCGGAGGCGAGGTCTGTCCTCACCGGATCGGAGCTGAGCGTGCCGATGACGACGGCCACGTCGAGATCGGTGGACGGTTCGCTGGCGAGCTTGCTGGACATGGGGACTCCCCTGGGTCGACCCGCGCTCGGGCGGGCGAGCGACGGGGGAAGTCGCGGTCGACGGTAGCGAGTCAGAGCTGGGCGAGACGGTCCTGGACGTCGAAGAAGGCGGGCTCGGCCTCGGCCACGGCCTGGAACTGGCGCCGGGCGGCCTGGTGCTCCCCGGCGCGCTCGTAGAGGTCGCCGAGCGCATAGCGCATGCGCAGGTGGTGGATCGCCAGCTTCTTGGCGCCGAGCGCCCCGCCCTCGAGCGCCTTGATGGCCCCGACGAGATCACCTTGATCGGCGAGCGAGCCGGCGTAGACGATGCGTCCCTCGGCCACGATGGCGGCGTCGGGTGAGGCCGAGCCGAGCTCGTCCCACAGTTCGGCCACCTTCCGGTGGTGACCCAGGGCCCGACGGCAGTCGGCCAGCACGGGGTGCTGTTCGGCCGAGCCGGTACGGCGGTGGAACGCTTCGAGCTCGGTCACGGCCTGGCGCCACCGCCCCAACCGGTACAGCGTCAGGCCGTAGAGCTCGCGCACGGCGGGTTCGTCGGGCATGGTGGCGGCAATCGGCTTGAGCAGGCGGTTCGCGTCCTCGAAGCGCTCGTCCGCGAACGCCTCGCTCGCCTCCCCCAGCCGCTGGATCGCTCGCTCGGCCTTGGCCTGGCCGACTTGACGCACCAGTCGGTCCCGGTCGAGCTCGAGCGCCGATTCAGCGCGCTTGGCCGCCCGCTCACGGGAGCGTTTGGCGTTGCGGTCCTGGCCGCCGCCCCGCTTCTTGCCCGCCTTCTTCCCCGATTGATCGCCGGGCTGCTTGCCGGGCTGCTTCCGGGGCCGCCTTCCGGCCTGCGTAGGCGCGTTCTTGCCGGCCTTCTGACCGTCGACTTCGCGATCGTTCGACGATCCGCGGCGTACCGCATCGCCCGCGGCCCGGCGAACCGGCCCTTCGTCGATCCAGCGGTCGCCCGTCCGATCGTCACTGCCGACGTCGTCGCGGCGGCGTTCGCGCTCGTTGGGGACCGACTCGGTGTCGAAGGTGCGCCGGCGGCCCTTGACCGGTGGCCGCGGCCCCGTTCCCCCATCGCGGCGGCTCTTGCCGCCGCTGCCGTGCTGACCGTCCCGGCCGGCCTGCCGCTGATTGCGACCACCATTCCGGTCGGCGTTGCGGGGCGAGGACATCGGTCTGAGGCTAACGGCGTCCGGCCCAAAACGACGAATGGCCCCCGCCGTAGCGGGGGCCATTCGTGAGAAACCGGCGGCGACCTACTCTCCCAGGGGGTCTCCCCCCAAGTACCATCGGCGCAAGCGGGCTTAACTTCCGTGTTCGGAATGGGAACGGGTGTATCTCCGCTGCTATCACCACCGAGAACTTGTCAAAGGACACGCCGTCAACGGCTGACGGCTCGTGTTCCTCGAGCATTCCATAGCGAGCACGAACATGAGAGAAACCAAGCCCTCGGCCGATTAGTACCGGTCTGCTGAACACATTGCTGTGCGTACACATCCGGCCTATCAACGTGGTGGTCTACCACGGGCCTTACCTGGTTGACCCAGTGAGAAGCCTCATCTTGAAACGAGTTTCGCGCTTAGATGCCTTCAGCGCTTATCTCTTCCGCAGGTCGCTAACCAGCCATGCCCTTGGCAGGACAACTGGCACACGAGAGCTGCGTCCATCCCGGTCCTCTCGTACTAGGGATAGCCTTTCTCAAGCTTCTTCCGGCTGCAGCGGATAGGGACCGAACTGTCTCACGACGTTCTAAACCCAGCTCGCGTACCGCTTTAATGGGCGAACAGCCCAACCCTTGGGACCTGCTTCAGCCCCAGGATGCGATGAGCCGACATCGAGGTGCCAAACCTTCCCGTCGATATGGACTCTTGGGGAAGATGAGCCTGTTATCCCCGGGGTACCTTTTATCCGTTGATCGACGGCGCTTCCACACGCCACCGCCGGGTCACTATGTCCGACTTTCGTCCCTGTTCGACTTGTCAGTCTCACAGTCAAGCTCCCTTGTGCCATTGCACTCGGCGACTGATTGCCAACCAGTCTGAGGGAACCTTTGGGCGCCTCCGTTACTCTTTAGGAGGCGACCGCCCCAGTCAAACTACCCACCTGACACTGTTCCCCATCCCGGTGAGGGACGTGGGTTAGAGCTCCGACATACGAAGGGTGGTATTTCAACGATGACTCCACACTAGCTGGCGCCAATGCTTCCAAGTCTCCCACCTATCCTACACAACGCAAATCCAAACCCAATATCAAGCTATAGTAAAGGTCCACGGGGTCTTTCCGTCCTGCTGCAGCTAACGAGCATCTTTACTCGTATTTCAATTTCGCCGGGTCTGTGGTTGAGACAGTGGGAAAGTCGTTACGCCATTCGTGCAGGTCGGAACTTACCCGACAAGGAATTTCGCTACCTTAGGACCGTTATAGTTACGGCCGCCGTTTACCGGGGCTTCATTTCAGAGCTTCGTCCGAAGGACTAACCCTTCCAATTAACCTTCCGGCACCGGGCAGGCGTCACAGCGTATACAGCGCCTTACGGCTTCGCACGCTGCTGTGTTTTTAGTAAACAGTCGCTTTCCCCTGGTCACTGCGGCCCGCTCAAGCTCAGGACGCGAGGTCCTTCACTTTACGAGGGCCCTCCTTCTCCCGAAGTTACGGAGGCAATTTGCCGAGTTCCTTAACCACAGTTCTCCCGATCACCTTGGTATTCTCTACCTATCCACCTGAGTTGGTTTGGGGTACGGGCACCGTGCCAGCTGACAGCTGAGATTTTCTCGGCAGCATAGGATCAGTGACTTCGCCTGTACGGCTCGGTATCACGTCTCAGGCATGTGACTCCAACTCTCATCGGAGTCGCCCTACACGCTTACCCCAGGTCAACCATCGCCTGGGTTCACTTACCTTCCTGCGTCCCTCTTCTGCTACCCGCGGAAGTCGCACCCGATTCGTCCGAAGACAGCCTCGAGATTGACGACGTTGGGCTGGGCGCGGACACGGTGGTACCGGAATATCAACCGGTTGTGCATCGACTACGCCTTGCGGCCTCGCCTTAGCTCCCGACTCACCCTGGGAGGATTAGCCTTGCCCAGGAACCCTTGGGTTTTCGGCGGAGGGGTTTCTCACCCCTCTCTCGCTACTCATACCTGCATTCTCACTCGACCTCGCTCCACGACGGATTCCTCGGCCGCTTCGCTGCAAGATCGACGCTCCCCTACCCATCCGTAAACGGATGACGCGGCTTCGGCGGTGTACTTGAGCCCCGTTATAGAAATAACTGAGAATAAAAGCCTGGGTGTTATTCATTTCAACCTTGGGAAGGTCAAGTTAGGTAA
>JAXHLP010000011.1:0-155377 GCA_034522155.1 Acidimicrobiales bacterium | reverse complement strand
TTGAAACCGCCGGGCCCTTTGCGGGGTCCCGTGGGTTCGAATCCCACCCCCTCCGCCCTCACACCACCCCCTCCGCCGAGAAGCTGCAGATCAGACGCGGGTTTGGCTGCCTTGCGTCGCAGGTCTCGTGGTCGGGGGCGCCGTGTCTACGTCGCCGGCGCGGTGCAGGGGTCGCCGCCGCAGACGTCGATCACCTCGCCGGTGCGGAGGAACTGGTCGATCTGCTCGACGGCGGGCAGGTGGCGGCGGGGATCCTCGTGGGGATCCTCGCCCGCCCTCGGCGGGGTGTTCGTGATCGGCGGCAGCGGCGCGCCGGTGTCCCACATCACCACGGCCGACCCCTCGAACGGATACGACTCGATGCGCGGGATGCCCCAGAACGGCTCGACGTCGGTCGACCGCCCCGGCCCAACGGCGGGCCACACCACCGACGCGCCCATCGTGCGTGCCATCACGTCCATCGCCACGTTGGCCACCTGGTGGTCGCCGAGCGCACCGTGCAGCAGGCCGCGCTTCTCGCCCAACCCCGGCAACGGCTCGTCGTGGTAGGCGGCGTAGCCGTTGCCCTCGCTGCGATCCCACAGCATCTGCATGAGGTCGAACAGCAACGCCTGGTCCAACTTGTCCGGGTACGAGGGATCGAGGACCAGCTGGAAGGTGTCGAAGTCGACGCTGCGGTTGAGCAGCGTGCTGTAGTTCATCCCCGGCACGCCGTACACGCCCCGGTCCCAGTCGGTCGACACCGCGGTCGACACGGGGCCGCTGATCCCGCCCTGGCTGATGCCGTAGTACCCGAGCTCCGTGGTGTCGAGCCGGGGGCCGCCCTCGACGTCCTGGAACGCTGGGTGGGCGGCGAACCCGTCGGGGTGCTTCATCAGCCGCCCCAGGAACAGCGTGTTGAGGTGGCCCTGGAGCAGCCGGTCGGCGAACGCGGGGAACAGGCTGACGTCGGTCAGCACCTGGATCGCGAAGCCCACGTCGTCCTGGGCCATGCCGATGAGGTCGGTGCCGCATACGACGTGGTTGTGGTTCTCGGCCAGCAGCCGGGGGCCGGCGGAGGTCACCTGGTTCCTGGTCCCCAGCAGACCGTGCCCGTAGATCACGCCACGGCCCGGCTCGGCCGCGGTCGAAACCTCGGGGATCATGCAGCGGTACACCGACGACCAGGTGCCGTTGACCTCGGGCAGGGCCGTGGGCTCGTCGATGTTGAGCCCGTTGCCGGCCGTGCCGTCACCGGTGAGGTAGAGCGGCACCTCGTAGGTGCCCTCGACGAGGCGGTAGGTCCGCCCGTCCGGCACCTCGTTGCGCTCGACCGTGAACGACGGCGCGGCGTCGCCGAGGATCTCGAAGGCATCGTCGCGCATGTGCAGCAGGGGAGCGGTGAGGTTGTCGGTGGAGATGACCGTGAACTCCCAGGCGAGGACGAGCCCGTCACGTTCGACGCCCGCCCGTTCGAGCTCCCGGAACATGCGCTCCATCGCCGGTCGCCGCTTCTCCACCGCCCGTACGTCGCTGCGGAGACGATCCCGGTAGGCCCGGAAGGCGTCGGTCGGCTCGATCGGCGCGCCGGCGCCGTCCACGAGGTCACGCAGGGCGACGATGATGCGGTGCCCGTTCGGGTAGTTCTCCGCCGGCCGCACGTACAGGGCCTGGCGCTCGGGGTCGGTGGCGTTGGCGTCGAGCTCGGTCCAATGGGCCAGCCGCTCGCCCGTGTCGGCGTCGAGCACGACGCTGCCGGAACCGGGATCGAGTGATCGGGCCAGGTCGGTGACCGGCGGCAGTCCAGAGCCCTCGGGATCGACGCCGGGGATCAGGGCCAGTGCGGCCGCACCGGGGCTGAAGCCGTCGTTGGCGTTCAGACGCGACACGTCGACCGGCGCCCCGGCGCTGTTCACCGGGACGGCCAGGTCGGGGATGGCGACGTGGTCGATCTTCCCCGACGCGCCACGCTGGTCGGCGAAGTGGTTGGTCGGGAAGGGAAGGGCGCACTCGTGGCCGATGAACTCGCACGCCGGGTCCTGGTCGAGCTCGAGGTCGATCGTTCCTGCGAACCGAGACGGTGGCTCTCCTCCGCGCCCGAGCCAACGCCCCGGCTGGCACGCACTCGCCGCCAGACCCACCACCATCAACACGACAACGATCCGCCGCATGCTTCCCCCTCTCGACCTCGCTCTCCACCCACCGTTGTAGCGCATTCGAGGCGCCGGTCACATCCCGAGCCGATCCCGTGCCGAAGCGGCTCGTCGTCGCTCCGGCGTCACGCTCCGGCGTCAGACGCCGGTGTCGGCGAGGAGCTCGACCGGGGGCTGGCCGCTGTCGCTGCCGCCGTGGGTCCAGTCGGGGTTCTTGTCGACCTGGGTCTCGTCGAGCACGGCCTGTTCCTCGCCGATGTCGACGATCGGGTCGATCACCACCGGCCGGGATCGCCGAGGCGGGTCACGCCCGAGAGCACTTCACTGACGGCCTCGACGCGCCGACGCGACACGACCCGGGCGTGGTCGCCCGGGTCGTGAGCTCGCCGTGACGAGCACTCAGGTGCGTCGCGTGCGGCGCTGGAGCACGACGAGCACGACGAGGGAGGCCACGACCAGGATGGCGGCGAGGCCGAGTGAGAGCGTGCTCGCTCCGTCGGAGCCGGACGACCCGCCGCCGGCCTGTTCACCGGCAGCGAGCTCTTCGGCATCGTCGCCGCGGTCGTTCTCCGCGCCATCCTCACTGGCGGGACCCGTCTCGGGTTCGGTGGTCGACGGGGTGGGGATCGCCGCCGGGTCGTCGGGAGTGCTCGCGGCACCGGCGCCGGTCGAGCCGCCAGCGTCGCCGGAGCCGTTCGCCCCCGTGCTCGACGGCGGTGGGGCGACGGTCACCATCTCGGTCAGGCCCGTACCCCGAGCGCCGGCCACGTCGAGGAAGTGGCTGCCCTCCTCGGCGCCCTGCGGGAAGTTGGTCTCGATACGGAAGTCGCCGTCATGGTCGCTGCGCGCCGTTTCGATGTGGATGTGATCGAAGTAGACGGTCAGCTCCTCGGAGGCGCAAGCGCGACCCACGACCACGATCGGATCACCAGGGCGGCCCGACTGGGTGACCGAGTCCAGTCGGCTCGTGTGCGGGTGGCACGCTGGGGGTGGGTCGACCGTGAACGCGTCACTCGCGTCGAGGCCGGCGTCGTCGTAGACGTCCAGCGGATGCGTGCCGGGCGGCATCGTCGAAGGGACGGTGGCCGCGATGGTCGCTGCGCCGTCCCCGTTGGTCGTACCGGTCCCGATCGTCGAGCCACCGAAGTGGACCTCGACGCCGGTGTTCGGGGTGAACCCCTCGATCTCGACCTCGAGGTCCTCGCCCTGCCGAGCCGAGGACGGATCGAAGGTGACGACCGTGGGTGGCCCCGCAGCGCCGGCGGCCGGGGCGCTGAACACGGCGATGGCCAGCGTGAGCGCGCCGATCGCGACGGCCAGGGCCCCGCGGGTGACGCCGACGGGTCGGCTCGGGATGGTGGTCGTGCTGGTGAACATGACGGTCCTCCTCGACTCGGTCCCGGTGGGTCCGGGCTCGGGTACGGGGACCACGTTCGGACACGGGTGTGAAACCGCCGTGAGACACCCGTGAGAACCGGCCTCGGAACCGCCAGGTCGACGGCGCGTCCCGGGCCACTCGAAGCGCCCGGCCGCTACTCGTCGAACCAGCGCCGCTCGATGGCCCGGGCCGCCGTCTCGTCGCCTGCGGCGCGGTGCAGCGCCGCGAGCGCGTCGTAGGCGTCACGACGCCACGGCTCGGCGTCGATGATCACCTCGAGGGCCTCCGCCCGCTGATCGTCCGACCCGCCGCCGGCGGCGACGCGGTCGGCGACCTCGACGCGCAGCCGGGCGACCTCCCGCGCCAGCTCCTCGCCCCACTCGCCGTCGCCGCTCAGATCGGCGAGACCGGTCCGCAACCGCTCGAACGCCTCCGCCGGATCGTCGACGGCCCGACGTCGCACCTCGGCCAGGTCGGTCCGGGCGTCGACCGCGACACGATCACCGGGCGTGTCGACGAAGCGCGACGCGTCGCCGGGCTCACGTTCGGGTTCCAGCACCCGGCGGATCTCGCTGAGCGCCGTGCGCAACAGCGTCCGACCCTTGTCCGGTCGACGTCCCGGCCACACGGCCTCGATCGCCTGTGCACGCCGGACACCCTGCGGCCCCGCGAGCGCGGTCATGCGGAGCACGGCGAGGGCCTTGCGCGACCGGAACCCCGACTCGTGCGGCCGACCATCGACGAGCACCCGACCCTGCCCCAGCAGCTCCACGACCAGACCATCACCCTCGGTCGGCGCGAGCGACGGCAACAGCCGACGGGCGAGCTCCTCCACGGGGGCGAAGCCGACCCGGCGCAGATCGTGCACCCGACGGGCCGCACGATCCCGGTCCTCGGCTTCGCCGACATGCTCGGCGAGCGCGAGACGGACCAGCGCAGCCTGCAGACGTGCGTAGAGGTCGTGGCGGCCCACCCGACGCTCGACGAGATCACACGCCGCGAGCGCTTCGTCGTGCTGCCCGGAAGCGGCGCGGACCCAGGCGAGGGCGATGGCGCCGCAGGCCAGGTCGAAGCCACCCGCCGCGACTCCAGCGGCATACGCGGCCTCGGCGTGGGCCGCCGCCACGTCCCGCTCCCCGGCGAGCAACGCGACTGCCGTCCGCACCTGCTCGGCCGGGGCGACGGTGGCGCCCGGCTCGCTGGCATCGGCGCCCTCGTCGGCCTCGCTGCGGGCCCGGTCGAGGTCACCGGCCGCGAGGGCCACCTGGGCTCGCCCCCAACGGGCCCAGGTGCCGGTGCCGGCCTCGTTCAACGCCACCGTCGCGCCGGCAAGGTCGCCGGCCCACCAACGCACGATCCCGAGCCAGGCTCGACCCGCCTCGCCACGGACGTCGCCGCGAGGGCGGGCGGCGACGCTCTCGAACGCGTCGAGCGCCGCGGCGAGGTCGCCCGCACCGGCACGCGCCGATCCGAGGGCCAGCAGCGCCTCCGCCCGGGCGTCCTCGGTCGGGGCGACGTCGACTCGTCGCCTGGCCTCTTCGGTCGCGAGGTCGAGGTCCACGGTGGCCCGACCGGCGGTGAGCACGGGCGGGAAGCGCCGCCGGAGTCGCGCGGGCATCCGGTACACCCAGTCCATGGCCCGCTCGGGACCGATCTCGGAGAGACACGCCGCGAGCAACTCGGCCGCCTCCTCGGGCTCGTCAGCCTGCAGGTGGATCTCGATCGCTGCGGTCGGGTCGCTGTCGGCGAGGTGCCGGGCCGCTGCGGTACGCAGATCTGACACCGCCGATTCGTCGCTCCCGGCCAGCAGCGGCCCCCGTGCCACCTCATGCAGTCGCCAGTGGCCCGCCGTTTCGCTCAGCAGGCTCGTACGGTCACCGAGCGCGACGAGGGACTGCTCGTTGCCGAGGTCCAGCTTCGTGGCGAGGTCGGCGGTGAGGTACGGCAGCGCCGCAAGCGCGACGAGCGTGTCGCGCTCATCGTCGGGCAGGCCGGCCAGGAGGAGTTGGTCGAGCATGTCCGAGAGCCCGAGCTCCCCGGCGGCCGCCGACTCGGCGGCCAGGGCCAATGCCGCCGCCCAGCCCTCGGTGTGAAGATGCCAGGCGTCGGCGGCGGCGGGGTCGCGCTCGGCGGCCGCGAACAGCACCTCGGCCTCCTCGACCGTGAACGCCAGCTCGGCGGCGTCGATGACACGGACGGCCCCCGCGCCGACCCGTCCGAGCAGCCCGGCAGGGCGATGCCGACTGGCGACGACCACCAACCCATCCTCGGGCACGAGCGGGATCACCTCGGCCAGGAGCCGGTCACATGGGTCGGAGTCGCCCTCGTGGAGGTCGTCGACGACGAGAACGGTCGGCTCGGACTCGAGCTCACCGAGCAACCGCCCGGCCAGGTCGAGGATGTCGGGTTCCCCACCCTCGTCGACCCCCGGGGGTTCGTCGCCCGTGGCCAGGCCCACGAGGTCGACGGCGCGGCCATAGCCCGACGCCAAGCGGCACCACCGGAGGCGGCCACCGTGGGCCGCCGCGATCTGGACGGCCACAACAGTCTTGCCGGCACCCGCCGGACCGACGACGACCACGGCCGCATGGTCACCGAGCGCGGCCACCCTGGGGCGATCGATGGCACCGACCAGCCTTGGCGGGCGCCGCAGAACGATCGGATAGCCGGCCACGTCCCCGAGGATACGGGCGCTCCCGGATCACCTTCAGCAGCTCGCGGACCACGGGCGCCCGCACACCGGCCCCGGGAGCATGTTCAGACGCCGGTGTCGGCGAGGCGTTCGACCGGGGGCTGGCCGCTGTCGCTGCCGCCGTGGGTCCAGTCGGGGTTCTTGTCGACCTGGGTCTCGTCGAGCACGGCCTGTTCCTCGCGGATGTCGACGATCGGCGCGATGAGGACCGGTCGTGGATCGTCGGGGCGGGGGATGGCCGAGAGCACCTCGACGTCGAGGGTGATCTGCTGCTGCTGGGTGGCGAGATAGCACCGGGCGCCGGTGACGACGGTGTCGCGGAGTTGGTCGAGCAGCGACCACTCGGGTTCGGCCGCCTCGCGGGCCTGCACCGTCTGGAGCAGGTCGGCGATGGCCAGGCCGTCGCCCTTGCACGGTCGGCACTGGCCACAAGACTCGACGGCCAGGAAGCGCGACGCCTCCTGCACCACCTCGACCAGGTCGTCGCGGTCGTCGAAGACGATGAAGCCGGTGGCGCCGAGACCCGAGCCGACCTTCTGCATGTCGGCGTGGGTCAGCGGGGTGTCGAAATGCTCGGCCAGCAGGAGCGGGTTGGAGACACCGGAGAGGACGGCGGTGAACGTGCGCCCCTCGATGGGGCCGCCGCCCAGGGTGTCGATCACCTTCTCGAGCGTCGTCCCGGCCTCGAACTCGGCCACGCCGTGGCGCTTGGTCGACCCGGTGACGGTGCACACGACCGTGCCCGGCGTGTCCTCGGTCCCGGTCTCACGGAACCAGTCGGCACCGTGGGCCATGATCTGGGCCACGTGGGCGAAGGTCTCGACGTTGTTGACCAGCGCCGGCGGTACCGGAGACTCGCGGGTCTCGGTGGCCATGGCGATCCCCGACGGTTCACCGGAGGACTCGCTGGTGATCTCGACCTCGACCACGCCCTGGCGCCACGGCGGGGCGATGCGCGGGAACGGCTGGCGGCCGTCGAGCGCCTCGAGCAGGCCGGTCTCCTCGCCGTACAGGTACGCCTGGGGCCCTTCGAACACCTCGACGGCGACCTCGCCGCACCAGCCGGCGGCCTCGATCTCCTCGACGGCCGCGCGGAGACGTTTGATCTCCTCGGTGAAGCTGGCTTTGAGCGCCACCACGAGATCGGTGGCCCCGAAGGCGTGCGCGGCCACCAGGGCGCCTTCGAGCACGCGATACGGGTTGGCCCGGATGAGGGCCCGGTCCTTGAACGAGCCGGGCTCGCCCTCGGCCGCGTTGACCACGACCGTGGTGGGTACCTCGCCGGACTCGTGCTCGGTCACGGTGCGCCACTTCTTCCCCGTGGGGAAGCCGGCACCGCCCCGGCCACGCAAGCCCGACGCGTCGAGCTCCTCGATGGTCTCGTCGCGGGTCCAACGCAGGCTGACGTCGAGCGCCGACCCGCCGCCGGCCGAGACGTAGTCGTCGAGCGACGCGACGGGCTCTGGGTCGAGAACGCGCGTGACGATCATCCCGAGCCGTCGACCTGGCCCTCACCGCGGACCGACGCGCCGGTCTTGGCCATGTCCCGGTAGTGCTCGGCGACGTCCTCGGACGGCGTCCCGGCGGCCTCGGCCTCGGCGGCCTCGCTGGCCGTGGGCGCGCGGTCGGCGGAGCCGAAGCGGCGATCGGCGTCGGGCTGGCGGCCCTTGAGGAACGAGCGCACGAACCACTGCTGCATCTCGAGCTCGGCGGTCTGGTCGACCAGCAGCCCCTCGGTCACGGGATCGGTGTTGGCGACATGGGCGATGGCACGCCGATGGTCGAGGACGATGCCGTCGTAGACGCGATCGAGGGCACGGAGGTGGACCTCGCTCTCGGCCTCGCCGATGTCGTAGTCGTCCCAGCTGCGGAGCTTCACGACATCGCCGGAGAGCCCGGTGGGGGTCCCCCCCAGCGTTCGGATCCGCTCGGCAAGGGCGTCGACCTGAGGTCGAACTTCGGCCACGAACGTGTCGATCATCTCGTGGACGCTGATGAAGTTGGGCCCGACCACGTTCCAGTGGACGTGCTTGAGCGTGAGCTCGAGGTCGATCAGCGACACCAAGCGGTGCTGGAGCTGTTCGATGGTCGCCTCGGCGTGCTCGGTGCCGATGCCGGCGACGGTTCGCAGCGGTGCTTCGGCGGTGGTGGAGGTGGACATCTGTGTTCGTCTGCCTTTCTCTCTCGCTCGCGTCTGGCGATCGTGGGGTCCCTACCCGCGGGGCGGTCGGGTCAGAACGCCGGCGGCAGGCAGGGCGCACCACATTCCGGGCGCGCCAGGCCGGACACGCGTGCGATGGTGCTCCGGCCGGGTCCTGGTCGCCGGCGCGTGACCTCAGCCGGCGTCGGCGTCGGCGAGGATGCGGGCGACCTCGTCGTCGGTGGTCTGGCCGAAGTCGCGATACCACAGGCCCACGGCACTGAAGCCGGCCGGGGTGAGCACGGTCACGACCGGGACCAGCGCCGACAGGCGGTCGACGGAGTCGGGCGCACCGACGGGCACGGCCAGCACCACGTCGTCGGCCCCCTGGTCCTGCAGCGACCGCAGGGCGGCTTCGGCGGTGATCCCGGTGGCCAGGCCGTCGTCCACGACCACGACGGTCCGCCCGATCACCGGGGGCAGCGGACGGTCACCCCGATAGCGCGCGACGCGCCGCTGCAGCTCGGCCTGCTCCTCCGCCACCACCTCGCGAACCCGCGCCGATGCCGGATCGAACCGCTCGGCCTGGGGGCCGAACACGGGGAGGTCGGAGCCCTCGGCGATGGCGCCGATGCCGAACTCCCGATGGCCCGGCGCGCCGATCTTGCGAGCCACCAGCACGTCGAGCGGCGCGCCGAGGTGGGCCGCCACCTCGGCCGCGACCGGCAGACCGCCCCGGGGCAGGCCGAGCACGACGGGATCGTTGGTCACCCGCGCTTCGACCAGCGGCGCCAGGCGCCGGCCCGCCTCTCGCCGGTCGGCGAAGACGTCGCCGTCCATCACGACCCGCCGCCCCGTTCGACCGCCGGGGCGTCGATGGTGCTGATCGTCGGGACGCCGTGGTTCACGTGATCGAAGCTAGGAGCGAGTGGCCCGACCTGCAATCGGTCACCGCCCAGTCCCGTTCGACGAGCACCGACCCAGCAACCCTGGCATCATCGAGCCATGAGCCAGCTCGTCCTCGACTCCCTCCGGCGGCGCATGCGCGCCATGCACTCACTGTGGGAGGAGTGCGTGGCCACGATGGAGCTCGACCAGGTGAACCACGTGGAGCGCGAGCCGGTGCTTCCCATCGCGTTCTCGCTGTTCCATCTCGTCCGCATCGAGGACTTCTCGGCCACGATGCTCGGCGCCGGCGACATGGTCTACGACGATGCCTGGGGCGAGCGGATGGGGCTGGCCATCAAGGACGACGGCAAGGCGCGGACCCCCGAGGAGATGGTCCACCAGCGCATCGGCGACTACGAGGCGTTCAAGGAGTACATGGCGACCGTGTTCGACAAGACCGAGTCGTTCCTCGCCAGCCTCGACCCGTCAGCGCTCGACCGGGTCGCCGTGCCCAAGCCCTACCCCGAGTCGATCGCGTCGACCTACAGCGCCCGCGTCGGCGGCGACGAGGGCATCACGGTGCTCGACGGGCTCGAGTGCTGGATCTACCAACACGGCCTGCGCCACATGGGCGAGATCGAACACGCCCGCGCCCTCGTCGGCCTCGAGGGGATGACGAGCTGAGCAGCGAGCCCGGGAGTCACCGATCCGGCAACAGGAACAGGACGCAGGCGGCGCCGAACACGACGCTCGCGGCCACCACGAGCCAATCCCCGTCGCGCACGCCGACCGTGGTGAACAAGGCGGCGGACAGCAGGAACAACAGCCACCCGGCCCGATGGAGCGGCGGCACCGCTCAGACTCCGCCGATCTCCCGACGCAGCGCGTCGACCCACTCGTCGGCGTCGCGCCACGCGGTCTCGGCGTCGCGACGGACCTCCTCGCCGTGGTCGCCGGCCGCGGCGTAGCTGCCGAGGAACATCACGTCCTCGTTCTTGGACTTGAGGTCGCGCAGGGCATCGGCGACCAGCTCATCGCCCACGTGGCCCTCGAGATCGATGATGAAGCAGTAGTCACCGAGGCCCCGCTTGGTGGGGCGGCTCTCGAGCCGGGTGAGGTTGATGCCCCGGGCCGCGAACTCCTGGAGGATCGTCAGCAGCGAGCCCGGCACGTCGGCCTTCTGGAACACGACGATCGAGGTCTTGTCGTGACCGGTCGGCGTGGGGATGCCTCGCCGGCTCAGGGAGACGAAACGGGTGCTGTTCTCGGGATGGTCCTCGATGTCCTCGGCCAGGAGCTCGAGCCCGTGGACCTTGGCGGCGAGCGCGGTGCCGATGGCCGCGGTGCGACCATCGTTCTCCTCCGCCACGGTCCGGGCGGCCTGGGCGGTGGAGTTGGCGTACAGCTCCTCGACGGCGGGGAGGTGTTCGGTGAGGAAGCCCCGGCACTGGGCGGTGGCGACCGGGATCGAGACGAGTCGCTCGATCTCGTCGATGCCGACCCCGGCGGGCGCCAGCAGGCACATCACGACGGGGATGACGATCTCCCGCTGCATCAGCAGGTCGTGGTCGAAGATGAGGGCGTCGAGGGTGACGTTCACCGATCCCTCGATGGCGTTCTCGATCGGCACGAACCCGATGTCGGCCTCGCCGCCGGTGACGGCGCGGAGCACGTCGGGGATCGACCGGAACGGGACGAGCTCCATGGCGGCGTAGTCGGCCTGGCTGAGCAGCGCCTGCTCGCTGAAGGTGCCCTCGGGACCCAGGAACGCGATGCGCCCGGACGGGGTCGCGGCGTGAGTCGGGTCGGCGTCGGTCGTCACGAGCGGCAAGGATAGGACGGTGGACGTCAACCACCTCCGGAAGTTGCTCCAGGACGTCGCCGACGGTGCGACCCATCCCGACGACGCCGTGTCCGAGCTGCGTCGCCTGCCGTTCGCCGATCTCGGCCACGCCCGCATCGACCACCACCGCTCGATCCGCCAAGGCCTGGCCGAGGCGGCCTACGCGCCGGGCAAGTCTGCGTCGCAGTGCGCCTCGATCATCAACGAACTGCTGTCGGTCGGCGACCGGCCGATCCTGCTGACCCGGGTCGACGACGAACAGGCCACGGCGGCGCTGGAGGCCGCCCCGGGCGGCGACCGGGTCGGCGACACCATCATCTGGCGGGCCGCCGAGCCGGTCGAGAGCTACTCCGTGGTGCTCGCCACCGCCGGCACCGCCGACCTACCCGTCGCCGACGAGTGCGCGGCGGTCCTGGCCGCCCACGGTGTCGGCCCCACCCGGCTCACCGACGTGGGCGTCGCGGGCGTGCACCGGCTGCTCCAGTCGGTCGACGACCTCGCCGACGCGGACGCCGTGATCGTGGTGGCCGGCATGGAGGGCGCGCTCGCCTCGCTCGTCGGCGGCATCACCGGGGCGCCGGTGATCGCAGTGCCCACCAGCGTCGGCTACGGCTCCTCCTTCGAAGGCATGACCGCCCTGCTGGCGATGCTGTCGTCGTGCGCGGCCGGCGTGTCGGTGGTCGGGATCGACAACGGCTACGGCGCCGCATGCGCGGCGCTGCGACTCCTCGGAGTCGTGCAACGCAACGCGGCGGGCACCGACTCGGAGTCACGGTACCGGTGACCACCACCGCCTGGTTCCACCCGTTCTCCGGCATCGCCGGCGACATGGCGCTCGGCGCGTGCCTCGATGCCGGCGCCGACCTCGACGAGATCCGGGCGCTCCTCGAGCAGCTGCCCGTCGACGGGTGGCACCTCGACGCCGAGGACGTGCTGCGGGGCGGGATCGCCGCCACCCACGCCGTGGTCCACGTCGAAGAGTCGACCGTGGTCCGCACGGCCGAACACATCACGGCCCTGATCGAGGAGGCGCGCCTGCCCGAGCGGGTTCGCGACCGGTCGCTGGCCGTCTTCCACCTGCTCGCCGAGGTGGAAGGACGGCTCCACCGACGCCCGCCGTCGCAGGTGCACTTCCACGAGGTGGGCGGCGTCGACGCCATCGTCGACGTGGTCGGGACCTGTGCTGGCCTCGAGGTGCTCGGCATCGACCGGATGCTCGCCGGACCGGTCGCCACCGGCACCGGCATGACCCGGTCGGCCCACGGCATGATCCCCGTGCCGGCGCCCGCCGTGGTCGAGCTGCTGCGGGGTGCGCCGGTCGCCCACGTCGACGTCCCCCACGAGCTCACCACGCCGACGGGCGCGGCGCTGCTCGCCGCAATGGCCGACCGGTGGGGCCCGATGCCGGCCATGACGATCACGGCCAGCGGCTACGGCGCTGGCTCACGCGACCTCGACGGCCGTGTGAACGCCGTGCAGCTCGTGATCGGCGAGACCGCCGAGCTGCATTCGATCGCCGGGGCGGGTCAGCCGCTGGTCGAGCTGTCGGTGAACGTCGACGACGCCACCGGCGAGACCCTCGCCCACGCGGTGTCCGCCCTGCTCGATGCCGGCGCCGCCGACGCCTGGATCGTGCCGGTGCTGATGAAGAAGGGCAGACCCGGGCACATGGTCTGCGCGTTGGTCGACGAGCCCGCCGGGTCACGCGTCGCCGAGGTGCTCACGAAGGAGACCGGGTCCTTCGGTGTCCGGGCCCGACCGGTCGACCGGTGGCCGGCCGCCCGTTCGTTCCACTCGGTGGCCGTCGACGGGCACCCGATCCGCATCAAGGTCTCACCCGGGCGCACCAAGGTCGAACACGACGACGCCGCCGACGTGGCCCGCCGCACCGGTCGGCCGCTCCGCGAGGTGGTGTCGCTGGCGGAGGAGGCCGCCCGGCGGCGGGCGAGCCATCCGAGCGACCTCGACTTCGATCCCGATGAACCCGCGTAGGCCCGATGATCCTCGTGGATCCTGCGGTCTGGCCCTGGCGCGGTGATCGGTGGGCCCACCTGGTGTCCGACGAGTCCTACGACGAGCTCCACGCGTTCGCCGACCGGCTCGGCATCCCCCGCCGTGCCTTCCAGGGCGACCACTACGACGTGCCGGGCTGGTTGCGGGACGAGGCCATCGAGGCGGGGGCGACACCGGTCGACAGCCGCGAGCTGCTGCGGCGTCTCAAGGCCGCCGGCCTCCGCCGCAAGCGCATCTGATCAGGTGAGGGAGCTGAGCTCGCGGGAGATGTTCGTGCGGGCCGCGGCTTCCCAACGCTCCCGGCCGGCGCGCGTGTGGAACAGGCGGTCGCGGTCGAGGAAGGAACGCAGCACCGCACGCCTCCCTTCGCACCAGGCGTCGTCGTCGACGTGGGCGTACTCGGCCCGCACGTCGCGCACGTACCGGTCGTAGCGCTCCTCGTCGGCACCGAGCACGGACAGGTCGGCGTCGCACAGCACCGCGCCGGACCGATCGGTGGCGCGGGGCCGGTGGTCGGCGGTGAGACAGATCAGACGGGTGATCGAGCCGAGCGAGGTGAGCGTGACCCCGAGCGAGCCGAGCTGGTCGTGGGCGACCACGGCCGAGGCGCCCTCGTTCACGCCCGGCCGGGCCGTCGCGTCGTAGACCACATCGTGGAACCAGGCAGCCAAGACCGCCACGGCCCAGTCGTCGCCCGGGCTGTGGATCTGGAGGACGGCATCGACCACCGACGACGCGTGGTCGAAGTCGTGATGATGGCGACCGGGCCCGTCGTGGCGGGCGACGAGATCGGCGAACACCCCGAAGCGGTCGCCGACGTAGGCCCCGGTCGCGTCGAGCGCCGCACCCCAACGTTCGTCCGGTTCGTGCACGCCGCCGAGTCTGGCAGCGCCGCGATCCCGACGCTGGCAGACTCCCGGGGTGGATCACGACGTCTGCGAAGCCTGCGGCTTCACGCCGGACGAGTACGCGCCCCGCGACCTGCGCACCAGCCCGGGCTGGCTGACCGTGATGCTCGACGACATGCTCGCCCCGGTCGACGCCGCCGTCCTCGAGCACCCCTCGGTCGACGAGCTGGTCGGCCAGGGGCTGCTCGAGCTGTCGGCGTGGGCCGAACCGTGTCGCAAGAACGACCAGTGGTTCACCGGACGTTCCGACCGCATCGACCATCGCCGCCACCCCGGCTGGTCGCGGATCTACGCCTGGGTGCTCGAGCCCGGCACCATCCACGCCGGCGACCCCGTCACCGTCGAACCCTGAACGCCGGGTCCGAGGGAGGCGCCAGCCGACCGGTCACACGAGGCGCGTCGAGGACTTTGTCGGTCTGGCATGTCTCCTGACGGAGGCATGCCAGGTCCGGCAACTCATCTCCGACTCCGTCGTCGATTTCGTTGTGCAACGTGGGAGCGCCCGCAGCGAAGCGAGGACGCTCCGATCAAATCGTGTAGGCGGCGTTCTCGATCACCGAACGGCCGAGGTCCTGGTCGCCGTCGATCTGGACGTCGGGGTGGACGGGATCGCCGGGGACGCGGCCGGCGGCGAAGCGGAACCACAGCGCCGTCGGGAGGGTGATCGTGGTGGTCGGCTCGCCGAGCCCGTCGACGACCCTCGCCTTGCCGCCGTCGACGGCGACGTCGATGGTGCGCTCGGTCTCGCCGGTGAGCTCCAGCCGCACCGACTGGCCGTCGCCGGCTCCGGCCAACTTCCCGATGACGAAGCCCATGGCGCCGGTCAGCTCGTCGAGCGCGACGCCGACGGCCGTGCCCGAGAGGTGGCCGGGGAGGCCGAGCGGCTCGCGGCAGTCCTGCTCGTGGATCCAGCAGTCGAAGATGCGGATCTGCATGAACCGGCCGTAGGTGTCCTTGCCGACGGGCGTGAACGACTCGGCTTCGAAGTCGGCGTCGCTCATCCCTGCGAGCTCGCCCTTGCGTTCACCGGCGATGAGCGCGAACTCGGCCAGCACCTCGGCGCCGGTCTTGTCCCGCCGGAGCTCGACCGAGAGCTCGTTGAACTTGCCGATGTCGTTCTTGACGTGGTCGGCGTCGACGGGGTCACCCTCGTCGGGCCGGCCGAGGAGCATGAGCTCGGTGCCGATGATGTGGCTGTAGTTGTCCTTGACCGTCCAGCCGGGCACGTCGGACGCGGTGGTCCACTGCTCCTCGGTCAGGTCCTTGCCCAGCTCGACGAGCGCGTCGAACTGCTCGGTAAGGGCGGCCATCAAGGTGTCTCGGTCGTTCACAGCAGGCATGGACCGGACACTACGACCTCGTACCGACGAAGTCGGACGGATCAGACCGAGGCGCAGTGTCGGCCGTTCAGGCCTGGAACGTCATGCTCCCCGGCGTCTCCGCCGGCGCCGGGCGCTCGGCACCCTCCTCGGGGCGACTGCTGAGCGCCCGCCACAGCGAGCGGTAGTTGGGATAGGTGTACACCTCGGTGACCCACCCGGAGGCGACCAGCTCCTCGTGCAGCTCGGGCAGGTTGCGGAACGGCACGCCCATGTCGACGTGGTGGGCCAGGTGCCAACCCGTGTTGAGCGGGGCGACCCAGAACCGGGCGAGCAGGTTCTGCTCGACGTGGTGGGTGGTGCGGCGCCGATCGGACGACGCCTCGAGGCCACCGTGCTCGGCGATGGAACGCAGGCGGTTGATGACCCGCCAGATGGTCATCCACGACCCGATCCAGAGGACCGGGTAGGTGAGCACACCCACGGGACCGACGGCCCAGACGCCGACGGCGGTCATGGCCGCGGCGAGCACGATCTGGGAAAGGAGGATCTTGCGGGCGATGCCGAAGCCCTCCTCGGCACGGATCGTCGTCAGCAGGGGCTTCACGTTCTTCCAGCCGGTGCTGCCACGCAGGTCGCGCCACAGCTTGCGACGGAACGACGACCGGGTGATCGGGTAGCCGTTGTAGAGGGGGAGGTCGGGCTCGTTGGGGCCGAACTCCTCCTTGTGATGGGCGAAGTGGCTGCGTCGGTAGAGCTCCATCGGCACCAGCGCGGGGTAGGAGCCGATCCAACGGCCAACGGTGTCGTTGACCCGCTTGTTGGTGAACAGCAGCTTGTGGGCGGCCTCGTGCATGAGGATGGCCATGCGGGCGTGGGCCGCCCCCATGAACACGAAGGCGATGGCCCAGGACCAGACGGTGTTGAAGTACAGGGCGAAGGCGACGGTGGCCGCGACCTGGGCCCAGCACGCCAGGACGGTGCCGACGTTGCGCACGTCGTCGATCTGGCGGAGCTCGTCGCGGAGCTCGCGCACCGGCTTGGCCGACTCGAGCAGACGATCGGTGGGGAGCACGTCGGGCAGTGCCTCGGGCGGCGGCACCATGGTCGGTGCGGCGTGGGACGGGCCGGACTCCTCCTCCGGCGTTCCCCCGGCTCGCGTGTCAGCATCGGTCACGGCCATGGCGAGACCTTACACTTTTGGAACACATGTCGACAATCCGTGATACTCAGCCTTCGGGCGACCGCCGGCCGCTCACCGCCCGGTCGGTCATCGCGTCGACCCTGCTCGGCGTGGACCCACCGCGCCTTCCCGCGCTCGCGCTCGTCCGGTCGGGCGAGCTGTTCGGGCTGCGCGAGGGCGCGACCCGCACCGCGCTGTCGCGCATGACGACGGCAGGCGAGGTGGCGGCCGAGGACGGCCACTACGCGCTGACCGGCCCGCTGCTCGAACGCCATGCCCGCCAGCAGTCCGCACTCGCCGCCACGGATCGAGACTGGGACGGCACCTGGATCGGTGCGGTCGTGACCGCCGAGCGGCGCTCGGCCGCAGAACGATCGGCGTTCCGGGACGCGGCCCGGCGGCTCGAGCTGGCCGAGGTGCGCGAGGGCTTCTGGGCCCGACCCGGCGAGCCCCCGTCGTCGGCCGGTGCCGAGGCACGCCGGGTCGTCGACGAGCAGGCCACCTGGCTGCGCGGCATCCGACCGGACGACCCCGTCGCGCTGACGGCGGCGTTCGAGCTCGACGCGTGGGCGGCGGGCGCGCGTGCGCTCATCGACGAGATGCGGCGGTGGCAACCGGCCCTCGACGACCGGCGCACCGACGTGCTCGGCGAGACCTTCGTCATCGCCGCCGCCGTGCTCCGTCATCTCGTGGCCGACCCGCAGCTGCCGACCGCGTTGCTCCCACCCCACTGGCCCGGCCCCGAGCTCCGCGACGTGTTCGCCAGCTTCGACGACGCGTTCAAGGCCACGTGGCGGACCTGGTACCGGGCCTTCGACCCCGGGTGAGCCCACACGGCCCGTCGTTTGCGCGCCCGACCCGTGATTCGCCACGAGTCAGAGGGTCCCGGGAAACTGACAAGAATCCCCACAGTTCTGCCGTGGTCGTGCCGATGCAAGGACCATGAGGTTCGGGAGGAAAACACTCTGGGTCGCCGCCGCCACGACCGTTGCCGCCGCCTCGGGGCTCGTCCTCGCCGCCAACGGCGGCCAGGACGACACGCCGGTGGAGACGGCCGCGTCGGCGACCGAGGCGACCTCCGAGCGCGACCCGATCAGCGACGGCCAGACGGCCGCCGATCTCCGCCGCTTCGAACCCACGACGACCACGACCACCACGACGACGACCACCACGACGCCGCCCACGACCGCACCGCCCACCACCGAGGCACCGGCTCCGCCACCACCCCCGCCCACGCAGGCACCGGCGCCACCACCTCCGGCGCCCACGACCGCACCGCCCCCACCTCCCACGACCCAGCCGCCGGCACCGTCGGCCGCCGGACGGGACACCGGGTGCGAGTCGTACATGTACAACCAGATCAACGCGAACCGCAGCGGCTCCCTGACCTTCGACGGCGGGATCCAGTACGTGGCCGTGAACTGGAGCAGCAACATGTCGAGCTCACAGAACCTGGCCCACAACCCCAACTACGGCAGCCAGATCGCCTCGGTGCGCAACTACCGCTCTGCGGCCGAGAACGTCGGCCGCGGCTACGAGCTCGGCTCGCTGTTCCAGGCGTTCATGAACAGCTCCGGGCACCGGGCCAACATCCAGAGCCAGTCCTACAGCCACGTGACCGTCGGCTGCGTCAAGGACGGCAGCGGCCAGTACTGGGTCACCCAGAACTTCTGGGGCTAGGCGAACCCTGCGCTCGCGGGGGCGAGCTCCGGGTTCGTGACGAATGCTCCGCATTCGTCCGCCGGGTGGCTGGGGGCGGTGTCTCACAACTCACGGCCCACCGCACGATTCCCGCGGGGTGCGGGAGGGGTGACGGTCGTTCGTAGAGTGGCGGCATGGATTCGGACCGGTTGTACTTCCGCCAGCTGCTCGCCGGACGGGACTTCGCCACCGGCGACATGATCGCCCGGCAGATGGTGAACTTCGTCTACCTGATCGGCGACACGCAGACCGGCGAGGCCGTGGTCATCGATCCGGCCTACGGGATCCAGGACCTGCTCGACATCCTCGCCCAGGACGGCATGCGCCTCACCGGGGCGCTGGCCACCCACTACCACCCCGACCACGTCGGCGGCGACATGATGGGCTACGGCATCCAGGGTGTCGCCGACCTGCTCACGCTCAACCCGGTGCCGATCCACGTCAACGAGGAGGAGAAGCCCTGGGTCCAGCGGGTGACCGGGGCCAGCGACTCCGACCTCGTGGCCCACGGGTCGAGCGACAAGGTCACGGTGGGCGAGATCCCGATCGAGCTCATCCACACACCCGGCCACACCCCGGGCAGCCAGTGCTTCCTGGTCGACAACCGTCTGGTCGCCGGCGACACGCTGTTCCTCGAGGGCTGCGGACGCACCGACCTGCCCGGCGGCGACGCCGGCCAGCTCTACGACTCGATCACCCAGAAGCTGGCCCGGGTCCCCGACGACGCCACCCTGTTCCCCGGCCACCAGTACTCGCCCGAACCGTCGGCGCCCCTCGAGGAGGTCCGCCGGTCGAACATGGTGTTCAAGCCCCGGGACAAGCAGATGTTCCTGCGCATGTTCGGCGCCTGAACGAGCCCACCCGGCAAGGTTCGGCGCGTTCCTCCCGGCCGGCGCCCCGCAAGGTTCGGCGCGCTCGCGCGGCCATGATGGTCGACCGCGCCGACCGGCGCGTTCGTCCTCCCGGGTGGGGTGGTGGCTAGAGGAGGAGGTCGAGGAGGCCGCCGCCGCTGAGGCACACGACCAGTGTCGGCGGGATCAGGCCCACGAACGTGCCGGCCAGCGCGGTGCGCATCGGGATGCTCGAGATGCCACACAGCCAGTCGAGCGGCTGGAACAGGTACGTGAGGCAGCGGGCGACGGTCACCGCCCAGAAGCCGCGCTGGCTGAACCGCTGCTCCCACTTGCGCACCCGGAGGGGCAGACGGTGCTCGACCGCCCGCCGGCCCAGGCGCCGTGCGCCGACGATGCCGATGACACTGCCGATGTAGCCACCGAGGAAGGCCAGCGTGAGGCCGAGCGGGGTTCCGAACAACGTGGTGGCCGGGACCGAGAACAACACGCCCGGGACGCTGAGGGGCACGAGGAGGATCATCAGCGCGAGGTAGACGACCGGCCCCCACGCGCCGGCGTCGTCGACGGTGGCGCGGAGCTCCTCCTCGCTGGTGACGATGTCGAGCACGCCGCTGGTCCAGATCGCGACGCCGACGGCGACGATCAGCAGGAGGATCAGCACCGTTCGTGCCGGTGAGCGCGGCCGCTCGACCGCGGCCGCTGCGACGTCGAGCCCGGCGTCCCCCATGACGTCAGTGTTCGACCAGCATCCGGCCGGCTCCTGCCGAGCGGGGCGTGGCGTCAGTCACGGCGCCGCTCCGCCGGACCACGAGCGTCTCGACCGTTCCGACCATCACCGGCGACCGCACGCTCCTCCCTGCTGCAGCTCACCAAGACCATAGCCGTCGCGCACGCCGTCGGTGCGTGGCACGGGCCCGTCCCCGGTCGGCACCAGCGACGACGTGGACGACGTTCAGAGCCGAGTGGCGAGAACCTCGAGCACCTCGTTCCACGCCTCGTGCAACGGGTCGATCATGTCGAAGTGGTCCGCACCCGCGATCACGCGCAGCTCGGCCGGATCGCCGGCGGCGGTGGCGGCGTCGACGTATGCCTCGGACTGGGTCGGCGGGACGTTGCGGTCGGCGTCGCCGTGGACGGCGACCACCGGCAACCCGGCCGGGAGCAGCTCGATGGGCGACAGCGCGTCGTAGCGGTCGGGTACCTCGTCGGGTCCACCGCCGACGACATCGGGACACGACGAGCCGCCCACGCCCTCCTCGGCGCAGCGAACGAGGTCGAGCACACCCGCCTGCGGGACGGCGACCGAGGGCACCACGGCCGGGTCGGACCACGGCGAAGTCGCCGGCAGCGAACCTCGGCTCGCCGCCCATGCCGCGAGCTGTCCACCGGCCGAGTGGCCGACGAAGGCCACCCGCGCCGTGTCGACCCCGTCGTCGAAGGTCGCGACGTGGTCGACGGCCGCGGCCGCGTCGTCGAAGGTCTCGGGATGGCCGCCGCCACCACCGACGCGGCGGTACTCGATGTTCCAGGCGGCGTAGCCCTCCCGGGCGAGCGAGCCGGCCAGGCCATCCATGAGGTCGAGACCGAACCGCTGGCGCCAGAACCCGCCGTGGATCAGCACCACCACCGGTGCGGGGCCGGGCGCATCGGTGGGCCGCCACAGATCGCCGAAGGCGTACTCGTGGTCGCCGTAGTCGATCCGCTCACGGCGACCGGCGCGGCCGCCAGCGGCGCCCTGGGCCGACTCGTCGCCACCAGAGACGCACGCGGCGCCGACCGCAGCCCCGGCGAGAGCCAGGAAACGCCGCCGGCTGGGCGGTCCCGGCGCGGGCCGCGGGCCGGCGGTTCGGCGACGAGGGCGCGTTGACACGTCGGGCAGTCTGACGTCCGGCGCCGGTACGGTCAGCGCGGTGTCCGACCCCATCCTCGACGTCGACCTCCTCGCGTTCGAGCAGGGGGACGACCGCGCCCGGAAGGCCACGGTCGACGGGGTGATGGCCAGCCTCGCCACTGGCTTCGTCTACTGCGACACCGACCTGTCCGAGACGATGCTCGACGAGGCCTACGGGATGCTCGAGACGTTCTTCTCGCTGGAGAGCGACCGCAAGGAGCGCTGGACCGTGCCCGGCAGCCACGGCCAGACCGGGTACACGGGCCCGGCCGTCGAGACCGCGGCCACCTCCGACGTGCCCGACTGGAAGGAGATGCTCAACTGGGGTCCGACCGTCCCGGCGGGACATCCGATGCGGCGCAAGTACCCACACCGCTTCCATGACCCGGCGCTGCCCGAGGACGACGTGCCCGGCATCACCGCAGTGCTCACCGAGTTCCACGACCGGGTGTTCGAACTGCAGCGGCGGTTCCTCCGGATCGTCGCGGTCGGCCTCGGCGCCCACGAGTCGTACTTCGATCCGTCGCTCACCGACGGCCCCACGCTCAACCGGGCGATCCGGTACCCGCCGATGTCGGCCGCGCCGGACCAACCCCACACGTGGGCCGGCGCGCACACCGACATCAACCTCACGACCGTGCTCCCCCGCGCGACCACGAGGGGCCTCCAGATCGAGACCGGTGGTGCCGAGGAGACCACCTGGGTCGACGCCGCCCCGCCCGAAGGCCACGTCATCGTCAACACCGGGATCATGCTCGAACACGTGTCGAACGGGGTCATCCCCGCGGGCTGGCACCGGGTGGTGGCCGACCCGGAGCTCGACGTCGAGCGCTACTCGGTCGTGCAGTTCTGCCATCCGACGCCGTGGACGATCCTCGCCCCGCTCCCCTCCTGCGTGACCGCCGAACACCCCGCCCGCTTCGCGGGCATCGAGGCCGCCGACCTGCTCGACCAGGTCCTCTACGACATCAACCTCGTCGAAGGCGCCCGCCGCGTGCGGTGACACGATCCGCCAGGAACCTGACGGGCCGACCGCGACGTCAAACCACCATGCGACGCATCGTCATCGCCGCCCTGGTGCTCGCCCTCGGCTCCCTGGCCTGCAGCGACGGCGACGCGAGCATCGCCGCCGACGGGACGGGGAGCGACACGTCCGCGGATCCTGCGTCGCCGCCTGGATCCGACACCCTCTACCAGGGCACGTTCACAGTCCTGGAGAGCCCCGACCACGGGCCCCAGCTGTGCACCTCCGTGGCCCAGTCCTACCCGCCGCAGTGCAGCGGGCCGGACGTGGACAGCTGGGACTGGTCGACCGTGGATGCCGAGTCGGCGAACGGCACCACCTGGGGGCACTACGCGGTGACCGGCACGTGGGACGGCGACTCGCTCACGCTCACGAAGGCTCCGAGCGAGCCCGACAGGGACGATCGAGCTCCGTCGGATACCGAGTTCCCCACCCCCTGCGACCCGCCGGCGGACGGATGGACGGTGACCGACCCGGAGACGGCGACGGTGGAGGGCCGGGAGGCGGCGACCGACTACGCACAGGCGCAATCGGACTTCGGCGGCCTGTGGGTCGACCGGTCGTTCGACCCGGACACCGACGTCCACCCCATCGCCGGCGTGATCCTGAACGTGCAGTTCACCGGCGATCTGGAGCGACACGAGAGCGAGCTACGAGAACGGTTCGGAGGACCGGTGTGCGTCAGCCGAAGCGAGCACACCGAGGCCGAGCTGCGCGCGATCCAGCAATCGACGTACGAGGAGATCGACGATGCGCACTACGCCTCGACCGACATCGTGCGCGGGGTGGTCGAGATCGGCGTGTTCGTCACCGATCCGACCGTGCAGGCGGCCCTCGACGAGGAACACGGCGCCGGCGTCGTGGAGCTCGTGCCGGCGCTGCATCCCGTGGACGGTGAGCCGCAGTAACCTCGTCCGGATGCCCGACCAGGACATGAAGGAAAAGCCCCACGTGTACGTCCCCCCGGGCGAGATCCCGCCGATCAAGGTGATGAGCGAGGACCTCGTCGAGGGCGAGGGGCCCACCGCCACCAGCGGCGACACCGTCGACGTGCACTACGTCGGCGTGTCGTGGAAGACCCGCAAGCAGTTCGACGCCAGCTGGGACCGGGGCGAGCCGCTCCAGTTCCGCCTCGGCGCCGGGATGGTCATCTCGGGCTGGGACGAGGGGGTCCAGGGCATGAAGGTCGGCGGCCGGCGCCGGCTGGTCATCCCGCCCGACAAGGCCTACGGCAAGCAGGGCGCCGGCGGGGTCATCGGTCCCAACGAGACCCTGGTGTTCGTCGTCGACCTGCTGGGCGTCTCCTAGCTCCGACGGTGATCGTCGACGCCCGCGAACTGGCCGACGGAACCGAGCTGCGCGCCGACGTCTGCATCGTCGGCTCGGGGCCCGCCGGGGTCACCCTCGCGCTCGAGCTGCAGGGTTCCGGGCTCGACGTCCTCGTGCTCGAAGCCGGCGGGCTCGAGTTCGAACAGGAGTCCCAGGACCTCTACGAGGTCGACATGACCGGCGAGCTCTTCGGCGCCGAGGGGTCGCCGGTGCCGGTGTCGGCCACGCGCCTGCGCTACCTCGGCGGCACCTCGGGCCACTGGGCCGGGTACTGCCGGCCGCTGCGTCCGGTCGACCTCGAACCGCGCCCGGAGCACGGCCGACCCGGCTGGCCGATCGAGTTCGACGAGATCGACCGCCACTACCCCCGGGCGCTCGAGATCCTCGAGCTCGGCCCCAACCGCTTCGACCACGCGTTCTGGGACGACCACGCCGACATCGGCCCCACCGTGGTGAACGACGATGCGGTCGAGACGGTCGTGTACCAGGTCTCGCCGACCCAGTTCGGCACCCGCTACCGCGACGAGCTCGACGCGGCCGGCGACATCCGGGTCGTGCTCCACGCCAACGTCACCGGGATCGTGCCCGCGGAGTCCGGGCGGACGGTCGAGCGACTCGACGTGGCCACACGCACCGGGCGACGCCACACCGCGGTGGCTCGCCGCTACGTGGTGGCCACCGGCGGGATCGAGACCGCCCGCCTGCTGCTCGTCTCGGCGCCCGAACGCGGCGGCGTCGGCAACGATCACGACCTGGTGGGTCGGGGCTTCTGCGAGCACGGCCAGAACACCCTCGGCATCGCCACCTTCTCGCCCACCGTGGACGACCTCCGCGCCTACCGCCGGGCCGACGTCCCCGGACCGGACGGCAGCGGGCGGGACGGGACGATCTCGGTCCAGGGTGCGCTCCTGCTCGGCGACGAAGCCCTCCGCCGCGAGGGCCTCCTGGGGATCGAGGCCCAGTTCCTCGCGCTGTCGCTGGACGAGGCCCCGCCGGGCGCGGTCTCCGGCCCGACGCTCGCCGATGCCGGCGACCTGCTCCGCTCGTTCGACCGCGGCGGACCCGGCGCCATGGCCGGCTTCTCCGTGACCGCCGAGCAGGCACCGAACCCCTCGTCGCGCATCACCCTCACCGACGAGGTCGACGCGCTCGGCCTGCCGAGGGCCGCGCTCAACTGGGTGGTGAGCGACGACGACCGCCGCAGCATCGTGCGTGGCCTCGAGATCATGGGCGCCCGGCTCGGTGCCGCGGGCGCGGGCCGTCTCCAGGTCACGGCGGGGTCGTTGCAGCCATCCGGCGAGGGCGGGCTGCTGGGTCGCTTCGAGGTCGACCCGTCGAAGGCCGATCCCACCGGCTTCCACCTCGCCCACGCCAACCACCACTGCTGCACGGTGCCGATGTCGGCCGATCCGTCGTCGGGGGTGTGCGACCCCGACCTGAAGGTGTGGGGCTTCGAGGATCTGCACGTGGCCGGCAGCGGGGCGTTCACCAGCGCCGGCGTCACCTCGCCGACGATCTCGATCGTGGCGCTGTCGGTGCGTCTCGCCGCCCACCTTCGGGAGGCGCTGGCATGAACGAGGACGCGACGAGGACGACGATCGACCGACGCACGATGCTCGGGTTGCTGGCTGGCAGCGGTCTCGGGCTGCTCGTCGGGTGCTCGTCGGACGGGTCCGAAGCTGGCGCTCCCGCCCGTCGCCTCGCGTGCGACGACGTCACCGGAGCGTTCGAGGCCACACCCGGCCTCGTGGCGATCGGGACCCGCTACCGGGAACTGCATCCCGACGACGACCCGGCCGATGCCGGCGCCGACCTGCCCGCCGGCGACCTGGCCGATGCGCTGCGGGCCCAGGTACGCGCCGACTTCGACGCCGGCCGGACCGTCGATGTCGACGGCTGGGTCCTGGCCCGGACCGAGGCCCGGGTCGCGGCCCTCCTCGCCACGTGTTGACACCCGTCATCGAGCCCGACCTTCGACGAACCTCGGTTCTGGACCCTCAGATCGGTCACCGAGCACCGGATCGAGGGTCCAGAGCGTGATCCCGCCGCAGGTCCTGAGTGTCGGACGTCCTGGCTAGCGTCGATCGGATGGATTTCGGGCCCCGCACCGAGGCGACGTTCCTCCCCGGCGACGTCGGCCGCGCCGGCACGGTCGCGCTCTGGACCCCCGAGCCCGACGACGAACAGGCCACGGCCGCCGACACCGTGATCATCGTCTTCCCCGACGGTCCCCGCGACACCCCGGCGACGCTGGCACCCATCGGCGATCTGATCGGTCCGTTGGCGTCGCTGCCCGCCGCGACCGAGGTCCGCCCGTCGGTCCGGGCGCTGTCGGTGGCCACGCGCCTGTCGCTCGATCTGATCAGCCGCGGCCGGCTCCTCCCCGCCTCGTCGCCCGGCGGAGCCGACTCGTGGTGCGTCGGCCCGCTCGACTCGGCCGACCGCACCCGTCTCGGCCAGCTCGTCGAGGCGTTGCCGCCCGAGGTCCACGCCACCCCGGTCGAGGGCCATCCCGGGCGGATGGCCAGCCCGCAGTCCGCGGCCGGCGCCGTCCTCAACGCGGTGGCCGACGCCTTCGTCCGGACCGCGTCGGCGCCGGCCATGGCCGGATTCGACGCGTTCGCCGGCCACGACACCGTCGACGTGAACGCGGTCGAGTCGTGGCTGCGCTCGGTGGTCGCCGGCACCGGCAGCGACACACTCGCCGGCCTGCGCATCGAACTTCCCGACGGGGTCGACGAAGCCGTTCGTTGCATCCTCCAGGTGGGCAGCCGGGTCGACCCGAGCCTGGTGATGGACGCCGCCGACCTGTGGGCTGCGTCGTCTGCCGTCGTCGGGCGGTTCGGCACCGACGTGGAGACCGATCTGCTGCTCACCCTCCGCCGGGCCTCGCGGGTGTGGGCGCCGGCGGAGCGCCTGCTCCAGGAGTCGACACCCGAGGAGCTCGCGCTCGACGACGACGAGGTCGAGGAGCTGTTCGGGCCCGTCGCCGAGGACCTCGCGGCCGCCGGCCTGCCGGTCCTGTGGCCGGCGGAGGTGTTCCGACCGGTCGAGCTGCGACCGGTCGTGGGGACGCCCCAACCCGAGGGCGGATCCACCGGACGGCTCGACCTGTCGTCCCTCGGCGAGATCCGCTGGCACGCCACCGTCGACGGCACCGACCTCACCGAGTCGGAGCTGCTCGAACTGGCCCAGGCGAAGCGGCCGATGGTCCGGCTGCGGGGCAAGTGGGTCCGAGCGGATCCGGGCCGCCTCGAGCGGCTGAACGAACGCAGGGAGGTCCCCGTCGGCGAGGTCGTGGCCTCCACGCTCACGGGCGAGGTCACCGTCGAGGACGAGACCGTCGAGGCCGAGCTCACCGGTCCCCTCGTCGATCTGGCCGAGCGGCTCCGGGCCATCGACCAGACCAGGGCGCGCGAGGCGCCACCAGCCCTCGACGCCGAGCTCCGCCCGTACCAGGAGCGGGGCCTCGCGTGGCTCGCCGAGATGGCCGACCTCGGCCTCGGCGGCGTGCTCGCCGACGACATGGGGCTGGGCAAGACGATCCAGGTCCTCGCCCTCCATCTGCTGCGCCACGATCTCGACCCCGACCACGCCGGCCCCCTGCTGGTGGTCTGCCCGGCCACGCTGCTCGGCAACTGGGAGCGCGAGGCCGCCCGGTTCATTCCCGACGTCCCGGTCCGTCGCTACCACGGCCAGAGCCGGACCCTCGAGGCGCTCGCGAGCAACGAGATCGTGGTGGCCACCTACGGCATCGTGCGGCGCGACGCCGACGAGCTCGCCCGGGTCGGCTGGGACCTCGTGGTGGCCGACGAAGCCCAGGCCATCAAGAACCCGATGTCGCGCACTGCCAAGGCCATCCGCACGGTGGAGGCGGGCGCCCGGTTCGCGCTCACCGGCACACCGGTCGAGAACCGCCTCACCGATCTCTGGGCCCTGCTCGACTTCACGACGCCCGGCCTGCTCGGGCCCCTCGATCCGTTCCAGCGCTACCTGGCCACACCCATCGAGCGAGAGCAGGACGAGGAGGCCACCGCCCGGCTCTCCGCCACCGTGGCGCCGTTCCTGCTCCGGCGCCGAAAGTCCGACCCCGAGATCTCGCCCGACCTGCCGCCCAAGACCGAGACCGACCGCTTCGTCGGCCTCACCACCGAGCAGGCCACGCTGTACAAGGCCGTGGTCGACGAACTGCTCGACGACGTCGAAGAGGCCGAAGGCATCAACCGCAGGGGCATCGTCCTCAAGCTGCTGACCGCGCTGAAGCAGATCTGCAACCACCCGGCCCACTACCTCGACCAACCCGGCCCGCTCCCCGGACGCTCCGGCAAGCTCGACGCTGCCAGCGAGCTGCTGTCGGTCATCGCCGACGAAGGCGACTCGGCCCTGGTGTTCACCCAGTACGTGGCCATGGGCCGGTTGCTCGAAGCCCACCTCGACGCCAACGGCATCCCGTCCCAGTTCCTCCACGGGTCGGTGCCGGTGACCCAGCGCGAGCAGATGGTCGAGTGGTTCCAGGCCGGCGACCCCCAGGTGTTCGTGATCTCGCTCAAGGCCGGCGGCACCGGTCTCAACCTCACCCGGGCCACCCACGTGATCCACTACGACCGCTGGTGGAACCCGGCGGTCGAGGACCAGGCCAGCGACCGGGCGTGGCGAATCGGCCAGGAGCGCCCGGTCCAGATCCACCGCATGGTGTGCGAGGGCACGCTCGAGGAGCGCATCGCCGCGCTGCTCGAGTCCAAGCGCGACCTCGCCGAATCGGTCATCGGCGGGGGCGAGGCCTGGATCTCCGAGCTGTCCGACGACGAGCTCGCCGACCTGGTCTCCCTCGGGGACGATCGGTGATGGCCCGCCAGTTCGGCTCGACGTGGTGGGGTCGAGCGTGGCTCGAGGCGCTCGAAGGCATCGCCGGCGACAACGCCGGCCGGCTCGGGCGGGGCCGGACCTACGCCCGGCAGGGCCGCGCCGACGACCTCGCGATCCAGCCCGGCTCGGTGCAGGCACTCGTGCAGGGCACCGAGCCCGAGCCCTACGACGTCTCCCTCGACATCCGCCAGTTCCGCGACGACGAGTGGGACACCGTGCTCGACGCCATCGTCGCCAAGGCCGGCCACGCCGCTGCGCTGCTCGACGGCGAGCTCGACCCCGGCGTGGTCGAGGACGCCCGGGCGGTGGAGGTCGAGCTCCTCCCCCGGGCTCGGGATCTGCGCACCGCCTGTTCGTGTCCCGACGACTTCGACCCGTGCAAGCACGCAGCTGCGGTCTGCTATCTGGTCGCCGACGCGCTCGACGCCGACCCGTTCGTGCTGCTGCTGCTGCGTGGCCGGCGCCGCGACGAGGTCCTCGAGGGCGTGCGCGCCCGGCGCACCGGCGACGTGGCGCCGAGCGACACCGACGAGCCCGCCGCCGAGCCCGCCGGCGTCGATCCGGCCGAAGCGTGGGCCCGGACACCGGGCGAGCTCCCGTCCGTCCCGCTGGTGGCCCACGGGCCGAGCCGCCCGGCGTCGTGGCCGAGCGATCCGCCGTCACATGCCCCCTTCGACGGCCACGGTCTGCGGGCCCTGGTCGCCGACGCCAGCCGGCGGGCCTGGGAACTGTGTGCGGGTGCGACCGACACCGGCCTCGCGCTCGACGAGCGGGCCGACCTGGCCCGGCGCTCGGCCGAGGCGTCGCCGTTCGAGCGCGAGAAGCTGGCGCTGCGCAGCGGCGTGCAGCCCGTCGAGCTCGAGATGCTCGCTACCGCGTGGACCTGGGGTGGCGCCGACGCCGTCCGCGCCCAGGACGAGCCCCGCTGGCGCCCGCCACCGCTGGAGATGGCCGCCGCCCGCGACCTGGTGATGGACTCGGGCTTCGCGGCACGGCGGGTCCACGTCAGCGGCAACAAGGTCACCGCCGAGGGTCGACTCCAGTTCCGTCGCAGCCGAGACGGCAACTGGTATCTGTTCTCCAAGGCATCCGGTCGCTGGCACATGGCCGCCCCGCCCGAGCCCGACATCGAGGACCTCGTCCTGCGCGATCTGCGCGAATGACGCCGCGAGCGACACCCGTCACGCCGGGGCGGAGACAACCGACGGCGAAGTGACGACGGCGTCGGAACGAGCCGCAGGACCTGACGCAGATGACGAAGTCGGACCCGTCAGACCTAGGGTCCACGGCATGACGCCGATGGACCCCACCGATCTCCCGTTCGTGCTCATGGAGGCGCGAGAACGTCCCATGCACGTGGGTGGGCTCCAGCTGTTCACCAGTCCGGCGGGCGCCGACCACGACTACCTGCGCGGCATCTACGAGACGGCGATCGAGAACCCGGGCGAGCTCCACCCGCTGCTCCGGCGCCGTCCTGGTCGCACGCCGGTGCTCGGTCGTTTCCAGTGGGAGGTCGACAAGAACATCGACCTCAGCTACCACGTCCGCCACACCGGCATCCCCCGACCGGGCCGGATCCGCGAGCTGCTCGAAGTCGTCAGCCGGCTCCACGGCACGCTGCTGGACCGCAACCGGCCGCTGTGGGAGGCCCACCTCATCGAGGGTCTCGACGACGGACGGTTCGCCCTCTACACCAAGGTCCACCACGCGCTCGTCGACGGGGTGTCGGCGATGCGCATGCTCTCCGACGCCCTCTCCATCGACCCCGACGAGCGCGACGTGCCACCGCCATGGGCCGCGCGGACCAGGATCCGCGAGGCCAAGGCCGCCGAGGAGTCCACCGGCAGCGGCGACGGCGGCTGGGAGGCCGTGGCCGCCGCCGCGCTCAACACCGCTTCGTCGATCGCCCGGCTCGGCTACGACGTCGCCGCGGTGAGCGGCCGGCTGACCGAGTCGATCCGGGAGGGCATCGCCGAACAGGCGTCGGTCCTGCCGTACCAGGCGCCGCCGTCGATGCTCAACGTCCCCATCACCGGCGCGCGCCGGTTCGCCGCGCAGTCCTGGGACCTGGAGCGGGTCCGTGCCGCGGGCAAGCGGCTCGGGGGCACGCTCAACGACGCGGTGCTCACCATGTGCGGCGGCGCGCTCCGGCGCTACCTGCTCAGCCAGGACGCGCTGCCCGACACCCCGCTCGTCGCCATGGTCCCGGTGTCGTTGCGCAAGGACGAGGACTCCCGAGGCGGCAACCAGGTCGGGGTCCTCCTCGCCAACCTCGGCACCCACCTCGACTCGGACGAAGCTCGCTTCGAGGCGGTGAAGAGCTCCATGGATGCCGGCAAGGCCCGCTTCGAAGGCCTGACCCAGGGTCAGATCATCGCCCTGTCCGCGGTGCCGATGGTGCCGATGGTCACCGGCCCGCTGTTCCGGTTCGAGTCGTTCCGCCGGCCTCCGTTCAACATCACGATCTCCAACATCCCCGGCCCGCCCGAGACCCGGTACTGGAACGGCGCCCGCATGGACGGCTCGTATCCGGTGAGCATCCTCCTCGACGGCCAGGCCCTCAACATCACCCTGTCGAGCTACGACGGTTCGCTCGACTTCGGCCTCATCGGCGACCGCAACGCCGTCCCCCACCTCCAGAACCTGCTCGAGCACCTCGAGGAGTCGCTGACGGGGCTCGAGCACGCGTGAACCACACACGCCGCAGCGCGGCTGGTACGCTGCGTGGTGACACCACTACAGGTGTCACCACGGGGCGGGACCCCAGGGAAAGAGCCGATGCACGTGACGGCACCGCCAGCACATGAGGCGCCGCTCGAGTTCCTGGACGCGCGCGCGCCAGAACGGTCAGGGTTGGCGTTGCCCGAGAACGTCACGCGTGGCTACGCGCTGCTGGCATCGGGCTGGATCGTGGTCAGCGACCTCGCCCTGCACCTCGTCGGGGACCCACAAGTACGTGACACCGCGACGAACATCGGAAAGGGGCTCCTGTTCGTACTCGTGACCTCGTTGGGGCTGTGGTGGATGCTCCAGCGCCTCACCCGTACCCACGATCAGAAACTACTGGCCACCGCCAACCACCAACGCGACCTCTACTTGACCATCCTGCAGACGGCCTCGGACCCGGTCGGGATCTACGACCTCGCGGGTCGCCTGGCCTGGATGAACGCGGCGACGACCGACCAGCTCGGCTGGACGTTCGAGGAGAGCGCCGGCCGGCTCGGTCGAGACTTCATCGCCCCGAAGGACCGCACCGCCGCGATCGGCTACCTCGAGAACATCGCCGAGGGCCGGACCGTTCCGTCAGTACGGACCTTCGACCTCCTCCACCGTGACGGCAGCACGCGGACCATGGCGGTGCGCGCCTCGGTCCTGACCACGAATGGCCAGGTTTGGGGCGTGGTCTTCATCGCGCGCGACGTCACCGAGCGTGCCCGGCGCAACGACCAGCTGCTCAGCCTCTTCGACGCCGACGCCACCGGGCTCCCGACGTTGTCGTCCTTCACCGCCACCATCGACGGTCTCGAAGCACTTCTCGACGGTGACGACGCGACGCTCGTCGTGGTCGTCGCCGACATCGAGCGGTTCGGGACGATCAACGAGCTCTACGGCCGAGCGGCGGGCGACGTCGTGCTCCGCGAGGTCGCCGAGCGGTTCCGCAGCGCGCTGCCCGAGGCCCTGGGTTCGTGGCGACACGGCGCCGACTCCTACCTCGGGATCCTGGTCGAGGACGAGGACCAGAACCGGTCCCCGATCGACTTCCGTCATGTCGTCGACCGATTGCGACACGAGATCGGTGCTCCCATCGCGATCAACGACGACGATCGTGTCAGCGTCAAGGTCGCGCTAGCCGTCGCCGAGGTACGCACCGACGGCGACCTCCCGTTGGCCACCCGGCTGCTCCGGGCCGGGGAGCATTCGCTGCGCCAGGCCCAGCAGCACCCCGACCGGTTCGTGCTCGCCGGGCCCGCCGACGCGTCGGCGGACATGGAGGACCGGGCGCAGCTGGTCGCCCAGCTCCACGACGCGCTCCGGGAAGGACAACTGGTCGCCCACTACCAACCCAAGGTCGATCTCGGGGACCTCACCGTCGTCGGGTCCGAGGCGCTGGTCCGCTGGGACCACCCGACCCGCGGTCTCCTCCCACCCAGCGAGTTCCTCTGGGCGATGGAGTTCGCCAACCTGACCGGCGAGCTCACCCACGCCATGTTGCGCCAGGCGCTCCACCAGGCGCAGGCATGGCGCTCGAGCGAGGAATCCCCGTCGCACACGGTCTCGGTGAACATCACGCTCAACGAGCTCCGGCGCGAGCACTTCGTCGACGAGGTCATGGGCCTGATCGCCGAAGCCGGCATCGAGCCGGCCGCGCTCTGTCTGGAACTGACAGAGCAGGAGCTGCTGGCCGATGTGATCGCGACCACCGACACCGTCAACCAGCTGCGCGAGGCGGGCATCCAGATCGCCATCGACGACTTCGGCACCGGGTACTCCTCGCTCGAGCACCTCCGGCTGCTCTCGGTCGACGAGCTGAAGATCGACCTGAGCTTCATTCAGGGACTCGTGCCGGGGTCACCGGACGACGTCATCGTGTCGTCGGTGATCGGGTTGGGCAGCGGCCTCGGGGTGACGGTCACGGCCGAGGGCATCGAGGAGCGGGCCGCGCTGGCGCACCTGCGCGACCTCGGGTGCCAGCGGGGTCAGGGGTACCTGTTCAGCCGGGCGGTGCCGCCGGAGTCGTTTCCGCACCGGCTGACCGACGTCATGCCGGCGTGATGTCGACCCAGTACTCCACCGCATTCCAGGTGCGGTAGTTCGCCGCACCCATCAGGTCGACGAGCCCGGCGGTCTGGCTGGCCTGGGCGCCGAGCGCTCGGACCTTGCGGTCGAGGTACTCGCCGCCGATCTCGATCTCGGCGACCAGCTCGCCGGGTGCGGCGCACGGGCCACCGTCGGGGAAGACCTCAGCAGTGACGGCGGGGAACTCGTCGTACCACGCCTGGATCTTGGTGGCGGCGAGCATGCTGATGTCCACACCGGACTCGGCGACGGCGCGGGTCGCCCACTCGCCGACGGTGACGTGGTCGGGATGACCGGTCATGCCGTCGGGCCCGAACGTGAGGATCGTGTCGGGGCGGACGCGGTCGATGGCGGCCGTGACGAGGTCGACACCGTGCTGCGGGTCGATGGACGCGAGAGCACCGTCGGGCAGATGCAGCCACTCGTGGTCGTCGATGCCGAGCACCGCGAGGCTGTCGGCCATCTCCTGCCGGCGGATCTCGGCGAGGCGGGCCTGGGGCCATCGCTCCTCGTCAGCGGTCTCGCCCGCCTCTCCCGCGGTCGCGGTGACGCAGGTGACCCGGACCCCTCGGTCCATGGCCCTCATCGCCGTCCCGGCCATGAGGTAGGCCTCGTCGTCGGGATGGGCCCAGACCCCGAGGATCGTGCCCAGGCCGTCGATGGCGGATGGATCCGCGCTCACGACGCTCCCTCCTCGTCCGCCGTCTCCAGGTACCGCTCGACGGCGCGCCGGTGCGTGGCGATGGCGTCGTCGATCATCTGCTGGGCTCCCGCAGTCATGCCCACACCGGCGGTGTCGGGCCAGGTGTCGAGCTCGGCCTCCACGTCGTCGCACCACTCCAACACGTGGCCGAAGAAGCCCGCGCAGTAGTGCATGAAGAGCGCGTTGAGATGGGCACGCTCGGGGAACGTGCCGCCGCCGGACGCGTAGTCCTCCAGGATCGGCAGGACCGCCTCCAACTGCCGGGTCACCTGGCGGCGGGTGTCGTCGAGGGTGCGCCGCAGGTCGTCGGCGCCAGCGAGGTCGGCGAGGAACACGCGGAGCACGGCTTCGATCTGGACGCGGGGCTCGGACACCTCGGTGTCGCGCAGCCATCGGGTCGCCTCGTCGCGGCCGGCGTCGGTGACCTCGTAGCGCGTGCGGGTGCGGTCGCCGACCTCCTCCTCTTCGGCCTCGGCCAACCCCGCGGGGACGAGGCGCTTCATGTCGGTGTAGAGGCTCGCCTCGGAGCGGGGCCACACCCGCCCGACGGCGACACGCATCTGCCGGGTCAGCTCGTAGGCGGTCCAGCTCTGCAGGGACAGCAGGCCGAGGAGGGTGCGCTGACTGGTCGTCGGGGCTCGAGTGGTCGTGCGTTTGCTCACGCGCTTGACACTACTCCGAATTGGAGCAAGGGTGTCTACTCCAACTTGGAGTAGGTTCTCGATAGACGCTCGACAGACGGAGGACGCCATGACCACCGAGACCACGACCGATGCCGCGATCGACGAGGCCCGCCTCGGGTCCTTCATCGAGCAGGCGGTCAGAGAGCTGGCGGCGGCAGCCAGCGCGGCGGTCATCTACGTCGGCGACAAGCTCGGCCTGTATCGCGAGCTGGCCGGCCGGGGACCGACCACGGCGAGCGAACTGGCGGCGGCCACCGGCACCAACGAACGCCTGGTGCTCGAGTGGCTGCGCAACCAGGCCGCGGGCGGCTACGTCGACCACGACGAGGCGATCGGGACGTTCACCCTGCCGCCCGAGCACGCGGCGGTCCTCGCCGACGACGCTTCGCCGGTGTTCATGGCCGCGCAGTACGACGTGGTCGCCTCGATGTGGGCCGACACGGCCAAGGTCATGCACGCGTTCCGCGGCGACGGTGGCATCGACTGGGGCGACCACGACCACCGCCTCTACGACGGGATCGCCCGCTCGTTCAGGCCGGTCTTCGAGGCCAACCTCGCCACCGAGTGGCTGCCGGCGCTCGACGGGGTGGTCGACAAGCTGCGCGGCGGCGGGCGCGTGGCCGACGTGGGCTGCGGTTCCGGCAACTCCACGGTCACCATGGCCACGGCGTTCCCCGACGCCACCGTCGTCGGCTACGACCGCCACTGGCCGTCGATCGCGACCGCCCGTTCGCGAGCCCAGCGTGCCGGGCGGGTCGAGGTGCGGTTCGACGTGGTCGACGCCGTCGACCTCCCCGAGGGCGATTTCGACCTCATCTGCTTCTTCGACGCCCTCCACGACATGGGCGACCCGAAGGCCGCAGCCGAAGGGGCACGCCGCGCACTGGCCGACGGCGGCACCGTGGTGGTCGTCGAACCGAAGGCGGGCGACACGCTCGCCGACAACCAGAACTCGGTGAGCCGCATGTTCTACGCCGGCTCGGTGTTCATGTGCACCCCGTCCGCGCTCGCCCAGCCCGGACCCGAGGCGCTCGGCGCCCAGGCGGGACCGGCCACGATGTGCGGCCTGCTCGAGGACGCCGGCTTCCGCACCGCCCGCGTCGCCCACGAGTCGCCGCTCAACACCGTGATCGAGGCCAGGCCCTGACCCGCGGCCCAGGCGGACGAACGCGCCGATCCTCACGCCCACCACCCCCACGAGCGCTCCGATCGGCGCGTTGCACCACACGTGGGTACGAACGCGCCGATCCTGACCATCCGGCGAACGGGCCGCGGCGACGAGCACGCATCGGCTCGATCGGCCACACTCTCGGCCATGACCGACCCCGAGCTCGCCGACGCCCCCGCCCGCTACGACGACCTCTCGGCCGTCTACGTCAACTGCACGCTCAACCGCTCGCCGGTGGTGTCCCACACCCAGCACCTGATCGACCACTCGGCCACGATCATGGAGAAGGCCGGGGTGTCGGTGACCAAGATCCGGGCCGTCGACCACGACATCCGCGTCGGGATGTCACCCGACATGAGCGAGGTCGACGAGGGCGGCTACGACACCGACGACTGGCCGGCCATCGAGCGCCAGATCCTCGACGCCGACATCCTCGTGATCGGCACGCCGATCTGGCTGGGCGTGAAGTCGTCGGTCGCCACGCTCGTGGTCGAACGCCTGTACTCGTGGTCGGGTGAGAAGAACGAGGCGGGCCAGTACCTGTACTACGGCAAGGCCGGCGGCTGCATCGTGACCGGCAACGAGGACGGGGTGAAAGCGTGCGCCATGGAGACCCTCTACGCCCTGTCCCACATCGGCTACACGATCCCGCCCCAGGCCGACTGCGGCTGGATCGGCGAGGTCGGCCCCGGCCCGAGCTACGGCGACCCGGTCGAGGGGTCGGACATGCCGGCCGGCTTCGACCGCGACTTCACCATGAAGAACTGCACGTCGATGACCTGGAACCTGCTCCACACCGCCCGGCTGTTGCAGGACAACGGCGGCCTTCCCGCCTACGGCAACGTCGCTGCCGACTGGGAGACGGGTCGTCGCTTCGGCTATCCGGACCCGACCCGCTGACGCAGCTCAGACGACCGCGCCGATCGGCGCGTTCGACCATCTGGGACGCGCGAACGCTCCGAACCTCCAGAGCTGGGCTCACTCCAATCCCATCATGGTGGCGTAGTTGGTGCTGTAGAACTTCTCTCGGGCATCGGCCGATACGCCGTCCATCTCGTCCTCGAACCGCTGGATCGGGTCCTTGGTGCCCTCGGGGTGGGGGTAGTCGGAGGAGAACAGGAACAGATCGCTGCCGCACTCCTCGATCATCCAGCCCACCGGCTCGCGCGGGAACGGCGTGAAGAACAGGTTGCGATGCACGTACTCCGACGGCTTCATGGGCAACTCGCCCATCGTCGGCTCGCCCCGCCCGAACGTGGCCTGGCACAGGTCGAGCCGGCGCAGCCACGGCACCACCCACATGGCGCCCTGCTCGATGCACCCGCCCATCAGCCCCGGGTGGTCCTGGAAGATCCCGTCCAGCACCAGTGCGGCGAGGAACTGCTCCGGCTGCTGGTGGATGACCATGTAGTCCTTGCCGCGGATGTTCTCACCGCCGCCCAGGAAGTCCTTGACCGGCCGGCCGTTGTCATGGAACGCGGGCTTGAGCGTCCGACCCCCGCCTCCGATGTGGATCATGAACGGCACGCCGCGCTCCTCGAGCGTGGACCACAGGGCATCGTGGTCGGGGTGGGTCGGGCTGATGCCCTTGCCGGGGTGCGAGGGGAGGAGCACCGCGCCGGCGCCGTCGTCGAGGGCGTGCTCGGTGAGGGCGAGGGTGTCGGCGGGGTCGAGCCAGGGCACCGAGGCCACCGGGACGAGCCGGTCGTCGTCGGCACAGAACGCGTTCATGGCCCGGTTGAGCGCCCGGGTGCCGCCGAGGACGAGGTCGTGGTCGTCGCCCAGGAACTGCGTGGCCGCGAAGGTCGGGAACACCAACTGGGACTCGAAGCCGAGGAGGTCGAGCGAGCGGCTCCGCTCGGCCGGATCGAATGCGCCGAGCGCATGCCATCCCTTGGCCGTGAGGATCTGCCCCTCGAGCTCGGCGGCGGCCTCGGCGGATCCGGCACGCTTCTCGGCGTCGGCGATCGCCTCGTCGGCCAGCGCGCCGGCACCCCCGAGGTACAGGGGACGGATGCGGTCCCGGACGCCGGACTCGGCGTGCTCCTCGAGCCAGCCCGGCAGCTCCATCACGTGGCTGTCCGCGTCGAGGATCCGCGTGCCGCTCGCATACGGCGCGTCGACGGTCGGTGTGGTGGTCATGTCGTTCCCCCTGGATCTTGACCCATGGGTCAAGATCGTAGTCCAGTCGCCGGAGCCCAGTCACCGGAGCCGGTCAGAAGAACGCGGCCAACGGGTCGCCGTCCGACTCCTCGGCCACCGTGGCGATGTCGTTCTCGATCGTCGTCGCGCCACGCGCCATGAGCAGCCCGCCGATGATCCCCGTCGGTGCGAGCGACGCCAGGCCCCAGCGGATGTCGGTGGCGCGAACGCTCGCGTCGTGGCTACTGCCCGCGTCCGGAACGTCCGCCATGCCGCTCGCACGCTAGCCCGGCCCTTGACCAGGCGGTCGAGAGCGCCGGTGCTCAGGCCGGCAGGCGGGTCATGATCGTCATGACCGGCCCACCCGGGCCACACCGGTAGTCGTCGACCACGTCGAAGCCGAGACGTTCGTAGAAGCCGAGGTTGCGGGGGTTGGACGACTCCAGGTGGGCGGGAAGGCCCGCCCGGTCGCAGAGCTCGAGGACGGGTTCGACCAACCGGGCGCCGAGACCGGTGCCCTGACCCTCCGGGACCACGCCCAGGATCCCGAGGTAGAAGTGGGGCTCCCGGAGCCGGTGGTCGCCGGCCCGTCCGAGCTCGGTCAGGCGCGGGATCGTCTGGTCGCCGATGAAGGACTGGACGAGTGCGAGGAGATCGTCGATGCGGTTGCCCTGGAGCACGTTGCGATCGGGCGGGGCCCACAACGCGCCGCCGAGCGCCGCCGAGCCTCGTTCGACGTAGACGTGGCCGAGACCGAAGTACTCCTCCGTGAAGAAGCCGAAGAAATCGGTCAGGGCCCGGTCGACGTCGTCGGCACCGTCGAAGAGCCACTGCTGGACGGGGTCGTCGGCGAACGCCCGGCTGAGCGCGCCAGCGAGATCACCCGTCTCCGCCCTGGTGGCGTGGGTCACCGGCCGATCCCCCTCCATCCGGGCAGGACCATAGGAGGGCGCCGGCCCGCCCGCAATCGGCCGGCTCCCTGCGAGTTCCGCAGCGGCGTCCTCGTCGGCGCGTCTCGTTCCTACGCTGGGGGTGTGCGTATCGCCTTCGGAACCGACGAGCAGACCGACGTCACCGACCACGTCGAGGCCTGGCTGGCCGAGGCCGGGCACGACGTGGTGGTCGTGGCCGAGCGTGGCGGGCCGTGGCCCGATGTCGGCACCGCAGTCGGGCAGGCCGTGGCCGACGGAGACGCGCAGCGGGGCGTGGTGTGCTGCTTCACCGGTACCGGGGTGTCGATCGCGGCCAACAAGGTCGGCGGCGTGCGCGCCGCGCTGTGCACCGACGCCCAGACCGCGGCGGGCGCCCGCACCTGGAACGACGCCAACGTCCTCGCCTTCGGGCTACGGCTCACCAGTGTCGAAGTGGCCGAGGAGATGCTGGAGGCGTTCCTCACCACGGCGGTCGACGAGACCGAGGTCCCCGAGATCGAGAAGCTGGTGTGACGGGCCTGTGACGTCGGGATGAACACCTTCCCGCGTCGCACCGATCGCGGCCGATCCGGGCGAGGATCCCGGTACCGTGCACCGTGGCGGAACGAACTGCGGGCGAAATCCCGTAGGAGGAGCACGTGATGAGCAACCAGCATGGCCCCATGGACCTGGTCAGCAGGGTGTCGGAGATGGCGGCGTGGACGTCGGAGACCTTCGTCCCCGGACCGCTCCGCGGGGTCGTCGATCGGACGCTGGTCGACGTGGCCTGCGTCGCCGGTGGCGGTGTCGGACCCGTGGCGAACGAGTTGCAGGTCGACCCACCGGCGGTCGATGCCTGGCGAAACGTGGGCGTGCCCCCAGAGTTCCGGGCGCGCCTCACCGCGGTCGCGATGCGTCCCCAGGTCTGGCGCCGCGCCGCCTGAGCGGCACCATGCGAGCGGCGGGCGCGGGAAGTGTGAGGCCCTGCCGAACACTTCAGGAGCGAGGAGCTTCCACGGGGAGCGACGAGCGGCCTACTCGCCGGTGAAGTTGGGCGCCCGCTTCTCGAGGAAGGCCTTGGGGCCCTCCCGGGCGTCCTTGGAGCTCATGACGCCCATGCCGATCTCCATCTCCTTGACGAACGCCTCGTCCTCGGGAAGGTGGTCCGAGGCGCGGATCGACTCCTTGATGCCGCGCACCGCGAGCGGACCGTTGGCCGCGATCTTGTCGGCGATCTCCCGGGCCTTGGCCAGGGCCTCGCCGTCGGGCACGGCGTGACCGACCAGACCGATCTCGGCGGCGCGGGTCCCCGTGATCGGCTCGCCGACGAGCAGCAACTCGCACGCGATGGTGAACGGGATCTGGCGGGGCAGCCGAACGGTGGAGCCCGACATCGGGAACAGCCCGCGACAGACCTCGGAGATGGCGATCTGGGCGTTGGCGCCGGCGACCCGGATGTCGAACGCCTGGAGGATCTCGGTGCCCCCGGCGTAGCAGTAGCCCTCGACCGCAGCGATGATCGGCTTCTTCGGCTGGTGGTCCTTGAGGAAGCCCTTGTAGATGAGGGACAGGTCCTCCTGGAGCCGAGCCTCGAACTCGTCGACCGGTTCCTCGCCCGACATCAGCGCGCCGACCAGTCGGTCGAGGTCGGCGCCGGCCGAGAAGTTGCCGTCGGCGCCGGTGACGATGGCGACGCGGAGCTCGTCGTCGGCGTCGAGCTCGTCCCAGATGTCGGCCAGACGGACCAGCATCTCCGGGTTGAACGGGTTCTTCTTCGCCGGCCGGTTGAGCGTGATCTCGAGGACGTGACCTCGACGCTCGGTCAGGACGGCGGGCGGGGCGTGAGAATCTGACACGGCGTCAGATTCAACCACGCTTCGGCCGCAGGATCAGCACCCATCGAGGTAGACGGGCGACTCGAGCTCGATCCGGTGGGGCGATCCGCCACCGTCGACCACGTCGACGTGGTCGAACCAGCCGGTGGTGCCGGCGGGGCGCTCGTGGGTCACGACGTGCTCGCCGTCCCCGCTGCGGTCCGGGTACGCCGTGCCCGCGAAGATGACGTCTCGCGCCCCGGTGAGCCGGACCTCGACCTCGTAGACGTCGACGTCGCCGTTCGGCGTGCACGAGACCACGTCACCGAAGGGCACGAGCGGCGCTCGGAAGTCCTCGACCGAGACGGCTGCGGCCAGGTCGGCTCCGACCGACGTGGTCGGGCCGGTGGCCGCGGCCGCAGACTCGTCGGTGGCACCCCGGCCATCCACCGCGGCGTCGACCTGCCCGGCTGCGGCGTCGGTGGCGCTCGCGCTGTCGTCGTCGGAGGACCCACCACCGAAGAGCGCGCTGGCGACCAGCACGACGGTCAGGACAGCGACGAGCGCGCAGCTCGCGACCACGGCGCGACCACGGGGCAGCCACGCCTCGATGGCCCGCCAGCGGTCGGGGTACCGCTCCTGGAGGCCGGACGCCGAGAGCAACGCTGGCCGTGTCGGCCGAACGCGCCGCACTCGTTTCGGCGAGGCCGGCTCGGGCGTCGGCGCCGCCTCGGGTCCGGGCACCGTCGCAGGCTCGACCATCGCGACCGGCTCGGGGTGGGGCGTCGGATCGGGTTCGAGCGCCGGATCGGGTTCGAGCGCCGGATCGGATTCGGGTCCGGGCACCGTCGCGGGCTCGACCATCGCGGCCGGCTCGGGCGCCGCCTCGGGGCCGGCGGTGGCGGCGGGTCCGGGTTTGCGCGAGGACCGCTTCGGCAGGAACGGCAGCCAGCTGCGCCACCCGCCGCTCGAGTCCGGCTGGTCCAGGGTCGTGAGGAAGTCGATGGGGTCGGGGATCTCGTGGGAGAACTCGAGGTGTCCGAGGAGCGCGGAACGGTCCACGACCGGCTTGTCGCACAGGGGACAGCCCTCGAAGTCGCCCACGTCACGCTCCTCGCGTCCATGCTCAACCGCAGGTGCTGGGAGACACACCGCGATCTGCTCGCCACTTTACGAGTTCATTCAACTACGAAGCGTAGCACAGCGGAAGGGGTCGATCCAGCGGTGCCGGCGAGCGCGGCAGGGTCAGCGGGTGTGGAGGCGCGCCACGAGGTGTCCGCGGTCGTCGGGCGGGAACGGCTGGGGCGTGTCGCCGCACCACAGGACGCCGACCGACGCCCCGACCCGGACGCACACCACGTCGAGGATTACCGGCCGCACCCCACGTTCGCTCCCGCCGGTGAACTGCGCCCGGTGCCCGACCGCCGTCTCGGTGACCTCGACCCCGAGCAACTCGGCATCGACGGTGCCGGCATCGGCCCCGTCCACCAGATCGGCGGCCACGGCGCGACCGAGGCACTCGGCGTAGGGGCGCGCCGCCAGGATCTGCTCGGCCCGCGCTGCGGCGTCCTCGTCGGCGAACTCGACGCCCACGCCGTGGACGAGCGCTGCGGGCGGGCGGAGGAAGTGCGGGGACGTCGCGCTGGCGACCACGGCGTCGTCGGGGAACTCGGGTCCCACGCAGTCGAGCACCGTGCCGGGGCCGTCGCCGCCGGGGCTCGACAGCCCGTCATCGATCGCCAGCCACCCGGAGCCCGGCAGGTCGGCGTCAGCCGGGATGACCGAGGACGCGCTCACCCGATCGGGTGGCCGTACATCTCTTCGGGCGGATCGGAGATCAGCTCGAGGCGCTCCCCGTCAGGACCGGCGAAGTACAGCGAGCTGCCGCTCACGTGGTGGTACTCGACGCCGGCGTCGTCGAGTTTGGCCCGCAGGTGCTCCCAACGATCCGGCTCGACGGAGATGGCCAGGTGGTGGAGGCCACCGAGCACCTCGGCGTAGTCGCCGAGGTCGAGGCCGGGGAAGTCGAAGAAGGCCAGGCTGTTGCTCCGGCCGATGTCGAAGAAGAAGTGCGTCGAACCGCGGTAGTCGCGGTTCTCGAACACCTCGGTCAGCGGGAACTCGAGCAGGCCCTGGTAGAAGTCGATCGTTCGCTCGAGGTCGGACGACAGCAGGGCGACGTGGTGCACGCCGCGTGCCGACGAGGACGGGCGCTCGGAGCGGGGCCGGAGGTGCTCGGCCCGGATGCGATCCCACTCCTTGGTCCGATCGATGTCGGCGCCGTGGGTCGCGCGTTCCTCGACGAACTTGCTCGTGGTGTCGGTCATCGCCTCACTCCTCGCGGTCGTTGCACGTGCAACAACGCTATACCGAGTCGAGGTTCGGCGCGTTCGCGCGGGTCGGTTGGTCGAACGCGCCGACCGGCGCGATCGTCAGCGGGTGGGGAGGGCGAGGCGCCAGATCTTGCGCCAGGTCGAGGTGAGCTGGGCCGTGAAGCCACGGGCGTTGTACGCCAGCCCGCCACGGTCGCAGATCTCCTCCACCTCGGGGGCGAGCTCCTGGTAGCGGTTGGCCGGGAGGTCGGGATCGAGGTGGTGCTCGATCTGGTGGCTCAGGTTGCCCGAGATGATGTGGAACCGCTTGCGGCCATCGATGTTGGCCGACCCCAAGGGACTCGAGGGCTGAACACTGGCCGAGCGGCACTCCAGGCGGGCGGTCAGGGACCGAGGCCGTCGAGGAACGAGATCAGTGCGTCGTTGACCTCGTCGGGGGCCTCCTGCTGGACCCAGTGGCCGGCGCCGTCGACCATGGTGACGGCGCGCAGGTCGTCGCACCGCTCCTGCATGTCATCCGGCGGCGTGAGCAACACGACGGGGTCGCCAGCGCCGCCGATGAACGCGCACGGCTGGGTGATCCGCCACTCGGGCACCCGTTTGGTGAGCTCCCAGTTGCGGTCCATGTTCCGGTACCAGTTGAGACCGCCGGTGAAGCCGGTGCACTCGAACTCGGCGACGTAGGCGTCGAGTTCGTCCTGGCCGAGCCAGTCGGGCAGCCGGGGCGGATCGGGCATGCGCTCGACGAAGCCCCGCCCGTCGTCGGCCGTCATCGACGCAGGGTCGGCGTCGGCTTCGGCGGTGGCACCGGCCAGGAGCCGACGCATGGTCCGCCGGGGGTCGGCGTCGAGCTCGGCATCGGCCGGGCCGGGCTCCTGGAAGTAGACGATGTAGAAGAACATCCCGGCGAAGCGCTCGCGCATCCGCTCGACCGGCGGCGTCGAGGTGCGGCGCATGAAGGGCACGCTGACGCCGACCACGCCGTTGACCCGCTCGGGATGGAGGAGCGCGGTCTGCCAGACGACCATGGCACCCCAGTCGTGGCCGACGAAGGTGGCGTCGTGGGCGCCGACGTCGTCGAGGAGACCGAGCAGGTCGCCGCTCAGGTGGTCGATGTCGTAGTCGGTGACCGCCTCGGGCCGGCTCGACCGGCCGTAGCCGCGCTGGTCGGGCGCCAGCACGCGGTACCCGGCGTCGGCCAGCGCCGGCACCTGGTGGCGCCACGAGTACGCGAGCTCGGGGAAGCCGTGGGCCAGCACCACGACGGGTCCGTCCTCGGGTCCCGCGTCGAAGATGCGGAGGTCGACGCCGTCGATCGACACGAACCGGGAACACGCGCCCGGGACCTCGAGATCGTCACCAGCGACGGTCATGTCGCATCCACGCTGTCGAGAAGCTCGAGCAGCTCGGATCGGCGCGGGCCCTCGCGCGGCGGGAGCGGGTAGGAGTCGGGGTCGGCCATCACCTCGGCCATTCTGTCCATCACGGCCGGGTCGGCCATGAGATCCATCGGCGTGGCCATCATGTTCATGAAGCGCGCGAGCGCCCGGCCGATGATCGGATCGGTGGCTCCCGCCGCGAACACCGCGCCCATCCCCCGGGCGCCCTCGGCACCGCCCGTCGGCTCGGCGTCCTCGTCGCCGTCAGGACCGAAACCAGCGGGATCGGCACCGAAGGAGTCCATCTGGACCGACACGTCGAACCACGGCTCGATGTCCGCGGCGGCTTTGGCCTCGAATGCACGGGCCCGGCGCCCTGCGTCGCCGGGATGCTCGGCGAACGCGTCAGCGAGATGGATCGCCTGCACCAGCGCGATCGAACAGCCCCGGCCGTAGAGCGGATTGGTGCAGGTATGCGCGTCGCCGACGACGTGGAAGCCCTGGACCAGCGGTTCGGACGATTCGTCGACGAATCGCCGCCGACGGTTCAACAGCCCGCCCATGGGCCGCACCCCACCGATCGGCTCGAGCGGCCCGGCCCGGAAGAACCGGTCGGGGCCGGGCAGCGCCTGGCACGCCGCCTCGAAGCGGGTCTCGTCGGCGAGCGCCTGGCGCAGTTCCTTGTCGTCGGTGCGCACGGCGAGGGTGATCGAGAGCGTGTCGCCGTCGCCGGGCACGCCGAGGTACTTGACGAAGCCGAGGTCGCCGCCGAGCTTGGCGTCGAGCTCGATCTCGGGCCGCTCGGCCAGCTGGTACCAGCGCGACAGGTACATCAGGCCGCTCTCGGCGACCTTCTCGTCGATGTCGATGCCGGCGTCGGCGAGCCACCGGTCGACCGGCCCACGCCGACCCGTGGCGGCGACGACCACGTCGGCGTCCACCGCCGAGCCGTCTTCGAGGCGGACACCCGACACCACCGGCACGGCGTGGGCGTCGTCGACGACGAGCCCGTCCACACCGACACCGGTGCGCGAGGTCACCGAAGGCTCCTCGGCCACCTTGCCCCGCAGCACCCACTCGAACGTCGTCCGCCGGACCACCAGCACCTCGAGGTCCTCGTCGCCCGGCATCGGCTCGCCGAGGTCGGCAGTGGTGGGCAGGGTGAAGCAGCCGGCGTCGAGAAGGGCGTCGAGCACGTCGGGGAAGCGGCCACGAAGCTCGACCACGAGCCGGGCGAGAAAGCCATGGGTCTGATGGACCTGGGGCGCGCCCCGCCGCTCGGCCGCGAACGCCTCGTCGGCGTCATGGACCGCCGGGAGCTCGTCCCGCTCGAGCAGTGTCACCTCGTGGCCGGCCCGACCGAGCGCCAGCGCGGTCGACAACCCCCCGACACCGCCACCGACCACCACGACCCGTTCTCGGCCCATGCCATCCCCTTCTGGTAACGAGCGTTTCCAGGAAGGTAGGGGTTCGGCGACGGCAGGTCAACCGATGCTGGTCACCTAGTCTCTGACACGCACGTCAGCTTCGTGCAAGGGGGAGCCAGTCATGACCAGTGGTCGTCCGCTCGAGGGTGTGACCGTCGTCGAGGTGTCGAGCTGGATGTTCATTCCCGCAGCCGGCGCGGTGCTGGCCGACTGGGGCGCCACGGTCCTCAAGGTGGAGCACCCCGAGACCGGCGACCCCCAGCGGGGGTTGGTCACCTCGGGCCTGCTGCCGGGCGGCGCCGACGGCGTGAACTTCATGATGGAGCAGCCCAACCGTGGCAAGCAGTCGGTGGGCGTCGACATCGCGGACCCCGACGGCCACGAGGCGCTCATGCGCCTGGTCGAGGGGGCCGACGTCTTCCTCACCAACTACCTCCCTCACGTGCGCGAGAAGCTCCGGATCGACGTCGACCACCTGCGGGCCCGCAACCCCGACATCATCGTCGCCCGCGGCACCGGGCAGGGCACCAGGGGGCCCGACGCCTGGCGGGGCGGCTACGACGCCGCCTCGTTCTGGGCCCGGGGTGGCGTGGCATCGGTGATGCCCGACCGCAACGGCTGGCCACCGGGCCAACCCGCACCGGCGTTCGGCGACGTGATGGGCGGCATGTCGACCGCGGGTGCCATCGCGGCCGCGCTGTTTCAACGCTCGAACACGGGTGAGACGAGCACCGTCGACGTGTCGCTGCTCGCCACCGCGATGTGGCAGGTCTCGCCGCTGGTTGTGGCCTCGAAGCTGTTCGGGTTCTCGAAGATCCCGACGACCGGCGACCGGCCGATGACCGACAACCCGGGTGTGGGTACCTACCGCACCGCCGACGGCCGCTACATCGGCCTCGTCCTGCTCCAGGCCGACAGGTTCTGGGCGGAGCTGGTGACCAAGCTCGACGTGCCCGAGCTGGCCACCGACGAGCGCTTCGCGGACACCGAGGCCCGCAAGCACAACCTCGAGGCGTGCGTGACCGCGCTCGACGACGCCTTCGGCGCCCGGCCCCTGTCGCACTGGCGCGAGGTGCTGGCCGACTTCAGCGGGGTGTGGGCCCCGTATCAGAACCTCGACGAGCTCTACGAGGACCCCCAGGTGATCGCCAACGGCTACCTGCCGACCATGACCGCGGCCAACGGCCAGGACGTACAGCTGGTGGCCAACCCGGCCCAGTTCGACGAGCAGCCGGTCGAGATCACCCGCGGCCCCGACCACGGCGAGCACACCGACGAGGCCCTCCTCGCCCTCGGCTACACCTGGGACGACCTCATCGCCCTGAAGCAGTCCGGCGCCATCCTCTGAGCGTGCGCTGAGGTGCGCCGACCTACGGTGGCCCGGATGGAGGGCGAGGTCATCCGGCGAACGTCGTTCGGTGAGCGGCCGCTCGTCGGCGAGCGGGGAACGCTGACCCAGCGCCGGATCCTCGGGGCCGGACTCGACGTGTTCGCCGAGCACGGCTACCACGACGCCCGGGTCGAGCTGATCACCGAGGTCGCCGGTTGCTCCCGGCCCGCCTTCTACCAGTACTTCTCCAGCAAGGAGGATCTGTTCTGGCACCTCGCCGGCCACCTGGCACGGGCCCTCCACGCCACGGCCGAGCGGATCGAACCCGCGCCGGCCGACGACACCGGCGTCGACTCGACGCGGGCCTGGCTCGGTGAGCTCGTCGACCTGTCGGTCGACTTCGCGCCGATCATGACCGGCTTCCAGGCCGCGGTCCGCGACCGCGTGCCCGACGGCCCCGAGTTCCGACGGATCGGCGCCCGGGTGGGGGAGGCCGTGATCGCCAGCGGCGGCGAAGGGCCGGAGCCGGCGGTGACCGCCCTGACCAACACCACGACCGGCGTCGTGCTGCGGTCGATCTTCTACTGGCACGTGGGCGTGGGCGGCCTCAGCCGCCCCAGGCTCGAGACCGGCCTGGCCCGCATGGTGCATCGCCTGCTCCACGGTCCGGTCCCCGGCGTGAACGTCGACCCGGTGACCAAGGCGCCGCGCCGCCGACCACCGAAGTGGCCCGAGTTCCCCGAGACCGCCACAGCCCACCTCCCGACCCGCGAACGCGGGCGACGGACGAGGCGATCGCTCCTCGACGCGGCCCGGGTCGTGCTCCCCCGACGCGGCTACCACGACACCCGCGTCGACGACGTGGTCGCCGAGGCCGGCGTCTCCCACGGCACCTTCTACCGGTACTTCGGTCACAAGGACGACCTGTTCCACGTCCTCGCCCAGGAGACCGTGTCCGAGCTCGTCGAGCTCGTGGCCTCGTTCCCCGACACGGTCACCGACGGGTCGGTCCACGCCTGGCTGCGCGACTGGTTCGCCGCGTACCGAGACAACGGCGGGGTGATCAGCGCGTGGCAGGAGTTCGACCACGAGGACCCCGAGCTGGCCCGGTACTCGCTCGCGGTGGCCGCCGTGCTGTTCGACCGGCTGACCCGCATCGTCCACACTCGGGACTTCGGCGACCCCACCGTCGACGCGCTCGTCCTGCTGTCGGTGATCGAGCGTGTCCCCTACAGCGTGCTCGTGCTCGGCCACCTCGACGAGGACGAGGCCGTGGCCGCCGCGACGCTGGTGATCCGTCGGGGCATCTTCGGGCTCGACGCCTGACCGTCCCTTCCGGCACGTCCCACCCGTTCGCCACCCGTCCAGCACACGCTGGCGTTGCAAACTAACAGTCTTGTCAATTATCGTCCTCCGGCATGGCCTCACGCGACCTCCCGTTCCCCGTATTCGACGCCGACAACCACATGTACGAGACCCCGGCGGCGTTGACGAAGCACATCGCCCCCGAGTTCGACGGTGTCATCGACTACGTCACCCTCGACGACGGCAAGACCAAGATCCGGGTCAAGGGGGAGATCAGCGAGTACATCCCCAACCCCACCTTCGAGAAGGTGGCCGCGCCCGGCGCGCAGGAGGAGTACTTCAAGAACGGCAACCCCGAGGGCAAGTCGCGCCGCGAGATCATGGGCAAGGCCATCGAGTCGCCGCCCGCCTTCCGTGAGCCGGCACCGCGCCTCGAGCTGATGAACGAGTTCGGCGTCGACCGGGCGTTGATGTGGCCGACGCTGGCCAGCCTGGTCGAGGAGCGCCTCCGCGACGATCCGCTCGCCACCCACGCGGTCATCACCGCGCTCAACCGGTGGATGCACGAGACCTGGACCTTCAACTACGAGGACCGAATCTTCGCCACCCCGGTCATCACGCTGCCGATCGTCGACAAGGCCATCGAGGAACTCGAGTGGGTGCTCGAGCGCGGCGCCCGGGTGATCCTGGTACGTCCCGCCCCGGTGCCCGGCTTCGACGGCCCCCGCTCGTTCGCCCTCCCCGAGTTCGACCCGTTCTGGGAGCGGGTGCAGGAGGCCGGGATCCTGGTCGGCATGCACGCCAGCGACTCGGGCTACCAGCGCTACACCAACGAGTGGGAGGGCGTCGGCTCGGGCGAGTTCAAGCCCTTCGTCGGTCCGTCCGGCTTCGCCGCCATCAGCGCCGGGACGAGCCGGGCCATCATCGACACCGTCGCCTCGGCCATCGGCCACGGCATGCTCAGCCGCTTCCCCGACATCCGCATCGCGCCGGTCGAGAACGGCTCCGACTGGGTGCGGCCGCTCATCTCCTCGATGGAGCACGCCTACAAGCTCAACCCGCACGCGTTCGAGGAGGATCCGGTCGAGGTCTTCAAGCGCTGCGTGTACGTCCACCCGTTCCACGAGGACGACCCGGAGGGGTTGGCCGACCTGATCGGCGTCGACAACATCATCTTCGGCTCCGACTTCCCCCACCCCGAGGGCCTCGCCGATCCGCTCGCGGGTGTCGACGAGCTCCAGTCCTTCAGCACCGAGGACCAGGCCAAGATCATGGGCGGCAACCTCGCCCGCCTCATGGGTGTCGAGGAGCCGGCCAAGGTCACCTGAACGCCGGCGCCCGACGGGCGACCTGACACGCGTGTCAGACTCACGGCGCATGAGCCGAGGGGCGAGCGTCCGTGGAACTCCATGAGTTCGAGGGGAAGATCGGGCCCTACCACTGGGATGCCGAGCCCCACTGGCCGCCGGTCCCCGAACCGCCGGAGGGCGCACCCAACGTGCTCGTCGTGCTGCTCGACGACGTCGGCTTCGCCCAGCTCGGCTGCTTCGGCTCCGACATCGACACGCCGGTGTTCGACCGGTTGGCCGACCTCGGCTTGCGGTACACGAACTTCCACACCACGGCGCTGTGCTCGCCGACGAGGGCGTGCGTCCTCACCGGTCGCAACCACCACAGCATCGGGATGGGCCGGATCATCCAGCTCGCCACCGGGTTCCCGGGGTACGACGCCCGCATCCCCCGCTCCGCGGGCTTCCTGTCCGAGATGCTCACGTCGCACGGGTACGCGGCGTACGCGGTCGGCAAGTGGCACCTCACCCCCGAGGACGAGACCCACCTGGGTGCGAGCCGCGAGCGCTGGCCCCTCGGCCGGGGTTTCGAACGCTTCTACGGGTTCTTCGAGGGCGAGACCCACCAGAACGCACCCGCGCTGGTGCACGACAACCACCAGGTGCGGGCCCCGGCGGCGGTCGAGGACGGGTACCACCTGACCGAGGACCTGGTCGACCACGCCGTCGAGTACCTGGTCGACCTCCGCCACGTCGACCCGAACAAGCCGTGGTTCCTCTACCTGGCACCCGGCGCCTGCCACTCGCCCCATCAGGCACCGGCCGAGTGGATCGAGCGCTATCGGGGCCAGTTCGACCGGGGATGGGACGACTGGCGCGAGGCGTGCCTCGAGCGCCAGAAGGCGATGGGGATCCTGCCCGAGTCGACGGTCCTGTCCGAGCGACCCGACTGGGTGCCGGCGTGGGAGACGCTGTCGGACCGCGAGCGCGCCGTGTACGCGCGGTACATGGAGGCCTTCGCCGGGTTCTTGGCCCACACCGACCACCACGTCGGCCGGCTCGTCGATCACCTCGAGGCCACGGACGAGCTCGACGACACGATCGTGATGGTCCTGTCCGACAACGGGGCGTCGTCCGAGGGCGGGCCGGTGGGTTCGCTCAACGACGTGCGCACCTGGAACGGGGTGCCCCAGTCGGTGGACGAGGCGTGGGAGCGGCTCGACGAGATCGGCGGGCCCCGCATCCACAACAACTATCCGTGGGGCTGGACCGTGGCCGGCAACACGCCGTTCCGACGCTGGAAGCGCGAGGTCCACGAGGGTGGCGTGGCCGACCCGTTGATCCTGTCGTGGCCCGCGGGTCTGGGCGACTGCCGGGGATCGGGCGTGCGACGCCAGTACGTGCATGCCATCGACCTCGTACCCACGATCCTCGAGGCCATCGGCGTCGATCCGCCCGTGGAGCTGCGCGGCGTCGAGCAGAAGCCGATCGAGGGGATCTCGTTCCTGCCGACGATCACCGACGAGGACGCACCCGACGCCCATGTGACCCAGTACTACGAGATGTTCGCGTGCCGAGCCATCTACCACGACGGGTGGAAGGCGGTGACGTACCACCCGATCCAGGACGACGCGCCCGGCATCGACCGGGTGCCCTGGGAGCTCTACGACGTACGCGCCGACCCGGCCGAGGTCGACGACCTCGCGGCCACCGAGCCGGACCGGCTGCAGTCGTTGGTGGATCTGTGGTGGGCCGAGGCCGACAAGCACCAGGTGCTCCCGCTCGACAACCGGCCGTTCTCCGAGCTGGTGATCGACCGTCCCGAACGCGTCCCGACGCGCTCCCGCTACGTGTACCGGCCACACTCGGCGAGCATCCCCGAGCCGGTCGCAGTCAACCTCAAGAACCGCCCGCACACCGTGTGTGCCGTGGTCACCGTTCCCGAGGGCGGGTCGGTCGAGGGCGTGATCATCGGCCAGGGCTCGATCCTCGGCGGCTGGGCGTTGTGGGTCGGTCCGGACGGTCGGCCCCGCTACGTGCACAACCTGACCTCACGTCGCGAGGACCGGATCGAGGCCCCCGAGCCGCTCGGATCCGGACGCCACGAGATCGAGCTGCGCTACGGACGGATGCCATCGGATCCGAGGCTCGCCCAACTGCTCGTCGGCGGAGCCGTCGTGGGCGAGACCCGCATCCACAGCTTCACCTGGAACCGCTTCTCGATCTGCGGCCACGGGCTCACCTGCGGGTGGGCGAACGCACCGGCGGTGTGCGACGACTTCGTCGCGCCGTACCCGTTCAGCGGCGGGCTCGAGCCGGTGGTCGTCGACGTCGTGGGCACCCCCGTGGTCGACCCGGTCGCCGAGGCCACCGACGCCATCACCTCCCAGTGACCCACCCAGCTCTGGACCCCCAGACCGGTGCCCACACACCGAACCGAGGGTCCAGAGCGTGCCGGTGTGCGGCTACCAGACGAGGGGGAGGTGCTCGATCTGGCGCAGGTTGGCGTCGTAGATCAGCTCGGCGCCCGGCGCGAGCCCGTAGTCGGGGATCCGGGCGTGCCACTCCTCGAGCGCCACCCGCAGCTCGAGCCGGGCCAGGTGCGAGCCGAGGCAGCGGTGCACCCCGCCGCCGAAGGTGTAGTGCTTGTTGACCTCGCGGTCGAAGTCGACCACGTCGGCGTCGTCCCACTCGGCCTCGTCGGTGTTGGCCGACGCGAGCAGCGCCACCACCTGCTGGCCCTTCTGCACGGGACACCCCGACAGCTCGGTGTCCTCGGTGGCGAGACGGACGACGCCGGGCACGGGGGTCTCCCATCGCAGCATCTCCTCGACCGCATGGGGGATCGACGGCGGGTCATCGACGATGCGCTGGCGGTGTGCGGGGTGCTGGGCCAGGAAGGCGAGCATGCAGTCGAGCGACGCGGTCACCGTGTCGAGCCCGGCGAGGAAGAACAGGAACCCGATGTCGACGATGTCCTCGCGCGTCAGCGCCTCCCCGTCGATCTCGGCGGTGAGGAACCCAGAGATGAAGTCGTCAGCGGGCTCCGCGATGCGAGCGTCGATGACCTCCTCGAGCACGGCGTAGATGCGCTGGCCGGTGGCGGCGACCGCGGCGTCGCGGTCCTCGGGCGCGACGTCCGGCCGGATGATGCCGTCCTTGAGCTCGAGGAACTCGTCGGTGCGCGACACGGGCAGCCCGAGCAGCTGGAGGAACACGGTCGACGGGTAGGGCTCGGCGAACGCACGGTTGAAGTCGCACCCGCCGTCCTCGACGACCGCGTCGACGAGGTCTCGGGCCAGGGCCCGGATGCTGTCCTCCAACGCGGCGATCCGGCGCGGGGCGAACAGCGGGTCGAGCAGCTTGCGGTAGCGGGAGTGGTCGGGCGGGTCGATCTGGAGCGGGATGAGCGGGCGGACCTGCCCGATGTGCACCGCGTCGAAGCCCGAGGAGAAGACCTCAGGTGTTCGCAGAACACGGGTCACGTCCTCGTGCTTGGCCACGACCACGCCGCTGAACGGCGCGCTCTCGGGCAGTTCGACCACGGGCGCGAGGTCGCGCATCATCTTGTAGGAGGGCTGCGGGTTCCGGGCGGTCTCGGCGTCGAACAGCTCGTCTGCTTCGTCCCCCTCGGCCATGGGCCAGGAGACTAGCCCTCATCTGACACTCGCGTCAGCTAGCGGCTCGCTCGGCGGGGAGCTCGACCTCGACCGTGGCCTTGGCCATGACGTCGTCGTTCTGGTTGGCGAGCTCGACCTGCACCACGACGATGTGGTGGCGCCGCTCGACCCGGGTCTCGACCACCTCGCCGTTGATGAACGTGGCGTCGCCCGTGAAGGCCGGGTTCCGGTACTGGGCGTTCGAGTGGGTGATGAACCCCCACTCGCCGGCCCAGCCGGACACGTAGTCGAGCACCCATGCCCCCATCGACGCGCCGTAGCCGTAGCCGCGGGCCATGCCGACGTGACGGGCCCACTTGGGTTGGAGATGCCCGCGCGACGGGCCGTAGTAGGCGCCGTCGGTGAGCTCGGGGTTGACCTTCTCCATCCGCTTGTCGCCCTCGGAGCCGGCCATCTCCTTGGTGTAGCCGAGCTCTTCGGCGCTCACCGCGGTGGGGCCGGTCTTCATGCCGCCCCAGGTGGTCATCGGGAACGCCCGCCACTCGGTGGCGAAGCTCGCCAGGCTGTGCGGCCCGAGGATGTGCTCGGGCAGCGTGTCGCCCTTCGACACGTCGGAGAACAGGCGCTTGTCGTGGCCGAGCTCCTGGACCGCGTCGATGTAGGCCATCTTGCGCCGCTCGAGGTCCTCGAGCTGCTCGTCGGTCCACTCCGGATCGGTCTCGACATCGAAGGCCTTCTTCTCCTTGGCCTCGGCCACCTGGTAGCGGATGGCGGTCGAGCGCTGCTGGGCGATGCGCTCGCCCCGCTGGTTGATGTAGAGCGTGTCGCCCCGCTGGAAGCAGGTGGGACCGGCGAAGCTCGTGTTGGTGACCTTGTAGTCGAAGGGCATGCGGTGGCAGAGGAGATGGTCGCCGGGCCGGATGCGGGGCCCGAAGAACCACCACTCGTCTCCGCCGAAGATCAGGTGGGAGTTCGGGATGCGGCCCACCTGGGCCGGTGAGCACCCGTGGCTGGTGTCGGCGGCCACCGCGAACGACTGCGGGGCCACGATCTCGCCGAAGCGGCTCTGCGACGCCCACTCGCGGTGGTAGTGCAGCGGGTTCGGGTAGTGCATCGCCTGCACCCACCGGCGGATGTCGCTCTCCGAGATGTCGTCGTTCAGCTCGCCCGGGCGCATGGGCACGCCCATGTGACGTTCGAGGTCGCTGACGTCGAGCGCCATCTCGTCGGTGGTGGCGTCGTCGGTGGTGGCGTCGGTGGTGTCGCTCATGTCGTGCTCGCAGTGGTCGTGGATCGATCGGTGGCGTCCGGGCCATGGGGGAACAGGCCGACGAATCCGTCGCGGGCGATGGCGTCGGCCAGGTGCGCCGCCGTGGTCTCGGCGCCGAAGGGTAGGCGCAGGGCGGGCTGGAGGTGCCGGGCGATGACCGACACGTCGTACTCGTCGCAGACTCCGGCCGCGCCGTGGAGCTGCTGGGTGATCCGCAGCACGGACCGCGCCCCGTCGGCTGCGGCCAACCGCGCGGACAGGGCGTCGGCCAACGCGGCATCGGGTGCCTCGTGGCAGCGCCACAGCGCGAACTGCACGACCTCCTCGACCCCGGCCACCTCGGTGTGCGCGTCGGCGAGTTGGAACTGCACGGCCTGGAACTTGGACAGGGGTCGGTCGAACTGGACGCGGTCGACGACGTGCGCGGTCGCCAGCTCGACGGCGTGGGCGAGCGCACCGGCCACGACGAAGCCGGTCAAGGTGAGGTGGAGCGCGATCTCGAGCGCGGTTGCGTCGGCGGTCCCGGTCTCGGTGACCTCGCCCGCGAAGGGCCCGAGCCGCGTCGAGTGCGGCGCGCCCGCCGGCGCGGCCGAGATCGCGGCTCCGTGGATCGTGGCGACTCGCCACTCGTCGAAGGCGTCGACGTGGTCGACGCGCGGGTTCGACGACCCGGGGCGCGGCCCGTGCGCGTCGCGCGAGTCGAGCGCGAGCCGGCCGAGGAGCGCCGGCACCACCGGGTACGGCAGGACCACACGGCCCGCCTCGCGGCACAGCGCCGCCCCGGCCTCTGCGCTGTCCGCGTCACCGACGGGGTCGAGGTCGTCGAGGCCGAGCTGGCGCAGCAGCGGCTCGACGGTGTCGGCGCGCACCGTGGGGTCGGCCTCGGCGCGGCGGGCCAGATCGACCCCGCCGGCGTCGGCGAATGCCGTGCCGGCAACGGCCGCGAAGTCCTCGGCGTCTTCGTTCAGGTGGGGGTTCACCGGTGGGCTCCGATCAGGGCACGGGAGACGATGATGCGCTGGATCTCGATGGTCCCCGACGCCACGGTCGCAGCCTGCGCGTAGCGCCAGTGATCCTCGACCGCTCCGGCGAGTGGTGCCGACGCGCCGGCGTCGAGGCTGCCGTCCTCCAGCACCTGGAACAGCAGCTCGGCCACGGACTGGTCGGCCTGCACCACGGAGAGCCGGGCCGCGCTGGCGGTCTCGTCCCGGGGCTCGCCCCGCTCCTGCTCCTCGACGGCGCGGTAGGCGAGGAGCCGGGCCGAGCGCACCTGGGTGAGGGCCCGCGCCCATGCCGTCCGGAGCGCCGGCGGCAGGTTCTCGAGGCCACCCGCCTCCTCGGCCACCATCGACAGCAGCCGCTCGCAGCGCGCGTAGCGGGCGATGCCGACCCGCTCGTGGGCGAGGGCCCGGCGGATGACCGACCAGCCGTCGCCGACCTCGCCGAGCACCGCCTCGGGCCCGACCTCGACGTCGTCGAAGAACACCTCGTTGAGGTGGTGTCGGCCGAGCATCGACTGGATCGGCCGGACGGTGATGCCGGGCGAGTCCATCGGCAGCAGGAACATCGTGATGCCCTCGTGCTTGCGCTCGCCCTTGGGCCCGACCCGGGCGGCGAGCACGCACCACTGGGCCATCTCGGCGTAGGAGGTCCAGATCTTCTGCCCGTTGATCCGATACCCGGAGTCGCTCGACGCGTCGTCGATCGGGTCGGCGCGGGTGATGAGCGACGCCAGGTCGGAGCCGGCCTCGGGTTCGCTGAAGCCCTGGCACCAGATCACCTCGCCCCGGGCGATGGGCGGGAGGAACCGCTCCTTCTGCTGGTCGGTGCCGTAGGCCATGATCGCCGGCCCGACCCAGTTGAGCCCCATGTACTGGGCGCCCCGAGGCTCGTGGTGGGCCCACATCTCCTCGCGGACCACGGTCTGGTCCCAGACCGAACCGCCGGCACCGCCGTACTCCTCGGGCCAGGCCAGGGTCAGCAACCCCTCGTCGGCCAGGGTCCGGCAGAAGGCCTGGGCCCGCTCGAGGTCGGCCGGGTCGTCGGAGAACGCGCCCAGCCAGCCCGCGGGGATCTCCCGGGCGATCAGCGACCGGAGTCGCTCCCGCAGCTCGTCGGCACTCTCGCCGAGCGCGTAGTCCATGGTCGTCCCCTCGTCGCGTTCCGGATGGTTGCGTGCGAGCGCTCACTTCGTTGCACGATCATAGGAACGTGACGCCGCCTGACGAATTGCCGACCACGGTTTCGCGTGTTTTCGACGCCGCGTTGCGGGCGCGGCCGGACGCCGAGGCACTGGTGGCCCGGAGCGGGCGCTGGAGCTACACGCAGCTCGACGAAGCGTGTGCCCGGGCGGCGGGTGCGCTCCGCGACCTCGGCGTCCGGCCCGGCGACCGGGTCGCCGGGAGCCTCGACAACGACCTCGGCATCCTCGTCGCGTTCCACGGCACGATGCGGCTGGGCGCGATCTGGGTCGGGGTCAACCAGGCGCTGGCGCCCCCGGAGCAATCGTTCCTGCTGGCCGATTCGGCCACGTCGCTGATCCTGAGCGACACCGCACCCGCCGCGCTCGACACCGATGCCCGCGTCATCGGCTCCGACGAGTGGGACGCAGCCGCGACCGCGGCCGAACCAGCCCGCGATCTCCCACCGGTCGACCCGGATGCCGCCGCCGCGCTCACCTACACCAGCGGCACCACGGGCCGACCCAAGGGCGCCATCCACTCCCAGCGCAACCTCCTCCTGCCGGGCCGGGTGCTGGTCGACACCCGGGGCTGGGACCACACGCTGCGCAAGGGCGACTCGCTCCCGCTCACGATCGTGAACATGCAGGCGCTGACGAGTCTGCTCACCGCGCAGGCGGGCGGGACGTGCGTGATCATCGACACGATGTGGGCCGACGCGGTGTCGGAGTGGATCGAACGCGAGGCGGTCACCGTGTGGAACGGCCCCCCGGCACTGCTCCACTCCCTCATCACCAGCGACGCAGTCCGGTCCACGGCGCTGGCGTCGCTCGAGGAGGTCTGGTCGGGGGGCTCCGCCCTGCCCGAGTCCCTGCGTGACCGGTTCCACGAGCGCTTCGGCAAGCCGTTGATCGGCACCTACGGCCTGTCGGAGGCGCCGACGGTGGTCAGCATCGACCCACCGGGCGGTGCACACGTCGAGGGCGCGAGCGGCCAGGTCCTCCCCCACCTCGACGTCACCCTCGCCGACGAGCAGGACGGTCTCGGCGAGCTGTGCCTGTCACCCGCCACCGACGGACCGTATGCGGGCCTCTACACGCCGCTGCTCGGCTACTGGGGCCGGCCCGAGGCGAGCGAGGCGGTGCTCGCCGGCGGCGTGGTCCACACCGGCGACGTCGGGTTCGTGGACGACGACGGCTGGTTGCACGTCCGTGACCGCAAGAACCTCGTGATCATCCGCGGCGGGGCCAACGTGTACCCGGCCGAGGTCGAGCGGGTGCTCCACACCATCGACGGCGTGGCCGGCGCGGCAGTCACGGGCATCGCCGACGAGCGCCTGGGCCAGCGGGTGGTCGCCGCGGTCGAGACCGACGAGGGTGTGCAACTCGACCCCGAGTCGATCCGGGAGCGATGTGGCACCGAGCTCGCCCGGTACAAGGTCCCCGACCGGATCGAGGTCGTGGCAGCGCTGCCACGCAACGCGATGGGCAAGGTCGACCGGACCGCGCTCGCCTCGCTCTTCGGCTGACCCGACGGGTGGGGTGCTCGACGGGGCGGCCCGCTGCTCGACCACCGGGCCCGACCAACGATGACCGCTACATTCTCTGACGTGCGTGTCATGTTCGGGGAGGCCGCATCGAGACCGGCGACCATCGGGGGCGAGGCGATCCCTGACGAGCCCGATCTGGGACGGCTGCGCCACGAGCGCTCGGCCCGTCTCCGCCACCAGCTGAATTCGGCGGGCATCGACGCCCTGCTCGTCCTCGGGACGAGCAACGTGCAGTACGTGACGGGCGCCGCCATGCCCTCGGTCGACGCCAGCCGGGCTTGCCTGCTGCGCCCGGTCGCGCTCGTCACGGCCGGCGATCGCGCGCCCCACCTGTTCACGCCGTATCCGGACGGGGCCGCCGGCCGCCTCCCGACCGACCACATCCACCCGCCCCTGCTGGTCGACCTCGACGAGGCCGCGCCGGCCATCGCCGCCACGCTCGCCGAGCACATCGACGCAACCGCGTCCCTGGCCACCGACGAGGTCACCCCACCGCTGCTCGCCGCGCTCGGGGACCGCGAGCCGGCGAACGGCGCGTCGGTGCTGCACAGCGCACGGCTCCGCAAGACCGTCGACGAGCTCGCCTGCACCCGCGCCTCGCAGCGCATCAACGAGCGGGCCATGGCCGAGGTCCACAAGCACCTCCACGCCGGTGTCCGCCAGCGTGAGCTGACAGCGAGATTCGTGGGCAGGGTGTTCGACCACGGCGCGTCGGGCGTGGGCATCGACACCATCTGGCAGGTCATGCCCACCCATCGGTCGGCGGGCCCGTGGACGGTGCACGGCGACGTCGCCTATCCGACCCCGCCCGGCGACCGGGTGCTGGAGGCCGGCGACGTCCTGTGGGTCGACAGCGGGATCCTCTACGAGGGCTATGCCTCCGACTTCGGACGGACCTGGATCGTCGACCAGGAACCCACGGAGGAGCAGCAATCGCAGTTCGACCGCTGGGCGGCCGTCATGCGTGGGGCGCTGGCGGCCGTGCGTCCGGGCGCCACCGGCGCCGACGTGTGCGCGGCGGCCCGCAACGCCGACCCCACGTCGCTGGACGCGGGCACCTCGCCGTGGCTCGACCACTTCTACGTGGGTCACGGCGTCGGGGTGGACCCGGCAGAGATGCCGTTGCTCGGCACCGACCTCGGCCCCGAGTTCGACGCCTCCGTGGTCCTCACCCCCGGGATGGTCCTGGTGCTCGAACCGGTGATCTGGCAGGACGGGATCGGCGGCTACCGATCGGAGGACATCGTGGTCGTCACCGACGACGGCTGGTTCCCGCTCTCCGACCACACCTATGCGCCCTTCACGGAGCCCGCATGATCGCTGGTCGACGCAAGCGGCTCTGGGAGGCGATGGACGACGCCGGCCTCGACGCCCTGGTCCTCGGCCGGCCCGCCAACGTCGCGTACGCGTCGGGCGCGACGGCGCTGTGGACCGCGGGCTCGCGGCCGTTCGCACCCTCGTGTGTGATCGTCGGCGACGACATCCACCTCCTGTCGACCTGGGACGAGGGCATCCCCGACGACATCCCCCACGACCACCTCTTCGGCCTCTCCTGGAACCCGGCGGTCGTCGCCGCCGACGTCGCGGCGATCCCCGGCCTGGCCGACGCCCACCGGATCGGGACCGACGGCACGAGTGCCGGCTTCCGCCGCATCGCCGAGCGGGCGGCTCCCGGGGCCGAGCTGGTCGATGCGCGGTCGGTGCTCGACCGCACCCGGGCGGTGAAGACCGCAGCGGAGCTCAGCGCCGTCCGACGAGCGTGCTGCCGCGCGGGCGAGGCCCTCGATCTCCTGCGCGCCGCGCTGACGTCGGGGACATCCGAGCGAGACCTGCTGTCCACGCTCGCCGCCGCGACCGCGGAGGTGGGTGCCACCGTCATCACCGACGAGGTCGTGGCGCGTCGCACCGCCAGCGGGCTCCACCACGTCGTGACCGACGTGCCCGCCCGCCGGGGTGAGCTCGTCGCGCTGTCGCCGACGCTGCGAGTCGACGGCTACGACGGCACCGTGGCCCGGACGGTCGTCGTCGACGCCGAACCCGGCGAGGCCGCCGCGGCGCTCCGCGCGCGCTGCCGAGCCGCGCTCGACGAGGTGATCGCCCGGTGCCGGCCGGGCGCGACGGGTCGCGACCTGCTCGACACGTGGGCTGGCGCCGGCGGCGGCGATCTCGGCGTCCCGCTCGCCCACGGACTCGGGATCGGTGCCGAATGGCCGCTGATCGGACTCGGCGTGGGCGGCGCCGACCGGCTCGACGCCGGCATGGTGCTGGCCGTCCAGGGCTGGATGCACGCACCCGAGGCCGGCGGCTGGCTCGAGCGCGACGTGGTCCACGTGACCGACGACGGCCCACGAACGCTCACCCGAGAGGGCAGCGCATGACGACCCACGACCGGACGACCGAGCCTGGGACCGGGAGCGACGACCGGGCGACGGTCGACTTCGACCACCACGACCCCGAGTTCCACGACGACCGGCACCGCCGGTGGGCCGAGCTCCGCGCCGAGTGCCCGGTGGCGTGGAACCCGAACCACGGCGGGTTCTGGGCCGTGGCGGGCTACGACGAGGTCGCCACCGTGTCCCGGGAGTGCGAGGTGTTCTCGTCGCGCTACGAACCGGACGCCGACGACGGGGTCGACTACCTCGGCATCGCCGGCGTGCCCCGTGGGCGCGGCATCCCCAAGGCGGGCATCGCCGAGGTCGAGGGGCCGCCGCACGCGGCGCTGCGACGAGCGATGAATCCCTTCGTGCTGCCGACGGCGGTGGCCGACCTCGAACCGCTGGTCCGGCGGGCAGCTCGGTGGTTCCTCGACCAGGTCGTCGAGGACGGCGAGGCCGACCTCGTGGCCGACTACGCCAGCCCGGTGCCGGCGATCTCGACCATGGCCATCGTCGGCCTGCCACTCGACGACTGGCAGGCCTACGCCGAGCTGTTCCACGCCACCATCGCACTCGACCATCGCGACCCGGCCCACCAGCGGGCGATGGCGCGCGTCCCGGACATGCTCGCCCAGCTCCACGCCGAGGCCGAAACCCGCCGAGCCGAGCCCCGCGACGACCTGCTCACCGCCCTGGTGCAGCTCGAGGTCGGCGGCGAACGGCTCGACGACGAGGCGGTCACGGCCGTGCTCTGGAACCTCGTCGGCGGCGGCCTCGACACGACGACGTCGCTGACCGCGCTGTCCTTGCTCCATCTGGCCGAGCATCCCGACCAGCGCGACCGCCTCGTCGAGGACCCCGATCTGCTGCCCACCGCCACCGAGGAGTTCCTGCGCTACTTCTCGGTGAACGAGTCGCTCAGCCGCACGGTCAGCACCGACACCGAGCTCGGCGGCCAGGCCTTGTCGGCCGGTGACCGCGTCCTGTTCAGCTGGCTGTCCGCCAACCGCGACGAAGGCCCCTTCCCCGACCCCGACGCGGTGCACCTCGACCGCGCCCCGAACCCGCATCTGGCCTTCGGCGTCGGCGCTCACCGCTGCATCGGCATGCACGTGGCCCGGTCGACGTTCCAGGTGCTGGTGCGCGAGGTCCTCGACCGCGTGCCCGACTTCGAGGTCGTCCATCCCGTCCAGCACTACGCCGGCAATCCGACGCTCAACGGGCTCGTCAGCCTTCCGGTCCGCTTCACGCCCGGTGAGCGCCGCGGCCCCGCGTCTCGTCCCTTCTGAATGGGCCTGCTGTCAACCACCGACGACACGGTGCCCGTCGGCCCGGCGGCCGGCGCCGAGTGGACCGGCTCCCGGGACCAGGTGTTTCCCGAACACGACCCGACCGTGGTCGGGCTGCTGCGCCACACCGTCGACACGCACCCCGATGCGATCGCGGTGGCCACCCCGGACGAGCGCCTGACCTACCGCGATCTCGATCGCCGGTCGGCTGCGCTCGCGGCCCGGCTCGTCTCGGCTGGCGTCGGCAAGGGCACCCACGTCGGCGCGCTGCTGCCCAACGGCGTCGGTTGGGTGGTCACGTGGGCGGCGACGACCCGCATCGGCGCGGTCGCCACGCCGGTGAACACGTTCTCCAAGCGGGCCGAGCTGGCCACGATGCTCCGCCACGCCGACGTCCGCGTGCTGGTGGCGACGCCGAGGTTCGGCAACCACGACTACGTCGAACGGTTGCTGGGCGTGGCACCCGAGCTCGCCGACCACGACGGTGGCGGACCACTGCTGCTGCCGTCGCTGCCCCAGCTCCGGCGTGTCTTCTGGTGGGACACGGGCCCGGAGGATCATCCCGACCAGCCGTGGGCCGAGAGCGGGCTCGGCACCGGCCTCGACGAACCGGTCGACGAAGCTCTCGCCATCGTGGTCGGCGCCATGGAGGACGACGTCGTCCCGGCCGATCCGATGCTGATCACCTACACGTCGGGCTCCACCGGCGATCCCAAGGGCGTGGTCCACGGGCACGGTCCGCTCGTGCGTCATGCCCGCAACCTGGCGGCGATGTCGGGACTCGGCCCCGACGACCGCATCTGGACGCCGATGCCGCTGTGCTGGGTCGGGGGCTTCTCGTTCACCCTGCTCCGGGCGCTGTCGGTCGGCGCCGCGTTCGTGACCCAGGAGCGGTTCGAGCCGGCGACCGCGCTCCGGCTGCTCGAACAGGAGCGGGTGAGCTTCGTCAGCGCGTGGCCCAACACCAGCGCCACGCTGCTCGGCCACCCGGACTTCGCCTCGACCGACCTGTCCCACCTGCGCCGGGGCACCTTCTACGACGCCCGTCCCGCCGACGAGCGTCCCACCGACCCCGGGCTGGCCGTCACCTCGCTCGGCATGTCGGAGACCGCCGGACCGCACACCTTCTGGACCGACGAGGACGAGGTCCACGGGTCGCCCGAGGCATATCGGGGCGCGTTCGGCCACGAGGTCCCGGGCGTGGAGCACCGGATCGTCGACGACGAGGGCAACGATGTCGCCGAGGGGATCGAGGGCGAGGTGTGGGTGCGTGGATACAGCGTGATGCTCGGGCTCCACAAGGTCGAACGAGCGGAGGTGTTCGACGCCGACGGTTGGTTCCACACCGGCGACCGGGGTCTGTTCCGCGACGGCTGGTTCTTCTTCACCGGCCGCGAGACCGACCTCATCAAGACCAGGGGTTCGAACGTCGCGCCGGCCGAGGTGGAGAAGGCCCTCGGGGCCCGCGAGGGCGTGAAGCAGGCGTATGTCTTCGGCGTCGACCATCCCGATCGGGGTCAGGACGTGGTCGCGCTCGTCGTCCTCGACGACGAGGCACCCGGGGGTCCGCCGACGCCCGACGCGATCCGGGGGGCGCTCGCAGACGAGCTGTCGTCGTACAAGCTCCCCCGCCACGTCTTCCCGATCGAGGCTGGCGACGTGCCGTTCATGACCAGCCAGAAGCCCGACCGCAGGGCGCTCGCCCGGACCGCAGCCGAGCTCGTCGCGCGCGCTGCGATCAGTGGGGGGTGACGGGGCGGAGCGCGGTCTGGAGGAGCTCGACCATCTGGCCGTCGGGGTCGCGGACCATCACGGCCGCGCCCAGGTCGGAGCTCGTCACGACCTCGCCGCCGGTGTCGACCACCGCCGCTTTGGCCGCCTCGACGTCGTCGACGCCGATCGACAGGTGGGTGAGGCCGATATCGGTGATGACCCGCTCGTCGGCCCGGCCCTCGTGCTCGTCGAACGTCAGCAGCTCGAGCACGAACGGGCCGTCAGTGAGGTACACGACCCGGAGCCCGAGGGGCGGGTCGAGGGACAGCAGCCGGTCGGTCGGCGCATCGTCGACGTCCATCGAGAACTTCTCGGTGAACCCGAGAGCCTCGTAGAACCGCTTCGACGCGTCCAGATCGCGGACGCGGAGGCCGACGTGGTTGACGGTCATCGCTCTCCTTCCGTCTTCTCGGTCCGGCCGCGCTCGCGGGCGGCCTCGGGAACGTACAGCTCCGGGGCGAACGGGCCCACCGTCGTGGCCCGCAGCTCCAGCTCGGGCAGCACGACCGACGGATCGAGCGTGTCGAGCCAGACGACCGCCTCGGCCACCTGCTCGACGTCGAGGGTGTGCATCGGGAAGTGCACGTCGTCGAGCATCGGGGTCGCGACCGGCGCCGGCGTGACCGTGTGCACCGAGATGCCGTCGCGCTCGACCTCGCCGGCGAGTGCCAGTGCGAACGCGTTCAGCCCCGCCTTCGACGCCGAGTAGCCGGCCTTGCCCGGTTGGGGCGCGTGGGCCGACGACGACGAGAGGAAGACGATGCGACCCCCCTCGGGCATCGCCGGGAGGACCGCGTTGGTGATCAGGAACGCCGAGCGGAGGTTGGCGCGGACGACGGCGTCGAAGGTGGCCGCCGACTCCTTGCGGACGAAGGTGCCGTCCATCATCCCGGCCGCGTGGACGAGCAGGTCGACGGCACCGGCAGCCTCGGCGATGACCGCGGCGTCGGCCTCGTCGCCGCTGTCGCCGGCAACCCACGACGCGCCCACCGACTCGGCGGCCTCGCGGAGCGGACCCGCACGGCGGGCGTTGAGCACGAGCTCGTAGCCGCGCGCATGCAACAGCCGGGCCACGGCCAGGCCGATCCCGCTCGACCCACCCGAGATCAAGGACCGGCGAGGCATCAGTTCCGGCGGTCGGGCGCGACCGCCCGCAGCATGGCGTCCTGGACGAACGAGGCGACGTGGCGGCCGTCGGCGGCGTGGACCGTGGCCCGGCCGTACGCCCGGCCGTGACCGGCGTAGGTGCTCTCCTGGGTGAGCAGCAACCAGCCGGACGCGTCGATCGGCTCGTGGAAGCTGATGGTGTGGCTGAGCACGGTGGTCGCCACGCTCTGGTGCGCCATCGACTGGTCGATGCCCTCGTGGGGTCGCATCGCCGTACCGATGAGGAACCCGTCGCTCGCGTAGGCGAGGGCGGCCCGGCCGGTGACCTCGTCCCCCGGGAGGCCGGGGAAGCGGGACCAGACCTGGAGCTCGGCGGGACCGACGTCGGCCGCCATGAGGTCGACACCGCCGACGGTCTCGATCTGCCACCACCGGTCGTCGGCGTCGGTCGGCGGGGAACCGACACCGGGCATCGGTACCTCGTGGCGGACGAGGTCGTCGTCGGGCTGGTCGAGCAGGACGATGGATCGACAGCACAGGCGATCGCCCTGCACCGCCGAGACGGCGACGCTGGCGAAGGAACGACCGGCGTGCATCGGGTCGACCACGAGTTGGACGCCGGTGTCGGTGGAGCCGGCACGGGCGAAGACCGTCTGCACCGACCGCACCTGCTTGTCGTCGTGGGTCCGGGCGGCCGCCACGATGGTCTGGGCGAGCAGCTGGCCACCGAAGATGACGCCGTGACCCTCCCCGGTGTTGGTGCCGTGCCACTCGCCGTCGGCGCCCGCATCGAGGTCGAGGGCACCGACGAACTGCTCCAGCTCGGGGCGTGCCGGATCGGGGCTCATCGGGCACCGCCACCCGTTGGAAGCGTCGATCGGGGACACCCACCGTGGAAGATGACGTTCATGCCAGCAAACGTAGTTGTCTGACAGAGAGAACGTCGTTGTCGTCGGTCGAGGGACGAGAAAGCGATCCATGCCGGTCGTGTTCGTCCACCGGGGCCCGAGGGGTTCGAGCCGGTCCGCTCGGCCTCCGTCGAGTGGCTCGCGGGCGAACTGGCCCGGATCGACGGGCCGATCGACCTGGTGGGCCACGACTGGGGTGCCGGGCACTGCGCCGGGTTGGTCGGCACGCGACCCGACCTCGTCCGCTCGCAACGCCCTGCCGAGCTGAGCGGCTCCTCGCGATCGCGTCGGCGTGTCGGCGATGTGAACACTCACCACCGATTTGGTGGAGGCCCCCCATCCCCGGCCTATGGTCGATTGAGCACCGACCGCTAGGGAAAGCATCAACATCATGGGGAGCCCACCTTCGTCAGCTGGCGCATCCGAGCTCATCGAGGATCCTGAGCATCAGGACTACGGCGACCATCCGGAAGAGGTTCGGGAGTCCGACCACTACCGGAACGAGTACATCCACGATTTCGTCGACAAGTGGGACGAGCTCATCGACTGGGAGGGTCGCTCCGAGAGCGAGGGCGCGTTCTTCGCCGAGGTCCTTCGGGGCCGCGGCAAGGAGAAGGTCCTCGACGTGGCCACCGGCACCGGTTTCCACTCCGTTCGCCTGCTCGAGCAGGGCTTCGAGGTGATGAGCGCCGATGGCAGCGCCATGATGCTCACCAAGGCCTTCGACAACGCCCGCGAGCGGGGGCACGTGCTCAAGACCGTCCGGGCCGACTGGCGCTGGCTCAACCGCGACGTCCACAGCAAGTTCGACGCCATCATCTGCCTCGGCAACTCGTTCACCCACCTGTTCGACGAGTCCGACCGTCGCCGCGCCCTGGCCGAGTTCTACGCCGCGCTGCGCCACGACGGCGTGCTGATCATCGACCAGCGCAACTACGACTCGATCCTCGACGACGGGTTCAGCTCGAAGCACACGTACTACTACTGCGGCGATCAGGTCTCCGCCGAACCCGAGTACGTCGACGATGGCCTCGCCCGCTTCCGCTACGACTTCCCCGACGGGTCGCAGTACCACCTCAACATGTTCCCGCTGCGCAAGAACTACACGCGCAAGCTGCTGAACGAAGCCGGCTTCCCGCGGGTGCACACCTTCGGCGACTTCCAGGAGACCTACCAGGAGTCGGAGCCGGACTTCTTCATCCACGTCGCGGAGAAGTCGTATGAGTGAGACCCGCGAGGCCGTAGCCGCCGAAGCAGAGGGCTACTACGACAGCGACGACGCCGATGCGTTCTACTTCGACATCTGGGGCGGCGAGGACATCCACATCGGGCTCTACGACGACGAGCACCCGAACATCGCCGATGCCAGCCGCCGCACGGTGGAGAAGATGGCCGAGCAGATCACCGGGCTCGGCAAGGACACCCGTGTCCTCGACCTCGGCGCCGGCTACGGCGGGTCCGCCCGCCTGATCGCCCGCGAGCATCGCTGCCGCGTGGTCTGCCTCAACATCAGCGAAGTCCAGAACGAGCGCAACCGGGAGCACAACACCGACCAGGGCCTCGCCGACCTGATCGACGTCGAGCACGGCACGTTCGAGGACGTGCCCGCCGACGACGATTCGTTCGACGTCGTCTGGTCCCAGGACGCGTTCCTGCACTCGGGTGACCGCGTGCGGGTGGTCGAGGAGATCGACCGTGTGCTGCGTCCCGGCGGCCAGGTGGTCTTCACCGACCCGATGCAGACCGACGACTGCCCCGACGGCGTGCTCCAGCCGATCCTCGACCGGATCCACCTCGACTCGCTCGGCTCGCCCGGCTTCTACCAGGAGGAGTTCCAGAAGCGGGGCTACGAGCTGGTGAACTTCATCGACCTCAGCCACCAGCTGCGCAACCACTACGCCAAGGTGCGCGAGGTCCTCACCGACAAGGCCGAAGCCGGCGAGATCCGGGCCTCGAACGACTACGTCGAGCGCATGAAGACCGGCCTCGGCCACTGGGTCGACGGCGCCGACAACGGCTACCTCGCCTGGGGCATCCTCCACTTCCGCGCCAGCTGAGACGCCCGCGGCGACGGTCCCCGAGATCGTCCACGTCACGACGAGCCCGGCCCCGTGCCGGGCTCGTGGCGCGTCGGGGGATGAAACGCGCTCCGCCCGGGTAGGAATGACAGCACGCCCACAACCGGAGGAGCGATCATCGTGAGCTCGGAGAACCCCATACCCACCACCACCGATGCCGGCATCGGCGTCACCAGCGACGAGCACTCGCTGACCGTCGGGCCCGACGGGCCGATCCTGCTCCAGGACCACTATCTGATCGAGCAGATGGCCAACTTCAACCGGGAGCGGATCGCCGAGCGCCAACCCCACGCCAAGGGCGCGGGCGCGTTCGGCCACTTCGAGGTGACCCAGGACGTCAGCCAGTGGACCAAGGCCGCCGTGTTCCAGCCCGGCACCACCACCGACACCCTCATCCGGTTCTCCACCGTGGCCGGCGAGCGGGGGAGCCCCGACACCTGGCGCGACCCGCGCGGCTTCGCCCTGAAGTTCTACACATCCGAGGGCAACTACGACATGGTCGGCAACAACACGCCGGTCTTCTTCCTGCGCGACCCCATGAAGTTCCAGCACTTCATCCGCAGCCAGAAGCGTCGCGCCGACAACGGTCTGCGCGACCACGACATGCAGTGGGACTTCTGGTCGCTGTCACCCGAGTCGGCCCACCAGGTCGCCTGGCTGATGGGCGACCGAGGCATCCCCAAGACCTGGCGCCACATGAACGGCTACGGCAGCCACACCTACCTGTGGGTCAACGCCGACGGCGAGCGCTTCTGGGTGAAGTACCACTTCAAGACCGATCAGGGCATCGACTTCCTGACCCAGGACGAGGCCGACCGCCTCGCCGGCGACGACGCCGACTACCACCGTCGCGACCTGTTCGACTCGATCGCTGGCGGCGACCACCCGAGCTGGACGCTGAAGGTGCAGATCATGCCGTTCGAGGACGCCAAGACCTACCGGTTCAACCCGTTCGACCTCACCAAGGTCTGGCCGCACGGTGACTACCCGCTGCACGAGGTCGGCCGCCTCACCCTCGACCGCAACCCCACCGACTTCCACACCGAGATCGAGCAGGCCGCGTTCGAGCCCAACAACCTCGTGCCCGGCATCGGCGTCAGTCCCGACAAGATGCTGCTCGCCCGGGTGTTCGCCTATGCCGACGCCCACCGGGCCCGGATGGGGGTCAACTACAAGCAGGTCCCGGTCAACAAGCCCCAGTGCCCGGTCCACAGCTACAGCAAGGACGGCGCCATGCGGGTCGAGAACGTGACCGACCCGGTCTACGCGCCCAACTCCAAGGGTGGCCCGGCCGCCGATCCGGAGCGCTACCCGTACGTGGAGACGTGGGAGGCCGACGGCGAGTTCGTCCATGCCGCCTACACACCACGGCAGGACGACGACGACTTCGGTCAGGCCGGCACGCTCGTCCGTGAGGTGATGGACGATGCCCAACGCGACCGGCTGGTCGACAACGTGGTCGGTCACCTGAGCGACGGCGTCACCGACGAGGTTCTCCAGCGGGCCTTCGAGTACTGGCGCAACATCGACAAGGACGTCGGCGACCGCGTCGCTCGAGGCGTCGCCGGCTGACACAACGGCGTGTCACCGCCGCACCCGGGTGCGGCGAAGCACTCAGCTCTGCGCCGCGTGAAGCAGTCGTCGAACCTCTGCGACGTCGCCGCTGCTGCCGATGTACAGGGGCGAGCGCTGGTGCAGTTCCGAGGGGGTGATGTCGAGGATGTCACGGCGGCCGTCCGTCGCGGCGCCGCCGGCGTGTGCGGCGACGAAGGCGAGCGGCGCGTTCTCGTAGAGCAGGCGCAGCTTCCCCTCCGGCTTGGACGAGGTCGGCGGGTACATGAACACGCCTCCCTTGAGCAGGATGCGGTGGAAGTCGGCGACGAGCGCTCCGGTGTAGCGCGCCTGACGCTGTCCGCAGCGGGATTCCTGCCGCCGGAAGGCGGCAACCACCTCGCGGGCTGCGTCGTTCCACTCGTGCTCGTTGGCCTCGTTGACCGAGTAGCTACCCGAGCCCTCGGGGATGCGGATGTCGGGGTGGGTGAGGAAGAAGGTGCCGATGGAGCGGTCCAGCGTGAAGCCGTGCACGCTCCCGCCCACGGTGTACACGAACATGGTCGATGGGCCGTACAGCACGTAGCCGGCGGCAACGAGACCACGGCCTGGCTGCAGGAAGTCGCTCACGTCCGCCGGTGTCCCGGCGCGGTGCTCGGGTCGGCCGTAGATGCCGAAGATGGTGCCCAGAGGGCCATCGACGTCCACGTTCCCAGAACCGTCGAGCGGATCGATGGTGAGGACGTACTTGCCGTGCTCGGAGCCCGCCATGGCGTAGACGTCCTCGACCTCCTCACTTCCGATGCCGGCGATCATCGACGCGTGGTCCATGACCTTGCTGATGATGTCGTTGCTGATGATGTCGAGTTCGCGGACCTGTTCGTCTTGCACGTTGCGATCGCCGGTCAGGCCGAGCTTGCCGACGAAGCCGGCCCGCATGATCTCCGACGCCAGCATCCTCGCCGCAAGGCTGATTCGGTTCAGCACGGTGGACAGGTCGCCGCTCGCGCCTGACGCCGCCTGGTCGCGGAAGAACTGCTCGCTGAGGGTCAAACCTGTCGCCGTCGCCATCACGCCAACCTATGCCGGCTCGTGGATCGGTCCGGTGACAACCTGAGGATTCACCGTTGGGCCTGGATCACTCGCCTCGGGTCTCGGCGTCAGCTCCCGGTGGGTCCATGGTCGGCTCGACTGGTTCCCAGTCAGTGCGGGCGTGTTGGATGACCTGGGTCGCGACGACTTCGACACCGGCGGCCGCCAAGCGATCGTGTATTCGGCGCGTGACGTCGTCCTTGACCGAGCGGGCACTGCGGACCGGCACCACGAACCGAACGGCCAGCCGCATGTAGTCCTCGTCAGCTGACGCGAACACCCGGGGCTCGACCTCGGTCATCGGTACCGGGAACCGCCGTCGCACGGCCTCCATCGCCTCCCGGGCCCCCTCCGATGCCGCCTGGCGCCGGGCCTCTTCCTCGAGTACCCGTGAAGCCCTGCGCCAGTCCCCGTGATGAGGGATCGCGACCTCGATCTCCTCCCAGATGTATTCGAAGAAGCTGCTGTAGTTGTAGACGGGGTGCGTGAAGGTGGCCTTGTTCGAGACCGTGACCACCCGGCCCGTGTACTGCCGGCCGCCCACCCACGTCGTGTGCGTGTCGTCGCCGATCTCCATGAGCCGGGTCTTCAGCAACGAGATGTCGATGACGTCGCCTTGCACGCCAGCCATCTGGATGCGATCCCCGACCCGGAAGATCGACCCGAACGTGATGTTGAACCATCCCGCGATCGCGCCGACTGCTTCTTGCATGGCGAACGCCAGACCTGCGGTCGCCAGGCCCAACGTCGGTGCAAGGTTCCCCCCGAGCGGTTGCCAGATCACGATCAGGCCGAGTGCCGCCACGAACCACGCGATGGCGCGCACGATCCGTCGGGCATTGAAGCGCTGTTCGGCGTCGTCGAAGGCTCGGGCTGCCACCCGGTCGATGACCCAGGAGACGACGAACAGACCAGCCAGCAGCGTCGCGGTGAGTGCCGCGCTCCCCAAGCTCGAGTCCCGGCTGAAGTCCACCCCGAGGACCATGAGGCCCGATTGGAGGCTCATCGGTCCGCAGCCTACGGCCCGCTCGTTCGCGTCCATGACGATGCCGACGGACCACCGATGTCCGATTCCGCCACGACTGGACGCGCGAGACCGCCGACCCCCGAGCTGTTCACCCAGCTCGCAACGGCGGCGCGGCGCACCTCACTGGCTGCCGTACACACGCTGGCCGCCATCGGTTGCGAGCACGAGATGGATCCCCTCACCGGCGAGCAGCACCTCGAACTGGCGATGTCTGCTGACCCCGACTACGTGCAGGCCGTCGACCGGCTGGCCTGGTACGCCAGCGACCGGGGCGATGCCCGCAAGGCCACGCGGACGCAGCGGAGCACGGTGCGCTCGTCGCGGCCGACCGCCGAACAAGCCCCACCGGACAGGCGTCACGTTTGTAGTTCGTACAGTAACATTCACTGGATGAATGCTAAGCGGTTCGGAACCCTCAGCTGCTCGGTGGCGTGATGGCTACGTGGCGCCCGAAGCCGGAGGACCTGCAGAGGGTCTTCGAAGAGCAGAACCCGTGGCACCGCACCCGGAAGGTACCGGTGAGCCTGGCCCGCGAGGTCGAGCGACCGCTCGCCCGGCTGCTGTGGAAGCGACTCCGAGACGACGACCCCCACCGGTTCCAGATCGTCCTGGGACCACGCCGCGTCGGCAAGACCACCGCGCTCTACCAGACGGTCCGCCACCTCATCGCCGACGGCGTACCGCCCGGCCGGATCTGGTGGCTTCGCCTGGACCACCCCCTCCTGCTCCAGGAGGACCTCGGACCGCTCGTGCGTCACGTGCTCTCACGAACCGACGCGACTCCCGAGCAGCCCGCGTACCTGATGCTCGACGAGCTCGTCTACACCGACTCCTGGGACCTGTGGCTCAAGACGTTCTTCGATGACGGGTGGCCGGTTCGGGTCGCGGCAACGTCGAGCGCCACCGCGGCCCTCCGGGAGCGAAGGTTGGAGAGCGGCGTCGGCCGCTGGTCAGAACAACACCTGACGCCCTACCTCTTCGACGAGTTCCTCGACCTGATCGGCGAGAACGTCGACCTCGATGCCGACGCGACGCTCTCGGACACGATCCGGGCGCTCCCGCCAGGTCAACGCAGCGAACCCCGCGTCGAGGTCTGGCGACGCGCCTTCATGCTCGTGGGCGGGTTCCCCGAGCTGCTCACGCGGCGCGCCGACAGCGACCACGACGAGGCCAGCCGGCTGCTCGAATCGCAACAGGTGCTTCGAGCTGATGCGGTGGAGCGAGCGATCTACAAGGACATCCCCCAGTCGTTCGGGCTCGACAGTCCGATGATGCTCGAGCGACTGCTCTACGTCCTCGCCGCGCAGGTGACCGGGGTCCTGTCCCCGACCAACATCTGCAGCGACCTCGGACTCTCCCAGCCGACGTTCGACCGCTATCTCAGCTATCTCGAGCAAGCGTTCCTGGTCTTCACGCTCCCGAACTACTCGGGCACGGAGTCGGCGATCCAACGGCGGGGTCGCAAGCTCTACTTCGTCGATGGAGCGGTCCGGAACGCCGCGTTGCAGCGAGGCCTCGCACCCCTCGACGATCCTGCGGAACTCGGACTCTTGCTCGAGAATCTCGTCGCCGCGACGCTCCGGTCACTCGCTCTCCATTCCGGCGTCCGACTGCACCACTGGCGCGAGCGAAGCAACGAGATCGACGTCATCTACGACCACCCTGACGAGCCTCTCGCCTTCGAGGTGGGCGCCTCGCCCCAGCACTCACGAGCCGGAATGAAGGCGTTCATGGAACGCCACCCGCGGTTCGAAGGCCGCTGCTACATCGTCGCCCCGCAGGCCACGGTTGCGCACCCCGAGGCGATGGCCGAAGGGGTCGGCACGCTGCCACTCGACCTGTTCCTGCTGTGCGCTGGCGTGCAAGCCCGGGATGCACTCGAGCGCGCGCTCGGCCTGTAGGAACGCACTTGCAGCACCACAATCCAAGCGGGTGTTGCCACCGCGTCCAGCGAGGCCACTCGACGATCGGTATCACCCTCAACATCTACAGCCATGCGAACCCGTCGCTCCACGCCGAGGCCGCCGAACAGATCGCCGACCTGATCCTGGACTGAGCCGGCCGACTAGCGGATCAGGCCTCGGTGTCGTCCGATACGGGGCGAAGGACGGTCGGCTCTTGCGGCGAGCCGAGCTCCCGGTCCAACTCTGCAACCAACTCCCGGCACCCTTGCCAGAACGGATCGTGGAGACGGCGCCAGCGCCCGTGCGCAACCTTGCGGAGCACGCCCGCTTCGGCGAAGTGCTTCAACTCCTTCGAGACCGCCGACCGGTCGAGGGTGGATGCCCCGTTGACCTCAGCTGTCCGGAACTCCGTGTCCAGCCCAGCGAGGACGGCCGCGAATCGAAGTCGGTGGTGACCGTTGAGCAGAGCGAAAGATCGGCGCTCGAGTTCTCCGTAACCATCCACTCCCACGACACTCCATGGTGCGAGAATTGCCATAATGCGGAAACTTCGAGATACGGCAGCTCAGCAGCATGGGGACGGTACCGCCTCCGGACGATCTGACGCCGTCGAGCCGCACATGCAAGGATTCGGTGCTTCCCCCTTCACACGGCCGGCGTGGGTGCGACCGGCGACCCCAAGACTGGGGGACAGGCCTTGACTGAACTTCGTGACAAGCTCCTCGACATCGTGCTGCGTGAGGGCTACCTCCGCCTCGAAGAGCCGATCCAGCTTCGCTCGGGCGAATGGAGCCACGACTTCATCGACGGCAAGCGGGCGCTTGCGGAAGGCGCAGATCTCGAGATTGCATGCAAGGCGCTGATGGAGATGCTCGCCAAACGCGGGATTGGCTTCGATGCCGTCGGTGGCTTGACGCTCGGCGCTGACCACTTCGCGCACGGCACCGCGATCGTCGCCCACAAGAAGTGGTTCGTCGTCCGCAAGGAGCCGAAGGGCCGCGGCACGAACCGCCTCGTAGAGGGCGCAGTGCTCGACAGCAGCGTGCGAGTTCTTCTCGTCGACGATGTCGTCAGCACGGGTGGCTCCATCAAGCAGGCATGGCAGTCCATCCAAGACACGGGAGCCCAGATCGTCGCTGCCGTGACGCTGGTTGACCGAGGCGAGGTGGCGAACAAGTTCTTCGCCGACGTCGGGGTGCCCTACCTGCCGCTGCTCACCTACCAGGACCTCGGGATCGAGCCCGTGGGACATGGACCAGACAACGCTTCGGCGGCTAGCTGACGCAGGGATTGCCGAGCTTCCACCTGCTCTGCTCACCATGCATGGCCCGTGCTCCGCGGCGATCATTCGCCCGCCTTCCGGCCGAACACAGCCGGTTGTACGCGCGCGTACGGTGTCCGTCGTGCTTGACCAGTACGAGGCGGTCGGCGACCCGGACGAAGCAATCACCCCTTCTATCGGGCTGGTCAGCGAGCCTCCGCGTCCGCCCGACCCCGGCGCGCAGCAACGGCAACGGCAACGGGCAGAGCGAGCGCTAGAGCACGCACGACGCGAGGTAGCCCGCCTCCAACGTCGACAGCGGGGTGCGGTCGTCCCAGCCGAGGTGGTGGCGGGCTGGGGCGAAGAGGCGGTCGTAGCTCGGGAAGAACAGCAGACGAACGGGTGCTGGGGCGGTTCATGCGCATCCCCGACGCTGCGCGCTCGGCCGTCTGCGCTGGTCCCCGCGTTGCACCCGCATGTGGGGTGGGTTACCCCATCGGTGGTGGGCGAGGGGGACTCACCAACTGCTCACAGGTCAGATGACCCCACCTCGATGGATGGGATGATTGCCGGCGGCATTGTGGATCGCGGCCTCCTCGGCCGCAACCGGTAACTCGCTACTCCCAACGTCGGCGAGCGGCACTAGCCCGCGTTGGCCACCGCGAATAGCGGCACCTCGGGGCGACCTCGCGCGGCGCCGGCCGCGCGTTCGGTGCGCCCGATCGGCGCGCTTCGCGAGATTGGCGGTGCGATCTGCCAACCAGGCGTACTCCCATGAGTAGGTTTCGGCGCGTGCGGGGGTTACCCCAGGGCGGTCAGCCGAAGGGCGGCGTGTGCTTCGACGGCACTGTCGCTGCGGCGTCGCGGATCATGGCAGCGAAGTGGCCTCCGGTCATGTACGTGGTGTGCTCCACGCGACTCGCGAACCTCCAGCGGTCGCCGTCCCGCGCATAGGTGTCTTCGTACACCGCGCCAACGTCGACCATCTCGGGCGCTCCCTCCCAGCGGACGCCGTTGCGGTTGAACACGTGGACGCGTCCGTTCGCCGTGTCGGGGCTCGTGAACCTGATCTGGTGGGTCGAGGTCGAGTGCAGGCAGAACTCGAAGACGGACAGCGCTTCGGGCATCCAGGCGGCGAGCTCGGCGGGGTTGCCAGCGATGCCTCCCGCCGACGTGTAGTCGATGTGGGCATCGGGGAGGAACAGGGCCTGCCATCGCTGCCAGTCCCCGTCGTCGACGGCGTAGGCATACGAGGTGGCCAGGTCCTGGATCGCCAGGACATCGGCCACGCGGTCGGCGTCGTGAACGGCGCCGTCTTGGTCAGCCACGGGTCCCGAGCTCCTCGATGGCGGCGAACGTCTCGAGGTCCTCGACCGCGGCGACCGTGCGCGAGATGTTGGCGGCGGTGATCTCCTGGCCGTAGTTCTCCGGCGGGCAGATCAGCCACCCGATGACCAGACCCCACAGAGCCGCCGCCCGGTACTGCTCGAACGAGTCGTCCGCCGAGGGGACGCTGCTGACCCCGGCTTCGGCCAGCCGGTCGAGGTACTCAGCGAGGAGGTCGCGCTGGCGGGTCCGTCGGGTCTCGGGGTCGAGCGATGTCACGAGCAGGTAGGTCACGTCATGGGCCCAGCTGCCGCGCATCATCAGCTGCCAGTCCAACAGGCCGCCGCGTGCGCCGGGGAGCAGGTAGGTGTTGCCCAGGTGGGGGTCGCCGTGCAGCAGCGTGGACGGTGTCGCGCAGTGCCGGCGCTGGACCTGCCACAGCAGCTCCCACATCTCGGCCACCGTGCGCCCGAGCGGTGCGATGAGCTCCTGCTTGAACGGATGTCGCTCGACCTGGTCTTCGATCAGCTGCAGGCCGATCGTCTGGAACACGTCGGCCATCCCGCCGGCCAGGGGTGTGCCCACCCAGGCGAGCTCGTCGTCGAAGCGCGGGCTGTCCCAGTAGCGGGCGTGGATGGTGGCGAGGTGACCGAGGATCGACCGCACCTCGTCGACGCTGACCGGGTCGAGCGCCGACGGGAAGCGCGCCCCGCGCTCGGTGAGATCCTCGAGCAGGAGCCCGAAGCGCCCGGTGGAGCGGTCGAAGCTGCCCGCGTAGACCATCGGGGTCTCGATGTCGACGTCATCGCGGAGCTCCCGGTAGAAGCGGACCTCGTTCTCGTACATCGCCTCGGGTGCGTGCGGCGTTGCCAGCATTGTCTTCAGGATCAGCCGACGGGGCAGACCTGCGGCGGTGTCCGCACGGTACGAGAGGTCGAGCATCAGCCGATCGGCCGTCGATGCGACGCCCTCGCCGCACCGCTTTGCGGCGACGACCTCGACGCGCTCGACCACGACCCCGGGGTGACGCTCTGCGAGCGCGGCACCAAGGATGGCCGGCGTCAACTCATCGACGTCGGAGGGGAACACCGTGCCCCGTGCGGGTTCGTTCATGAGCTGACATCTCCAGAGTGGGCGGAGTCGGCGCCGTCGGTGCGAAGGTCTGCGACCCCTCGGCGGACCAGGTCCACGGTGGCGGTGAAGGTCCCGGGGTCGGCGAGCGCGCCGAGCTGGGCGAGACCGAGGGCGAAGGCGATCCACAGCCACATCGAGGCCTCGGGGTCGGCACCCGGGTCTGTGGGTGCAGGCTCGGCTGCGAGCTGGCGGAGCGTGTCGAGGATCGGGAACGGTTCACTGCCCTGGAAGATCTGGCGGAGATCGGGGTGCCGGCGCACCTCGACGTACATCGACGCCAGGAACTCGACGTAGCTGGGATCCGCCGCCCGGAGGGCCTCAATGGCATGGAGCAGCGCTCGCGGCAACGGCGGCTCGGTCGGAGCAGCCGAGGCGGATCGCTCAAGCTCGGCGATGAGCAGATCCTGTACGTCGATGAACACGGCGGTGAAGAGCCGGGCCTTGGACCCGAAGTGGTTGTAGATCGCGGTGTGTGCGAGCCCGGCGGCAGCGGCGACCGTCCGGTTGGTGGTTCCGGCGTAGCCGTGTGCCGCGAACTGCCGCCGGGCGGCCGCCAGAACCGCGGCCACGGTTGCGTCGGTGGAGGCGTTCGCCGGGCGGCCCCGTCGGCGCGGCGCGCGCTGGGGCGATGAGCGGTCGGCAGCGGTCGTGCTGGTGTCTCCGGTGGTCATTGGTTCCGGAAGGCCGTGTCGACCTGGTGGACCAGGTCCGGGAATGTGGCGTCGCCGTCGGCGGGTCGGCCCAGCACCTGCAACGTGGTCGCGCCGACCGGGACGGGGACGGCGAGCTCGGTGAGGTGCTCGCTCACGAAGCTGACTGCGAAGCGCACCTGCCCGGCGATCAGGTGCCAGACCCAGCCGCCGTTGTAGTCGCCCTGTTCGGCGAGGACACCGAGCGCGGCTGCCTCGAACCCGGTGTCGTCGAGCACGGCGACTATGACGTTGGGTGCTCCCACACGGAACAGGGAGGGGGCCGGCGCAGACGTGGAGTCGGCAGTCGTGAGCGCGACCGTCACGATGTCGTCGCGGTCGGGGACGGGGTGGGTGACATCGGATCAGAGCCCCATGGCGCAGCGGCGAGAGAAAGTACCAACCGGTACTTTCAGTGATCGTGACACTCGGCGGGGCCATCGTCAAGGTGCGCTCGGACCTCCGCCTTCTGGTTGGGTGCCGGCGTGACGAGCCAGAAGGGCCTCCACGGCATCGACCGTGTCCCCCAGGTACAGGCGGTCGCTGCAGCCATTCAATCGATCGCTCCGGTCGTGGCTGGCGTGCTCTCGTCGGATGACGAGCCGACCGTCGCCCGGGATCGTGCATTCCTGCGTGCGGCTACCCTGGCGCAACGGCTGTCCCCGAGCGAACAGGCACTGCTGATGGACGCGTTGCTCGATCAGACGACTGCGCCTCGCATGGTCGGCTCGCCGATCCCCGCTCAGCTGTCGCCAGCCCCCGTGCTCGCGTCGGTCGGCTGAGCGAGCGCTCGTGGGGACGACCATCCGCATGCTCGGATCCCCGGTGGTCGTCCACGACGCCGGGGTCAACCGAGTCCGCGGCAAGAAGACGTGGGCGTTGCTCGCTCGCATCCTGCTGTCGGATCGTCCGCTGCCACGCCGACAGCTCGCTGCGGAGATCTTCCCCGAGGCCGATGACCCGATGGGAGCGTTGCGGTGGTCGCTGTCACAGGCGCGTGGCGCGTTGGGATCGTCGACGTCCCTGGTGGGCGACCCGGTCGAAGCGCGGCTCGCGGCAGACGTTGTCGTGGATGTTCGCCAGCCCGACCTCGGGATGGACGACGTGCTGGCCATGAGTGGCGGTCTTCTCGATGGTGTGGACGGTCAGTGGAGTCCGGACTACGACATGTGGCTCTCCGTGGAGCGCGCCGGGGTCGAGAGCCGACTGATCGGCGTGCTGCATCACGAGGCCGAGATCGCGATGGCTCGCGATGACATGGTCCGTGCAACGGTCGCGGCTCGTGAGATGGTGCGACGAGCGCCATTGGACGAATCGAGCTACGTGATGCTCGTCCATGCCTGCGAAGTCGTCCGCGTCGTGGTGGGTGCCGATGAGGAAGCCGGTGTGGCGGCGCAGCCACACCGGCAGGTAGATCCGACCCCGTCCGTCCACCGTCATCGCCCGCCCGTTGCCGGCCTGGGTCCGCAGGACGAGCGTGTCGCCGCGCACGACACCCGACACCTCGTGCGCTCCCGCGACGTCGCCGACGAGTACCCGCCGAGCCGCGGTCGGCAGGGACAGGCGTCCGGAGGGCTCGGGTTCGGCTGCCGACCACCGCCACGGCGACCCGGTCACCGGCGGGCCGGTGAGCTCGGGAAGAACAGCAGACGAACGGGTGCTGGGGCGGTTCATGCGCATCCCCGACGCTGCGCGCTCGGCCGTCTGCGCTGCTCCCCGCGTTGCACCCGCATGTGGGGTGGGTTACCCCAGTTGTGGTGGGCGAGGGGGGACTTGAACCCCCACGTCCTTGCGGACACAGGCACCTGAAGCCTGCGCGTCTGCCAATTCCGCCACTCGCCCGAGTGGAGAGTCGCACACGGTAGCGCGGCACCGTCATCGCCTCCCAGCGGTCTGGGGGTGGAGACGCCCACCACCGGGCGGTGGTGTCGCCGGAGGAACTCGATGGGCGGCGGTATGGCTTCGGGACTGTCATCGCCCGCCAGCGTGCCCCCATGCGCCCAGACCCCCCGATGAGCGATCTGGGTGTACGGCCGCCTGCCGGCGTGGCCTGGTGCGCCCGAATCCTCGCCGGGGCCGGGGAACACGCCCCCAGGCTGAGGGTCGACACTGGTCAGGGGTAGCCTGCGCCCACGATGGGACTGCGGAACTTCGAGAAGGGCCTCGAGCGGATGGTGGAGGGCGCGTTCTCACGCGTCTTCCGCAGCGGGCTGCGCCCGGTGGAGATCGGTCGCCGGCTCACCCGCGAGCTGGACGACTCCCGCTCCATCGGCGTCCGGGGCAACACCGTGGTCGCCAACGACTTCACCGTGAACCTGTCCCAGCAGGACGCCGACGAATTCGCCGAGGTCACCGACTCGATGCGGCGCAACCTGGCCGAGCTGGCCCGCGACCACGCCCGGGACGAGGGCTACGAGTTCATGGGCCCGATCGAGGTCACCCTCGAGGTCGACCCGAAGATGCGGGTGGGGTCGTTCTCGATCAGCGCCCGCCTGCGCGAGGGCGACGGCGGCGCCGGGGCGGGCTCGCTCGTGCTCCCCAACGGCGAGCGATTCGTGCTCGGCGAGGGCATCGTCACCATCGGGCGCATCCCCGACAGCGTGATCACCCTCGAGGACCCCAACGTGAGCCGCAACCACGCCGAGATCCGCCCGTCGGGCGACGGCTTCGTGCTCGCCGACGTCGGCTCGACCAACGGCACGAAGATCAACGGCGTCAAGGTCAGCGAACGGGTGCTCCAGGACGGCGACGAGATGACGTTCGGGTCGACGACCTTCCGCTTCGAGGCGAGCTGACCGTGTCGATCTCATGTGTGCGGGGGCGGATTGGCCCGGAGGGCCACCGGTAGAGTCTCGGCCGGTGCCCGAGCCCCTGCTCAACGTCCTCAAGATCTGTCTGCTGATCCTGCTCTACCTGTTCTTCTTCCGCGTGCTGCGGGCAGTGTGGGCCGAGGTCAACCTGGCCAAGGCCACGACGGCCCCGCCCACCAGCACGCGTCGAACTGCCCGGCGGGCCCGGGCCCGCGAGCGGACACCGCCCCAGCTCCGGGTGCTCGAGCCGGCGGACATGGCCGGCCACGTGTTCCCCCTCGGCGACGAGCTCACCGTGGGTCGCGCCGCAGGCTGCCAGATCACCCTCGACGACACCTACGCGTCCCAGATCCACGCCCGGATCTTCAGCCGCGACGACCAGCTCTTCGTCGAGGATCTCGGCTCGACCAACGGCACGTACCTGAACAGGCGCAAGGTCGCCGCGCCCATGGTCGTGAGCCGCGGTGACCAGATCCAGATCGGTTCGACCGTGATGGAGGTCTCGTGACGGTTCGCCTGCGCGCCGGTGGGGCCAGCGACGTGGGTCAGGTCCGCACCAACAACCAGGACTCGATGCTGCTCGGCGAACGCGTCTTCGTCGTGGCCGACGGCATGGGCGGCCACCAGGGCGGGGAGGTGGCCTCGGCCCTCGCCGTCGACAGCTTCGATGCGCTCAACGCCGACGGCACGACCGTCGCCGAGCTCGTCACCCGTGTCCAGGACGCCAACGAGGCCGTCTTCGCCCGCAGCAGCGACGACCCGTCGCTGTCGGGGATGGGCACGACCCTCGTCGCCACCGCGCTGGTCGAGGAGAACGGCGAGGAGCGGGTCGCGATCGTCAACGTCGGCGATTCGCGCGCCTACCGGCTCGTCAACGGGGCGCTCGAACAGGTCAGCGAGGACCACAGCCTGGTCGGCGAGATGGTCCGTGACGGCCGGATCACCCGGGAACAGGCGCACGATCATCCGCAGAAGAACATCGTGACCCGCGCCATCGGCATCGAACCCACCGTCGACGTCGACGAGTTCCAGCTCCTCCCCCACCGCGGCGACCGCTACCTGCTGTGCTCCGACGGTCTCACCGACGAGGTCGACGAGGACGAGATCGCATCGGTCCTGCGCACGGTCGACGACCCCGATGAGGCTGCGGCCGACCTCGTGCGACGAGCCAACGCGAACGGCGGACGCGACAACGTCACCGTCGTGATCGTCGACGTGGTCGACGACGGCGGCATGAGCGCCGAAGCCTCCGACGCCATCCCCGACGCGGCCGGGTTCTCCCACGACTCCGGGAACGACACCGACACCCTCCTCGCCCTGCCCGACGATCTCGCGCACGCCCAGGGCGGCTCGGGCACGTCCGACGACGCCGATGCTCGTCCCCGGGCCCGTCGCCAGCGAGCCGTCACCGTTCGCTCCGTGGCCTTCGTCATCGTGGTGCTCGCACTGGTGGGCGGCGGCATCTTCCTGTCCTACCGCTCGGCGCGCGACTACCGCTTCGAGGATCGGGGCGGCGAGGTCACCATCGTCCGGGGCGGCTGGCTGTGGATCTACGACGACGAGGTCGTCGACCAGACCGACATCGACGTCGACGACCTCGACGGACAGAGTCGCATCCGCGTCGAGGAGAACCGCGCCTTCGCCTCGCTCGGCGAAGCCCGAACCGCCGCCGGAAACCTCACGACGACGACGACCACCACCACGACCACCACGACCACGACGACCACCACCACGACCACCGGCGGGTCGACCACCACCGGGACCTGAGCCGTGCACCTGCTGCGCCGCCGGACCGAGCTCGGGCTCATCGTCGTCGTCGTGCTCATCACCGCCGGCGCGTACGCGCTCGCCGGCTTCGGCACCAACTCGGAGATGCCCGCCAACATCGGGCCGTTCCTCGGTGTGATCCTCGCCTTGCTCGTCACGGCCCACATCGCCGTCCGCAAGCTCGCCCCCAACGCCGACGGGATCCTGCTGCCGCTCGCGGCCCTGCTCAACGGCATCGGGTACGTGTTCATCGTCCGGCTCGACGAGGCGCAGGCCGACACCAGCGGCCTGGCCGGGCTGCAGTCGCTGTGGACCGCGCTCGGCATCGCCGCGTTCATCGCCACGCTGCTGTTCGTCCGTCGTGCCCGTGGCCTCGAGCGCTACCGGTACACCTTCGCCATCATCGGCCTGATCCTGCTCGTCCTGCCGCTGTTCCCGGTCATCGGCCAGACCATCAACGGCTCCCGGATCTGGATCTCGCTCGGGCCGGTCAACTTCCAGCCCGGCGAGGCGGCCAAGGTCGTGCTGGCGATCTTCTTCGCCGGCTACCTCGTCGAACGTCGCGAGCTGCTGGCCCTGTCGACGTTCCGCCTCGGACCGCTCCACCTGCCCGACCCCAAGTACCTCGGCCCGGTGGTGCTCGCCTGGAGCGTCTCGCTGATGGTGATGACCCTCGAGCGCGACCTCGGCTCGTCGTTGCTGTTCTTCTTCCTGTTCGTGGTCATGCTCTGGGTGGCCACCGGCCGAACCACCTACCTGACCGTGGGCACGACCCTCTTCGGGGCCGGGGCGTTCTTGGCCTGGACCCAGTTCAGCCACGTCCGCGAGCGGGTGGACGTGTGGCTCGACCCCTGGCCGGTGGCCAAGGACGAGGGCTTCCAGGTGGTGGAGTCGTCGTTCGCCCTCGCCGATGGCGGCATCGCCGGCACGGGGATCGGACTCGGCACGCCGACCCGGATCCCCGAGGTCGAGACCGACTTCATCTTCGCCGCGATCGGTGAGGAGCTCGGGCTTCTCGGCGGGACCGCCGTCCTCTGCGCCTACGTGCTGATGGTCGGCGCCGGCCTGCGGATCGCGCTGCGGGCCGACTCGGCCTTCGACACACTGCTGGCCACCGGACTCACGAGTCTGCTCGGCATCCAGGCGTTCATCATCATCGCCGGCATCACCCGAGTGCTGCCTCTCACCGGTATCACCCTCCCCTTCGTCAGCTACGGCGGGTCGAGCCTCGTGCTCAACTACGTGCTGCTGGCACTGCTGCTGCGCATCTCCGACAACAGCGTGCGACCGCCCACGCCGGCACAGACCATGGAGGGCACGGCGACGTGAACCGCCAGATCGCCAAGCTCGGGGCCGGCCTCGTGGCCTGCTACCTCGTGCTCTTCATCCAACTCAACCGGACCACCGTCTTCGGGGCCGAGGAGCTCAAGGAGAACCCGGAGAACAACCGCGAGATCCTCCGCGACTACGACCAGCCGCGCGGCAGCATCACCACCGCCGACGGCGTGGTCGTCGCCCGCTCGATCCAGAACAACGACGAGGATGCCCGTTTCGAACGCCGCCGCGCCTACCCCGAAGGCGAGCTCTTCGCCCACACCGTCGGCTACTACTCGCTCAACATCGGCTCGACAGGGGTGGAGGACACCTACAACTCCGAGCTCGTCGGCCGGACGGCCGATCTCAGCTTCCGTGGCCTCGACGACCTCTTCGTCGAGCGCGACCGGGTCGGCGATCTCACCCTGTCGCTACGGGCCGACGCCCAGCGGGTGGCGCGCGACCAGCTCGGACAACGGCGTGGATCGGTCGTCGCGCTCGACCCCCGCACGGGCGCGCTCCTCACCATGTGGTCGTTCCCGTCCTTCGACCCCGACGTCATCGCCAGCCAGGACTTCGTCGCCGCCAACGAGGCGTTCGCGGCTCTCCAGGCCGCCGAGGCCGATCCGCTGCTGGCCAAGACCTATCGCGAGCGCTACTTCCCGGGCTCGACCTTCAAGGTCGTGACCGCGACCGCCGGGCTCGAGTCCGGCGAGGTCACGCCGGAGGAGCCCGTCTACCCGGTGAGCTCGTCGTACACACCGCCGCAGACCAACCGGGCGCTGCGGAACTTCGGGGGCTCGTCGTGTGGTGGCGCTCTCTTCCGGATCCTGCAGGTGTCCTGCAACACGGCCTTCGCCGAGATGGCCGTCGACCTCGGTGCCGAGCCGATGATCGACACCGCCGAGGACTTCGGCTTCAACAGCGACGTGCCCATCGACCTGCCCGCACCGGCCGAGAGCAACTTCCCCACCGACTTCGAGCAGAACCTGCCCGCGCTGGCCCAGTCGGGCATCGGCCAGAACGACGTCGCCGCGACGCCGCTGCAGATGGCGATGGTGGCCGCGGCGGTTGCCAACGAGGGTGCCATCGCCACCCCCCGTGTGGTGACTGAGGTCCGCGACGACGAAGGCACCGTCGTGGAGGACCCCGACCCCACGCAGTGGCGCCGGGCGATGACCCCGGACAACGCCCAGATCATGCGCGATGCCATGATCAACGTCGCCGAGAGCGGCACGGCCCAGAACCTGCGGATCCCCGGCGTCGAGGTGGGCGGCAAGACGGGCACCGCCCAGCTCGGGACCGAGCCGCCCCGGTCACACGCGTGGATCATCGGCTTCGCCGGCCCACCCGGTGAAGCGCCGTCGGTCGCGGTCGCGGTCATCGTCGAGGGCCAGGAGGGCGCCTCGGAGCAGACCGGGGGCCGGGTGGCCGCCCCGATCGCGCGGGCCGTGATGGAGACGCTGCTCGCCGGCCAGGGCTGAGCGTCGAGGCCCCGGACCGGGTCGCCCGGAGCCGTTGTCGTAGAGTGCCGACCCGATGTCGGACCAGGGACCAGTCGTCTACGGCGGCCGCTACGAGCTCCACAGCCGCCTCGCCCGGGGCGGCATGGCTGAGGTCTACCTGGCACGCGACCAGCTCCTCGACCGGCCGGTCGCGGTCAAGGTCCTCTTCGCCCAGTACGCCGCCGACCCGGCTTTCGTCGAGCGCTTCCGCCGCGAGGCCCAGGCCGCCGCCAACCTCAACCACCCCAACATCGTCGGCGTCTACGACTGGGGCGAGTCCGGCGGCACCTACTACATCGTCATGGAGTACGTCGATGGACGCAGCCTGGCCGACATGCTCCGCCAGGAGGGCACGCTGCTGCCGGCCCGGGCCGCCGACATCGGGATCGACATCGCCGCCGCGCTCGGCTTCGCGCACCGCAATGGGGTCGTCCACCGCGACGTCAAGCCCGGCAACGTCATGCTCGCCAGCGACGGCCAGGTGAAGGTCACCGACTTCGGCATCGCCCGGGCCGTGTCCGCGGCCCAGGACGAGAACCTGACCCAGACCGGGCTCGTCATGGGCACCGCCACCTACTTCTCTCCCGAGCAGGCCCAGGGCCGGCCCGTGGATCCACGCTCGGACGTGTACAGCCTCGGCGTGGTCCTCTACGAGTGCGTGTGCGGCCGCCCGCCCTTCCGGGGCGACGACGCCCTCGCGGTCGCCTACCAGCACGTCCAGGAACAACCCACCCCGCCCCGCCAGCTGAACGCCGACATCGAGCCGACGCTCGAGGCGATCACGCTCAAGTGCCTGGCCAAGAACCCCCAGGCTCGGTACCCCTCGGCGGAGGACCTGCGGGCCGACCTGCGCCGCTACCGCGAGGGCAACCAGATCGCCGCGGGCAGCGCGGTGGCGGCCGGGGCCGCCGCCACCCGGGCGATGCCCGCGACCCAGGCCCAGACGGCGGTCGACCACCAGTACGACGAGACCGCGTACTACGACGACGGCCACGCCGAACCACGACGACGCAACGGCGCGTTCATCGCGATCCTGCTGCTCCTGCTCGCCGTACTCGGCGGCGTCCTCTTTTTCCTCGCTCGGGCACTGGGGGTGCTCGACGACGGCACCGACGGCGGCGGCGAGCAGATCACGGTTCCCAACGTCGTCGGCCTGCAACTCGAAGGCGAAGGCGGCGCCCGGGAGACGCTCACCGAAGCCGGCTTCGAGGTCGGCACCGAGTTCGAGGACAACCCCGACGTCGAAGACGGAGCGGTGATCAGCCAGGAACCCGAGGGCAACGCCGACGTCGAGGAGGGCAGCACCGTCGAACTCCTCGTCTCCACCGGCGAGCCCATCGTCCCCGTGCCCGACGTCGTCGGGTTCACCGAGGGCGATGCGCGGTCGCGACTCGGGGACGAGGGCTTCAGCAACATCAGCACCGAACTGGTATTCGACAACGACGTCGAGCCCGGCATCGTGGTCGAGCAGGACCCGGCGGCCGAGGTCGACGCGCCGTTGTCGGCCGAGATCACCCTCCGGGTGTCCCAGGGGGCCGAGGAACGGACGGTGCCCGATGTCTCGGGCCGCACGGCCGAGGAGGCGGCGGGGATCCTCACCCAGGCCGAGTTCAACGTCGCGCAACGCCAGGAGGCGAGCGCGACGGTCCCCGAGGGCACCGTGATCGGCACCGACCCGCCCGCCGACACCGTGCTCCAGCTCGGGGAGACCGTCACCCTCGTCGTGTCGGCCGGCCCCGAGCAGGTCATCGTCCCCGGCGTCACCGAGAAGACCGAGGACACCGCCCGCACCGAGCTCGAGACCGCCGGCTTCAACGTCGAGGTGACCGAGACGTCGCTGGTCCCAGGTGATCCCGACGACGGACGCGTGCTCAGCCAGGTTCCACCCGCCGACGAGAGTGCCGATCGCGGCTCGACGGTCACGATCGAGGTCGGGCGGGCGACCGAACCCTGAGTCAGGGTTCTTCAGGACCTGCGAGAAATGCCGACCATCGCCGGTCCCCGTGCTCCCCGCTCTTGCGGCTCCTCAGGCGGGGGTGGGCACCCGGGCGAGGAAGTTCTCGAGCATCTGGTGCCCGGTGCTGGTGAGGATCGACTCGGGGTGGAACTGCACGCCCTCCACGTCGAACTCGCGGTGGCGCAACCCCATGATCACGGCGCCGTCCTCGGCGGTGGCGGTCACCTCGACCACATCGGGCACCGACGAGGGTTCGACCACGAGCGAGTGGTACCGGGTCGCCTCGAACGGCGACGGCAGTCCAGCGAACACCCCGGTGCCCTCGTGGTGCACCGACGAGGTCTTGCCGTGCATCACCTGGCCGGCCCGGACCACGTCGCCGCCGTACACCTGGCCGATGGCCTGGTGGCCGAGACACACGCCGAGGATCGGCCGACGTCCGGCCCAGGTGCGGATGACCTCGGTCGAGATCCCCGAGTCATCGGGAGTCCCCGGTCCGGGCGAGATGAGGACGGCATCGGGGTCGATCGCCTCGATTCCCGCCAGGTCGACGGCGTCGTTTCGACGCACGACCGGTTCGGCGCCCAGCTCGCCCAGGTACTGCACGAGGTTGAACGTGAACGAGTCGTAGTTGTCGATGACCAACACGCGCGCCGTCACGGGTGGAAGGCTATGCCCTGGACCAGCGTGCGGGCGGCCGCGCCCTCCGTGTTCAGCCCGACGCCTCGGCGACCACGACCTCGACCCGACGGTCGATGACCTCCTCGAGCAGGCCACGGCGCAGCTCGGCCGAGTGGGCCTCGAGCTCGACGCCGGTGCCGGGTCGGGGATGGAGCCGGACGACCACCGGAAGACCGGCGTCGCTGTCCCAGTCGACGGTGATCTTCTCGACCAGCGCGGCATGGGACCGGTCCAGCCCGATCGCCACCCGCAACACCGCGGCGAGGGATCGGACGAGCTCGCGGTCCTTGCGCCGCAACGCCGACCACTCGGCGTGTTTGGACTTCGGTGCCGACTTGCGGTGGTAGCGGGCGACGAGCGCGACGATCTCGATCTCCCGGTCGGTGAACCCGGCGAGGTGCTCGGAGTTCCGGATCACGTAGTAGCTGTGCTTGTGATGCCCGGAATGGGAGATGAACACCCCGACGTTGCACAGCAGCGAGGCGGCCTCGAGCAGCTCGCGTGCGGCGCCTGTGCCGTGGAGTCCGTCGTCGTCGAGGTCGAGGAGCGGCTCGAGTCCGTCGAAGAGCTGGAGCGCGAGGCGGCTGATCTCGTGGGAGTGCTCGGGATGCTCGTCCGTGAGCTCCATCAGGTGCTCGACCGATTCGCGCCGCAGGTCGCGCAGGTGGTGGAGCGTGGCGCCGGCCCGCCGGCGAGCCTGGTCGAGCAGCACTCCCTCCCGCAGCGCGTAGTCCGAGTAGACCAGCTCGTCGACCTCGAACGCCGCGCAGAACTGCTCGAGGATGATGGCCCCGGCGAGGATGATGTCGGCCCGCTTGGCGTCGACGCCGGGGAGCTTGGCGCAGTCGGCGACGCTGCCCGCGTCGATCAGCGCCTCGACCGCCGCCCCGACCTGCGCCGCGGTGATGGTCTCCCCGTTGAGGGTCCGCACGTTGGGCTCCTCACCCCGGTCGGCCCGGGCCATGGCCACGACGGTCTCGATCGTGCCCGAGGTGCCGACGACGGTGTCGAAGCCGGTCCTGCGCACCTGGATCGCGAACGGGGCGAGCATCGCCTCGGCGTGCTGGCGGCCGCGAGCCACGTGCTTGTCCTTGACGACGCCCTTGGTCGGCGACAGGAACCGTTCGGTGAGCCGGATGGCGCCCAGCCGGAGGCTGCGGCTCTCGAGCACGTCGGCCTCGCGTCCGAGCAACAGCTCGCTGGACCCGCCGCCGATGTCACACAGCAGCACCCGCTGGTCATAGAGCGGCAGGGCCTGCAGCACACCCAGGTGGATGAGACGGGCCTCCTCGAAGCCCGAGATGACCTCGACCGAGATGCCCGCCTCGTCGTAGGCCCGGTCGAGGAAGTCGCGACGGTTCTCGGCCTCACGGACCGCCGACGTGGCCACGGCCGCGAGCTCGGCACCGTGGGCGTCGGCCACGCTGCGGCACCGGCGCAGGGCGGCGACGCCCCGGTCGATCGCGTCGTCGGAGAGCTCCTTCATGTCGCCTCCGGAGCGGCCGAGGCGGACCATCTCCTTCTCCCGTTCGAGGATCTCGAACCGGCCGTGGCCCGACACCCGGGCGACGACCATGTGCACGGAGTTGGTGCCGATGTCCACGGCCGCCAGCACCGGCGCCTGGTCGTCGCTCACGACGCGCGACCGTAGCCCGGACAACCGGTACGCTCGGCCACGTGGCACGACAGGACCGGAAGAAGAAGGGGGGCCGGGTCACACCCAAGGGCGGTGCCCAGTCGGGCTCCCGGCAGGCCATCAGCAAGGGCCACTCGGTCCGCGAGCCCGATGACCCCTCCTCGGGTCGCTACACCGCGCCGATCCCCCAGGAGTTCAAGGTCAGCCCCACCTGGGTGCCGGTGCTCATGTTCACGCTGCTGATCCTCGGTGGCGCGGTCATCATGCTCAACTACCTCGGGTTGCTGCCCGGGGCCACGGACAACCGGTACCTGCTACTCGGCCTCGGCTTCGTGCTCGGTGGCATCATCACCGCCACCCAGTTCCACTGATCCACTGCTTTTCCACAGGGCCGTGGGACAAATCCACATGACCTGTGGAAGCTGTGGAGGAACCTGGGGAAAAGATCGGGGTCGGCCGCCCGGGGATGACCGGCAGGCGAATCCCGGGGGATGGGCAGGCAAACGCGGCGACGTGGGGATGAACGGACGCTGACCACGGCGAGAACTTCCCCACCTGTGGTCAGCTTGTGGAATTCGGCCGTGCCTGTGGACAACCTCGGGTGCCGCGTCGGGAACCACGACGAACCCGTCACTCGAAGGTCGGGGTGACCAGGTCCATCTCCTCGAGGCAGTGCTTGGGCGGATCCGGCATCTCGTCGTTGGCGGTGGTCATCCGGACCTCGGACCCACAGATCGAGCATCGGAACTCGATCCTGACCTTGCGCAGCTCGCCCGGCGGCGGAGGCTCGGGAAGGGTCTGGGACACGCTTGCGAGCATCATGAACCCGACCTTGAAGATCGCGACGCTGGCGCCCACGGCGATGATCAACGGGAACACGCCGAGGTCGGTGACCAGGATCAGGACGATCACCACGGCCGAGGCGATCATCAGCCACGTGGGCGGGCGGCGCATGCGATTCACGCTACCGGCGAGAAAACCACGAGCGCCCGGCGCAGCGCGCCGGGCACTCGGAGATCTGACACACGCAGAAACCGTTCACCGGCCCCGAGGGAGCCGCCAGGCGACCGGTCGCACGGAGGACGACCAACAGCTCCGCACCAACGTGGGAGCGCCCGCAGCGAAGCGAGGACGCTCCGATGTCACGGCTTCAGACCCGCTCGATGATGGTGGCGTTGGCCAGGCCGCCGCCTTCGCACATGGTCTGGAGGCCGTAGCGGCCGCCGGTGCGCTCGAGCTCGTTCACCAGCGTGGCCATGAGCTTGGCGCCCGAGCAGCCGAGGGGGTGACCGAGAGCGATGGCGCCGCCGTTGACGTTGACCTTGCTCATGTCGGCGTCGTGCTCCTTCTGCCAGGCGCCGACGACGGAGGCGAAGGCCTCGTTGACCTCGAACAGGTCGATGTCACTCATCGTCATGCCGGCCTTGTCGAGCACCTTGGCGGTGGCCGGGATCGGGCCGGTGAGCATGGTGACCGGGTCGACGCCGGCCAGGGCGAAGGTGTGGAACCTGGCGCGGGGCGTCAGGCCGAGCTCCTTGGCCTTCTCCTCGGTCATGATCAACAGGGCGGAGGCGCCGTCGCAGATCTGTGACGAGTTGCCAGCGGTGATCTTGCCGTCGGGCAGGAACGCAGGCTTGAGGTTGGCGAGGATCTCCATGTCGGTGTCGCGCAGGCCCTCGTCGGTGGTGGCCATCTCGTCGCCGGTGTCGATCAGCTCGCCCGACTCCTTGTCGAGCTTCTTGACCTTCACCGGGATGATCTCGTTGTCGAAGCGACCCTCGTCGCGGGCACGGATGCCGCGCTGCTGGGACTCGAGGCCGATCTTGTCGAGATCCTCGCGGGACAGGTTCCACTTGTCCGCGATGATCTCGGCCGACACGCCCTGGGGGATCAGGCCCTTCCAGCCCTCGATGTACTCGACGTCGGCGTACCGGGCGAGGGCGTTGGGGCCGAAGGGCACCGAGCCGGGGGTCATCGACGCGCCCATCGGGGTGGTGGTCATGACCTCGACGCCGGAGGCGACGGCCACGTCGTAGGCGCCGGCGATGACGCCCTGGGCGGCGAAGTGGGCGGCCTGCTGGCTGGACCCGCACTGACGGTCGACCGTGGTGGCCGGGACGGTCTCGGGCCACCCGGCGGCGAGCACGGCGTTGCGACCCACGTTGAGACCCTGGTTGCCGACCTGCATGACGCAACCCATCACCACGTCGTCGACGACGGACGGGTCGAGGCTGTTGCGCTCGGCGAGCGCCTTGAGGGTCTCGCCCGCGAGGTCAGCGGCGTGCCAGCCGGACAGCTGGCCGAATCGCTTGCCCCCTGGCGTGCGGACTGCATCGACGATGACGGCGGTGGGCATGGGAATCTCCCCTGGTGCTCGAAAAGTTGACTGGTCAGTCAAGTACTTCAAGTGTTGTGGCTGACCGTTTCATTCCGCAATTCGGGCGCATCGTGGCGGGCAAGGGGCGGCGCCGGCATGGATCCTGCGCCCGCCGGGTAGGGACCAACCGAACCCGACGGAAGGACTCGTATCCATGGATCCGCTCACCATCGTTCTCATCGCAGTCGGCGCCGTCGTGTTCGCCCTGATCGTGTACGGCGCCGTGAACATCGGCGGCCTCGAGTTCACGAAGAAGACCCTCCAGGAGGAAGAGCAGTTCCAGCGACGCGTCGACGACGATCAACTCGATCGCGAGCTGCCCACCGACGCAAAGTTCTGACCGGGACCGCTCCTGCCAGGGCCGGCCCCAGCGCCTGTCCGACCGACGCACCGGGACGCCCACTCCGATTCCCGGACCGGTCGTGGGGCATCCTGTAGTGGTGGCCATGCCCGGCACCGACGGAGACGACAGCTACGAGTCCATCGTGCACGGGCTCTCCGACGCGATCGTCGAGACGCAAGGACCGATCCGGATCCTCAACGCGATCAAGTGGGACGATGCCGTACGGGACGACTTCTTCGCCAAGGGCTGCCGCGAGCAGCCGTCGGTGGACGCTGCCTGGTACGCCGACCGGGACGTGGGGGTCGACATCGACGAGACCCGGGAGCGGTTCCTCGATCTCGAGCTGCAGATCAACAGCTCGCTCGGCACCACGGCGGGCCTCGCCCAGCTCCTCAAGCGCACCTGCGACCAGTACCGGCTGACCCTCGATCTCCTCGAGGCTCGCGGCACCGACCAGTTCGGCACCATCGCCGCCCAGCTCTACGGCACGACCAGCGACGTGTTCCACGCCGGCGGCCCCACCGTCGCCGACCTCGCCGACCAGTTCCGCGACGCGCTCGACTGGGCCACGGGCTCCCCGCTCGACGACCGCGACGAGAAGACGATCGACGGCGCCGACGCGGTGAAGCTGCTCCAGGAGCGCCTCGACCGCTCGATGGGTCCCGGCAAGGTCGACGTCGTGGCCGACGACGGCATCGTGGCCGACGCGGCGGCCGGCTCGAGCTACATCAAGCTCCGGGCCGATGCTCTGTTCTCCGAGCGCCAGCTGGAGCAGCTCGAATCGCACGAGGGCTGGGTCCACGTCGGCACCAGCGCCAACGGCCTCGCGCAGCCGGTGTGTACGTTCCTCGGCAAGGCCCCGCCCGCGGTCACCGTCACCCAGGAGGGTCTCGCCACCCTCACCGAGATCCTGTCGCTCACCTCCCACCCCGAACGGCTGCTCCGCATCGCCGACCGGATCGACGCGGTCGCGCTGGCCACCGACGGGGCGACCTTCGTCGACGTCGTGGAGCACTTCCGCACCAACGGCATGGACGAGGAGGAGTGCTGGCAGCTCGCCATGCGGGTGTTCCGCGGCTCCACCCCCACCGGCCAGCCGTTCACGAAGGACATCGGGTACGGCAAGGGGCTGGTCCTCGCCTACGCCTACATGCGAGTGGCCATCCGGACCGGCCGCCTCGACCGCATCCCGGTCCTGTTCTGCGGCAAGGTCGACATCAATCACATGGGCGCCATCAACGACCTCTACGACGAGGGCGTGATCCAGCCGCCCGAGTTCCTGCCCGAGGTGTTCCGCGACGTGAACGCCTTGGCCGCCCAGGTGGCGTTCAGCCGGTTCCTGCGCGACCTCGACTTCGACCGCCTCGCCGTCGACTACGCCCCGCTGCTCGGCGTGCCCCTCGGAGCCGACGCGGACGACGAGCGCTGAGTCGACCGCGCCGCGTTGCGGCGCCCGCCACATTGGCGGCCGGCGCCGGTCTCCTCTACCGTCGACGATCACAACCGAACGGACGGTGACGGCGAGGAACCCGGTGCGATTCCGGGGCGGTTCCGCCACTGTGACCGGGGAGTGACCCGACGAGGACCCACGGCGAAGGCTGGAAGGGGTCGGGAAGCGTCGATCCGGGAGCCAGGAGACTCACGCCTCCGTCCCTCCACCACCAGCGGGAGCGAGAACTCCCGGAGGAGGCACCCATGGGCACGACCCACCCCCACGTCCAGCGCCGGCGATCGGTCACGACCATTGCCGCCGCGATCATCGCCATCGTCGCGCTGTTCGTTCCCACGTCCGGCCTTGCCGGCGCCCAGGCCGACACCGGCGCCACCCCGCCCGAAGCCGCGGGATCCTGGCTGGCCGACCAGCTCGTCGACGGCGAGCGGTTCGAGACCGAGTTCGACGGCACGATCTTCTTCGACTACGGGTTGACCGCCGACACCGTGGTGGCCCTCGCCGCCGCCGGCGTCGCCGACGGATTCGGGGCCTCGGCGACCGCCTGGCTCGGGTCGAGCTCGATCACCTCCGGGTATGGCGGCGACGGCTCCTCGTCGGCCTCCTCCGGCGGGCTGGCCAAGCTCGCCATCGTCGCCCAGACCCGTGGCCTCGACGCCACCGACTGGGGCGAGGACGGCGTCGATCTCATCCAACGCCTCCTCGATCTCGAGGACGCCGGCGGGCGCTTCGTCGACATCCCGGACTTCGGGAACGACTTCAAGACCTTCAGCCACGCGTTCGCGATCGTCGCCCTGGCCCGCCAGGACGGGGTCGGTCCTTCCGCCGAGTCGCTCGACCTGCTCCTCAGCAGCCAGTGTGCCGACGGCGGCTTCTCGGGCGACCTCGACCCCGCCCCCGAGGATTGCACGAGCGGTGTCGACTCCACCGCCACCGCGCTGTTCGCACTGTTCGCAGCCGACCGGCCGGCGGACGAGGACGAGATCGACGACGCCGTGACCTTCCTGCTCGACATCCAGGCCGGCGATGGCAGCTTCTCCTCGAGCGACACCGGCGCGAACGCCAACTCCACGGGCCTGGCCGTCTACGCGCTCGACCTGGCCGGCGAGGCCGGGGCCGTCGAGGACGGCGCCCAGTTCCTCCGCTCGCTCCAGCGGGGCTGCGACGCCGAGTCCGACCAGGGCGCGATCGCGCTCAGCGCCGGGGACTTCGCCCCCGGCACCGCGACCCGGGCCACGGCCCAGGCGATGATGGGCCTGACGGGCACCGGCTACGTCGATGCGTCGGCGGCGGGGGCCACGACCGACCAGCCGCGGCTCGACTGCCCGGACCCGACCGCCACGACCACGTCGACCACCACCACGACGACCGCGGCCGAGCCGGACTCCTCCGTCGAGCCGGCCGCCAGCCCGGCGGCCACCCCGACCAGGCGCGCGCCGACCTTCACCGGATGAGGAGGCTCCCCGCCGTCGCGGGGCTCGTCGCCGTCCTCGCCGCGACGGTCCTGTCCTTGCCCGCCGCCGCGTCGACCGCAACCCCGGGCACCGCCCGGGCCGGCGCGTGCCCGGGGTCGAGCGGAGTCACCGTCGTCGTCGACTTCGGGTCGCTCGGGGTGGCACCGTGGTCGCGTGCGCCCCGGGCGACCCCGACTCGGGTCTCGCGGCCCTCCAGGGCGCCGGCTTCAGCATCGGGTTCGTCCCGGGTGTCCCCGGCATGGTGTGCGCGATCGACAACGAGCCCGACCCCTGCAACGGCGCGCCGGCGGACGCGTACTGGGCCTACTACCACGCCGCACGGGGCGGGTCCTGGAACTACAGCAACAGCGGGGCCCACGTTCGCGATCCCGCGCCCGGCTCGGTCGAGGGCTGGGCCTTCGGCGCCGGCCGCGCCCCCTCGGTCCGGCCACCGTCGGCGCCCACCACGACCACGACCACCACGACCACGTCCCGAGCGACGACCACGACGCGGCCACCCGCAGTCGACACCGGTGGTGGCACGACGGCGCCGCCGACGACGCGCCCCGCCACCTCGGGCCCGGAGACGACCCCGGGCACGAACGCGGACGGGCCCGCTTCCACCGACGGGCCCGGCGACGAACCACCGGAGCCGACGGAGGCGGGGCCGGGCCCATCCGATCCCGACGACCAGGGTGACGCTGCCGGCGACGACGGGGACGACGTCCGCGTCGACAACGACGCCGAGGACGAGGACGAAGAGGCCGGCGGCGAGGTCGTCATCACCGACGAGGACGACGACGGGGGCAGCGGGGCCATGGTCGCCGCCATCGGCGGCGGCGCGACGCTGGCACTCGCCGGGGCCGGGTTCTGGCAGGCCAGGCGGCGGTCCACGCCATGAGCCGGGCGGCCGGCACCCGCCGGCTCCACGCGGCCGCCTGGTGGGTGTGGGCCCTCGGCCTCGGTGCCACGGCCACGCGCACCACCAACCCGATCCTGCTCCTCTTCATCGCCGCCGTGGCCGGCTACGTCGCGGTCACCTGTCGCGACCGCACCCCGTGGTCGCGCTCGTATGGCGCGTTCCTGCGCCTGGCGGCGATCGTGCTCGTGATCCGCATCGGCTTCCACGTCGTGCTGGGCGGCGTCGCCGGTCCCACCGAGCTCGTCCGGCTGCCGGAGATCCCCTTGCCGTCCTGGGCCTCGGGCATCCGCATCGGTGGCGCGGTGTCCGCCGAGGGGGTGCTGCACGCCGCCTACGACGGGCTCCGGTTGGGTGTCCTGCTGGTCTGTGTCGGGGCCGCCAACGCGCTCGCCGATCCGCGCCGGCTCCTCCAGTCGCTGCCCGGCGCGCTGTACGAGGTGAGCGTCGCCGTCGTCGTGGCCCTCACCACCGCGCCCCAGCTGGTCGCCAGCGCCGTCCGGATCCGTCGAGCCCGCCAGCTGCGCGGTGACCTGCGCCGGGGCGTGCGCGGCTTCACCTCCCTCGTGGTGCCGGTCGTCGAGGACGCGTTCGACCGCGCCCTGTCGATGGCCGCGACGATGGACGCCCGCGGCTACGGCCGCGCTGGTGAGGTACCCGCCGGCGTCCGGCGGGCGACGGGCGCGTGCGTGATCGGCGGCCTGGCCGGTCTGTCGATGGGGGCGTTCGCGGTCCTCGACACCACCGCGCCCGACGTGCTCGGTGTCCCGGCCCTCGTCGTTGGTGGCGTGCTCGGCTTCGGTGCCCTCCGACTCGGCGCCCGCCGGGCCATCCGCACCCGCTACCGGCCCGATCGGTGGGGAGGCGCCGAGACCGTCGTCGCCGCGAGCGGGCTCGTCGCGCTGGTCGGGGTCCTCGTGGCCGAGCGGACCGGCGCCGGCACCCTCGATCCCGTGTTCGTGCCGATCACGCTTCCCGATCCGCCGGTGAGCGCCATGATCGGCGTGCTCGTGGCGCTGGTCCCGGTCCTGGTTGCACGAACTCCGGTGCGGTCCCGGGCCTCGATCGTCACCGCCACCAGGAAGGCCGCCGCGTGATCCGCTTCCGTGACCTGTCCCTGCACTACGAGGGCGCCGACCATCCAGCCGTCGCCGGCGTCGACGCGACGATCGCGGAAGGGGAGCTGTGCGTCGTCGTCGGGCCCACCGGGTCGGGAAAGACCACGCTGCTGCGTACGACCAACGGGCTCGTGCCCCACTTCAGCGGGGGCACACTGACCGGCGAGGTGACCGTCGCCGGTCACAGCATCGCCGACCACCACCCGCGGGACCTCGCCGAGATCGTCGGCTTCGTGGTCCAGGACCCCCGCGCCGGGTTCGTGACCGGCACGGTCGAAGAAGAGCTCGCGTTCTCCATGGAGTCGCTGGGCATCGACCCGGCGACGATGCGCCGCCGGGTCGAGGAGATCCTCGACCTGCTCGGCCTCGACCAGCTCCGGGACCGGCCGGTCGACACGCTCTCGGGCGGCGAGGCCCAGCGGACCGCGATCGGCGCCGCGCTCACCGCACTCCCCCGCATTCTCGTGCTCGACGAGCCGACGTCGGCCCTCGACCCACGAGCGGCGGAAGATGTGCTGGCCGCCCTGCACCGCTTGGTCCACGACCTCGGCATCACGGTGCTGATGGCCGAGCATCGACTCGAGCGGGTCATGGGCTTCGCCGACCGCATCCTCCACCTCGACGGTCCCGGCGCCCGGATCGGCGGGCCGGGCGAGATGCTGGCCGACTCACCGCTCGCTCCTCCCCTGGTCCAGCTCGGCCGCGTCGCGGGCTGGGACCCCCCACCGGTCCACATCCGCGACGCTCGTCGCCTGGCCGGTGGCCTGCGCGAGCGACTCACCGTCGAAGCCGAAGGTGGATCCGGGGGGAGCAGCGGCACGGTGCTGCTCGACGCGTCGGGCGTGACCGTCACCCACGATGGCACCGTCGCCGTCCACGACGTCTCGTTGCAGCTACGCGCCGGGGAGCGCGTCGCGCTGATGGGCCGCAACGGCGCCGGCAAGACCAGCCTGCTGTGGGCGCTGCAGGGCACCGGCCGCCGCGACGGTGGCCGGGTGCGCGCCGGCGATGCCGACCCGGCCGAGCTGCGGGCGAGCGACCGGCGGCGACGGGTGGGCCTCGTGCCCCAGGAACCGGACGACCTGTTGTACCTGGCGACCGTCGACGAGGAGTGTGCCCAGGCCGATCGCGACGCCGGAGCCGAGCCGGGCTCCACTCGGTCCCTGCTCGACTCGCTCCTGCCCGGTGTGCCGGCAGCGGCACACCCCCGCGACCTGTCGGAGGGCCAGCGGCTGCTGCTGGTGCTCGCGTTCACGCTCGCCGCCGCACCTCCCGTCGTGTTGCTCGACGAACCGACCCGCGGGCTCGACCAGGTGGTGAAGGACCGGCTCTGCACCGAGCTGACCCGCCTCGCTGCCGAGGGGCACGCCGTGGTGGTGTCGACCCACGACGTGGAGTTCGCCGCGCGATTCGCCACCCGCGTCGCGGTCCTCGCGGCCGGCGACGTGGTGACCGACGGTCCGGCCACCGAGGTGCTGGCCGGGTCGCCCATGTTCGCCCCCCAGGTCGCCAAGGTCCTCGCGCCCCTGCCGCTGCTGACCGTGGACGATGTCAAGGCGTGTCTCCCGTGAGCGCGGTCCCGGTCCGCCCCCGCGCGGCGCTGGCCGTGCTGCTGGCCTCGTGCGCGGGGCTGGTCGCCTTCGGCTGGCCGCTGCTGGCCGACGCCGATTGGACGCTCGAGCAGAGCCGCACCGCGCCCATGAACCTCGCCGGTCTGCTGCTGGTCGTCCTCGTCGTGGTGCTGGCCGAACTGACCGACGACGGTCTCGACGCCCGGTCGGTCGCGATGCTCGGCGTGCTCGCGGCCATGGGCGCGGCCCTGCGCCCGCTCGGCGCGGGGACGGCCGGGATCGAGACCATGTTCTTCCTGCTGGTGATCGCCGGCCGGGTCTTCGGGCCCGGCTTCGGGTTCGTGCTCGGCAACGTCGCCATCTTCAGCTCGGCGCTGCTCACCGGTGGGGTCGGCCCGTGGCTGCCGTACCAGATGATGGCGGCGGCCTGGGTCGCCGCCGGTGCCGGCCTGCTCCCGCACGCCCGGGGCCGGGCCGAGCTCGCGCTCCTGGCGGCCTACGGCGCGGTCTCGTCGGTGCTGTTCGGGCTGGCGTTGAACCTGTCGTTCTGGCCGTTCACGCTCGGCACCGACACCGACGTCTCCTTCCAGGCCGGAGACGCCGTGGGCGACAACCTCAGCCGCCTCGTCGTGTTCAGCCTCACCACGTCGCTCGGCTGGGACATCGGACGGGCGATCACCACCGTGGCGCTGGTCCTGGTCACCGGCCCCTTCCTGCTGCGGACCTTCCGCCGGGCCGCTCGGCGGGCCCGATTCGAGGCACCGGCGTCGGACCGGACGACCGACACCGTGGCCGCGGGGAGTGTCAGTACCGACGGTTGACGTGCGCGAGTATCTGCCGGTGCCGGTGGTCGAGATCTGCGGTGTGACGAAGCGCTTCGGTTCGCGGGTCGCATGCGACGACATCAGCTTCCAGGTCGCCGCGGGCGAGACCTACGGCCTGCTCGGACCGAACGGCGCGGGCAAGACCACGTGCATCCACGTGCTGTGCGGCCAGCATCCCCAACCCGATCGCCAGGGGGACGCCCACGGCGCTGGTCTGCTCGGGGGTACGGGCCAACGACCCGTGTTCGATGCCGGCGGCATCGCCGCCATCGCGACCGAGATCACCGTCCTCGTCGCCTTCGCGATCATCCTCTTCGGCAGCGGAACGTTGCTGCTGCGCCGCCGGCTGGTGGGCTGACGTGGCCGGGCACACGACCTGGACCCGTCGGCGGTTCCTCGGCGCAGCCGGAGCGCTCGCCGCGGTGGGGGCGTGCACCGACGACGGCGACGGCACCGCCTCGACCACGACGTCGTCGACCACGCCGCCGTCGACACTGCCGGGCCACGACTTCGGCCAACCCGAGGGCGAGGACCCGTTCACGCTCGGTGTGGCCTCCGGCGATCCCGACGACTCGTCGGTGGTGCTGTGGACCCGCGTCGACCGAACACCGCAGCGGGAGCTGCTGGTGGAGGTCGCGCTCGACGAGGCGTTCTCGTCGGTGATCCAGCGGGGGGAGGTGGCCGCCGACCCGACGGCCGACCTCACCGTTCGCACGCTGGCCACGGCGCTGCGGCCCGACACCGTGTACTGGTACCGGTTCGCGATGGACGGTCACCTGACGCCGCCCGCTCGCACCCGGACCTCGCCGGCACCGGGCACCGTCCCGGCCGAACCGCTGACGGTCGCCCACCTCTCGTGCATGCGCCGGTCGTCGGGGTTCTGGGTCGCCCTCGACGACGTGGCGGCGCAGTCGCCCGACCTCGTCGTCCACTGCGGCGACTACATCTACGAGTCGGAGACGGGTTCCGTGCGGCCCGACGACACGCCGCCGCCGGCCGACCTCGACGGGTACCGAGCGCGGTGGCGCCGTTACAAGGCCGGCCCCGAGCTGCAGGCCGCCCACCGGGTCGCGCCGTGGCTGATGGTCTGGGACGACCACGAGGTGGCCAACAACTACCAGGGCCTCGACCCCGACGACGGCGACCCGAGCGACGAGTTCACCGCGCTGCGGGCGGCCGCGTACCGGGCGTGGTGGGAGTACACCCCGACCCGGGTCGACCCGCCCGCCGGCGCCTCGATGCCCATCCACCGCACGGTCGACTGGGGCGGGCTGACCCGCTTCGTGCTGCTCGACACCCGCCAGCACCGCGACGACCAGCCCTGCGGTGAGGACCTCGGGCCCCGCTGCGACGAGACGTCGGAGGTCACGATGCTCGGCGCCGACCAGGAGAGGTGGTTCGACGACGTGGCGCCCGGACACGACGCGATCTGGACCACCATCGTGCAGCAGGTGGTCGTGCACCAGTGGCGCTTCGTCAGCGGCAACGGCCTCTGGAACCTCGACCAGTGGGACGGCTACACCGGCGCCCGCGATCGGCTGCTGGCCACGTTGTCGTCGGCGCCGTCGCCGGTGGTGCTGACCGGTGACGTCCATTCGTCGTGGGTGTCGGACCTCCGATCCGACTTCGACGACGATGACTCCGATGCGGTGGGCGTCGAGTTCGTGGCGCCGGGCGTCTCGTCCGGCGTTCCCGACCAGCTGCGCGGCGCGGGCGCGGTCGTCGAGCTGTCGTCGCCCCACATCCGCTGGTCCGAGACGCGGCGTCGCGGCTGGGTGCTCCACACCATCTCGGCCGACGAGTGGACCGCCGAGTACCGGCTCGTCGACGACGCGACGGTGCCCGACTCGTCCGTGCGGGCGGTCGAGACGTGGCGGGTCGCCGCCGGTGCACGAACGGTGGGCTGACCCGAGGGCGCATTCGACGGCTCCCGTGAGCCAGTATCGCGGGATGACCACGGCTACCGAAGCTTCTGACCTCGATCTGGACGCCGACCTCGACCCGGCCGGCACCGACGCCGACGTCGACGCCGGCGCGAAGAAGGGCGGATTCTTCCGCTCCGTGTTCCGGCTCCTCACCGCCCCGTTCCGACTCGTGGCCTGGATCGTTCGGGTGGCGGTGGCGATCGTCGGTGTCCTCGTCGCGATCGTCATGGCCCCGATCAAGGTCGCGACCGCTGCGGTGCGGGCGGTGGTGGGCCTCGCCGCCGACATCGTCTTCGCCCTGTGGCGACTGGTGCTCCTGATCCTCGGGGTACTGCTCGGGACCGTGAAGTTCGTGCTCGCGCTGCTCAACGCGACCGTCGGCGCCGCCATCCGCCTGATCTTCCGGATCCTGCTCACGACCCTCAAGCTGCTCGTGCGGGTGTTCACGCTCGGCAAGCTGTTCGGCAAGGCCAGCGCCAAGGCCTCGACGTCCGACGAGGGCCGCCCGGGCCGCAAGGACCGCAAGGACCGCAAGGACCGCAAGGACCGCAAGGACGACGAGGGCCGCACGAGCCACATCGTCAACAAGCTCGGCAACGACCAGAGCCGCACCAGCCGCATCGTCAACAAGCTCCGCAACGACCAGAGCCGCACCAGCCGCATCGTCAACAAGCTCCGCAGCGACCAGAGCCGCACCAGCCGCATCGTCAACAAGCTCGGCAACGACCAGAGCCGCACCAGCCGCATCATCGGCAAGCTCCGCAAGGACGACGAGAACCGCGTCAGCCGCATCGTCGGCAAGCTCCGCAGGGCCGACAGCGGGCGGAATCGCGCCGCGTGACGGCCACCGACACCACCACGAGCACCGGTTCCACCGGCGCCGAGGACGTCGCCTGGGACCTCGAGCCGCTGCTCGGCGACGACGACGTCGCCACCCTCGTCTCCCGGGCCCGCGAGCGGGCCACGGCCCTGACCGGCGATGCCCGGGGCACGATCGCCGACCTCGATGCCCAGGGCCTGGCCAACGTGCTCGAACGGTTCGCCGAGATCCACGAGCTGGCCGAACGCGCCGGCAACTACGTCCACCTCCGATTCGCCACCGACACCAGCGACCCCGAGCGGGGCGCCGCCATGCAGGAGGTCGAGGAGCAGCTGTCCGAACTGTCGGCCGAGCTCGTGTGGGTCGAACTCGAGTGGATCGCCGTCGACGAGGCCCGGGCGGCCGAGCTGCTCGACGCGCCCGAGCTCGCCGGGTTCCGCCACCACCTCGAGACCGTCCGGGCCACCAAGCCCCACGTGCTGTCCGAGGCCGAGGAGCGGCTGCTGGCCACCATCGAGCCCGCCGGACGGTCGGCCTGGGTCCGGCTGTTCACCGAGCAGACCTCGTCGATCGAGGTCGAGCTCGACGGCGAGACGATGAGCCTCGACGCCGGCCTGTCACGGCTGCACCACCCCGACCGGGCGGTTCGCGCCACCGCGGCCGAGGCCGTGTCCGCGGGGCTCCAGCCGGGCCTGCGCACCCGCGCCTACATCTTCAACACGCTCCTCGCCGATCGGCGCATCCAGGACGACCTGCGCGACTTCCCGAGCTGGATCAGCTCGTGGAACCTGTCGAACGAGGCCAGCGACGAGTCGGTCGAGGCACTGGTCGACGCGGTGGTGGCCCGCTACGACATCCCCCAGCGCTGGTACCGGCTCAAGGCCCGGACCCTCGGTCTCGACCGGCTCGCCGACTACGACCGCAACGCATCGGTCGCGTCGAGCGAGCATCACGTCCCCTGGGACGAGGCCACGACCATCGTGCGAGACGCCTACGGGTCGTTCTCCGACGAGCTCGCCGGGGTGGTCGGCCGGTTCCTCGACGAGGGGTGGATCGACGCGCCTACCCGTCCCGGCAAGCGCGGCGGCGCCTTCTGCGCGTACACGGTGCCGGGCCACCACCCGTACGTGTTCCTCAACTACACGGCGACCACGAACGACGTCATGATCCTGGCCCACGAGCTCGGCCACGGCGTCCACGGCTACCTGGCCCGCCACCAGGGCGTGTTCGAGCAGATGACGCCGCTGACCCTCGCCGAGACCGCATCGGTGTTCGGCGAGACCGTGACGTTCAACCGGTTGCTCGACCAGATCGACGACCCGGCCGAACGCTTCTCGCTGCTGGCCCAGAACCTCGAGGGGTCGATCGCCACCGTGTTCCGCCAGGTGTCGATGAACCGGTTCGAGGACGCGGTCCACACCCACCGGCGCGAGCACGGCGAGCTGTCGACCACCGACTTCGGCGACCACTGGGAGGCCACCCAGCGCCAGCTCTTCGGCGACGCCATGGAGGTCACCGAGGGCTACCGCGACTGGTGGAGCTACGTGCCGCACTTCATCGCGACCCCGGGCTACGTGTATGCGTACGCGTACGGCCAGCTGCTCGCCCTGTCGGTCTACGCGCAGTACGAATCCCGAGGTGCCGACTTCGTTCCCCAGTACCTGGAGCTGCTCTCGGCCGGCGGGTCGAGGTGGCCCGAGGAGCTCGGCCACATCGTCGACTGCGACCTCACCGACCCGTCGTTCTGGAACGCGGGGTTGGCCATCGTCGAGGGTCAGCTCGAGGCCGCCGAACGCGCGGCCGCTGACGCCGGCCGCGTCTGAGCTGTACATTCCTCCCCGACCACTCTGGGGAGACAGCGATGCAGCAGATGAGTGGCCAGGACGCCGCCTTTCTCTACTGCGAGACGCCCAACTGGCACATGCACATCTCGGGGTTGATCATCATCGACCCGAGCAGCCATCCCGACGGCTGGGACTTCCCGCGGTTCCGCGACCTGCTCGTGGCCCGACTCCACGAGATACCTCAGTTCCGCTACCGGCTGGTCGACGTGCCCTTCGGCCTCGACCGGCCGGGCTGGACCGAGGACCCGGATCTCGACATCGACTACCACGTGCGCCGGATCGGCGTGCCCCGGCCTGGCGACCAGCGCGAGCTCGGTGCGCTGGTGGGCCGGCTGTGCAGCTACAAGCTGAACCGGCAGAAGCCGCTGTGGGAGTGCTGGGTCATCGAGGGGCTCGAGGGCGGCCGGGTCGCGCTGCTCACCAAGATCCACCACTCGCTCGTCGACGGCGTCTCCGGCGCCGGCCTGGCCGAGATCCTCCTCGACCTCACCCCCGAACCCCGGGAGCCCGACCCAGAGGTCCGCGACTCGCTGGTGGGCCAGCACGTCCCCAGCCAGCTCGAGCTCTTGGCCCGCGGCAGCATCAACACCGCGATCCGCACGCCGTACCGCGTGGCCCGCTTCGCCCGCCAGAGCATGCAGCAGATCGCCGCTGCGTTGCCGCTGGCCACCGGCAGCGCGGTCACGCTCCCGTTGCAGGCGCCCCGGACCTCCCTCAACGTCGACCCGACCCCGCACCGGTCGTTCGCCAGCGCCAGCGTCGAGCTCGATCGCCTCAAGGCACTCAAGACCGCCTACGACGTCAAGATCAACGACATCATCCTGGCCCTGTGCGGGTCGGCGATGCGCAGCTACCTGCTCGACATCGACGACCTGCCCGACACGCCCCTCACCGCGCAGGTGCCCGTGTCGATGCGGGTGGATGGCGACGGCTCCGTCGGCAACAAGGTCGGCGCCATGACCTGTTCGCTGGCCACCGACCAGGACGATCCGGCGTGTCGCCTCATGACGATCCACGCCTCGACCCACGCGGCCAAGGAGATGCGCCAGGCCATGGCGGTCCACCAGATCATGGGCGTGACCGAGACGACGCCGCCCGGTCTCATCGCGCTCGCCGCTCGCATGTACACCCGTCGCGGGCTGGCCCGATTCACGCCACCGGCGAGCAACGTCGTCATCTCCAACGTCCCCGGCCCGCCCTTCCCGCTCTACGTCACCGGCGGCACCGTCGAGTCCATCTTCGCGATGGGCCCGCTGCTCATGGGCATGAGCCTGAACATCACCGTGTTCAGCTACCGCGACAACGTCGACGTGGGGATCATGGTGTGTCCCGAGTCGGTCCCCGACCCGTTCCGCATCACCGACGGGATCGAACCGGCCGTCGCCGAGCTCGAGAAGGCCGCGCCGTCCTGACCTGACCGAGCACACTGGGTCGCGAATGAGCGACCTCCCCGCAGCCGGCATCACGATCGACGCGGTCGAGCTGCGCCGGATCGACCTCCCACTGACCACGCCGTTCCGGACCAGCTTCGGGACCTGGACGGGTCGGGACGTCCTGCTCGTGCGGGTGCTGGCCACCGGACCCGCCGGCGTCGTCGAGGGGTGGGGCGAGTGCGTGGCCCCGGCCGAGCCGACCTACTCGTCTGAGTACACCGCGGGTTGCGAGGACGTCACCCGTACGCATCTGCTCCCCCGGTTGTTCGCGGCCGCGCCCCGGCACGGCGCCGAGGTCGCTCCCGCGCTCGACGGCGTCGAGGGGCACCGGATGGCCAAGGCGGCGATCGAGGCGGCCACGCTCGACGTCGAGCTGCGCGCGGCCGGCGCCTCCCTGGCCGAGCACCTCGGCGCGACCGTCGACCGGGTCCCGGTGGGCGCGTCGATCGGGATCCAGGCAGGCGACGACGAGCTCGTGGCCGCGGTGGGTCGACGCCTCGACGAGGGCTACGCCCGCATCAAGATCAAGATCGAACCCGGCCGCGACCTCGGGGCTGTTCGGGCCGTGCGATCAGCGCACGGTGACGACATCCGCCTCCAGGTCGACGCCAACGGCGCCTACGGGCCCGACGACGTGTCGGCGTTGCGAGCGCTCGACGACTTCGGCCTGCTCCTCATCGAGCAGCCCTTCCCGGCCGACCGGCTGACCGACCACGCCGACCTCGCGCGTGTACTCGAGACGCCGATCTGTCTCGACGAGTCGATCACGAGCCCGGCGGTGGCGCGTGACGCCCGCCGCCTCGAAGCGGCGTCGGTGCTCGCGATCAAGCCCGGTCGCGTCGGCGGGCACCTCGCCGGCAAGACCATCCACGACGACTGCCGGGCGGCGGGCGTCCCCGTCTGGCACGGCGGGATGCTCGAGACCGGTGTCGGTCGAGCCGCGAACCTCGCCCTCGCGGCGCTCCCCGGGTTCACGCTTCCCGGCGACATCTCCGCCGCCGACCGCTACTGGCACCGAGACATCGTCACGGTGCCCGCTGCTCTCGAGTCGGACGGCACCGTCCGCGTGCCCGACGGACCCGGGATCGGGGTGGAGATCGATCTCGACTTCCTCAACTCGATCACCACGTCGGTTGCCCTCCACGAGCCAACCCGGACCTGACACAGTGTCAGATCATGACCGACCGTTCTCCGCACGCGGGCGAGCCCATCACTGCGACCGACGACGAGATCGCTGCCGCGCTCGAGGACGTCAGCATCCCCACGCTGGTGCTGTCGATGGTCCACATGACCGGCGACCCGTCGTGGATCCGGGGCGACATCCGGCCCAACGGCCTGTTCCTCAACGAGGTGCAGGGCTTCATGGACGAGGAGACCAAGGCGCGGGTCCGGGCCGAGGCCGTGCCGGTGATCGCGGCGTATCGCGATGGCGGGTGCGAGCTCCCACCGCCACCCTCGCCCGAACTGATCCAGGAGATGATGACCTGGCTCGTCTGCGAGCCCGTTCCCGACGAGTACGTGCCGATGATGCTCGAGGAGCTCGATCTCGAGGGACGTGATCCGCGCCGCGTGGACTGGAGCCACGTCGACCCCGCCGACCGCGCCGAGGTGCCGGTCGTGATCGTGGGATGTGGCATGTCGGGGCTGCTCGCCGGCATCCGGCTGGGGGAAGCCGGCGTGCCCTACACGATCGTCGAGAAGAACGCCGGAGTCGGCGGCACGTGGTACGAGAACCAGTACCCGGGGGCACGGGTCGATGTCGGCAACCACTTCTACTGCTACTCGTTCGAGCCGTCGGACCACTGGACCGAGTTCTTCGCCCGGCAACCCGAGCTGCAGGCGTACTTCCAGCGGACGATGGAGCGTCACGGCGTCGACCGCCACGTTCGGTGGGAGACCGAGGTCACCCGCATGGTGTGGGACGACGACCGTTCGTGCTGGTCGGTCGAGGTCACCGGCCCGGACGGCGACGACGTGCTCGAGGCCCGGGCCGTCATCACCGCCGTCGGCCAGCTCAACCGCCCCAAGGTCCCCGACTTCGACGGCGTCGATTCCTTCGAGGGGCCGTCGTTCCACTCGGCTCGCTGGGACCACGACGTCGACCTCACGGGGAAACGGGTCGCGCTCGTGGGTGCCGGCGCCAGCGGCTTCCAGATCGCGCCGGCCATCGCGGACGACGTGGCCGAGCTCCACGTGTTCCAGCGCACCGCCCAGTGGATGTTCCCCAACCCGAACTACCACGCCGAGGTCGGCGACGGCGTGCGCTGGGCCATCCGCCACCTGCCGTTCTACGGGCGCTGGTACCGGTTCCTGCTGTTCTGGCCGGGGTGCGACGGTGGCATGGAGGCGGCCCGCATCGACCCGGAGTGGGACGACGGCGACCGCTCGGTCTCAGCGATGAACGACGGTGCTCGCCAGATGTTCACCCAGTGGATCACCGACCAGGTGGGCAACGACGAGGAGCTGCTCGCCAAGGTCATCCCCGACTACCCGGCCACCGGCAAGCGCACGCTGCAAGACGACGGGAGCTGGCTCACCACGCTGACCCGTGACCACGTCGAACTGCACCGCGATCCCATCGACGCCATCACGCCGTCGGGCGTTCTGCTCGCCCCGACCGACGGCTCGGACAGCTCAGCCAGCGCGGACGGCCGCGAGATCGACGTCGACGTGATCGTCTACGCCACCGGGTTCCACGCTGACAGGCTGCTGTGGCCGATGGAGATCGTCGGGCGAGACGGGACCATCCACGAGGCCTGGGACGGCCGGCCCGCGGCCCACCTGGGCATCGCGGTCCCCGGGTTCCCCAACCTGTTCGCCATGTACGGCCCCGGCACCAACCTGGCCAGCGGTGGCAGCCTCATCTTCCACAGCGAGTGCCAGGTGCGCTACATCGAGCAGTGCCTCCAGCGCCTGGCCGAGGGGGCATCGGCCATCGAACCCACCGTCGAGACCACCCACGACTGGTTCGAGCGCACCCAGGCCGAGCTCGAGACGCTGGTGTGGTCGCACCCGTCGATCGAGCACTCCTTCTACAAGAGCGACGACGGCCGCATCTACGGCCTGTCGCCATGGCGCCTCGTCGACTACTGGACCTGGACCAGCGCACCGGACCCCGACGACTTCGTCACCACCTGACGCCCCCAACCGGTTCTGGCCGCCCGACGCGCCACCGAGACACCGAGTTGGGCCACCAGAAGCGATGGGGTGAGACTCGGGGGCGGTGAGTTCCGAGCGACCGAACCCTCCTGTCGACGTCCTGTTCCTGTGCACGGGCAACGCGGCGCGGTCGGTGATGGCGGGCGTGTCGTTGACGTCGCGGCGTCCCGACCTCGTGATCGAGACCGCGGGGACGCTCGTGGTCGACGGTCAGCCGATGAGCTGGCGCACCCGGGCCGCGATCGAGGGCGTGGGGTGGGACGTGCCCCGTCACGCCAGCCGCCAGGTGCACCCACCCGACCTCGACGGGGCGGGCGTCGTGGTGGCGATGGCGCCCGAGCACGTGCAGTGGGTCCGACGCACGCATCCGTCAGCGGCCGGCCACACGATCACCCTGCCGAGGCTGGTGCACGACCTGCCCGGCGCTGCCGGCCACGGCTCGATCCGCGACCAGGTCGACGGGCTCGGACTGGCCGACGTCGAGCTGGAGGACTGGGAGGAGATCGTCGACCCGGGCGGCGGCGAGGGCGAGGTCTTCGCGGCCTGTGCCAGCGAGATCGACGAGCTCATCGGCCAGGTCGCCGACCGTCTGGTCAGCGGCCGCGGAACGGACCGTGCTCGTTCATCGAAACCAACGAGCGATGACCACGACTCGAGGCCCGCGCCCTGGTGATGCCTGATGCGACCGCCGCCGGGCGGGCGGATCAGACCGAAACGACCCCCAGTAGGCTCCGCGGCGTGGCCTCGCTGCACTACGACGCCGTGCTCCTGCTGTCGTTCGGTGGCCCCGAGGGGCCCGACGACGTGCTGCCGTTCCTCGAGAACGTGACTCGTGGGCGCGGGGTGCCGAGAGAACGCCTGGAGGAGGTCGCCGAGCAGTACGAGCTGTTCGGAGGTGTCAGCCCGATCAACGCGCAGAACCGGGCGCTGCTGGGCGCGCTCCGGGCCGAGCTCGACCGGCGCGGGCGGGACGTGCCGCTGTACTGGGGCAACCGGAACTGGGTGCCGTACGTGGAGGACGTGCTCGAGGAGATCACCGCCGACGGTCACGGAAAGGTGCTGGCGCTGGCGACCGCGGCGTACTCGTCCTACTCAGCGTGCCGGCAGTACCTGGAGGACATCGAGCGAGCTCGTGCCCACGTCGGCGACGACGCCCCGGCGGTCGACAAGGTCCGGCCGTTCTGGAACCACCCCGGCTTCGTCGAGGCCGTCGCCGAACGGCTCAGCGACGCACTCGGGCTCGTGGACGCCGGCGCCCGGCTCGTGTTCACCGCCCACTCGATTCCCGAATCCATGGCCGCAACGTCCGACTACGAGGTCCAGCTCCGCGACGTGGCCACCCAGGTGGTCGAACGTGTCGCACCCGAACGTGCGTGGGATCTGGTGTTCCAGTCGCGGTCGGGGCCGCCGCAGGTGCCCTGGCTCGAGCCCGACATCGTCGACCATCTCGAAGCGCTGGCGGCGGCCGGGACCGAGCACGTGGCCGTGGTCCCGATCGGTTTCGTCTCCGACCACATGGAGGTCGCCTACGACCTCGACACCCAGGCGGCCGAGGCCGCCGACCGGCTCGGACTCACCATGACCCGGGTCGCCACCGTGGGCACCCACCCCACGTTCGTCTCCGGCCTCGTCGACCTCCTCGACGAGTATCTCCTCGAGCAGGCTCCGGTCGCCGTCGGCTCGCTCGGCCCTCGTCCGTGGCCGTGCCGACCCGGGTGCTGTCCGGCGCCGGTCAGGCCGACGCGGCCGAGCTGAGCTCGCCCATGATGGCGGCGAACAGGTCGTCGTAGGAGTCGAACGCGGGAAACTGGGGGAACTCGGCGATCACGTTGTCGGGCGCGTGGAACAGGAACCCGGCGTCGGCGGCGCCCAGCATCGACGTGTCGTTGTAGGAGTCGCCGGCGGCGATGACCTCGTACTCCAGCCCCTGGAACGCCTCGACCGACCGCCGCTTCTGGTCGGGCTGACGGAGCCGGTAGTCGACGATCCGGTCGTGCTCCACCACGAGGCGGTGGCAGAGGATCGTCGGCATGCCGAGGTGGACCATCAGCGGCGTGGCGAACTGTTCGAAGGTGTCGGAGAGGATGATGACCTGGGTGCGCAGGCGGAGCTCGTCGAGGAACTCGCGGGCGCCCGGGAGCGGGCCGAGACCATCGATCACCTCGGCGACGGTCGACATGGTGAGCCCGTTCTCGGCCATCACGTCGAGCCGGTACCGCATCAGGACGTCGTAGTCGGGTTCGTCACGCGTCGTCCGCCGGAGCGCGTCGATCCCGGTGCGCTCGGCGACCGCGATCCAGATCTCGGGCACGAGGACGCCCTCGAGGTCGAGCGTCACCAGCGTCTGCTTCACGTCGCCGAGTCTGCCCCACGACCGACCCACCGCCGGCAGCCGGGAGTGGGCCGATGGTCGCGGACCTCAGATGGGCACCTCGTGCCAGGCCGGACCCGTCTGCGGGTTCGGCACGGGCGGCTCGGGACGTCCCGGCGACGGCGGCTCCGGCGTCGGTCCGGGATCGGGCTCGGGTCCGGGATCGGGCACCGGCGGCCTCGGATCCGGCGGCTGTGGCCCCGGGCCCGGCTCGGGTCCCGGCGGCGGCACCGGCGCAGGGTTGGGCTCCGGCGTCGGCTGCGGGTCCGGCTCGGGTGCCGGCGAAGGCTGAGGGTCGGGCGTGGTCGGGTCGGGCGTGGACATGCTGATCACCTCACAACGAGGACTGAGCAGGGAGCATCGTGGACGACCAGGTCGGACACGGAGCCGAACCAGAGGCGGGCGAACCGACCGCGGTCATGGGTACCGAGGATCACGAGGTCGACGGCTTCGTCCTCGGCGACCTGGCAGATGCGGTCGGCGACGTCGCCGAACTCGACCCTCGGTTCGGCGCTGCCGCCGAGGCTCTCGACCGCGCCTTCGGCGACGTCTTCGGCGGCTTCCTCGGCCTCGTCCCCGATCATGTGGAGGCGGTGGTCGATTGCTGGATCGGCATAGGTCGCGCTGTAGGACGCCATCGCCATGGCCGGGCCGATGTCGAAGCTGGCGACGTTGACGACGATGGCATGATCGTCCTCGTCGAGCAGGTTCTTGGCGAATGCGACCGCGTCCCTGGATTCGCGATCGTGATCGACGGCGATGAGGACCTTCATGCCAGGTCCCTTCCCGTACACGGCGCTGGGCAGACGTGCCTGCTCGCCGCACGAATGAGCCAGGTGGGAGGATCGTCGCCATGGCCGACTCCGACCGCTACGCCACCTTCGACGAGCTGCGCTTCGACCGCCCCGCGGACCGGGTGCTGCGCATCACGCTCGACGCGCCGGGCCTCAACTCGGTCAGCGCCGGCATGCACCGCCAGCTCGCCGACGTGTGGCGCACGGTCGACCGCGACCCCGACACCAACGTCGCCGTGCTCCAGGGTGCCGGGAAGGGGTTCAGCTCGGGTGGCAGCTTCGCCATGATCGAGGACGTCATGGCCGACGAGGCCGCCCGGCTGCGCGTGCTCCGCGAGGCGCGGGATCTCGTCTTCAACGTCATCGAGTGCTCGAAGCCGATCGTGTCGGCCATCCACGGGCCGGCCGTGGGCGCCGGGCTGGTGGCCGGGATCCTCGCCGATGTGTCGGTGGTGGGCCGCACCGCGAAGATCATCGACGGCCACACCCGCCTCGGTGTCGCCGCCGGCGACCACGCCGCCATCTGCTGGCCCCTGCTCGCCGGCATGGCCAAGGCCAAGTACTACCTGCTCACCTGCGAACCGCTCACCGGCGAGGAGGCCGAGCGCATCGGGCTGGTCTCGCTGTGCGTCGACGACGACCAGGTCCACGACCGGGCGCTCGAGGTCGCCACCCAGCTCGCCGCCGGCGCCCAGTCGGCCATCCGCTGGACCAAGCACACGCTCAACCACTGGTACCGCTCGCAATCGGCGACCCTCGACGCCTCGCTGGCGTACGAGTTCCTCGGCTTCACCGGCGCCGACGCGCGCGAGGGCCTCTCGTCGCACGCCGAGAAGCGCGACCCCGACTTCACCGGCCCCACCGACGACGTCGCCCCGCCACCCTGACCTCCCGACCCGCCCCACGGTACGAACGCGCCGATCGGCGCGTTCGTAGCGGTATGCAGGTGCAACGCGCCGATCCTTGTGAGCACCACCCCACCGTGGCGGCCAAGGTTCGGCGCGTACGTACCGCTATGGGGGTGTTGCGCGCCGATCGGCGCGTTGCTCTGATGGTGGGGTCAGCGGGGGTAGGTGACGCCGGTGAGGTCTTCGGAGATCTCCCACAGGCGGGCCTGATCGGCTTCGTCGGTGGCCTGGGGCATCGGGGCGACCAGCACCGGGCTCCCCGACCGCTCGTCGCGCCCGTCCGGGCCGTAGTACGTGCTGCCCGCGGCGTCGGGATCGGTGGCGGCGCGGAGCTGGGGCAACGCGCCGGCGGCCGAGGATTGGAACAGGACCTTCGAGGCCAGCGTGTAGAGCTGCTTGATGCCCGGAACGCCCGCCGCCGGCAGGTTGCGCGTCAGCTCCGTCGACGAAACCCCCGGGTGTGCCGCCAGCGAGATCGTGTCGACGCCGGCCTCGGTCAGGCGGCGATCGAGGTCGAACGCGAACAGCAGGTTCGCCAGCTTCGACTGCGCGTAGGAAGCGATGCGCGTGTAGCCCTGTTCCCACTGCAGGTCGTCCCAACGGATCTCGCCGGTGCGGTGGGCGATGCTCGACACCGTCACGATCCGCGATCCCGACGTCGCGGTCAGCGCCGGCAGCACCAGCCCGGTGAAGGCGAAGTGGCCGAGATGGTTGGTGCCGAACTGCAACTCGAAGCCATCGGCGGTCTGCGACTTCGGCGGCATCATCACGCCGGCGTTGTTGATGAGCAGATCGATGGTCGGGAACCGCTGGCGTGTCTCAGCCGCCGCAGTCCGGACCGCATCGAGGGATCCAAGATCGAGCTCGAGCACCTCGATCGACCCGCCTGACGACCGCGCCCGGATCCCGTCGGCCGCAACCGCTGCCTTGGCCCGGTTCCGGCACGCGAGCACGACCGTGGCGCCGGCGTCGGCAAGCGCGATGGCCGTCTCCAACCCGATTCCGGTGTTGGCCCCGGTCACCACCGCGAGACGGCCCTCCTGCGGATGGGATGTCCTCGGTCGTCCACGCCACGGTGATCCTCCAGGTGTCGTCGAGCGATCAGCCGGTACGCCGGCATGGCATGCGTAGTACCCAATCACAGCGCGGGCGCGCCGGCGCTGTGATTGGGTCGCGAGTTGCCGCCGAGATGCCAGGCTCGTGACATGCGGCCTCCACGCTTCCGACACGCCCTGACCGCGATCGCCGTCTCGCTCGTTCTCCTCGGGTGCGGCGGCGACGACTCCGACGACGACGCCGCCACGGGCGATTCGACGACCTCGTCCACGACCACCACGTCCAGCACCTCGACCACGGACTCCACGACGACGAGCCCGTCCTCGACCACCGCCGACGGTGACCTGCCGGGCGAGCCCATCGACATCTTCCCCGACGAAGGTGCAGCGCTTGCGGTCGTCGGCGTCGCCGCCGACGACGAGTTGAACATCCGAGCCGGGCCAAGTGTCGACTTCGAGGTCATCGGCACCGCCGGACCGAACCAGACCGGCCTCATCGCCACCGGCGAGAACCGCCAACTCGAGTCCGGTGCGATCTGGGCCCGCATCGAGCTCCCCGGCGGCGACCCGGCCGGCTGGGCCAACACCGCATTCCTGCTCCAGCCGGGGGTGGTCGACGACGTCACCTCCCAGCTCTATCCCTCCACGGACGACCGGCCGACCGGATCGCTCGAAGATCTCGCCTTCTCGGTGGCCGACGAGGTCGCATCGGACGAACCAGAGCCGAACATCGTGATCTCGGACGGCCCGTTCCCGGCGCGGGGCGAGGTGGCTGTCGATGTCATCGGGCTCCCCGACGACTCGATCGGCGGCTACCGGTTGCGGGTGTTCGCCGAGGGATCCGGGGGCAGCTTCACGCTCGACACGGTCGAACGCACCGCCTTCTGCCGTCGCGGCGTGACCGACGGCCTCTGCCTGTGACCCGCCCGCCGGCGGGCACGGCGCGGCCTCAGCGACCTTCCTTCGCCCGGCGCTTCTGGATGTTGGCCCACTCGTCGCGCAGGCCGACCGTGCGGTGGAAGGTACGTGGCTCGTCGGGGTCGACGGCGAAGTAGCCGAGCCGTTCGAACTGGACGACCGAGCCGGGTTCGGCGTCGGCGAGCGCCGGTTCGAGCTTGGCGCCGCTGCGGGTGATCCTGGAGTTCGGGTCGACGTCGTCCAGCGGGTCACCCGTCTCCGAGCCGGGGTGCTCGGCCGAGAAGAGCCGTTCGTAGAGGTGGACGGTGCCGTCGACGGCGTGGGCGGTCGAGACCCAGTGGATGGTCGACTTCACCTTGCGGCCGTCAGGGGCCTGCCCCCCGGCGGTCTCCGGGTCGTAGGTCACGTTGACCTGGATGACGTTGCCGTCGGCGTCGAGATCCGCGTCGACGGCGGTCACGAAGTAGCCGTACCGGAGGCGCACCTCGCGCCCCGGGGTCAGGCGGTAGTACTTGGGCGGCGGGTCGAGCTCGAAGTCGGCGCGCTCGATCCAGAACTCGCCGGAGAAGGGCACCTGCCGCGTGCCCGCCGTCTCGTCCTCGGGGTTGTTGACCGCCTCGACGTGCTCGACCACCGGCTGTCCGTCGTCATCGGTGGGCCAGTTGGTGATGACGACCTTGACCGGGTCGACCACCGCCATGCGACGGATCGCGTGCGTGTTGTGGTGGCGGCGCACGAACGACTCGAGCAGCTCGATCTCGACGACGCTGTTGGTCCTGGCCACGCCGATGTGATCGACGAAGGCCTTGATCGCCTCCGGCGGATAGCCCCGCTTGCGCAGCCCCTTCAGGGTCGGCATCCGGGGATCGTCCCAACCGTCGACGTCACCCTGGTCGACGAGGAGCTTCAGCGCCCGCTTCGACATGACCGTGTGGGTCAGGTTGAGCCGGGCGAACTCGGTCTGCTCCGGCTTTTCGCGCGGGAGGTCGAGATGCTCGAGGCACCAGTCGTACAGCGGCCGGTGGTCGGCGAACTCGAGAGTGCAGATGGAGTGGGTCACGCCCTCGACGGCGTCGGACTGGCCGTGGGCCCAGTCGTAGGTGGGGTAGATGATCCAGTCGGCGCCGGTGCGCTCGTGGGGCACCCGCCGGATCCGGTAGAGGACCGGATCGCGCATCGCCATCACCGGGTGGGCCATGTCGATCTTGGCCCGGAGCACCTTCTCGCCGTCGCCGAAGGCGCCGTCGCGCATCTGGTGGAACAGACCGAGGTTCTCCTCGGACGAGCGGTCGCGGAAGGGGCTCTCGACGCCGGGCTCGCCGAACATGCCGCGTTGGGCCGAGATCGTCTCCGCGTCCTGGTCGTCGACGTAGGCCAGGCCCTTCTCGATCAGCTCCTCGGCCCATTCGTAGAGCTGGGGGAAGTAGTCGGAGGCGTGGAACACCGCGGCGGGCTCGAAGCCGAGCCACTCCAGATCCCGCTGGATGGCGTCGGTGAACTCGATGTCCTCGGCCGCGGGGTTGGTGTCGTCGAAGCGGAGGTTGCAGATACCCCCGAACTCCTCGGCGATGCCGAAGTTGAGACAGATCGACTTGGCGTGGCCGATGTGCAGATACCCGTTGGGCTCCGGCGGGAACCGCGTCTGCACGCGTCCCCCGAACGTCCCGGTGTCGATGTCGGCCCGAACCTTGTCGCGGATGAAGTCCTCCTTCTCCGCATCGCCGTCGCTGCTCATGGCTCCACCATGCCTTCGGGTTGCGCGAGTTGTGAGGCCCTGACGAACAACTCGGTACGCGAGGAGGCCCCCTGGGGCCGACGAGCGGCGCTCATGGATCCACTTCTAGTAGGTCGACCGGAGTCTCCGGACATCTCACCGGTCGCCGACGAGGTGCTGGGCGACCCGGTGGGCGAGGGCGAAGACCGTCAGCGACGGGCTCACACCGCCATTGGTCACGTGCAGGGAGGCGTCGGCCACCCACAGGTTGTCGTGGCCGTGGACCCGACCGGCGGGATCGGCGACCGAGGTGGCCGGATCGGTGCCCATGCGGCAGGTCCCGGCCTGGTGGGTGCCGGCGGTGAGCCCGGTGGCGGGGTTCTCGGCCCAGACGTCGGCGGCACCACTGGCCTCCATCCAACGCGTGGCGACGTCGCGCAGCGCCGCCGCGGTCCGCAGGGTCTCGGGATGGCCGTGACCCTCGAGCCGGACGACGGGGACACCGTGGGTGTCGGTGCGCGACGCCAGCGTGACCCGGTTCTGTGATCGGGGGATCTCCTGGACCACCCCGATCACGTGGCCGGTGCGGCGGTAGTTGCGCCGCATCTCGTCCTTCGCGGCCCGGCCCCAGCGGGGCGCGTCGGGGTGACGGGCCCAGCGCCAGTGGACGATCGGCAGCTTCAGCGACTCGTTGGACAGCACGCCGCCACCGATCACCTCGGGGTTCCGGTGCCGCAGATCGCCGGTGGCGATGGTCGAGCCCGGTCCGGCGATGTCGACGATCAGGTCGTCGAACCGCCCGAACGCGCTCACGAACACGTGACCCTGGAGGTGGCGGCCGACCTGGTCGTGGTCGTTGCCCAGCCCCGAGGGGTGAGCGCCGGACCGGGAGGCGAGCAGCAGGCGAGCCGTCTCGATCGCTCCGGCGGCCACGACGACGTGGCCGGCGCGCACGTGCCGCTCCCGACCGCTGTCCTCGTCGACGAGGCACACCCCGTCGACCCGCCCGGCGGCACCGACGGTGATCTCCCGCGCCCGGCCGCCGGCGACGAGGTCGGCGTTTCCGCTGGCGAGCGCACGCGGGATCACGGTGTTGAAGGTCCCGTTCTTCGCGCCGCTGATGCAGGCGAAGCCGACGCACTCGCCGCACTGCACGCACCGCGCCCGTCCGTCGCGGGGCACCGAGTTGATCGCCTGGGGCACGGGCCCGGTCGACAGCCCGAGCGTCTTCGCGCCCGCCGCGAGCACCTCGGCCTCGGTGTTCCTCGGCAACGGCGGCATCGGCAATTCGGCGGAGCGGGGGCCGTCGCTGGGGTGGGCGTGACCGTCGCCGCACACCCCGATGGCGTGTTCGGCCCAGGTGTAGTGCGGCTCGAGGTCGTCGTAGGTCAACGGCCAGTCGGCGAGCGAGCTGTCGTCGGGCACACCGTGCCGCGATGCCAGGTGGAAGTCGTCGGGCACGAACCGCCACGCCATCCCCTGGTGGACACGCGTGCCGCCCCCCACCGTGCGGGCGGTGTCGTGCCACCGGGGGTCGTGCGTCTTGTCGATCACGACGGTGCGCCCGTCGAGCACGAGCTCCCGCGGACCGGCGCCGGTCACCGACGACGTGTTGGTGCCGAACACCTTGCTGCGGTGGTTGCGCAGATGGTCGCGTCCGAGGTCGTCGACGGCGAACACGTCCCCCCGCTCGACGAGCAGTACCCGTTCGCCCGCTTCGGACGCGACCTGGGCCACGACGCCGCCACCAGCACCGGCGCCGACCACGACGACGTCGTACTCGTCGGCCAGCGCATCGAACCGTGTGGTGGTGAGTGCCGGCTCGATGACCGGCGCATCAGGCTCCCGGTTCGGTCCGGCGCGGTAGCCGACCATCCGGGCTCCGGGCTGGTCGGCCCCGCCGTAGTAGGCCTCGGCCGCCCGCTGGACGAGCTGCTCGCGCTCGGCCCAGTCGAGCTCGGCCAGCAATCCGTCGAGCCGCCCGGCGTCGAGTGCGTCCACGGGCGTGGCATGCACGTCGCGCGCCCGCCGATCCAGGCGGTCGACCGTCTCGAGCACCCCGTCGACGAGGGCACGGGTCGTGGGTTCGGACGCAAGGGTGTCGAGGTGGGCGAACACGCCACCTTCGGACACGGGCGGGAAGTCGTCGGCCGGGATGATCCGATCGAAGACCGCGGCGAGCCGCCGAGTCGTCGCCTCATCGAGCCGTGGCACGTCCCCATGGTGACTGATCGGGCCCCTCACGGCCGTGCTGGCGGCCGGTCAGGCGATTCCGAGGGTCGTTGCGGCGTGGGTACGCAGCCTCCGGTAGTCGACCTTGCCGTTCGCGGCGCGGCCGATGGTGTCGATGACGACCACGCGCTTGGGTGCCTTGTAGGCCGCGAGGGCAGCCTTGACGTGCGCGATCACGTCGGCCTCGTCGACCGACGCGCCCGGCTTGGGCTCGACCACGGCGGTGACGGCCTCGCCGAACCTCTCGTCGGGCACGCCGACCACCACGGCGTCGAGCACCGCGTCGTGGGTCTTCAGCGCCTCCTCGACCTCCTCGGGGAACACCTTCTCGCCGCCGGTGTTGATGCAGACCGAGCCGCGGCCGAGCAGCGTGATGGTGCCGTCGTCCTCGACGGTGGCGAAATCGCCCGGGCAGGAGTAGCGCCTGCCGTCGACGGTGATGAAGGTCCGGGCCGTCTTCTCCTCGTCCTTGTAGTATCCGAGTGGCTGGCGGCCGCCGACGGCGAGGCGGCCGACCTGCTCGGAGCCGGGCTCGATCGGGCGGTCGTCGTCGTCGATCACGATCGTGTCGGGGCTGAGCTCGAACGTGGCGGTCTCCGCCGCGGCGCCCGCACCGGAGACCGACTGGCCCATGCCGAGCGCCTCGGAGGAGGAGAACGCATCCATCAGCATCATGCCGGGGTGGTGCTCGAGGAGGCGCTGCTTGGAGTCCTGGCTCCACATGACCCCGGACGACACGATCGCCACGAGGCTCGACAGGTCCCACTTCCCGGGATTCTGGTCGAGGACGCGCAGGATCGGCTTGGCGAACGCGTCGCCGACGATGGCGGTGAGGTTCACGCCCTCTCGCTCGATGGTGTCGAGCATCTCGGCCGGGTCGAAGGTTCGGTCGGTGAGGGTGACCACTGAGCCGCCCGCGGCCAAGGTCGACAGGCACGGGAACATCCCGGTGCCGTGCATCTGCGGGCACGCGGGCAGGTAGGTCGCTCCGGGTTCGGGATACGTGCCCCGGATGTCGTCGAGCGTGCCCTCCTCGGGGAACTCCTTGCCGAGGGTGGCGAGCTTGATCACGAGGTCGTCCTGGCGCCACATCACACCCTTGGGCATGCCGGTGGTGCCGCCGGTGTAGAGCATGTTGAGGTCGTCGCCGCTGCGTCCCCAGGCGGGTGCGACCCGACCGGCGCCGCTGGTGGCGGCGGTCTCGTACGGGGTGGCCCAGTCGGGGCACGGACCGGAGCCGTCGTCGACCCACAGCCACACGCGGACCTCGGGGAGCTCGTCTCGGATCGGCTCGATCGTGTCGACGAAGCTGCCGTGGAAGACGACCGCGCCGGCGTCGGCGTTGTCCCACAGGTAGAGGAGCTCGTCGGCGGTGTAGCGGTAGTTGGTGTTGACCGGGACGAGCGCGGCCTTGAAGGCCGCGTACATCGACTCGAGGTACTCGTTGCCGTTGTAGAGGTACTGGGCCACGGCCTGCTGGCGTTCGAGGCCGACGTCGAGCAGGTGCTGCGCGAGCCCGTCGGCGCGGCGGTCGACCTCGGCCCAGCTCCGGCGGTCGACACCGTGGATGAGGCAGGGGGCGTCGGGCAGCTCGTCGGCCACCGTCTCCCAGATGTCGGCGAAGTTCCACGTTCCCATGGGCCATGGTGTAGCAGTTGGCAACGGACGTTGCCTCAGCAAACCCGTCGATCCGGTCGGCCCACGGGTCGGTCGGTACGCTCGTATCGTGGCTGTGAAGCAGACCGAACAGCCGATGTCGTCCACACCTGCAGGGATGCGGCGCTCGGTCTCGGCCAGCATCGCCGGCAAGGCGGCCGAGATCCTGACGCTCGCGCTGCTCGCCACCGTGGTGCCCCGGGTGCTCGGCCCCGCCGACTACGGCCGCTTCTCGGTGCCGCTCACGATCGTCACCCTCGGCTCCCTGGCCATGACCCTGGGCGGGCCCACGCTGATGGCCCGCTATGTCCCGGCGGCACCCGCCGGCGAACGGGTGGCGCTCGCCACGGCGATCGGCGCCCGGCTGGCCGTCGGGCGCAGCGCGCAACTCGGAGGACTGGCGGTGCTCGGCGCCGGGCTCGTGGCCTGGAACGCCGACGCGTTTCCGCCGGTCGACACCGGGCTCGTGTTCCTGGCGCTCGCCCTCAACGTGGGGGCCACGCTCGCACTCCAGGTCGGGCTCGGGCTCGGCCGCACGGTCGCCTGGAGCATCCGCTACCCCATCCAGAACGCGGCACTCATCGCCACGGTGCTGTTGCTCCACGAGTCCGCCGGTTCGACCGGTGGCGTGGTGGCGATCGCGATCGCCGGGGCGGCGGGGGCGGCCTTCGCCGCCGCGGTGGTGGTACCGATCGTGCGACCACCGAGCCCACGGGTGCCGGTGCCCGACGGCGCCATCCGCTTCGGCGTCCACCAGGCTGCCGGCGCCGCGCTCATGCAGTTCTGCCACCGCGGTGGCGTACTCGTCGTGGCGATCCTGGGGACGTCGGCCACCGAGACCGGCTACGTGGCGCTGGCGACGGGCATCGCCCTCGGCGCGACCTACGCCGTGCTCCAGATGTTCACCGTCTCCCTGACCCATCTGTCGGCGACCGACGGCACGCCCGGCGAGCCGGTGGCCGGTGCCGAGTCGGTCCTGCGTCGTCTGGCGTGGATGGTCTGGGCGGTCCTGGCCGTCGGCGGCCTGGCGGGCGCAGTGGTGATCGACGAGGTGATCCCGGTGCTCTTCGGCGACGGCTACGAGGACGCGGCGGCCGCGTTCGGTCCGGCCTTCGGCCTGCTGGTCCTCGCCCCGCTGTACTCCCTCACCGTCCAATCGGCCGCGCTGCGCTACCGGCCCGAAGCCGCGACCGCCTCCGGCGTGGCCGCGGTCGTCGTGTTCCTCACCGTGTCGGCGGCGACCGTGCCGGCCTGGGGCGCCGAGGGCGGCACCTCGGCCGCGCTGGCCGGCGCCGCGGCCGGCGGGTTGGTCGGCATGCGGATGCTGCCCGGCGCGGTGGGCACCCGCCTCGGCGGCGCGTCGTATGCCGCCGCCGCGGTGGTCGCGATCGTGGCCGTCCTGGCATGACGGCTCCGGGACCGAAAACACCGGACATCACGGTCGTGGTGCCGACGCGGGACCGCCCCGATTCGCTCCGAGCGTGCATGTCGGCACTGGGCGCGCAACCTGACGTGCGGGCCGAGATCGTGGTCGTCGACGACGCGTCGATGGACCCCGAGGTGGTCGCGGCTGCCGTGGCGACGGCGCCGAACAGCCGCGTGATCCGGGGCGAGGGTCGGGGGCCGGCCGCGGCCCGGAACCTCGGGGCCCGCCACGCCGCCACGCCGATCGTGTGCTTCACCGACGACGACTGCCGGCCCGTGCCCGGATGGCTCAGCGCCCTGCGCGAGCGCATCGACAGCGGCGCGGACGCGGTGGCCGGCCCGATGCGCAACGGCCGGACCAACGACCCGTTCGCGACCGCAGCCCAGACGGTCACCAACCACCTCACCGAATGGAGCCACGACCCGTCGGCCGGCACCGTCCGATTCGCGCCCACCAGCAATCTCGCCGTCCGAGCCGACGTGCTGGCCGAGCTCCCCTTCGACGAGTCGTTCCCCCTGGCCGCCGGCGAGGACCGCGACTGGTGCGACCGGCTGGCGGCGTCAGGTCGGACGCTCGCGTTCGAGCCGACCGCGGTCGTCGACCACCATCCTGATCTGGGCTGGCGGGGGTTCTGGCGCCAGCAGGTCCGCTACGGGCGCGGCTCCCAGCACCTGCGCTCGACGGGCGCGGGCCCCGGGATGCAGCCACCGCGCTTCTACCTCGACCTCGTCCGCGAGGGCTTCGCCCACGGCCCCGCCGCTGGCGCGCTCGTCCTCGTCGCCCAGGTGGCGACCGCGGTCGGCATTGCCCGGGAACTGGCCACCACCACCCCCGACTGAGACCTCGTCGCCGAGGGTCACCGGTCCACGCTGAACGGCGAAGTCATCGGTCGGGGTCAGGGTTCGAGGAGGGACACGCCGACCATGTCGGACGTGTCGGCGCCGGACATGGCGGCCGCCGTGGCCGAGATGTCCTCGAGACGGGGCGGCCGGCTCGGCTCGACCAGTGACGACGAGCCCGGCACGATCAGGGCCCACGCGTCGCCCTCGGTGTGGTTGCCGGAGCGGCCGCTGCCGACGCCCTGGCGGTACACGGTGCCGAACCGCTCGGAGCGGAGCCCCTCGAGCTGGGTGGCCGGGGTGTCGACCCACTTGACGATCAGGTCGGGCAGCAGGTGCGACCGGTCGCCGGAGCCGAACCGCTCCCTGACCTTCTCGACCGATTTCACGGCGGGGCGGCCGTCGAGCCCGGTGAAGGTCGTCAGCCCGGTGGCGATCTCGTCCATGAGCGCGTCGGCCTGGTCGGGTTCGACGATGCCGTCGCGCTCGCGGCCGCGCATGTTCAGCCGGATGTAGCCCTGGTTCTCGGCCGGGTGTGCGAACGCCCGCGTGGAGCTCCAGTCGACGCCGCGCATCTCGAGGCGGGCGGTGAGCTCGAGCGTGGCCTTCTCGGGCAGGGCGTTGGCGACCTTGGCCCGGAGCCCGCTCGGCAGCGCGGCCCGCAGCCACCAGATCGAAGACCGGTTGCCCGACGGGTCGCCAGCGGGCGCGTTCGGGTCGGGCGGGTCGAGGACGGCGGCGAGCATCTCGGGCAGCAGGTCGGCGCGGCTGGTGTTCACGTCCATGCCGACCGGGGAGATGACCATCAGGTCGTTTCCCGCGGGGAGCGACTCGATCACCCGGCCGAGCGCGTGGTCGACGGCCACGTAGACGTCCTCGAGGGTCGAGCCGAGCACCCGCTCGGAACCGGCGTCGAGGCCGGCCGGGTCGAGCTGGGACAGGTCCCAGAACTGATGGCCGGCCACGTGGGCGGCACAGAAGGTGAGCCACGCGAGGTCGAAGGAGTCCTCGGCGAGCAGGAGCTCTGCCGCCTCGGCCACCCGGCCGGGCGCGCCGAGCAGCCGCCGGCGAAGGCCGAGCATCTCGTCGACGGAGTGACGACCGAAGACCTCGTCCACCGGCTGCGGTGGGCCGAACAGCTTCTCCAGGCGACGGTGGGCACCGCCCGGCGACGCCCACTCCTGGAGGACGACACGGTCGTGGAGCTGCCAGCCACACACCAGCGTGCCGGGCGGCGCCTCGGCCGGCGCGCGGCTCTCGTAGGGGTCGATGGCGAGGGTCCTGGTGCCGTGCTCGCGGCCGAGCCCCTCCCACACCGGTGGCGGCGCGTCGAAGTGGCCCATGTAGTGGACCCGCTGCTCGGTGGGGTCCCACTGGAAGGGGTAGAAGAGCCCGTGGTCCTCGATCTCGACGCCGCTGTAGAGGGTGTGCTGGGCGCCGGCGGCGAACTGGGTGGCGGGCGCGTCGAGCTCGCGCCACACGCCCCGATCGCGCAGGCGGCCGAGCGTGGGGAGCCGGTCGTCGCTGAGGAGACGGTCGAGCAGCGACGCGCTGGCGGCGTCGAATTGGAGGATGGTCAGCACGAGGGTTGCTCCAGGTGGTCGATGGGTGTCGCGCGGCCGGCGGACACCGCGCTGGCGCGTGCCGCGTCGATCGCGGCCATGACCGCGAGGCCGTCGGCGGCGGTACCGAGGTCGGGCGCGTCGCCACCGCGGACCACCTCGGCGAAGTCGACGAGCTGGGCCGCCAGCGAGGCGACCAGGGGATGGGGCCGACCCCGCTTCGTGAAGCGGTCGGTGATCGCGGCCACCAGCCCACCGACCTCGTGGCGAGCGATCTCGGTGCCGGCGCCGTCGCGGGCCACGAGGTGCTCGGCGTGGAAGCGGTCGGCGGCGGCCGTCACACGTGCCCGACCGGCGGTCAGGGTGAGGTCGAGGACGGCACGGTCGGTGCCGAGCTCGTGCGCGGCCACCTCGACGACGTCGCCACCGGTGAGCCAGCGCGCCCAGTCGAGGAGGTGTGGTCCCAGGTCGGCGAGGACGTCGTCGTGGACCGTGTGCGGCTTCCAGCTCGCCCGGCGGTACCGGATGGCGAGATCGAGCTCGACCCGATCGCCACGCACCGCGTTCCGAGATCCGAGGGTGGCGCGGACCGAGCGGGCGCCGGCGTCGTAGCGGCGGTTGAAGCCGACACGGACCAGGGTTCCGAGCTCGGTCAATCGGCGGGCGCCGGCGGCATCGGGGGCAGGCGGCTTCTCGACCAACACCGGCAGTCCAGCGCCGACGGCCCGTTCGGCGTCGGCCACGTGGGCCGACGCCGGCGAGGCCAGCACGACCCCGTCGACGGTGTCGCTCGCCAGCAGCGTCGCGAGATCGGCCACGGCCGCGACGTCGCCACCGCGCTGGCGGGCGATGGCGTCACGCCGACTCAGGTCCGGGTCGACCACCCCGACGATCTCGATGCCCCGCGCCAGCTCGACGGCGGGGACGTAGCCGATCTCGGCGAGCCGTCCACATCCGACCAATCCGAGGCGGACCGGCAACGAGCCAGCGGTCATCTGTCGACCATGACCGAGGCACGGTCGAGTTGTGAGGCCCCGCCGAACGACTCGGTAAGTGCGGAGACCCCCCGGGGCCGACGAACGGCGTTCACTCAGCCACCGTCCCGATGACCGGTTCTTCGCTGGCGCGCCACGTCGCCACCCCGGCCACGATCGCCACAGCGATGCCAGCCGGGACCGCGGCGACGGCGACCAGGTGGTGCAGGCCGTGGAGCGCCACACCCGCAGCGCCCTGCAGCACACCGAGCTGGCGGATGAGCAGCGCGTAGAACGCGTGGTTGAGTCCGACGAACAGCCCGGCACCGACCAGCACCAGCGCCGGCTGCCAGAGCAGTACTGCCAGCACGGACATCACCGTGACCAGCGCACTGAGCCGGTGGCGCCACCCGAGGTTCAAGGTGGTGGAGAGCCGGCCGGTGCGCAACTGGAGCACGACCCACGGGATACCCCGGTGCACCAGGTCGGTCCAGAGCATCGACCCCAGCGTCCAGTGCTTGAGGTGGGTGCCTTGGATGGCGGGATCCAGCGCGACGACGGCGCCGTTCTCGCACAGGCGGGTACCGAGGTCGATGTCCTCGATGGAGGGATGCGGGTACCGGACCTCGTCGAACCCTCCGATGGCGAGGAACGCCTCGCGGCGAACCGCCCCGAGCCCGGTCCAGAACGTCTCGGCCGGGCCGGCGCCGTGTTGATGGACGTGGTGGTGGAGCAGGTTCCGGAAGCGGGAGACGACGCCGGGATGGTCGGGACGGTCGTCGTAGGACCCGAAGACCGCGGTCCGGTCGGGGTCGGCGTCGAAGGCGGCCCGCAGGCGGGCGAAGGCGTCGGCGTGGACCTCGACGTCGGCGTCGACGAACACGACGATCTCACCGGTCGCGCGACGGACGCCCTCGTTGCGGGCCCCCGACGCCGACAACTCGTCCGGCCCGTCGACGACGACGACCTCGTCGGGACCATCAGCGGCCTCGTGGATCGCCGCCAGGCACCGACCGAGGGTCGGCGGCGCATTCGTCGCGGGAACGACCACGGAACATGTCGACATGTCGGTGACCATAAGTCATCAAGCTGGCCTAATGTCAAATGTCATCTGACGTCAGGGGGCGGCTGAAGGGCAGTTGATGGCGAGTACCGACCACGCCGCGTTCCGCAGGACAGGCACGGTGTGGCCCTGACGGGAGATGGCGACGTCGCGGTCGCCGCCCGTCCGGACGAGCATCACGCCCACCGGGCGAGGGTCGGCGTCCAGACTCACCGGCACCCGCTCGAGGGGCAGGTCGAGCTTCCAGGCCACGCTCGTGCGGAACAGCCCGACGGCGTCGACGGCGAGGTCGTCGCACGCGAGGAGCCGCTCCCGGCCCACCTCGGCGAGCGCGGCGTCGAGCTCAGCCTCCACGGGGCCGCGCTCGGTCACGCTCTCGACCAACGGCACCACGTCGACGACGCGGGGCGCGAGGGAGAGCACGGCCACCGCGGCGAGCCCCGCAGCGAGCACTGCTCGTCCACGGCCGTGCAGGGCCGACCACGCCCGGGCCGCGCCGATGCCCGCGAGCACGCACACCACTGCGGTCGCGGGCAGGTAGAAACGGCTGAGCGCGGCGTAGCCGAACACGGTGGCCATCACCATCACCAGCGATGCCCACGCCGCGGCCCCCGCCGCGAGTACCGCCAACCAACGCTCGTCCCGCAGCCACGCGGTCCGAAGGCCGTACGCAGCTGCCAACCACGCCACCGGCACGACCATGAGCGCCAGCACCTCGGCCGAGTCGGCGAACCGACCGACGACCGCGACGTCGGCCGCGACCTGGGCGGCACCCGCGCCGTGCAGCGGGCTCCCCGCCGCCAGCCAGTCGGGCACGAACCACAGCACCGGAACCGCCGCGACGGCAGCGACGACCATCGGCCGCCGTGCCGGGTCGCGCCACCACAGCCACGCCGCGTACAGCCCGAGGAACGGCCATGCCTCCGGACGGAGCAGCGCCGCGGCCCCGCCGAGGGCGAGCGCGCCCGACCGACGTCCGTCGAGATGGAGCTCGACGGCGAAGAACGCGCACGCGGCCGACCACGGCGCGACGTGCCCCTCGCCGAGCAGCCGCAGGAACCGGGGGTCGCCATCGGGCGACAGGACCAGCAACACCCCTGCGAGCCACCCGGCGCCGGGTCCGGCGGCCCGCGACGCCAGGCGGTAGGTGCCGACGAGGGCCAACAGCGTGCCGGTCCGGGCGAGCACCAGCCAGGTGGGCACGGCAGCGTCGCCGAGGGGGGCCACGACCGTGGTGAACACCACCGGCAGCGGCTTCCACGACGGTCCGCCGGTGGTGTCGAGGCCGAGTTCGGCGACCTCGCGTCCCCACACGAGCCAGGCCCATGCGTCGAAGGTGAGCGCCGCCGGCACGGCCAGACTGACGACGGCCGCCGCAGCGCAGCCCGCCACGATCCGCCAGCGGCGGGCGGGACGCCGCCCGATCCCCGCGGCGGGGGACCGCAGGGTGGTCGTCACTCCTCCGACGGATGGGCGAGGACCTGGACCGGGCCCTCGACCCGGATCCGCACGTCGTCGCCCCGATTCCACCGGGCGGTGCCCGTGCTGCGGCTGCGGAGCCGACGGCCGGACCCGAGCTCGAGACGCAGCAACTGATCGTGGCCGTAGAACGACCGATCGACGATCTGGGCTCCGGTGCAGGTGCAGCCGGCCCGGGGCGGATGGAGCTCGTCGACGACGATGGCCTCGGGTCGGACCAGGACGTCGACCGCGCCGGTGAGCGCCGGATCGGCGGGGAAGGTCCCGAGCTCGGTGGCGACCTCCCCGTGCACGGCCGTGCCCGCGAAGACCTCGGCCGCACCGAGGAACTCGGCGACCCAGCGGCTGGCGGGACGGTCGTAGACCGCTTCGGGAGGACCGACCTGCTCGACCCGGCCACGACGCATCAGCACCACCTGGTCGGCGAGCGAGAGCGCCTCCTGTTGGTCGTGGGTGACCAGGAGCGCGCTGGCGCCGGCCTCGCGCAGGATCTCGGCGACCTCCTCGCGGAGACTCGCCCGCAACGTGGCGTCGAGCGAGGCGAACGGCTCGTCGAGGAGCACGACGTCGGGCTCGGTGGCCAGGGCACGAGCAAGGGCGACCCGCTGCTGCTCGCCGCCCGAGAGCTCGTGGGGATAGGCGTCGAGCCGATCGGCCAGACCGACGAGCTCGAGGCACTCCTCGACCCGGCCGGGCCGGGGGTCGCCGAAACCCACGTTCTTGGCGATGGTCAGGTGCGGGAACAGCGCGCCGTGCTGGAACACCATGCCGATGCGGCGCTGCTCGGGTTCCTCCCACACACCGTCGCCGGCGACGAGCCGGCCCCCGACCTCGACGGTGCCCCGATCGGGACGCTCGAACCCCGCGATCACCCGGAGCATCGTCGTCTTGCCCGACCCGCTCGGGCCGAGCAGCGCGACCAACTCGCCCGCGGGAACGGTCACGTCGGCACCGTCGACGGCGAGCGTCGACCCGAACGCCTTGCCGATGCCGGTGGCGCGGATGGCCGGGGGCGGTGTCACGGGCACCAATCGTAGCGGACCATGAGGCCGCGCCTTCAGCGGACTGGGCGGTCCGAGTTCAGGTTGCCTACCTCCTTGCCTACACTGAGCCGCCATGCTCTCGAGACTGATCCGCATGCGGTGGCCGATCCCGGTGCTCGTCGTCGTGATCATCGTCGCGCTGGCCGCGGGCACGCTGGCCGCCACCGGTGGCGGGAGCGACTCGGCACTCGTGATCTACAACGGCCGATCCCACTACGGCACCGAGCAGGTCTTCCTCGACTTCGAGGAGGAGACGGGGATCGAGGTCGAGCTCCGCGGCGGCACGGCGCCCGAGCTGTTCGAGCGACTGCGACGCGAGGGCGAGGACACGCCCGCCGACCTGCTCGTGACCACCGACCTGGCCAACCTGTGGCGGGCCGAGGAGGCCAGGCTGCTCCAACCGTCGGAGTCGTCGACCCTCGAAGCGAACATCCCCGACGGCCTCCGCGACCCCGAGGGGTACTGGTGGGCGCTCACCACCCGCATGCGGATCCCGGTGGTATCGACCGAGCGGGTCGAGGAGGGCGCGGTCGACTCCTACGACGACCTCGGCGACCCCGCGTTCCGGGGACGGACCTGCTTGCGCACCTCGACCAGCGAGTACAACCAGTCGCTCGTGGCCGACATGATCGCCAAGCAGGGCCACGACGAGACCGAGGCAGAGCTTCGGTCGTGGATGGACAACGATCCGGAGATCTTCAACTCCGACGGCGAGCTGCTGGCCGCGATGGCCGCCGGCGGCTGCGACGTCGGCCTGGTCAACCACTACTACCTCGGGCGCGCCATCCAGGAGAACGACGGCGACTTCCCGGTGACCCCCGCGTGGCCCGACCAGGACGGTGCCGGCGCCCACACCAACGTGTCGGGCGTGGGCATCGTGACCTGGTCCGACCAACCCGACGAGGCCCTCCAGCTCATCGAGTACCTGTCCACCGCCGAGGCGCAGGCCACCTTCACCGACCGCAGCGAGTTCGCCGCCAACCCCGAGGTCCCGCCGGCCGACCACCTCTCGGACTGGGACGGGATCGTGCTCGACCCGATCGATGTCGAGGAGGCCGGTCCGCTGCTGGACGAGGCCGTCGAGCTGATGCTCGAGGTCGGGTGGAACTGACCGCCACGGAGACGCCCGACGTGGATCGTTCGGCGCCGCGGCGCGTCACCGGCTGGGCCGTCCTCAGCATCCTCGTCGCCCTCATCGTCGCGGGACCGCTGCTCGCGCTGCCGGCGAGCTTCATCTCCGAAGGCGAGGCACTCGACTCGATCGCCCGGTCGCTGCTGCCCGAGGCGCTGCGCACCAGCGTCCTCCTCGGTCTCGGGGTGGGCGTGTGCACGCTCGCGGTCGGCGGCGGGCTGGCGCTCCTCATCTCGTTCTACGACTTCCCGGGCCGGCGCATCCTCGACTGGGCCCTCGTCCTGCCCCTCGCCATGCCCGGCTACGTGCTGGTGTTCGTGGTGCTCGGCCAGTACGGCCTGGCCACCCCGCTGCAGTCCAACCTCTTCGGCGCCGGACTGCGGATCGAAGGCATCAGCTCGCCGGTCGGGGCCGTGCTCGTGCTGAGCGGGGTCCTCTACCCGTACGTCTACGTCCTGGGCCGCAGCGCGTTCCTCGGCCAGTCGCGTCAGTCCATCGAGGCGGCCCGGTCGCTCGGCCTCACCTACGGCCAGGCCGTCCGGCGCGTCGCCCTGCCCCTGGCCCGTCCCGCGCTGGCGGCCGGTGCCGCCCTGGCGGTCATGGAGGCACTCGCCGACTTCGGCGCCGTCGACCTCCTCGGGGTGCAGGCGCTGCCCGCCGCCATCTACCGGGTCTGGTACGGCGCGTTCGACCAGGCCGCCGCCCTGCAGCTGGCCACGGTGCTCGTCGGGCTCGCCCTGCTGATGGTGACCGTCGAGCGGCTGTTCCGGGGCCGGGCCCGCTACCACCAGGCCCTCGGGGCCGGCGACGCCGTGGAGCCCCGCCGCCTGCGGGGCTGGAAGGGCGTGGCCGCGGCCGCCCCCGGGACCCTGCTGCTCCTCGTGGTGTTCGCCATCCCGATGGTCCAGCTGGCGGCGTGGTCGGTCGAGACCGTGGTCGACGACCGGCTCAGCGCCGATCTGTGGTCGGCCGCGCGCAACACCCTCATGCTCGGCACGCTCGCCGCGCTGCTCGCCATCATCACCTCGACGGTCGTCGCCTACGGCCAGCGGGTCCAGCCGTCGCGGATCGGCAAGGCGGCCTCCCGGTTGGCGACCGTGGGCTACGCGGTGCCGGGCACCGTCGTCGCGGTCGCGGTGTACGTGCCCCTGGTGTGGCTCGACCGGCGCATCGTCGACGGGGCCGACTCGTTCCTCGGCATCGACACCGAGCTGGTCTTCACCGGCACGATCCTCGGTCTGCTGGTGGCCTACCTCGTCCGCTTCCACGCGCTCGCCTTCTTCGCCGTCGAGGCCCGCATGGCCCGCATCAGCCCCGACCTCGACGAAGCCGCCCGCAGCCTCGGGGCCGACCGCGCCCGCGTGCTGGCCGACGTCCACCTGCCCCTGCTCAAGCCGGGCGTGCTCACCGCCGCGTTGCTGGTGCTCGTCGAGGTGATGAAGGAGCTGCCCGCCACTGCCCTGCTCCGGCCTCTCGGCGGTGACACGCTCGCCATCACGGTGTGGGAGGCCACCAAGGACGCACGCATGGACGTCGCCGCCCTGCCGGCGCTGCTCATCGTCGCCGTCGGTCTCCTCCCGGTGATCTTCCTGGTACGCCTGCTCCGCGACGAGGGTTGGTCCGCCGCCGCGGACCAGGTGTGATGAAGCCATGACCCGACCCACCCTCGAGGTCGTCCGCGGCGACATCAACGCCGAGACGGTCGACGCCTGACCCGCGGATCGATCATCCGGAGCGACGACGCCCACCTCGCGGTGGCCCGTGCCGCGAGCTGCGCATCCCGGCCCGATACGTGTCCGGTCACTCCTCCGCATCCGACCAGACCCAGCCGCAGAGACGGCCACGAAGACCGACGAACGCGCCGGTCGGCGCGTTCGTCCACCTTGACCGCGCGTGCGCGCCGAACCTTGCGCCGCCGCGGCCGGTCCCGATCGGCTCAGAGCACCGGTACGTCGGCCATGGCCGTGGCGATGGCCTCGTCGGAGAGGTCGAGGTCGGCCATCTCGCCGGAGAAGTACTGCTCGTAGGCCGCCAGATCGAGGTGGCCGTGGCCGCACAGCGCGGTGAGGATGACCTTCTCCTCGCCCGACTCCTTGCACGCCAGCGCCTCGCGCACCGCGGCCGCGACGGCATGGGTCGGCTCGGGCGCGGCGATGATGCCCTCGGTGCGGGCGAACTGGACGGCACCGGAGAAGCACTCCATCTGGGGGATCGAGATGGCCTCGAGCTCGCCGATCTCGTAGAGGTGCGACACCAGCGGCGCCATGCCGTGGTAACGCAGACCGCCGGCGTGGATGGGGTCGGGCACGAAGCCGTGACCGAGGGTGTGCATCTTCATCAGCGGCGTCATGCCGGCGGTGTCGCCGAAGTCGTAGCGGAACTCGCCCTTGGTGAGGGTGGGGCAGGCCGCCGGCTCGACACAGCGGATCGTCGGGTCCATCCGGCCGGCCCACTTCTCCCGCAGGAACGGGAACGCCAGCCCACCGAAGTTCGAGCCGCCACCGGTGCAGCCGACGAGCACGTCGGGCGTCTCGCCGACCTTGCCGAGCTGGAGCAGCGCCTCCTCGCCGATCACGGTCTGGTGGAGCAGGACGTGGTTGAGCACCGAACCCAGCGCGTAGCGGGCCTCGGGGTCGGCGGCCGCCTGGGACACGGCCTCGGAGATGGCAATGCCGAGACTCCCGCTGTGGTCGGGGTCCTCGGCCAGCAGCTGCTTGCCGAACTCGGTGACCTCGCTCGGGCTCGAGTGCACGTCGGCACCCCACACCTGCATCATCGCCCGGCGGTAGGGCTTCTGGCGGTAGCTGGCCGCCACCATCCACACCTCGCACTCCATGCCGTACTGCGAGGTGGCGAAGGCGAGCGCGGAGCCCCACTGGCCCGCGCCGGTCTCGGTGGTGAGCTTGGTGATGCCCTCCTGGTGGTTGTAGTACGCCTGGGGCACCGACGTGTTGGGCTTGTGCGACCCGGCCGGGCTGACGCCCTCGTACTTGTAGTAGATGCGCGCCGGGGTGCCGAGCGCCTGCTCCAGGCGGTGGGCGCGGAACAGCGGGCTCGGTCGCCAGAGGCGGTACACGTCGAGCACCCCGCCGGGGATGTCGATGTAGCGCTCGGCCGACACCTCTTGTTCGATCAGCGCCATCGGGAACAGCGGCGCCAGGTCGTCGGGGCCGACGGGCTCGTGGGTGCCCGGGTGCAGCGGCGGGGCCATCGGCTCGGGCAGGTCGGCGATGACGTTGTACCACTGGGTCGGCTGCTCGGATTCGTCGAGCAGGATCTTGGTGGGCATGTCCGTCATCGTTCCTCCCGATGGGAATCTCTCGTGCGCCGGGAGACACTAGGCACACGACCGCATCACACGTGCAGCATCGGTCGAGTCAGCCCGACGGGTCCATCGCCGAGCGGACGCCTCCGGGCGTGTGGTCGTTCTCTGGTGGGCGGTGATGCGCCCGATCGTCAGCCGACGGTGACGGTGTCGGTGCCGGAGCGGCCGAACACCTCGGGGGCGTAGATCTCCTCGGCCTTGGCCGGCGGGGTGACGAAGGTGCCGGGCGTCGTCGCCCGGGCCTCGTAGGTGTACTCGTAGGTGCCGGCCGGCAGGTACGAGCTGAAGGCCTCGCTGCGGTCGTCGCGGAAGCTCTGGTGGTCGAACCACGTGAACCCGAACCAGGTGGGCGGCTCGATGCCATCACCCGGCGCCTCCTCCTCGGCGGGCGGGCGCGGTGTGGCGGCCAGCGCCGGGTTCAGTGCCTCCAACCCTGCGGGCAGGTGGTCGACGAGGGCCATGTTCGTGCGGGCCGAGTCGGCCACCATCGACAGCTTCACCCGCACCATGGCGCCGGGCTCGATGGCCCACGACCCGTCGTCGTTGCGCACCACGTCGTCGGGGTCGTCGACCGCCTCGTAGGTCCGGTCGACCACGAAGCCCTCGTCGCGCGGATCGAGCGCGAGGTCGTCGGGCGCGTAGCGGAGGCCGAGCCGGTAGTAGAGGCGCCCGGCGCCGTCGCGCTGGACGACGATGTCGGGGTCTTCGCCGAGCTCGGTGAGGGGGACGGTCGTGCGGACGGTGTCGATCGAACGACCCCGGTGGGCGTGCTCGGCCATGTAATCGTCGCCCAGCCACGCGCGGGCCACGAAGTCGGGGGTCGTGGCCTCGAAGGTGTCGAAGTACCGCTTCATGGCCAGGAGGATGAAGCCGTTCTCCTGCACGTTGCTCCAGTGACCATCCCGGCGCTGGTTGCCGAGCAGACCGGTGACCACCTTGGGGATCAGGTCGCTGTCGGGCTGCTGGGTGATCAGCGCGTCGAGCGCGATGCCGTCGGTGCGCCGGTCCGACGCCAGCACCAGGGCGCGGGCGCTCTCCTCGTACCCGGTCGTGAAGGTGGCGGCCGACGGGGTCTCGGTGACCCGATTGGCGAAGGTCCGGCCGATCTCGTCGGCGGTGGCGGGGTCGTCGACCACCGGCCACAGCCACGCCAGGACGTCGAGCGGGGGCGCGGGTGTCGACCGGTACAGCGAGGCGGCCCGTCCCGGATCCCGGTCGCCGTCGAGGTCGCGCACGTGGACCGCGTAGGCCTGGGCGGCGAGCCGGGCCTCCTCGGGCCAGTCGGCAGGGAAACGATCGTCGATGGTGCGCAGGTACTCCATGGCCCGGCCCTTCACGTCGCCGGCGACCGGGTACCCCTCGGCGCCGGCGACCACGAGCGCGTGAGCGGCCTGCACGGTGAGGAACGGGCTCGACGGTCGGCCCCGCTGCCAGCTGGGGAACCCGCCGTCGTCGTTCTGGAGCGTGGCGAGCCGCTCGAGGTCCGAGCGGATGGTGTCGTCGAGCTCGTCGGGTGTCGGTTGGTCGGGGGCCTCGAACGCGGCGAAGACGTCGCGCAGCGACACCAGCGCGGTGATGCGCGACGCGTATGCGTCGGCCGACCGGTACTCGTAGTCGGCGAGGTAGACGACGGCGTCGGTCAGCGCCTGGAGGCTGGTGGAGGCCGTGTCGATCTCGAGACCGCCGAACTGGTCGACCACGCCCTCGGGCGTCTGCAGCGGTTGGGCGACACCGCCCTCGTCGACGACGCCGTAGGTCGCGAATGCCTCGGTGGTGGTCGGCGTGTAGGCCGGGAGCTCGCCGGTGGCCGAGTCGGTGCTGTCTCCGCTCACCACCGTCGCCCGGTACCGGGCGGTGCCCGCGTCCTCGGTCTCGACCGGGAAGCGGACCTCGACCCGCTCGTTCGCCGGGACCTCGACCCGCCGGCCGTGCGACCCGTCGACCGACAGGTTGGTGGTCTCGAGCACGACGTCGGCGGTGACGGCCTCACCGGTCGTGTTCTGGACGACGACGGGGAACTCGAACGTGTCGCCGAAGTTCGTGAACCGCGGCGGCGACGGGCGGACCTGCAACGGGAGCTGGGCGGTGATCGTCGACTCGCCGGTGCCGAACCGGTCGCCGTGGGCGGCAACGGCCATGACCCGGTAGCGGGTCAGGTTGTCGGGCAGGTCGACCTCGACCGTGGCCGTCCCGTCGCCGCCCGTGGTCACGGCCGGCTCGAACGTGGCCACCGCCGAGAAGTCGGCCCGGCTGTCGATTGCGGGCGCGTCGGTACCCGCGGCGGTCCGGCTGTCGTTCGACGACGTGGGTGCGCCGACGGCGCCGGCGGCGGCGTCCTCGGTCGCGCCATCTGCGCCCTGCGCCAGCGGATCCATCTCCTCGAGCGCGGCGAGCGTGGTGCTCGGCGCGGCCGGGGACGCACCGCCGAGGTGTGACGGCGGGGCGAGGAGGATGCCGCGACGAGACCGCGACGAGCGAAGGAGCCTCGATGCCTCCGTGTAGAAGCTCTCGATCGGGTCGCCGACCTCGTAGTCGACGAGGGAGAGCAGCGCCTCGTCCACCACTGCGACGGCCACCTCGGCGCCCTCGACGGCCGCGCCGTCGGGGCTCTCCACGGCGACCTCGACGTTCGTCGATCCGCCGGGCTCCAGGCGGTCCTCGCCCGGTGTCGTGGACACGTCGAGGGTGCGGCTGTCGGCGCGCACGTCCAGGTGGATCTGTCCGTCGGCGTAGGCCGGTCGGGGTGGGAGCCCGTCGTCGGAGCTGCCGTCGTCGCCGGCCCGGGGTGCCTGGCCGACGAGGTCGACGCGCAGGTCGACGCCGGGCACCATCGCGTCGGTGATGTCGAGGTCGAGGACCGCCGACCCGTCGCTGACCTCGAATGTCCGGGTCTGCTCGATACCGGCGCGGGTGACGGTGAGCAGACCGTGGCCGTCGGCGAACGGCGAGGCGACCAGCAGCTCGGCCGTGTCGCCGGCGGTGAGGTCGGTGGAGCTGGGCACGATCCTCGCCACCCCACCGTCGACGGTGCGGCTCGGCACCGCGTCGGCACCGGCGACCCAACGGGTCAGCTCGGTGCGGCTCGACCCGCCCTCGTCGTCGTTGACCACGGCGGTGATGCGATAGCGGCCGCCGGTGGGGGTGTCGAACTCGCAGTCGACGGGGTCGTCCTCGCTGCCGACCACGCACTCCTGGGTGTCGACCTCGGTCTCGACCACCTCGCCGCCGCGGAACTCCTCGACGATGCGGTCCGCGGTGATCGTCACCTCCCGGCCCTCGACCACGTTCCCGTCGATGTCGGTGACGACGGCCTCCACGCCGAGCGGCTCGCCCTGCTGGACGAAGTTCCGCTCGCCCCGCAACCCCACGTACAGCGACGCCGGGTGCACCAGCAGCTCGCTGGTGGAGGCGAACGCCTGCCGGTTGACGTCCTCGACCGAGGCGTTGGCCGAGACGAAGACGGGCTCGTCGGGCTTCTGGCCGGAGAAGTCGACCCGGAGGACGTGGCGACCGCTCGTGTCGGCACGGGCCTCGTAGGTGAAGGCCTCGGTCTCGGCCTCGGGCCCGCGTCCCGGGCAGCATTCCTCGGTGAAGCCCGGCTCCATCATCGGCGTGCCGCGAAGGCCCGTGCCGGATCCGCCGGCGGTCTCGAACCACGGCGGCGGCGCGACCCCGAAGGTGAAGCCGGGCCAGTTGGGCGGCGAGTAGGTCGTGTTGCGCGTGGTCACCTGCCAGGTGACCGGCGCGTCGGGCAGCACGCCGCCGGCGAAGTAGCTGGCCTCGGCCGACACCTGCACGGGACCGGTCATGACGTGGGGCTCGGCGCTGGCGGCTTCGGTGACGACCTCGAACTCGGGCCGGCGGAACTCCTGGATCTGGAACGTGTGCACGCCACCGACGTCGCCGCCCTCGAGACGGACCTCCACCCGGGCTTCGCCGAGCGCCGCGCCATCGGGCAGCTCGGCGCGCACCTCGAAGCCGCCCTGGTCGGTGAGCTCGGCGTCGCCGGTGGCCACCTCGTTGCCGACCGCGTCGCGCACCGTGTAGCGGACCGTGCGATCGGCCTCGACCTGTTCCAGACTTGCACCCGCCCGGATGTCGAGCCGGCGTACCCATCCCTTGACGGCCAGCTCGTCGCCCGGGCGGAACAGGCCACGTCCGTCGAAGGTGTGCCACCGCAGGCGGTGCCCCGGATCGTAGGACTCCCACCGGTCGCCGTTCTCGGGGATCAGCACGGCGGAGTCGCCGCCGCTGCGGGCGAGGAGGTAGTCGCCAGCACCGAGCTCGAGGTCCGCGAGTCCCTGCCCGTCGGTGGTCCCGCGCGGGCCGGTGCCGCCGAGTTGCACCTCGGCACCCTCGATCGGCGCGCCGGCTTCGAGGTCGGTGGCCCAGGCGAGGAGTCGGCCGTGATCGGCGAGGGCGTCGAGCCCGATGGACGTGGACTGGATCCACGCGACCGCCGGCCGGCTCTCCCAGTACGCCTCGGAGTCCTGGTCGAGGTCCCGGGTCGACGCCACGGTCACCACCACGTGCCCGCCGCCGCCGATGGCGCTGCCGAGGTCGAGGAGCGACTCGTTGAGCTCGGCCGGTTCGTCGACCTGGACGGTGGTCTCGGCCATCACCGGCCAGTCGGGGAGATCGCGCAGGTCCTCGTGGCGGCGGGAGCGGAGGTAGTCCGCATACGCCTGGATGTCTTCGGGGCCGACGTCGTGGATGGTGACGTCGAGGGTCTCGTGGCCAGCGGAGACGATCGGCAGCACCGGATCGTCGAGGAAGGGGTCGGTGGTGATGACCGGCCGGGGGAACTGGCGGATCGCCGGTGTCGCCTCGCCGATCTCGAACGTCACCGTCTCGTCCCTGCCCAGGGTCTGGCCGAAGCCGTCCTGGAGGTCGGCCGAGATCGTCACGTCGTAGGTGGTGTTGGCCTGCGTCGCGCCCTGGAGCACGATGCGATCGCCCTGGGGGCTGATCGACGCGCCGATGTCGGGCTCGACCGTCACCTGGTCGGAGTCGAACGCCTCCGGGTCCAGGGGGTTGTTGAACACGATGCTCAGGGCCGCCCCGGGACGACACCCCATGAACCCGCACTCGGTGCCGACCAGGTCGAGCGCCGCACGGGTGCGCGTCTCGTGGCGCTGGGGTTCGGCCGTGGTGCGAGGCCCCTCGGCCGAGGGCGTGCCCGCGCCGACCTCCACGGCCACCGCGGTGTCGCCGGGCAGGGGTGCGCTCGGGCGGAACGCCACCGACCGTCCGGGCAACGCCTGCTCGACCGCCGCACGGGCGTCGTCGTCGGCGTCCACCTCCTCGTCGCTGGCGGGCTGGGTTTCGACCGTGTCGTCACCGGCCGTGAGGCTGAGGTGCTCGAGCACGGCCTCGGGCTCGACCCGCTGGTCGAAGGTGACGACGAAGACGGGGTCGGCGTCGATGACGTCGCCGCCCGGGGTCACCGACTCGACCGACGGTGCCGGGGTGGAGAACGTGAAGCTGGACTCCTCGGCCAGGGCATCGCCGGTGGCCGACTCGGCGCCCGCGGGCACGGTGACCGTGTACTCGGTGGCGGCCGGGAGCCGGTCGATGGTCTCGGAGGTGTTCTCGAACCGCAGCGTCCGCGTGCCCAGCCAACGCCACCGGCCATCGATGTCAGGGCTGACCTCGACGGGCACCTCCTCCTCGCCGAGCGCGTCGACGGTGCCGACGGGAACCATGGGCTGGTTGAAGGTGACGCTGACGAAGGGCGCCAACCCGACGGCGCCATCGGGCTGGTGGCGGAGCACCTCGAGCGGACCGTCGTCGACCTCGGGCGGCGAGTCGTCGCCGGCAACACCGAAGGGCTCCTCGAGGGTGCGACCGACCCGGGGTGGGGGCAGGGTCTCCGCCGGACGGCGGAAGTCGACACGGTCGTCGTCACCACCGGGCAGTTCGGGGAGACGGTCGGTGACGGACGCGACGTCGTCCTCGCTCAGCTCGTCGCCCGTGGCGACGGCGAGCTCCTCTTCGGCGGCCGACACCTCGCCGCTGCTCAGTCGCAGCTCGAAGGGACCGGTCGCCTCGTCGGCCACCCCTGCTTCGGGCTCCTCGGCGTCCTCGTCGCCGTCGCCGACGGTGCACGCACCGGCGAGCAGCCCCACCACCATGGCCACCAGCAGCCATCGCCTCCGTCGGTTGGGCCTCATGAGCTCATCCCCTGGGTCGATCTTCACCGTGCCAGGTACGACGACAGCCGGCACCCGTGTGGTTCCCGACGGTCCGCGTGCAGCTCGATCTCCGTGCACCGAGTCGAAGTCGCGGTGCTTCGGGCCTACCCTCGGATGGAATCCAACGCCAGCGAAAGGAACCATGCGAAACGTCTTCGTCATCGGGAACGACCCGTTCAACCTCGAAACCATGCAAGGCCTCAGGGAGGCCCGCCGGTACGACTTCCAGGCGCTGCTCCCGACCTCGAGCGTGCTCAAGGCCGACTCCTACGACTTCCACCAGCTCGTCGGCGACGCCGACGAGGAGCTGCGCCAGTTCGGTCAGACCGTGGACGGGATCGTCACCTGGTGGGACTTCCCGTCGTCAGCCCTGATCCCCGTCGTGACCGAGCTGTGGGACCTCTACGGTCCCGATCTGCGCAGCGTGCTGACCCTCGAGCACAAGTACTGGAGCCGGCTGATCCAGCGGGCGGTCGCCCCCGAGCACGTGCCGTCGTTCGCGGCCTTCGACCCCTTCAGCGACGACGCCCTGTCCCAGGTGCTCGACGCCGGGCTCACCTACCCGTTCTGGGTCAAGCCGGTGAAGTCGGTGGCGTCGTACCTCGGGTTCCTCGTCGAAGGGCCGGAGGACTTCGCCGAGGCCCTCGAGATCATCCGGGCCGAAGTCAGCAAGTACGGCGACCCGTTCGAGCAGGCGCTGGAACGGGTCCACGACCTCCCCCACGAGATCGAGTGGCTCGGCGGCAACGCCTGCCTGGCCGAGGGGATCATCGGCGGGTGGCAGTGCACGGTCGAGGGCTTCGTGTCCTTCGGCGACGTCACCGTCTACGGCACCGTCGACTCCATCCGCGAGGAGGGGGTGTCGACCTTCCGCGCCTACCACTACCCGTCGCAGCTGCCCACGCCCATCCAGCGGCGCATGGCCCAGATCGCCGGCGAGGTGGTCACCGCGGCAGGGCTCAACCACTCGTGCTTCAACGCCGAGTTCTTCTACGACACCGAGCAGGGCGAACTCTGGTTCCTCGAGGTCAACGTGCGGCTGTCGCAGTCGCACTGCGACCTGTTCGCCAAGGTCGACGGTGCCAGCAGCCAGCGGGCCATGATCGACCTGGCGCAGGGACGGACGCCCCGGATGCCGTACCGGCTGGGCGACTTCCCCGTCGCCGCCAAGTACTTCCTGCGCACCACGGTCGACGACGGCATCGTGCGGTCGGTCCCGTCCGAGGACGACATCGCTGCCGTCGCAGAACGGTTCCCCGGCACCCGGATCGAGATCGCCGTCTCGGTCGGGACGCGCTTGTCCGACCTTCCCGTCCAGGAGACCTACTCGTGGGAGCTGGGCCGGATCTTCTTCGGCGCCGACAGCCACGACGCGCTGGAGTCCACCTTCGCCGAGATCGAATCGATGCTCCCCTTCGAGATCGAACCGGTCGAGGGCGGGTCGTGACGACACGGCCGCTCGAGTCCCTCCCCCACGAGATCGAGCACACCGAGAACGTCTTCATCCCGCTCGCCGACGGCACCCGCCTCGCCGCGAGGATCTGGAAGCCGGTGGATGCCGCCACCGAACCGGTACCCGCCGTCCTCGAGTACATCCCGTACCGCAAGCGCGACGTCAAGCGACCGCGGGACCAGCTCATGCACCCCTATGTGGCCGCCCACGGCTACGCGTGCGTGCGCGTCGACCTGCGCGGCAGCGGCGACTCCGACGGGGTGCTCACCGACGAGTACCTCGAGCAGGAGCTGCTCGACGGCGAGGAGGTCATCACCTGGCTGGCCGACCAGGCCTGGTGCGACGGAAACGTGGGCATGATCGGCATCTCGTGGGGTGGGTTCAACGGTCTGCAGCTCGCGGCGCGGCGACCGCCCGCGCTGGGGGCGGTGGTCTCGGTGTGTTCGACCGACGACCGCTACGCCGACGACGTCCACTACATGGGTGGGTGCCTGCTGGGCGACAACCTGTCGTGGTCGGCGGTGATGCACGCGTTCAACTCCATGCCGCCCGACCCAGAGCTCGTCGGCGAGTCGTGGCGGAAGCGTTGGTTCGAACGCCTGGAAGGCAGCGGCTTGTGGTTGGACACCTGGCTGCGCCACCCCCACCGCGACGCGTACTGGGAGCACGGGTCGGTGTGCGAGGACCACTCGGCCATCGAGACCCCGGTGCTGGCGGTGAGCGGCTGGGCCGACGGCTACTCCAACGCGGTGTTCCGCCTGCTCGAGCACCTGTCGTGCCCCCGTCTGGGCCTGGTCGGTCCGTGGAGCCACAAGTACCCGAACCTCGGCGTCCCGGGCCCGGCGATCGGATTTCTCCAGGAGACCGTGAGGTGGTGGGACCACTGGCTCAAGGGCCGCGACACGGGGATCATGGACGAGCCGATGTTGCGGGCCTACGTGCTCGACAACGTCGCCCCCCAGGCGTCCTACGAGCAGCGTCCTGGTCGCTGGGTGACCGAGCCGTCGTGGCCGTCGCCCACGGTCACCAGCGACGACTGGGTGCTCGGCGGTCGTTGGCGCCTCGAACGCGAGGAGGTCGAGGTGGCCGATCGGGACCTGACCGTGCAGTCACCGCTGTCGCTCGGTCTGTTCGCCGGGAAGTGGTGTTCGTACAGCGCCACCCCGGACATGCCCCACGACCAGCGCGAGGAGGACGGTGGTGCCCTGGTCTTCGAGTCACCGCCGCTGCCGGAACCGCTCGAGGTGCTCGGCGCTCCGGAACTGGAGCTGACCGTCGCCGCCGACCAGCCGGTGGCGATGATCGCCGTACGACTGTCGGACACCGCGCCCGACGACCAGGCCACCCGTGTCACCTACGGGATCCTCAACCTCTGTCACCACCGCAGCCACGCCGAGCCCGAACCGCTCGTGCCGGGCGAACCCGTCCGCATCCAGCTCAAGCTCAACGACATCGGTTACCGGTTCCCGGCCGGCCACCGGCTCCGATTGGCGGTGTCGTCGTCGTACTGGCCCCTGGCCTGGCTCGCGCCGAAGAAGACGCGGCTCACCATCACGACGGAGGACAGCCACCTCCGCCTCCCCGTCCGGCAACATCGCCCCGAGGACGACGCCATCCGCTTCGAGCCCGTCGAGCACGCCCCCGCTCTGGCGCGGACGACCGTCGAGGCCGGTGAGCACACCTGGCTCGTGCAGCGCGACCTCGCCACCGACACCGCGACCCTCGCCGTGGTCGACGACAACGGGATCAGCCGCATCGACGACCTCGACCTCGAGGTGGAGTCGCGCGTGCGGGAGTGGTACTCGACCCGTGCCGACCAACCGACCTCGGCACGGGGGCATGTCGAGAGCGTCCGTGGCCTGCGCCGCGGCGACTGGCACGTGCGCACGATCACGACCACCACGCTCACCTGCGACGAAACGACGTTCTTCCTGCGCGCCTCCCTCGACGCCTACGAGGGCGGCGAGCGGGTCCTGTCGCGCGACTGGTCCGAGGACATCCCCCGCAACCTGCTGTGACGTCCGGCAGTTCTGACCGGCGAGCCACGTGTGGCCGAGCGGCGATGCCCCGAGGCCTGATGCAACAGAATGGGGGCATGGACGCCGACGCCTGGGACGACCGCTACCGAGCCACCGAGCTCGTGTGGTCGGCGAGCCCCAACCAGTTCGTGGCCGACCGGGTCGCAGGGATCACACCCGGCCGGGCGCTGGACGTGGCCTGCGGGGAAGGGCGGAACGCGATCTGGCTCGCGGAGCACGGGTGGGACGTGCTGGGCATCGACTTCTCCCCCGTCGCCATCGACAAGGCCCGCCAGATCGCAGAGCGGCGGGCGGACGGCATCACCGGCACGATCGACTTCCGGGTCGGTGACGTCTCCGAGCTCGGCGGCGGCGACAGCTTCGACCTGGTGCTCGTCGTGTATCTCCACCTCCCCGAGGACGAGATGCGCGCCGTGCTGGCGGACTGTGCCGGCATCACCCGTGCGGGCGGGACGCTGCTGGTGCTCGGCCACCACGTCGAGAACCTCGACCGCGGCCACGGCGGCCCGCCCGACCGGTCCGTGCTGCACGACCCCGCGGTCATCGCCGATGCGCTGCCGATGCTCGACATCGTCGAGGCGGGTGAGGTCAGCCGGACGGTCGAGACCGACGAGGGGGAGCGGACGGCGATCGACTCACTGGTGATCGCCCACCGCTGACATCCGCGAGGGCGCGCCGAAGCCGTCGTCTGGGCGGTGTGCCGCTCCGGGTGAGCGCGACACCGGGCCCCTGTCGGACGCGGGTCGGGGCCAGCCGGCGGCACGTGCAACGATGCGCTGATGAAACGTATCGGGCTGCTGGGCGGCATGAGCTGGGAGAGCTCAATCGAGTACGAGCGGTTGATCAACCAGGGGGTGCGGGCGGCGCGGGGCGGCGTCGCCTCGGCCGATCTCGTGATCCGCAGCTACGACTTCGAGGTCATCGAGAACCTGCAGTCTGGCGACGACTGGGACGGCGCCGCCGCGCTGCTCGCCGGCGATGCACGCATGCTCGAGTCCGCCGGTGCGGAGCTCATCGTCCTGTGCACGAACACGATGCACCTGGTCGCGCCGGCAATCGAGTCCGCGGTGTCGGTCCCGTTCCTCCACCTGGCCGATGCCAGCGCCGACGCCGTCGTCGCGGCCGACGTTCGCACCGTCGCGCTGCTGGGCACGCGTTTCACCATGGAGCGCGGCTTCTACCGGGACCGGCTGGCGCGCCACGGTCTCACCGTGCTCGTCCCCGCCGAACCCGATCGGACGGTCGTGCACGACGTGATCTACGAAGAGCTCGTCCGAGGGATCGTGTCGCCGACGTCCAAGCAGCAGTATCTCGAGGTGATCGATCGCCTCGTCGACGATGGCGCTGAGGGTGTGATCGCCGGCTGCACCGAGATCGAGCTCCTGCTCGGCCAGGAGGACCTGGCGGTTCCCTTCTTCCCGACCACGCGCATCCACGCCGAGGCCGCGGTCGGCTTCGCCCTGAGCCAGGACTGACACCCAGCCCCAGCGGGACGGGCCGAGATGGACAGCGGTCTCGTCGGTCCTGGTCATGGATCTTCCGGCGATCGTCAATCGCTGAGCGGACGACGATCGAACCTCATGGATCTCCGCTTCGCCTGGATCGACGAGCACTAGCGTGACCTTGATGGCCGACGACCACGTGTGGACCGCTGAGGAGCTGGAACGGCTGACGCCCGACGAGCGCCACCGAGTGGTCGACGAGGGCATCGTCACGGACTTCGACCAGCTTCCCCCGGACTTCGTGGAGCGCGTTCGCTCTCGGGGGAGGCGACTCGTTGAGGAGCGAGGTCTGATCGCACCAGCGGAAGATGGCGACTGACCGGCGGGTCGTTCGGGTCGCTCAGGACTTCTTCGATCGACTCGACGAGCAACTCGGTCCGGATCGCGGCGACGCTGGCGAGCCATCGGTCACCGACTTCTTGGTCATCGATCTGCCAGCGATCGTGGATCGCTTCGCGACCGACTTCGATGGGCTGCCCGAAGTTGTCGAAGGCGTCCCGTCGGTGCGGGTCCTCGTCGCGACCGGTCGCCTCGTCCAGGCGGTCGCAGTATTCGGCATTCTCGCCGCTGGCGACACCGTCGATCTGGTCGACATCGAGATCGACCCGTAGTCAGCTTCCGGCCACCTGCTGGTTCGAGCGTCGACCGGTCTCGTGGCGCTCAGTGGTCCTGAGCGGACGACGATGGAACCTCGAGACGCTGGTGGCTGTCACCACTGGGACGAGCGATGCGAGTGCTCGAGGTGACATCGTGGCGGTACCCTGGCCTGCGTGACAGCACCCGTCGAAGCTGATCCCAAGCTCTGGCCAGACCGAGTCCTGGCCATCGTCGACGGTGCTCTCGGCGCGATGTCGCGGTTGGTGTCACAACTTCACACGATTGTCCACGAACAGCGGATACTGCGAGAGGCCGAGCGTGGATCGCTCGGGGAACCGCGCGACGCCGCCTACATCCGTGCCCACGCGGAGCGTCTCCGCCAGGAATAGGCCTACCTATCCGTTGCCGAGGTAGCTGACGATGCACCAGTCGTCGTCGCCGACCAAGAACTCCACCACGATCGTCTCGTCGCCATCGGCCAGTTGCGCCTGGAACGCCGACGATCGCGGAACCTGCACGAGATCATCGAGTGTGATCGTCTCGCTCGCGACCTCCGCGAGGAGGTCCAACACCTGCAGCTGCTGGGCGATCGACGGACGCCGACGGTCGACCCACTCCTCGAAGGCCGTCTCGTAGATCACGTCCACTGACGACGGAAGCTACAGCCACCTAGATGACACCCAGAGCGTCGGTTCGAAGATCAGTCTCGTGTGTCCGAGCGATCGGACACGTCGAGGTGGTCTCACCAGGGACCACGTCTGATCCACGGGACTCGGTGGAGACGATGGGACTCGAACCCACGACCCCCTGCTTGCAAAGTAGCGACAGCCCGATTCGCTCACCTGGGGAAACAGCCGTTTTCGGCCTCTGACCTGGGCTTCGGCGTCGCCACCTGTCGACGCCGGTTACCTCCAGTTTCCGTTCGTGCGGCGCACAGAGTGCTGCACAGGATCGGTCACACCGGACGCCGACCCAGGCGGCGGGGATGGTGGCGGTGGTGGTGGTGGTGGTGGGTACGACTGGCGCTGCGGTTGCTGGGGCATGCGCCACGTGTACCCATCCCACACGGCACCGGGCGGCGGGGTCGCTGCCGCCTGCTGCGCACGCTGCCGACTCTCCTGGTCGCTACCCACGGCAAGCAGCACGCCTCCAACAACAGCGGCGATCCAGCGAGCACAACGACGCCCACGATGATGCGGCTCCACGATCGGGCTTCGCATTGGTCGATGACCGCTCGCTCGTACTCGCTTGCGGCCGCCTCGTCGGAAACCACCCGCAGTGCAGGCGGTCCGCAGTTGCCCTCCGCACCGAAGCCGAGGCTGCACCGTTGTCGGCCACAGCATCACGACCACGCCGATCAGACCGCCGACCAGCATGGTTGGCCATCCCGCCTGCCTTCATGAGAGCAAGATTTGTACGGCTACAGCGCCCACGACGCCGGGCGACGAAGAACCCACTACCGATAATCAACTGCTGCTGACGGCTCGTCGTGTGGGCGTTGTCGAAGTGCTGCGCTCAACTGGAGAAGGTCCATTGCCTCTTCGCTGTTCGCCCGTGAGCGAGGGCCAGCGATTCTTTCATCCTCGACTCATGGTCGAGGTCGATGGCACGCCTCTGTCGCTCATCGATCTCGTTGGCAAGCTCCGTGACTAGCGCATCGGCATCCCGAAGGGAGTTCTTCAATGCCTTGATGCGCATCTTGCGACGCTCCTGTTCGGAGACGTCCAAGGGGCCGCCGAAGATCTCACTGTCATCCACGTCCCAACGCCTGGACGAACCGACCTTAAGGACATAGAAGTCTCGCCGCCTATCAGCGCGAGCACCGCTATCGCCTTCACGACGGTCATCTGCAGACCGAGCGTAGATGGTCGGTCCTTGGTGGAGAGTGACGTACTTCACGACGTACCGTGAGAGTGCACGCACGGCGCAGGAGGTATCGCGTGCAAGTGAGGTTTCTGATAGGTGCTGTTCTCGTTCTGGTGTCAGTAGGTGCGTGTATCCGGGCACCGGACCGGAGAACGCGCCACGTCAATCGACACCACCGCCGGTGGAATACGACGACATGCACGTCACCATCCCCCTCCCCCACCGGGGTATCAACAAGAATCCTCGAGAGACTGATAGGTCGGAGACCTACCCCCGGGATGAGGGGACATACGCAGCCGACACCAGGACGCAGATACGACCCAAAACGCGACGGGTGAACGCGACGCTTTGTCTCGATCGGGGATCGACCTCGGGCTTGCGACCTCGGCGAGGACTGACCTGACCGCCGCTGTCGCCCCAGCGCCGGGAACTCGCGGTAGAGCTGCTGAGGGCGTCGCACCATCGGTGGGCTTCTTGGGACCGTTCGCCGCTGCGCCGCTGGCACTGGTGGGCGGCGTGGTGTGGCCATCCGCTGTGCCGCTGTTGCCGTCGGCTGGGGCGTCGCAGAGGTACGGGTAGCGGTGCAGCACGTGAGCGACGATCTCGACCGACCCTGTCGGCGTCTGGGGCTCCGTCGTCATCCACGTCTACGGCGGCGAGGTCGTCCTGCACCAACCGCCAGGCGGCTTCGCGGTCGTTGATCTGGTGGCCTTGGCGTTCGAGCTCCAACTGGATGCGCAGTAGCCGGTTCTCGTCGGCCAGGTCACCGCCGTCGCCGCCTTGGGCTTCGAGCTCGGCGATGCGTTCCTCGGCCTTGCGGAACTCGGTGCCGCCGCTTGGCCGGGCTTCCTCGGCTGGCCTTCTGAGCGGCGGGGTTGTCCGGCTTGCACGTCGTCGTCACCGCTGGGGTCGGATGACGGGTCGCGGGTCGTCACCCGCTCCTGCCCCTCCCCAGCGGCGAAAGGAAGACCGTCCGGGGAGAGGGCCGTCGTCTGCGGCCCTGGTCATCCGCAGGCTGAGAGTCATCGGGGCGCAAGGGCGACCCTGGCCAGGCTGGCCCCAGGCGTTGCGAAGGTCGTGGGTCGTGGTGGTCACGCTGCTCCTTCCAGGTGCCAGCACCGCCGGCTTCCCGGTAGAAGGTCTTCATCAGGGAGTTGATGCCGTCGGCGGCGACGTACAGGCGCATGCTCGGGTTCGGCCCCGCCGTTCCAGGGGCCGACCTCGGACGGGCTGGTGCCGGCGAGGATCTCAGTCCATGCGGGCGGTCCGGATGAGGTACAGGTGACGGTCGCCGGTCGGGTTGCTTCACCATGGAGGTGATGCGCCGCTTGGCGGTGCGGTGGGTGATGCCGCAGTCGTTGGCCACCCGGTCGGTGAGGTTGAACGTGGTTGGCCATTCGCCGTAGTCCCGCCGCCAGCCGTAGGCGCAGAACTCGGTGAGGAACGCTTGGTAGTGGGCGTCTCGGCGGTCGGTGAAGCCACGACCCTCGTGGGCCAGGACGGTGGCCTTGGTGCCGGCCTCCAGGCGGGCGTCAGCACCGTCGGGGTTCTGAGCCAGGTGGCAATCCCAGCGCAGGTCGTCAAGGTGGTGTTCGTTCACGACCGCTTCGGCGTGGAGCACCTGCGCCTCCACTTCAAACATGGCGGCGACCATCTGCTTGTCGAACTCCGCGTCGGTGGTCATGGGTTGAAGCCCCTTACGGCCATCGGTGGTTTCCTTTCAAGGGTTCAGAAACTGAAGTCGGGCATGAGCTGGGGCGTGTTGGCATAGACCCGATCGGCGTAGCCCACCGGGTCATCCTCAATGGCCTGGACCGCACTCCGCTCGCTCGGCCAACTGCTGCACCCGGCGCTCGGCGGGACCGCTGGCGGGTGGCCAGGACGTCCCGCTGGCGGTGATAGTCGGCGGCGCTGATCCGCCCGGACTGCCCCTGCTTGGTCCAGACCGCGAACCCGTCCCGGATCTCGCAGAGCTCCCGGAGCACTTCGTCACGGGCGTCGGTGACTTCGGTGGCCAGGTCGTGGGCGACGGAGCCGGCGAAGGTCTGCGGCCGTCTTGCGGGCCTCGGTCACCTCGGCGTCCAGTTGGGCGTAGGCAGCCGGTTCAACGACGTGGCCATGTCTTCGAGCGCCTCAGCGGCGGCGCTGACGGTGCGGCGGCTCATCGGGAGCCCAGCGCCGGGGACTTGCCAGCGGCGGACGCCCGACGGGTGGCACGGCGGGCCTCCCGGTCCTCCAGCAGCGCTGAGGGTGTCCTCGGCACCGGCGCTACTGGTGCGGGCCTCGTCACGACCCGCTGCATGTCGGCCACGATGCCGTTGACGTTCTTGGCACGACTCATCCCTCTACCTCCTGGGTGACCTTCTGGTGTGCGGCGTCCATGGCGACGATGCCGGTATCCAAGATCAGCCGGACCACCTCGCTGCGATGCAGGTCCAGGGCATGAGCCAGTCGGTTGAGCGTCGCACAACTGGTCGGGCCGCACCCGCAGTTCCATTCGCTCGGTGAAGACCGGATCGGGGCCTGGCTGATTCTTGCCGTACAAGTCGTCGCCATTTCGACATGGCACCAGCATGCAGACGAGCAGCCATTTCCGCAATGACTGTTCTCTTTTCCATACCAACCTCTGCCGTATTCCAGCTCACGGTCAGGTACAGCCGCCGGCAACTCTCGGCAGCCGGCGACGATTGCAGAGAAGAAGCGATGGCGGGCACAGATTCTAGAAGCGCTATACGAAAAGGTCGATGGGGTCCCGCAGACCAAGAGCGTCGACTATCGGACTCTCAGCCCAGTTGTCGGACGAGACGACCCCGACCTCACGAACGCTGTGCAATGGTTGGTCGACAACGGGCTTGCAGAGTGGGTCGCACTCGGCGGGTTGCTCGGGGCATCACCCCGATGGGCGTGAATGCCATCGAGGAAGCGGCGGACCAAGAGCAAAGTGCGACCGAGGCTCGAGGTGGCGGAGATCGCCCACGCGCAAGCGGTGGAGCGCTTGCGCTAACGGAGATTCGCCGGCTCGAAGACGAACTGAATCTCGATCGGGAGCAGCAGGCGGTCCGAGACGCAGAGATGGCAACGCTGAAGCCCAAGTGCGTTCTCCACGACCCAACAAGGGGGCATTCCGCGCCGCGCTAACGGGGCTGCGTTGGGTAGCGACCAGCGCCGGGGCCGGAAAGTCCTTGGAAATGCTGTCTACGCCGCAATCACGGCCATCGGATAGCTGTCTCCCCAGCTAGACGGAGAATCTCAGGATCCACTGAACACTCGTTCGAGGTCTCTGCAAGGTGGAGGGCACATCAACCAAAAGGAGCACCCGATGTCCAGCACCACCACCCGCAAGCCCACCGACTTCGCCACCCAAGTACCAGGTCTCGGCCGAGGACCTGACCACCGCCCGCGACGACGCAGCACCTCAGCTGGGCGAAGCTGGCCGACGAGTTCGGCCTGGGCAGCCCCGCCACCGCACGCCGGGTCTACAGCGCCCTGGTCGGCCCGCACACCGACTCCGTCCTCCCCAGCGGTACCCGGTCCAAGTCGGGCGTCACCCCGGTGGACCTGACCGGCATGAGCGTGGCCGATGTGCGGGAGTCCATCGTCGGCAAGACCGTCGTCATCCAGCGCAACGGCGACCGCACCGAGAACGTGCCAGTGGCGAAGGTCACCAGCGTGAAGGGCGGCACCGTCAACTTCAACGACGGGGCCAAGTCCCGCAGCGCCAGGGCCGAGGCGATCATCGCCACCAAGTAGCCCAACCCCACCGGCTACCAAGAACCGCCGGCCGCCCTTGCGGGTGGCCGGGGTTCTCCACCATGCGTCAACGGGTTGGACCATCGCTGCGTTGGTCGGCTCCGTTCCAGAGGACAGTGATCACGACGCGGTCGGCGTCGCTGAACGCAACCGCAAGCCGCCCCCGTGTCGCTGATGCCGGCGCCCGCGGCCCATGCCGGAGCGGACTTCGGTACGCTGGGTCGGGTTCTCGCGATGTGTGGAGAACCTCAGTCGCACCTTCATCTCAGTCATGCGCCGACGCGCATGCCGAGTTAGAGCCCACCCGCGATCACTCATCGCCATCACCCACCTCGGCAACGAAGTCGGCTCCGAAGCGGATACCCAGCAAGTCCGAGAGGTGCTCGATGCGCTCGACCACCTCAAGCTGAAGCTCTGCGCTCGACGCTGCATCGCGTCCAATGCTTCCCGGCGCGAGCCGCGACGGCGTTGGCCATCATCCAGAGCTCGACGTGGACATCGCGGGCGAGCACCTGCGCTTCGCGGAGGCGGTTGCGCACCACCTGGGCAGCGCTCAGGTTCCAAGTCATTGATCTGCTCTGAAGGGTTCGCTGATGTGAACCCCGGAGCAGTGGTGGGCATCGACCGAACCGGTCTCGTCGGTTCGGAAGTCCGCACCCGGACTCGCCGGGCGGTGCGAAGAACGTCCTCCGCACTATCCGCTGCAGTACCGACCTGCGGTGGTCGCCATCTCTGGCCCTGGTCTTCCGCCAGTGATCTCACCGTGCCCGGAACATCACCCGCTGTCAACGGGGCGCAAACTCGGTGCTCCGCCGCAGGTCAGCGGCTACATTCTCCTGGAGGGCGGCATCTTCAACTCGCCTGACGACGGCGAGTGGCCGACATCATGTGGATACCGTGGCCGAGGACTTCCCGATCCGCTGTCAGGACTGCGACATGGACTTGTTCCTCGAGCACTTCACCGTGCACGACGATGTCTGGGCGGCGTCAGGACTCGCCCTGAACGGCCTGACCTCTGCATCGGTCGTCTGGAGCGGCGGGTGGGCCGCCGACTCGACGTAGACGACTTTTCCAGACACGGACAACAACAAGCCCAACAGGTTCACCGGCGACCGCATGCTCGACCGATTGGGCCTGGAGATGGTCTGTCAGGGACGACAGCGGCAATGTGATCCCGAGGTCAGAGGCACACCCGTGGATCAACAGTCACGACAATCCGCCGCCATAGGAGACGGTGTTGATGCAGCAGCAATCCGGCGCTTGGTGGTCGCTACTCGTCGGCGGTCGGACGCAACGGCACCACGTTCGTGTCCGGGGCCAGGTCCCTGGCCATCCGATCGGCGATGGCCTTCTGCCGGTCCTCGGTGGCGTGCTGGGAGCGCATGGCCGCATGGATGTCGCGTGGCCCATGGGCCATCAGCTCCTTGGTGGTGGCTCCGGTCCGAGCGGCCAACGTGCCCGCCGTGTGCCGGAGGTCGTGGAAGCGGATGCCGACGCACCCGGCCTTCTTTGTCGCCGGCTTCCACACCTTGCGCCGCCAGTTGGACGCTCGCAGCGCATCCCGGGTCGGCGTCGTGAACAGCAAGCTGGCGAGGTCGTAGGTGTCCACGTGGTGCCGTAGGGCGTCCATCACCTCGGGGTGGAGGAACACGGTTCGCCAGGCGGCGTCGGTCTTCAGTGCGACGAGGGTGGGCGTGCCGCCGTCCACTGCCTGCAACTGCTGGCGCACCTTCACGCAGCCGTCGGCCCAGTTGACGTGCCGCACCTCCAACCCCGCCACCTCGCCCCAGCGGAGACCGCCGAACCCGGCCAGCAGGACCATGGCTCGGTATCGGTTCGGCACGGCAGTTGCGAGCGTGCGCACCTGGCCGACCGTGGGCGGGTCCTCCAACGCGGCTTGCCCTCGGTGGCGGCGTTCTTGATGTTGCACGGGTTGGCCTGCAACTTGCCCTCGTCCACGGCGGCGGCGCACATCTGACGGAACAGCGGTACACCTTCGCCACGCTGGCCTGACTGAGCGTGCCGGTGGCGGTCGGTGCCTTCTTGCGCTTGAGCGCCTGGTACCAGTCCGCGACCGCATCGCGGGTCAGGTGCCGCCAGGCAACGTCAGCGAAGGTCGGCGCGATGTGGCTCCGGTAGTGCTGGCGGTACAGCGCCGCCGTGGCCGCACGCACCTCGCCGCACTTGGCCTCGAGCCAGTCGTCGGCCCAGGGGCCAAGGGGCTCTCGCCGCTGGGCGGGGTCGGGGGCGGTGCCAGCGGTGACCGCCACCCGTTGACGGTCTCTCCAGTTGACCGCCTCAGCCTTGGTGCGGAACCCGCCCTTCGTCCGGCGCTTGCCGTGTAGCCAGTACAGCACCCGATACCGCTTGGACCCATCCGTGATCGTGTAGCTGCCGATGCCGTCTTTCGTGTTGTTCGAAGCGGTCGTCTAGTCATGACGCCTCACAGCATCGGTCCGGTTACCGGATGCGGCTTCGTCGTCAAGGTCGGCGCTGCGAACGGCGCCTCGGACGGTGCTGGCGTACCACCGTGCGCCGCCGTGGGCGGTCGGAGTGCCTGCGGCGTTCAGGGCGTCGGCGCACTGCTGCCACGTACACCCCAGCGCCCGCCAGCGGCGCACCTGTTGGCGCACACGGGGCGGGGTGACCACCGGTCGGCCCAGCCGTACCCCTTGGGCCTTCTTCGCCGCCAGAGCGTCTTTCGTGCGCTGGCCGATGGTGCGCCGCTCCCACTGGTCGCCACGGACCTCGTGCGCGTTGGCGATGAGCTCCCCGGTCGGAGTGGACGTGTCCACGCCCAGGTCCAGGGCCACGAACGCCCAGCCCTCGATCTCGGCCGAGCGCCAGCAGGTGGCCGAGCTGACGCGACCGACCGGCTGGCTCGGTCCAGCTTCGCCACCGCGAGGGTGTCGGCCTCGCCGCTGGCCAGCAGCGCCAGGGCTTCATCCAGCCCGGGACGTTCGAGGTTGGATGCCGTGGCGGCATCGGTAGCCGACCATGTAGCACGACTCTCCCATCCGTGGCGTTGGCCTTCGGCGGTCAGTTGCGCTCGTTGGGCTTCCACCCAGTACCGCCGTCGGCCTGGTCGGACGTGGACACCCCGCAGGTAGCAAATGACCTTCTTTGTTGTTGTGTCTGGGTTGTTGTTCATGGCCAACTGCCTACGGAAATGGCGTGCACGAAGTTCAGTTGCAAACGCTGGAATAGCGCACGGGCGTCATCAGTCGTTGCCCGTGCCGTAGGCCGACGAGCGTCGGCTTCCTCAATGTCGTCCTCGTCGTACACGACCATGTCCTCTCCACAAACGCCTGCTCCTCGAAGGCGGTCGGCTCCCGCACGCCCACCTCTAGGTCCATGGTTTCCTTGGGCTCGCCCAGCGTGCGGTCCAGGATCATCTGCGCCGCCTTGAGCTTGGTCTCCGGGTCCACCTCGGGGTCCGTGGCCACCTGGATGATCACCTGCACCGCCGCCTCGGTGTTCTCCTGAAGCAGCTCGACGCCCTCGGACATCTGCCGCCGGATCCACTCGTCCATCAGCGCCTTGGGCACGACGGCCGGTGGCCGACCGGTCCAGCCCGCCGTTCTTGTCTCGCCGGCGACCCCGGCGTAGCTCCTCGTCGTCCCAGTCAGCCAGGTCCACCTCGCCTGGACAATCGCCGTGGTGGTTCTTCCGCTCTGGACACGTGCCATGTAGTTGTTCCTTTCACCGCTGGGTGGGTAGGCGGGTGGGCGGCATCCACTTGTGGGTGCACCGCCTCCATTTTGCATGCGCAATCGGGACGATGTCTGGCTTCGAAACTCACGCCACCCGCTGCACGGTCCACCGTTGCTGATGAAGGGTAGGGGCTGGCGTGCATCGCTACGGCGGCGCAAGCGCCCCGGCGCACCGCCGATGGACCGCTGCATGCACCGCCCACTACCTGGCAACAGCGCCCAGCGGCACCGTCGGCGTGATCGTCGTGCACCGCTGCGTGCACCGCTCATCGCCGAGGGGCCTGCGTGCACCGCTGCGTGCACCGCTAATCGGCAGCATCAGACGCCCCTCCGGCCAGGTGGGCGAGAACCACGTCTCGCGCGATTCCCGCCGCCGCCAGCATCGCCGCTGGCCCTTCGTTCAGCACCTTTGCCGTGCCGTCCTTGACAAGACTGGCCATGCGTCGCGGGCCTTCTGCTTGGCGTTCCGGCTCGTGTCGCCGAACAGTGCCTTGGCCACCGCCCCAGCGGTGACACCACTGGACCCCGCCTTCGCAAGCAGGGTGGCAGCGTCCATGTCCTGCTGCTGAACAGAGATGACGTCCAGCCAGCCATCACCGTGGTTCACCTTCAGGTCCATCGGCGTGGCCTTCTCGTAGATCGGCTTCAGGTGCCGTGTCGTGATGGCCTTGTCGCCGGCATCACCCCACAGCAGGAACACCGACCCCATCCCGGCGGTCAGCCACTTGGCCCCGTACACCTCGTCGGCGCGGTCGGTATCCGCACCCTGCTCGCCTCGCGCAAGCGACCAGCCCTGACCCAGTTCATGCCACGGGCGAACTGAGCGGCACTGTTGATAGCTGCCCCGTCCACCCCTGCCGACAGGTCGCCGCCCAAGTCCTTGTAGGAGTCAACGAACACGTCCGTCGCACCTGGGCAGACCGTCCAGCCAGTCGGCCAGGGTGCTTGTCGGTTCGTTCACGAGATCAAACGGCAGCGGCCCACGCCAGACCGACACCCGTTCGTCGAAGCGACGCCACTGCGCTGGCTTGATCAGCATGCGCTTCATGGATCTGGCGATCTGGCGGGGTCGGTCCATGGCCAGGTACGCCAGCCGCCCACCCTCGGGCATCGGCTGGACCTGATGACCCAGCACAATTGTCGGGGCGTCGTGGATGCCGCACCGGGCGATGGCGAGGCGCTGGGCAAGCGTGGACTTAGACACGCCCTCCGGGCCGCAGATCATCAACCCTTCCCCTCGGCCAGCAGCCGGAGCCCTGCGCCGTCCGCTACAGCGGCGGCACCTCACCG
>JAXHLP010000010.1:0-145634 GCA_034522155.1 Acidimicrobiales bacterium | reverse complement strand
GCACCGTGTACGCGGTCGAGGTGGATCGGCGTGATCCCGGGGAACGCTGGTCAGGCACGGTTCTCTTCGACTGGCGGGCGAGCCCTCGTTGTCCGTCACAGACCGTGCTGACACGTCGCCAGTGGTACGACAGTGGTACGAGGGCCTTCGTGGGGCGCAGCACTGTGCTTCCCTCGAGTTGCGCGCCGTCGGCTGCGGATGCAGAAACCGGATGTCCGACGGGCAGGTTCGCTTGATGCCCCACTTCTCAGGTCGTTCGTTGGATAGCGACCCACAAGGCAAGTCCGTGCGAATCTCAGACATAGACTCGGCGCTCTACTAATTCAGACACGTGCTTGACTTTCGCGGACCAAGATGAAAGCGTGGAATTCATCGGGGTCCGCAGGGATCGCCGCACTACGCCAGATGGCGCTTCAACAAGGGGGACAGGGATGTTCACACGAGCTGGCCGCAGAGGCTTCCTGCCGACGCGGCACACAAGGATGCCGCTGGTCGTGGCGTTGCTTGCGACGATCGCTGCGTTGCTCGCCGCATGCGGGGGACTCGGAGACGGACAGCGCAGAAGAGAGCGGACCGGATACGGCAACGAACTCAGGCAACGGCGAGGGAGCTCAAGGCGAGCCGATCGTCCTCGGGGGAACGATGCCACTTACCGGCCCTGCAGCGACGCTTGGTCGAGAATGGGAACGCGGCATCGAACTCGCGCTCGACGTCGTCAATGCTGACGGCGGCGTCATGATCGATGGGGTGAACCATCCGCTCGAGGTCAACATCATCGACGACGAAACGACAGCTGCCGGAGCGCAGCGCTCAGTTCAGCAGCATCTCGACGATGGTCGGAAGTTCTACCTCGGCCCGGTCTCGTCGAGCTCGTTCGACACCGCCTATGGCATATTGCAGGACCGCGACGACCGGATCGTGATCACGCCCGCGACCGCCGCCGAGAAGTACATCGGCACGCCCGAAGGGAACCTCCTGTTCCGGACGCAGTCGTCGAGTGCCGGCGAGAACGGCGGTTACGCCCAGTTCGCCAAGGCAGTCGTCGAGGAGTACCAGCCGGAGCGCGTCGCGATGCTGACACCCCAGGACCCACTCGGCGACACGCAGGTGCCGATCTGGACCGAGGGCTTCGAAGATGCCGGGGTCGAGATCGTCTACAACGAACGGTTCGCTCCTGACACACGGGATTTCGCTCTCGTTCATCTCAGCGATGCGTGAAACTGACCCGGACTTCGTCGTCGGCCCGTACCTGGACTCCATGATGGGGCCATTCCTCAGCCAGGCCGCGCAGCTGGATTTCACTGAGCCAGCCTTCGGCTCGGCTGGTGTCAGCCAAGCGTCGCTGGCGGAGACGGATGGTGCGATCGACCAGTTCACCTGGCAGATCGTCACCCGAGCTGTTGACAATCCCGACGATCCAGCCGTTGCTGGCTATCGCGAGGCCTACAACTCCGAGTATGGCGAGGACCCTCCATCGATCGGGTACTTCGCCGCTCTCGTTCTACGATCCGATCATCATGCTCGCTGAGGCGATGGAAGCGGCGAACTCCGCCGACGACCTCGAGGCGATCGCGGCCGAGTTGACCTCTATTACCTCGTGGCCCGAGCAGGTCATGGACATCGAGTTCGACGAGGATGGCCTCGCGCACTACACGTATCAGCAGGCGTTCTATGAAGACGGAGACGTGGTCTTCAAGGAATTCGAACGGAACTGAATCCTCCTGGAGGCGATGGGGAGAGCCGATGCTCTCCCCATCGAATCCTGTTGACCGAGGAGATTGCGCAAGTTGCTGGTCGAGACCCTTTTTGCAGGCCTGTTCCTCGCCGCGATCTACGCACTCGCCGCCTTCGGGCTGGCGATCGTCTACGGGGTGCTGCACGTCCTCAACTTCGCTCATGGGGCTCTGCTGACCCTCAGCGCATACCTGGTGTTCGAGTTGGTGAGCTCCGGATGGTCACTGTGGCCAGCAATAGCAGTGGTCACGGTGATCACAGCAGCGCTGGGAGTCGTCCTCGAACTCCTCCTGTTCCGACGGGTGATCGATCGACCCCTTAGCGGCCTCATCATCTCGATCGGCCTCATCGGCATCATCGACTCGATTGTCGTCGTCGAATGGGGACCGGACCCCCGGGCATTGCCCACGATGCTGGAAGGCTCGGTGACCATTCTCGGTGGGATCATTGCCAAGGACCGGGTCTTGGTGGTCGCGATCGCGATCGTCGGATTGGGGCTTGCCCAGCTGGCGATCACGCGCACCCCGTGGGGAAAGCTCTTGCGAGCCACGGCTGAGGATCGAGAGGCAGCGGCGCTTCAAGGCGTGCCGGTGCTACGCGTGCGTACCGCGGCGTTTGTCGCTGGAGCAGGATTGGCCGCGGTTGCGGGCGGGATCATCGGGACGACGCTTCCGGTCGAGCCTGCGCTCGGCGACAACCTCGTGCTGAAGGCATTCATCGTCATCATCGTCGGTGGCGTGGGAACCACCGGTGGCACGCTTCTCGGCGCCGGCGTCGGCCTCGCGGAAGCGCTCAGTATCGCTTACCTGCCCACCTCGGCAGCACAGCTCGCGCCGCTCGCGGTTCTCATCGTCATCCTGCTCACGCGACCCCAGGGCATCGTGGGCACACTCACGGAGCGCGTATGAGCGGCCATCAGCGAACGCGGGGCCAACTGGCTGGAGCGATGCTCTGGCCGCTGCTGCTGGTTATCCCGGTCGTGCTCTCGGGGACCCTGCAGCACTACCAGTGGGCTGTCTCGGGTCTGATCTGGGGTCTGTGGGCCTTGAGCCTCAACATCGTCTGGGGCTACGCCGGCCAGCTGTCGGTCGCGCAGCTGTCCCTGGGCGGTGTGGCCGGATACACCTCGACCCTGCTGATCAGCCTGCACGGCGTGACTCTCCTCCCAGCGGTGCTCGCTGGGGTCGTCGCTGCCGTGGTGTGCAGCCTTCTCTCGGCCTTGCGGCCATGCGACTGGACGGTTTCTACTTCGCGATCCTCTCAGTCAGCTTCGCGGCGGTGTTCGTCACGGTGATCGTGAACTCCGACACCGCGGGACGAACGGCAGGGCTGCTGGTCGACCGAGGAGACCTCCCGGTCGTCGACATCGGAGGACTCCGTTGGGACCTGGGTTCCGGGTCAGGCGGGTTCTTTGCTCTCACCTGTCTCGTCTTCGTGACCCTCCACGCGCTCGCCGTCTTCCTACGGAGTCGCCTGCAGGTCAATCCATGCTGGCAGTTCGCGACAACGAGACGTTGGCGTCGTCGCTGGGGATCCGCGCTGCCTCCGTGAAGATCCTCGCATTCGCGCTGAGTGCCGTGGTCGCGGGCGCGGCGGGCTTGTTGCAGAGCTACTCGTTCCGGCTCATCGTTCCGGAGTTCTTCTCGTTTCACGAAGCACTGCTCTCCATACTACTGCTCGTCGTCGCTGGGAGGGGGTACACCGTACGCTGCCCGCGATCGGCACCGTCATCTACGTCGCGCTGTATCAGGCGGCCCCGGTCGAAGGGGAGTGGCGTGTCGGCGTCCTGGGCGTCTTCGTCATCATCATCGTCCTCTTCTTTTCCCGACGGGATCTCGGGAGGTGTCCGTGTGCTTGCGCGAAGGTGTCGCGACCTCGAAGCCGGCTGCGGTCGCGACGACGGGAGCAGTTGAGCGTTCGGAGCTTGCATGCGGAGTAAATCCCTCCTCGAACTCGCCAACCTGACTCGTCGCTACGGTGGCGTCGTCGCTGTCGACAACCTCACGATGGACGTGGAGACAGGCGAGATCTGTGGCTTGCTCGGTCCGAACGGTGCTGGGAAGACCACGCTGGTGAACCTCATCTCTGGTTTCACGACGCCGTCCAACGGGACGATCCGATACGGCGGTGAGGACATCGACCGAGTTGGACAGACGACGCGGTCGAGGATGGGCTTGGTTCGCACCTTCCAGCACGCACGAACCTTCGCCACGATGACCGTGCGGGAATCACTGTCGGTCGCCGGGACCGTGCCCGCCGGCCACCATCGGGTTCTGGGGTTTGCGTGGACTGGCGTCGGTCGGCAGTCGGCCGAGTACGCAGCGCGACCTCGAAGAGATGCTGGAGTGGTTCAGGCTGCAGGATTGGAGCGACGCTGACGTCGACGGCCTGCCGTATGGTGTCCACAAGACCTCGGCATCGCGATGGCGATGATGATGAAGCCGAGGCTGCTCATGCTCGATGAGCCAGCTGCCGGGCTCAACTCATCCGAGACCGACACCCTTCAAGGACATGTCGAGGGGATCCGTCGTCGGGGCGTCACGGTCATCGTCATCGAACACAACGTCCAGTTCATCCTCGGCTTGTGTGACCGCGTGGCTGTGATGGATCACGGAAAGCTCATCGCCCATGCGCCCCCCGATGAGGTTGTGCGGGATGACGAAGTGATCGGGGCATACCTTGGCACCAACTGACACCGCTCTGCCGTTCCGCGTCTCGGACCTGTGGGTCCATTACGACGGGGCCGAGGCGGTCCGCGGCATCTCGTTCAGCGTCGAGCCTGGCGAGGTGGTCGCGTTGGTCGGTGCCAACGGTGCCGGCAAGACGACAGTGCTGCGGGCGATCACCGGGCTCCACCCTGCGACCTCCGGAACGATCCGGTACGGCGATCTCGACCTCGCACGCCTCAAAGCGCACCAGATCGTCCAGCAGGGAATTGCCCACGTGCCAGAAGGGCGACGGCTGTTCTATCGGATGACCGTGCGCGAGAACCTGCAGATCGGAATGTACCAGCGATGGTCGTCGGGCGCGACGGGAATCGACCGGGCCTTCGAGTTGTTTCCGGATCTCGAGCCTTTCGTCGATCGGCGGTGCTTCATGTTGAGTGGCGGCCAGCAGCAGATGGTCGCCGTGGCGAGAGCGCTTCTCCCCGAGCCGAATCTGCTTCTGCTCGATCGAGCCATCGCTCGGTCTCGCTCCGTTCATCGTGCGTTCGATCCTCGATGTGATCGCGAGGATGCGAGACCTGGGTACGTCGATCGTCCTGGTCGAGCAGGACACCTCGATTGCACTCGAGATGAGCGATCGAGCGCTCGTCGTCGCAAACGGCGCCGTCGTCGCGGCGGGCTCCGCTGACGAGGTCGCACACAGCGATGTGCTGCAGGACGCGTACCTCGGCGGCGCAGCGGCGCGACGCGGTCGAGACGACTCGCAAGACACCCCTAACTCGCACGATTGACATATTCAATCATCTGACTTATCATCTCATCCATACCGGCCGCCGATGAACGGAGGACGATTTCCATGGGCGCCGATGTCGACTTCTTCTGGGATCCCATGTGTCCATGGGCGTGGATCGGGAGTCGCTGGGTGACCGACGTGGCTGCCCGAAGAGGGCTCGAGGTGCACTGGCGTTTCATCTCCTTGCGGCTCGTGAACGAGGAGCGGGACTATGGCGAGGAGTTCCCCGCCGGCTACCTGGAGCACCAGCCAGCGGGAGCCTCCGGCTACTTCGAGTTGCGGCGAAGATCCGTGAAGAGCTCGGTCACGCAGCGGTCGGGGCCTACTACGACAAGCTCGGGACCCTCATCCACGAGGAGCATCGCCACGAGGAGCTCGACCCAGAGGGGTCCGAGCTGCTGCAGGAGGTCCTCAGGGCAATCGGCGGCGACCCTGCGTGGGTCTCATGCGCTGAGAACGACGCGTTGGACCCAATCGTGCAGAAGGACGTCGACCTCGCGCTCGACCGCATCGGCATTGATGCAGGAACACCGATCCTCACCTTCGACCCGCCCGACGGACCGTCGATCTTCGGCCCGGTTCTCAGCCGACGGGTGTCGGGAGACAGCGGCCCTCGAGTTGTGGGACGCCACCAGGTCGTCGCTCGGGAGACCGGCCTCAGCGAGATCAAGCGTCGCCGACCCCGGTTCTCGACCTTCGACACTTTTCCGATCCGCCGCCGCTCGTCGGGTGCCGGCCGAGGCACTTCCGAGCCGTCGGAGGAGGCGTGCGCCGTCCCATCGACGACCAGTGCACCCTCGGAGGACTGACATTGGACGAGACGGAGACCCTGGTCGAATGTTGTGACGCCTGCGGATTCGACGCTCGCGCCGTGATGGTGGGCGAGGTGACGACGGAGTCGAGCGCTGGGGCGCCCGGGTCATGGACGACTACCGCAGCTGCCAGAGTCGCTCCGTCGCACCCGGCCCGACGCGGACCGTTGGTCGATGGGTGAGTACTTGCTCCACCTCGTCCACGCCTTGTCGACCTCGCGTTGGTTCGTCGAGCAAGGTTGGCGGCCGACCGGCCGTCGATCACGCCACCGGACCCCGACAAGACGGTCACCGCGGAGGTGCTTGGCCCCGACGATGAGCTCCTCGCCCGCTTCGGCGCCGCATCGATCGCCTCACATCCGTCCTGTGCTCGATGCAACCGGGCGATGAAGACCGCACGATCGTCCTCGGCTGGTCACGCATCCGGGGCTCGATCGGGGAGGTGTCCCTCGCTCGTGTCGCCCGAAATGCGCTCCACGAGCTCGTTCATCACCACCGATGACCTCGTGGACGTCCGCCGGACCGTCCAGGCCAACGCTGCAGGTGTAGATCGGTGAGCTGGGACTTCGAAACCGACCCTGCGAGCGCCGCCAACTGCGAGTGGGCCGATCAGCTTGTGCGTTCCGAAATCGAACCGCTCGATCACGTCCTCGATGACCCGTACGACAAGTCGGACCGCCATGGGGCTCGTCGACGGTCCCACCGAAGTCCACAAGTCCGTGCTGGCCCGAGAGGTACTCAAGGCCTACAAGCCTGCGGACGAGGTCTGGCCGACTGGTCATCTGCCCGCGGTGCGCGAGGCCGCGCGGCGTCACCTGACCGCCCGCATCGATCAGGAGGTCGCCGAGCTGTGATGGAGCATCGCTGGTCGTTGAAGAAAGAGGTCGCCGCGGTCACCGCACCCACCAGCCCGCTCAGACGAGCTGGCGACCCGAGGAGGTCACCGATCTCGTCGTCCATCTGTCCGAAGCCTTCCCGCACGTCACCGGTTCGGTGTTCAGTATCGACGGAGGGCTGGCCGCATGAGGTTCGGCGCACTGTGCTTCTCGACCGACCGATCGGTCCGGCCCGACGAGCTCGCCCGCGACGTCGAGGAAGCGGGGTTCGCCACGTTGCTGTTCCCCGACCACACGCACGTCCCCGTCCATCTCGAGTCGGCGTGGCCCGGAGGCGGCGAACTTCCGGAGTCCTATGCCCGGATCTTCGATCCCTTCGTCGCCATGTCATGGGCGTTGGCCGCGACAACCGACTTGATCGTCGGGACCGGCGTCGCGCTGGCGGCCCAGCGTGACCCGATCGTCACGGCCAAGCAGGTGGCCAGCATCGACCTCCTCTCTGGCGGGCGCACGGTGATCGGCATCGGTGCCGGCTGAGCGGTCGCGAAGGAGGCCGCAGACCGCGGATCACACCGTCCCAACGCTGGGACGTGATGCAGCGAGCACATCCTGGCGATGCGCCAGATCTGGACGCAGGACGTTGCCTCGTTCGCCGGCGACCACGTCCAGTTCGACCCGCTCCGGAGCTGAGCCGGCGCGAGCAGACCCCACCCCCGATCCTCATCGGAGGCAACGGCCCCACTGTGCTCGATCGCGTGCTCGACCTGGGCGACGTCTGGTACCCGAGCCCGGCGAAGGGTCTGCCGCCGATTCGTGACCGGATAGCCGAGCTGCACCGTCGCGCCTCCGACCTCGGCCGAGCGAGACCGGAGGTCTGGGCCCAGGTGTTCGGCGACGGCCCCGAGATCGAGAACGTCATTCGTTCCTACGAGGATGCCGGAGTCGATGCGGTGATCCTCGGCCTCCCGTCGGCGCCCCGCGACGAGGTGTGCCGCGCCCTCGAATCTCTCGGTGCGATTGTCAGTCGGGTCTCGGAGGTGCAGACGTGAAGATCGGCGATCGGCTCGACTATCCGCGTGACCTCTCCGCGATCGCAGGCATCGGCTCCACCGACTTCAGCAAGGCGTCGGGACGAAGCGTGTTGACGTTGGCTGGACAAGCCGCAGCGAGCAGCAATCGACGATGCTGGGATCGAACCAGCGCGCTGTCGATGGCATCGTCCGTTGTGAGAACGACTCGGTCGCACACAACGATCTGGCGCACATCCTCGGTGTCGACGAGCTCACCTACTGGGGGTCCGTGCCAGGCGGGGGCGCGGCACCAGCCGCCATGGTCGGCCAGGCCGTCGCTGCCATCGCCGCTGGGCTGGCGCGCACCATTGTCGTGTTTCGGTCGCTCAACGGTCGCTCGGGCGAGCGCTACGGACGCGGAGCCGGTCACGATGCCGACGAGATCGGTGGAGGCGGCTCACTCGACGAGTTCTTCATGCCCCACGGGCTGCTCACCCCAGGCCAGGTCTGGGCGATGATCTTCCGCCGACACCAGATCGAGTACGGAACGTCTGGCGATGCGCTGGCCGAGATCGCTCTCACCTTCCGGGCACGAGCAAACGCCAACCCGGCGGCGCAGATGGGCGACCGAACGATGTCCCGCGACGACTACGACGCCGCACCGATGATCTCGGATCCGCTCCGGCGGTTCGACTTCTGCCTGGAAACCGACGGGGCATGCGCCGTCGTCGTGACGACGACCGAGGACGCATGCCACGGCCGGCATCCGGTGTGCACGATTCGAGCGGTCGCGCAATCGGCTCCACGTGACACGAAGCCGGCAGTCGATGTTCCCGCGCTCCTTCGCGACTCCTTGACCACGCAGCCGTCGGCAGCCGTGGCCGACGCGCTGTACAGCCGGGCAGGCCTGGGACCGCAAGATGTCGACGTGGCTCAGTTCTACGACTGCTTCGCACCGACGGTGCTGATGCAGGTGGAGGACTACGGCTTCTGCGCCAAGGGGCAGGGTGGCCCGTTCGTCGAGGAGGGCCACCTGCGTCTCGACGGGGTCGCTTCCCGCCAACACCGCCGGTGGGAACCTCTCCGAGGGCTACATCCACGGGATGACCCACATCGCGGAAGGAGTACGCCAGATCCGAGGAACGTCCATGAGCCAGGTGACCGACGCTGCGACGTGCCTGGTCACCTCGGGACTGCCCGTCGTCTCCAGCGCCCTCATCCCGACGGACGGTCGCGAGGTGCTGCCGACATGAGACCGGTCACCGATGACATCGACACGGGCGGATTCTTCCAGCACGCCGCCGCTGGAGAGGTGGCCGTTGCGGTCTGTCACTCGTGCGGCACGTTGCTCCATCCACCGACAGGCATGTGCTTCTCGTGCGGTTCGACCGCGATCACCTGGAGGTCAGCGACGCCGACCGGCCATCTCGTCACCTGGACCGTGGTCGAGCGGCAGGCGCGCGAGGATTTCCCGACGCCGTACACAGTGGTCTTGGTCGACCTGGACGACGAGCCCGGGGTTCGATTCGTGGGGAGGCTCCCCGGGCGTCCGCACCTTCGACCCGGTCAGCGGATGAAAGCCAGCTTTGGTGGACGACGAACCCTCCGTGACGTGGCGTCCGATCGAGAGCCAGCAGAGCAAACCCGTCCCTTCAGCAACAAGATCCCAGGGAGATGGATCGTGAAGACCTACGAATCCCTCGAATTGAGCATCCCGGACCGTGACCTGTGGTCGGTGTCGGCCCTCCTCGACCTCCAAGCCCGCGAACGACCGGACAAGCCCTTCGTGGTCTGGGAAGGTGTCCAGCACACCTACGCCGATGTCGACCAGGCCGCAAATCACATCGGTGCGCACCTGCGCCAGTTGGGACTCGACACGGGCGACCGGGTGATGATCTTCCTCGACAACTGTGCTCGAGTACGTCCTCGGATGGTTCGGCGCCACGCGGGCGGGTCTGGTCGAGGTGCCGACCAACAGCGATTACCTCGGGCGCTTCCTCGACCCACGCCGTCACACTCACCTCCCCGAAGGCGATCGTCGTCCACGCGCACTACGTCGACCGCTTCCTCGACGTCCATGACGATCTCACTGATCTCGATCCGGTCTTCCTCGTCGTCGGGACGGACCCGGCCCCGCAGATCGCGGCCCTCGAGCGCGTGGGGTGGACGGCGATGCCGTTCAGCCGTGTTCTTGAGCATCCGGAGACGCCTGTCGAGCACGTCGTCCGGCCGCCCCGGAGCGAGCTGGGCGCCCTCCTGTTCACCTCGGGCACGACCGGCCCCTCGAAGGCGGTGATGATGTCCCACGCCCACCTGTACTTCTTCGCCAACGAGTACGTGAGCATGATGCGGCTCACCGACGACGACGTGCTCATGACCGACGGGCCGATGTTCCACGGGAACGCTCAGTTCTTCTCGATCCTCCCGACCCTCGTCGTCGGCGCCACGTCACACCTCTACAGGAAGTTCAGTCCGAACGGATTCGCGGATCGGGCCGCCGAGTCTGGCGCAACCGTCACCAACTGGGTCGGGGTGATGATGGACTGGGTTGCCAAACAACCCGAGAAGCCGATCGAGGCCGAGTCCAAGCTGCGTGCGGTCTTCGCGTGTCCGACCGCGTTCACGTCGGTCGACGACCTTCGTCACCGCTACGGCATCGAGTCCTTCAACGAGTTGTTCGGCCAGACCGAGACGGGTGCGGCGATCCTGACACCGTACGGCTGCGACGACCGGCCGCCCGGAGCTGCCGGCCTCCACGTGAGCGAATGGTTCGACATCCGTCTCGTCGATCCCGACACGGACGAGGACGTACCCGTCGGAGAGATCGGCGAACTGGTGGTCCGGCCCAAGGAACCATGGGTGATCAACCTCGGCTACTTCGGAATGCCCGAGGCCTCGCTCGAAGCCCGCCGGAACCTGTGGTTCCACACCGGAGATGGGATGCGGCAGGACGAGGACGGCTGGTTCTCACTTCGTCGACCGTCTCAAGGACTCGCCTCCGCCGTCGCGGGAGAACATCTCGTCATTCGAGGTCGAGGTGCCCCTCCGTGAGCACCCCGATGTCGCAGAGGTGGCCGCGGTCGCTGCGCCCGCCGACGAGGAGGCAGGCGAGGACGAACTGCACGTGTTCGTCGTTGCACGGGATGGCGCGGATCTCACCGCACATGATGTGTTCCGGCACGCCGAGGCGGTACTTCCCCGCTTCCTCGTGCCCCGCTACGTCACGTTCATCGACGCGATGCCCGTGACCCCGTCAGGAAAGATCCAGAAGGTCGAGCTGCGAAAGCGCGGAACCGATCTCGCCACCGATCGCATCGCGGTCGACACAGCTGTGAAGGCGTGACCGAAGACTCACCCCGAGACCCCGGAAGGAACGCAATGCTCCACTCCGCTGATTCACACATCCTCGAGCCCGTCGACCTGTGGCTGGAGAACATGCCGTCCTCGCTTCGCGAGCTGGCGCCCCAGACCCACAAGGAGCAACGACGTGGCCGTATGCAGGAGGTGATCTACGTCGACGGGAAGGTCGCTCGGTACGAGCCGCCCGGCCTCCAGGAACAGACCCGACCGCCGAACGCCTTCGACCCGGTCAAGCGGCTCGAGGACCTCGACGCGCAGGGGATCTGGGCCGAGCTGCTGTTCCCGTCCGTGGGCCTGTGGTGCAGCTCTGATCGAGACCCGTGACGTGGCGCTGGAGGCCGCGAGGGCGTACAACGACTGGCAGGCCGACACGTTTCTACGGACGTCGCCCCGGTACATCGGTGCGGCGATGATCCCGATGGTCGACGTCGGTGACGCTATCGGCGAGGTCGAGCGAGCTGCCGATCTCGGCTATCCCGCCACGCTGCTGCCGGCCACCCCGCCCGTGCCGTACAACGACGAGATCTACGAACCACTGTGGGCGCTGCTCGCCGAGACGGGAATGCACCCGTGCCTGCACATCGGCACCGGTATGGACCCTATGGTCACCCGCGGGCAAGGCGGAGCAATCATCAACTACGTCGAGACGCTGTTCCCCCTGCAGCGAGCTGCCCTGCACCTCGTGGCCGCGGGGGTCTTCGATCGTCACCCCGGCCTCCATCTGGTGTGCGTCGAAGGGGGAGCATCGTGGCTCCCGGGGTTGCTCGAACGGATGGACGAAGCCGCCCGTTCACATGCGGACTGGGTGAAGCCGAAGCTGTCGCGGCCTCCCAGCGAGATCATTCGGACCAACGTCCACGCCACCTTCCAGAGCGACAAGTCGATACTCCTCACGCTGGACGTCACCGGCGTGTCGTCGCTCATGTGGGGGAGTGACTATCCGCACCTCGAGGGCACGTGGCCTCGTACCCAGCAGATCCTCGACGAGATCTTCGTGGAGTCGGATCCCGAGATTTCGGGCACAGATCACCGGCGGCACCATGGCCGAGCTGTTCGGCATCGAGGCGCCGGCGTGATGGCGAAGGCAGCGAGCTGCTCAGATGCCGTGCTCAACTGCCGGCTCGTGGGGTCGGTCCTCCATGTCACGATGGGCCGGGCACCGGTTAATGCCGTGGATGGACCGTTCTACGCAGAGCTTCGAGACACGTTCGCCAGCGTGGAACGCGACTGGCCCGAGGCCAACGCCGTCGTCTTGACGTCGTCCGTTCGGCACTTCTGCGCCGGCAACGACTTGGACGAGTTCCGGACCATGACCTCGGCCAACGCCAGAGCCAGGATGTTCGGTGTACGCGAGGCGTTCTTCGCCATCGCAAGACTGCGCCGTGCCGGTCGTTGCTGCAGTTCACGGCGCCGCCCTGGGCACCGGCCTCGCCATCGCTGCATCCTGCGACGTGGTGGTGGCGTCCGACGAGGCATCATTCGGACTTCCTGAGATCACGGTCGGTATCATGGGCGGCGCTCGTCACCCGCTCGACTCGCCCCACAGCCGATGGTGCGGAAGATGTTCTTCACGGGTCGTCCGGTGCCCGCAAAGGAACTCTGGCGGGTCGGTGGGATCGCAGAGGTCGTTCCGTCCGACGTGCTGATGACGACCGCATCGGAGCTCGCGGCCGACATCGCGCAGCACAGCCCGACGGCCCTCCGGGTGGCGAAGCACGCGCTCAATGAGGTCGAACACATGGAGCTGCAGGCGGGCTACGCGTACGAACAGTCGTGGACCTGCTGGATGGCGGACCACCCGGATTCCAAGGAGGCGCTGCGCGCCCAGGACGAAGGACGTCCTCCAGTATACGGGCCGCCCGCGTTCGCTCGTCCCAGGCCGGCAGAGATCGCACCATGACCAATGAGATCGACGCGCAGCTGGAGGCCGAGGTCTTGGAGTTCGTGGCTTCGCTCCCCGAGCCACCGTCGACGACATCGCTCGAGCGACGTTTCCAGTACTTGGTCGACGTCGAGCGGCGCTTGCATGACGCCGGTCTCGCTGTCGGTGTCGTGGCCCGAGCGCTACGGGGGTCGAGGCCTCGGGCCTGAGGCTGCGGCGGTCGTCAGCGCTGCCCTCGGTCGGTCCGAGGCACCTGACGTTGTCAACTATCTCGCGCTGGACGTGGTGGCCCCCGGGCTCATGGAGTTCGCCACCGAGGAACAACTCGAGCGCTGGCTGCCCCCGATGCCCGGTGCATCGGAGATCTGGTGCCAGATGTTCAGCGAGCCGGACGCTGGATCCGACCTGGCCTCTCTGCGAACGACCGCCCAGATCGATGGAGACGCCTATGTCGTGACCGGCGCGAAGGTGTGGTCAACCTGGGGCCAGTTCGCCGACCGCGGCCTCGCCCTGGTGCGTACCGGATCCGCGGAGAGTCGTCATCGGGGGATCACCGCGGTGGTGATTGACATGAACGCTCCGGGCGCGACGGTCCGACCGCTGACGGCGATGAACGGCGTCGCCGAGTTCGCCGAGGTGTTCTTGAGTGATGTCGTCGTACCGGTGGCTGACCGAGTCGGGGACCATGACGGAGGCTGGGCCGTGACGATGGCCATGCTCGCGGCCGAGCGGGGTACCTACCCGATACGGCGCGGCAGTGTCCTCCGGGCGGCGCTCTCCCGACTCCGTCGTACCATCGACGGGACTACCGATCGGGAGGTGCGTCGTGCCGTCGTCGATGCAGAGATCGTGATGCGGCTCCTCGACCTTCGGATCGCCGGCATGGTTCGCCGTCTGGCAGCAGGGGAGACCCTTGGCGATGACGTGGCGGCGACGAAGATGATCCTGACACGAGCGGAACAGAGCGTGCGCAGCGCTGAGCTGGCTGCGCTCGGAGTTGACGCACTGGCACCGGCCGACAACGGCATCGTCGCGGACTGGCTCTATTCGCGAGCGGCGTCGATCTACGGCGGCTCAGCCCAGATCCAACGTTCCCTCATCGGTGAGCGAGTGCTCGGACTGCCCCGCTAGCCCGCCTCGAATCGTATGGCTCATGGACTCCGCCGATTTCTGACGTCATGAATGCTCTCCACGCGTCGATGCCGGGCCCGCTAGTCGGACGGTCGAAGAAGCGACTGTGTCTGCTCCGAGAGCGGTGCACACAGGACAGCGAGGACCACGTCGACAAGGTGGCTGATGAAGAGCCTGTGGTCGCCTGCGGGGCGCTCTCGCGCCAGCCTCGCAAGCTGTGCGTACGCAAAGCTGATGGCCGCGAAACGGCGGTGCAGCGGGGGGCCGACCGTCTCGGGCGGAATGATCAACTCGACCTTGGCACTCCATCGATCGATGCTCGCGGCTGGTGTGCTGGGCACGATCGCGAAGTTGAAGCGAAGCGGCCGTGCAACGACTTCGCCCATGATCTGGAGATAGTTGAGTCCGCCATCCGGGTCGCTGAGTTTCGCCGCAAGCGGAAGGACGAGCACCGCGGCAAGACCTCGGGGATCCGACGCGCCATCAAGGTCCTGCTGATCGAGCAGCGCATGTCGCTGAAGATCGATCCCGGAGTCGTGGCGCGCGAGTACTGCCTTGAGAAGTTCGTCACGATTCTTGAAGTGATACTGCAGGGCGCTCGTGTTCTTCTGATCAGCGTCTCGCGTGATCTCGCGGAACGACGGAACCTCGATTCCGCGCAAGAAGTGCTGCTCCGCCGAACGGAGCAGAGCGAGTCTGGTGTCCTTGGTCATCGCAGGACCGTGTCCATGGTCGACCTCCAAGGGTCAACTGACTTGTCCGGTAACGCTAGCGACTTACCCCTATCCAAGGCACGATGGTGCTCGATGCGATGACGTCCGACTCGGCAGGGCCGAAGCCTGCTGGACCGCAGTTCTCAGATCTTGAATGGACACGGCTGTCCATCTGGCTGCAGGAACACGGTTTGAACGGGCATGTCCAGGTCGCCGGTGCCCTCGCCGGGGGTACCCAGAATGAACTGCTCCGGCTGAGTGTCGGCGGCGAGGACGTCGTCCTTCGCCGACACCGCCAACCAGGGAACGATCGGGCTGACGCGAGGACGGCCAGGGAGGGCTTCCTCCTGCAGGTCTCGATGACACCGAGGTGCCCCATCCGAGGCCCGTTGGCGTCTGCCCGACCCCGTCGTGCTCGACACCGCCTTCTTCGTCATGGAGGAGATCGATGGCATCGCCATGGAGAAGCCTGATCCGAGCGTGTCGAAGCAGGTCCTTGCAGACCGAGCGTTCGCCGCAGTCGACCTCCTGACGACACTGCAGACTGCAGATCCGGAGCGGACAGTTCCCGGCCGGACCTGGGACGATGCGGCCCTCGCCAAACAGCCGGCACGTTGGCAAGCGCTCTTGGCAGCCCACGAGGACGTTCCAGGCTACGACGGCCTCCGCGCGGACCATGCCGATCCGCTCGCGGCATGGCTCGATCGGTCAGTACCGGCCACTTGGCCCGCCAGCTTGGTCCACGGCGACTTCCATCTCGGCAACGTGATGTTCTCGCACACCGGCTCCGAGACCCGAGCCCTCGTCGATTGGGAGTTGGCCACCGTTGGCGACCCCCGACTCGACCTGGCTTGGTTGCTGGTGACCAGCCCGCTCGACGGTGACGCCGACCGGGGAGCTCTGGGGCCGGGGCCGTGGACGGGTTTCCCTCGCGGGACGCCATCGCGTCCATTACGCCAACGTCGCTCGTGATCCCGACGAACTCGATTGGTTCGAGGTCTCGGCCGCCCTCAAGTTGGCGAGCATCTTGGAAGGTACGACAGCCCGAGCCCGCGCAGACCCGCGCCGCACGCCAGCATCGCCGAGCGGCTCCATCAGGTCGCTGTCCGCCTTCACGCCAGGGCCATGAACATGGTGGATGGCTAGGCCGGAGCGACTTCACGGCATTGCCCATGTCTCGAGATGGGCTTCATGAAGCTCGCCAGGCCGTCCGACGGTTCTCGGACCGTGGTACCCACGACACCGCGGCGACGCCTCGTCAACGACCAGCTCCATCGCCCGCCCCCAGTGGTACCTGATTGGTCCCGCCCATCGACATCGCGGGGGCGATGCATCGAGCTGTCAGCCGCGGCCGAAACGATAACCGTGACCTGGTGTTTTGCGGAGGGGGTGGGATTCGAACCCACGGGACCCCGCAAAGGGCCCGGCGGTTTTCAAGACCGCTCCATTCGTCCGCTCTGGCACCCCTCCAGGTGCGTCACCCGGGCCGACCGCCGGGCGAGCCGCCGGCCGACCCCGGTGAGCGATGGCGGAGTGGGTGGGATTTGAACCCACGGAGAACTTGCGTCCTCACTTCCTTAGCAGGGAAGCACCTTCAGCCTGACTCGGTCACCACTCCGTGGCGGCTGGCCAGCGTACAGGTCGGGTCCGAGGGCGTCGCACCCGGATCGTGACCTTCCCCCACGCATGGTCGTCCTCGCGGTTCGTGCGACTACTGCGAGCGTTCGTGACGAAGATCACAAGCCAACAATGTTGCATTTCGTTTACGAATCGACCAGCATCTGCAATACACACCACATGAAAGCCGCAACGGTCGCGTGCGGGTTCCTCCCGGAACGGGGTGGCGCCACCGCGTGATCGGGGCGGACCGGGTTCATCGAGCCTGCGTCCCACGCCCTGCGTCCGACCCCCCGACGCGTTGCCGTCCCCCTTCCCCCCGAACCCACACGCGACGTCCGATCGCGTCTGCGGTGAAAGGAACTCCTGATGCGAAACCGACTCATTGCCGCCTTCGCTGTGCTCGCCGTCGTCCTCATGGCCTCGTTCGCGGTCACGACGATGAGCGCCTCCGACGGTGCCGTCCGTGCCGGTGGGCTCATGGCCCCGGACCACATCGCCACCTCCGGCGAGGGACCCGACGCCGACGACTCCGTCGTCGCCGCCGCCGCCGACGACGGGGTGGCCTTCCCGCCGGTCGACGACCGCTCCGACCGCGAATCGGCCCCACCCGCCGCGGCCGAGCCCGACTTCGTCCCGGTGCCGAACATGGACACCGAGCCCGACTTCGTCCCGGTGCCGAACATGGACACCGAGCCCGACTTCGTCCCGGTGCCGAACATGGACCCGGCGCCGGCCCCGGCGCCCGCTCCCGCACCGAGCTACGCGCCCGGCTCCGTCGAGGACATCATCGCCCGCCACTTCGGCCCGGCCACCCAGAAGGCCCTCGCCGTGGTGCAGTGCGAGTCCAACTTCAACCCGTCGGCCATGAGCCCGGGTGGCGGCAACCACGGCCTGTTCCAGATCAACAACGTCCACGCCGGCACCTGGCCGTCGGTCACCGGCACGCCGTGGTCGAACCGCTACAGCGCCGAGGCGAACACCGTCTTCGCCAAGTGGCTCTACAACCAGCAGGGCTGGGGTCCCTGGGCCTGCGCCTGACCGCACCTCCCGGCTGAACGACGCAGAGCCGGATGACGAGGCCGTCGGCCATGGCGCGGCGATCATGCGCCATGGCCGACGGTCGTTTCGCGCCCAGCCCCACCGGCTCGCTCCACATCGGCAATCTCCGCACGGCGCTGCTGGCGTGGCTGTTCGCCCGGGTCGACGGGGGCCGGTTCGTGGTGCGGGTCGAGGACCTCGACCCCGTGGCCAGCCGTGAGCACCTGATCGACGAGCAACTCGGCGACCTCGCCGCCCTCGGTCTGGACCACGACGGGCCGATCATCCGCCAGTCCGACCCCGAGGTCCGGGCCCGGCACGAGACCGCGATCGCCGCGCTCGACGACGCCGGTCTGTTGTACCCGTGCTGGTGCTCGCGCAAGGAGGTGGCCCGGGCCGCCTCCGCCGCCCACGGTCCCCTGCCCGAAGGGGCCTACCCCGGCACCTGCCGCGATCTCGACGCGGAGGGCCGCGCCGAGCGGGACGCGGCCAAGCCCGACCGCGACCCGGCGTGGCGGGTCCGTGCCGACGTGGCTGAGGTGACCGTCCACGACCGTCTCCACGGCGACCACACCGGCCTGATCGACGACTTCGTGGTCCGACGGAACGACGGCGTGCCCGCCTACAACCTCGCGGTCGTGGTCGATGACGCCGCCCAGGGCATCGACGAGGTGGTCCGAGGCGACGACCTCCTCGACGGCACGCCCCGGCAGGCATGGTTGGCGGGCATCCTGGGCCTCGCCGTCCCCGTCTACGCCCACGTGCCCCTCGTGCTCGGCCCCGACGGCGAGCGGCTCGCCAAGCGCCACGGCTCGGTCACCCGCGCCGACCTCGAGGCCGACGGATGGAGCACCGCCCGCTTCCTCGGCGCCATGGGTGAATCGCTGGGTCTCGCTGGCCCGGGCGAGGAGGTCGACGCGGCCACGTTGCTCGAACGCTTCGACCCCGACGCCGTCCCCACCGACCCCTGGACCTTCCCGACCTCGTCCTGAAGCAGGGTCAGAGGGTCTGGAGGCCGTCGACCACCATGCCGGCGCCGACGATGACGGTGCCGGCGCCGATGAGGCGCACCATCGAGGTGCCGAGCGCAACCGGCACCGACCGCCGGAGGTAGACGCCGAGACCGCCGAGCGCGATGGCCACGGCGGCCGCCACCATCACGGTGAGGACCCCCTCGTCGGCGCCGACCGACACGGCGAGGACCGCGGCCGCTGGGGTGAGCAGTGTCGGGAAGGCGACGAAGCCTGCGAGCCGCAGGTCGGAACCCGGTTCGACGGCGTCGCGGGGTGCGCCCGCCACCAACCACCGCAGACCCGACACGACCAGCACCGCGCCGGCGCCGACGCGGAACGTCCCCAGGTTGAGCTCGAGCACGTCGAGGATGGCATCGGAGGCGGCGGCGGCCACCACCAGCGCGGCGAAGGCGGCCATCGCGCCGGCCGCGACGGGGAGGGGGCGGTCGGTCCGGCGGTCGTGGGCCAGGGCGACGAGGGCCGCAGCGGGGTTGCACGCGGCGAGGAAGGCGACGATGGCGGTGATCACCGGCGGGCGGGCTCCTCGCGGGGTCGGGTGGTGGGAATCAGCACGCTGCCGGGCACGTTAGAGGTCACGGCAGGACCGGCTCGGCGCCGAGCATGCCCGACGCGGCGTGTTGCTGGTCGTCCATGCGGGTCTGGCCGTCGTAGAACCACGCGCCGGCCACCTGTGGTGGGACGTCGGCGCCGGCGGGGGTCTGGCTCTCGGCGAGGCGGGCGGCGCCGCAGGCCAGGGTCTCGTCGGCGCCGTCGGTGAGGTCGTTCATCCGCTGGTCGACCGTCGTCAGCTCGCGCAGCTCGGCGAGGCCCTCGATCCAGGTCCCGAAGCCCGACCCGCGCGGCTCGGGACCGTGGGTGAGGTCGCCGTAGGTCGTCCCCCGCTGGGCGTCGAAGCGGACGAAGGAGGCGTACCGATGGAGCATCTCGCGGGCGTACTCGACGTGGTGGTCCTCGAGGCCCCACTCGGCCATCTCCGCGAGCGAGTATGCCGCCCACTGGTCGGGCCAGGGCTCGGGCCAGTAGCCCTCCGCCGCGTCCCGTTCGGTGGTGATGTAGTCGAGCGTGGTCCAGGCCGACGGCTCGAAGCCCTCGTCGGGGAAGGCCTCGTCGAGCAGGGCGATGGCCCACAGGGCCTCGCCGGTCGAGTACACCGAGGTCTCCTCCGGCACCCGGGCATCGGCGTCGAGGTCGTAGAAGTTGAGCATCGCGCCGTTGGCGCGCTGCTGGCCCTGCAGGAAGTGCCCGAGCTCCAGCATGGTCTCGTCGTGGCCGGTGTCGTCGGTGACGAGGCGACGGTGGGCGAGGGACACGACGAGCAATGCGCTCGCCCCGAGCTTGGCCCGCGATCCGTCGGCGAAGGCGACGCCGTCGCCCGCCGGTTCGAGTCGGCCGAGCATCCAGTCCAGGCCCCGGTCGGCGGGCTCGAGGAACTGGATCTCGCCCGCTTCGGCGAGCTGGTAGAGGCTCATCGTCACGCCGGCGTGACGCACGAGGTTGTACCCGGTGTCGACTTCGGCATCGTCGCGGTCCCAGCCGTAGAGATAGCGGCCGTCGGTCTCCTGGTTGGTCTGGATCCACTCGCCGGCGTCGACCGCCGTGGCCCGGGCGGCAGTCGAGGTCAGCGTGGGGCACACCTCGGGTGCCCAGAAGGTGAGCCGCAGCACGCCGAGGCCGACGGCCCAGGTCAACAGCGCGCCTCGGAGGCGCCGGGGCGCGCTCACCGGAACCACTGCCGCGGCGCCGCGACCGGGAATGTCAGCGGGAGGCGGCTGCAGACCATCCAGAGAGCTTCGCGCCCCGAGTGGGTCGAACCGTCGCGGTCGACCATCGACAGCGTCGCTCCCGGGACGGAATGGACCTCGAACCGGCCGAGCCAGTCGAGCCGCCGGATCCACCGCGCCGTCTTCGTCGTGGCGTCGACGGTGAGGGAACGGTCACGCGTCGCCGGCGTCGCCCAGATCACGAGCGCGGCGATCGCGACCACGCTGAACACCTCGACCGACGCGGCGATCTGGATGGACAGGTGGAACACGAGCGCGGTCCACACCGCGGCGATGCGGGTGCGTCGGAGCCACAGCCCGACGCCGATGAACAGCTCCATCGCCACCGCGACCGGGGAGGTGAGGGTGTGGACCCAGCGGATGGTGACGATGTCGACCACCCAGCCCGCGATCGGCTCGGGCACCCGGGTCGACACGAGGTGGGCGTGACGTACGGCGCGATCCCAGAGGACGAGGCCGCCGAACCAGTCGGGGTCGACCAGCTTCGACACCCCGGAGGCGAGGTACACCATCGAAGCCAGGACCCGGAGCAGCCACATCGGCCAGATCGTGGTGAAGTCCGACGGGGTCCGACGGCCGTGACGCCGTCGACGCCGGGCGTCCAGCGACAGGACCCGGCCGGAGTCGCTGAGGGCCACGGTCAGCAACAGGATCACCAGGAACGCCCGGTTGTGTCGGAAGTGGGTCTGGGACAGCAACAGGTTGCCGGCGACGCAGGCCGTGGTCAGCCAGGCCGTCCAGCGCGTGCGCCATCCCAGCCCCATGCCGATGGCGGCGGCGGCGCCCACCCAGACGAACCCGAGTTGCACCCAGCCCGGCGGGGTGGGCAGGAACGGGAACCACGGCTCCCAGAAGTGGTCGCGGAAGGTCTCGCCGGCCAGCGCGTCGGTGAGGAACGGCCACAGGTGCAGGAGCACGGCCGGGCCGAGCACCAGCCGCAGGATGGCCATGGCCCGGATCGAGCCGGGGCGGTCGAACACGTCGTCGAAGGTCCATGGGGCGATCGACGCCGTGCGCGGCGCGGTCACCGGGCCTCCTCCCGTTCCTCGCTGCGCAGGGTGCGCTCCTCGGGGCCGCGCGTGTTGCGGAACCCGGTCACCTCGGCCTCGAGGTAGCGGGTCTCGGTGTCGCGCGGCGTGTTGTCGGCCACCCAGTCGAGCGCCTCGCCGAGGAAGTCGACCGGCACGTCCAACCCGGAGTAGGCGTGCTTGCGCTGCCCTGGGTCCTCGAGCACGCCCCAGCCGACCAGGTCGTTCCACTCGTAGCCGCCAGGCCAGGGTGCATCGATCGGGATGCGTTCGCCCTCGGCGGTGACCCGGACGATGTCGGCCTCCCAGGTGGACGACTCGTTGAACGGTTGGAAGCCGAAGAAGTTGTGCGGGTCCCAGTAGCTGCGGGCGATCAACGCGGCCTGGGCCAGGACGACGAGCACGAAGACGACCCGGACGGTGCGGGCTCGCCGAGGCGATCGCTCGATGCGGACGGGCTCCACACGCGGCAGTGTCGCACGACCGGGCCGGGACGGCCGTGGCAGGGTTCCCCGATGGCCCCTGCGAAATCCACGGTCACGGTCCGTCGCGACGGCGCCGTCCTCACCCTGCGGCTCGAGCGGCCCGACAAGCTCAACGCCCTCGACGACTCGATCCGCGCCGGGCTCGCATCGGCCCTCGCCGATGTCGAGGACGACCCGACGGTGCGGGTCATCGTGGTCGAGGGAGCCGGCCGGGCGTTCTCCGCGGGTGCCGACCTCACCGGCGGTGCGTACCCCCACCTCTCCTCCGATCACGGCTCGCCTGACTGGGCCACCCGCCGGCACCTGACCGGCGCCTGGCAGCGGCTGCTCGATCAGTTCGGTCGCGTGCCCCAGGTCACGGTTGCGCGGCTCCACGGACACGTGATCGGCGGCGCAGCCCTGCTGGGCGCGGCCTGCGACCTCCGGGTCGCCGCCGACGACACGGTGCTGCGCATCCCCGAGCTCGCCATCGGCATCCCGCTCACGTGGGCGGGCATCCCGCTGCTGGTGCGCGAGGTCGGCCTGCCACTCACCCGTGACTGGGTCATGACCGGCCGGGCCGTCGAGGCCGATGAGCTGCTGCGCTCGGGCTACGCCCAACGCGTGGTCGCCGCCGACGATCTCGGCGCCGCGGTCGCGGCGTGTGTCGAGGAGTTGGTGTCGATGCCCGCAGGTCCGCTCGCGATGACCCGGGCGATGACCGCGGCGATCGGACGAACGACGCCGGCCATGGTCGCGGGGTGGGCCGACCCCGATCTGCTCCAGTGGTCCCTCCGCGAGCCCGAGGGACAGGACGCGGCCCGGGAGTACGGGCGCCGTCTGTCCTAGTTCGTCGCCGTGGTCGGGACCTGCTCGGGATAGAGGTCGGCGGGCTCGGCTGCGGGGTGAGGCTCCTCGGACGGCGTCGAGCGCATCAGGGTGGCGAAGACCAGGGCCGCGACGCCCAGTCCCGCGCCGACGGCGTAGGCCGTGAAGAAGTCGGACGCCTGCTCGGTGCCGCCGTACAGCGACGTCAGGATCGTGATCCCCATGGCCGAACCGACCTGCCAGGACATGCGCTCGGCTGCGGCGGCGATGCCGAGGTCGGACTCGTCGACGGAGTTCGACAGCACGGCGGTGGTCGAGGGTCGACCCATCCCGTTGCCCAGGCCCTGGAGGAAGAGGGCGAAGACGACGAGGTAGACGAGCTCGGTGGTGGCGCTCATGCCGATGAGCAGGAGCGCCACGGCGATGGCGACCGAGCCGAGCATCGCCACTGGTCGCTCGCCGACCTTCGTCGCGATCGAACCACCCAGCGGCGACGTGGCCGCGAACGACGCGGGGCGCGCCAGCATCACCAGGCTCGTGGTCGACACCGAGAACGCGAAGACCGATTGCAGCAGGAGGGGAGCGAGCACGAACCCGCCCATGTAGGCGGCACCGGCGAACAGCGAGGTGAGCACCGAGAAGGTGAAGTTGCGGCGGCGGAAGAACTCGAGGGGCACGAGTGGGGACGCCACCCGTGATTCCACCCAGACGAACGCAGCGATGCCGGCGGCGCCGACACCCACCGCGACGAGCACCAACGCGTCGATCCCCCGCTCGGGGAGCTGATTCAGGGCCAGCATCAAGGCGCCCGCGCCGACCGCCAGGGTCAGCGAGCCGGGCACGTCGAACCCGACGTCGGTTCGCCGGGGGGTCTCACGCAGGATCAGGAACGCCGCCAGGACCGGGACCACCGAGAGGATGGCCTGGATGGCGAAAGTCGGCCGCCAACCCACCGCGTCGATCAGCGGCCCCCCGGCCACCAGCCCGATGGCCGGTGCACCCGCAGCGACCAGCGACCACCACCCCATCGCCTTGGCGCGTTCGGAGGGAGCGTGGACGCTGTTGATGAGCGCCATGGACGACGGGATCGTGGCCGCGCCGATGACCACGGCCAGTGCCCGGAGGACGATGAGGGAGTAGGGGTCCCAGGCGAAGGTGGTCAACGCGGTGACGACGGTCGCGACGGCGAAGCCGGTGAGGAAGATCCGCCGGTGGCCGTAGAGGTCGCCGAGCTTGCCGAGGATCGGCAGGGCCACGGCCGAGGCGAGCATCGGTGCCGAGATCACCCACGCGACGAGTGTCTCGCTCGCGTCGAAGTCCTCGGCGATGGTGGAGATGCTGACGGCCAGCAGCGTGATCGGGAAGGTCGTGGCGAACATTCCCGTGAGCCCGGTGAGTAGCACCCAGCGCTGGTACCGGCCCGAGGCGTCCAGCCGATCCTGGACCGCGTCGCGGGTCGCAGCAGTCCTGGTGGCGGGATCAGGCACCCGGGCAAGACTATCGCTGGGCCCGTAACGAACGTTATCCGCGGACGGCGACACGTCGGACCGAGGGGGCGGGATTCGGCATCCTGCTAGACACGGCGCCATGGCTCAGACCGCACTCCGTGGAAACCCCGTCAACACCAGTGGCGACCTTCCCTCGAAGGGATCCAAGGCTCCGGCGTTCGATCTCGTCGCCTCCGACATGTCGCCGGTCACCTCCGGCGACCTCGCCGGCCAGCGCGTGATCCTCAACATCTTCCCGAGCATCGACACCCCGACGTGCGCCACGTCGGTGCGGACCTTCAACGAGCGGGCGGCCAGCCTCGACAACACCACGGTGGTGTGCGTGTCGGCCGACCTTCCCTTCGCAGCCGGCCGATTCTGCGGCGCCGAGGGCATCGACAGTGTGGTCACGGGCTCGACGTTCCGCAGCGACTTCCTCGACGACTACGGCGTACGGATGGTCGATGGCCCGCTCGCGGACGTGGCCGCCCGCTCGGTGGTCGTGCTCGACACCGACGGCACCGTCCTCCACACCGAGCTCGTGCCCGACATCTCGAGCGAACCGGACTACGACGCCGCGATCAACGCCCTCGGCTGACTGGTTCTCGACGAAATGCCTGTCGGAATCCGACCGAGGGCGAGTCGAGAATCGGAGACGTAGAGTCCTGCGGGTGAGCGCTGACGTCCTCGAGGAGTCCCGCGACCTGCTCGATGAGACGGTCGAGCTGCGCCGGCGCATCCACCGCCGTCCCGAGCTCGGCCTCCACCTGCCCCAGACCCAGGCGGCCGTGCTCGAGACGATCGACGGGCTCGACCTCGACATCGAGACCGGCGACGGGTGTTCGTGGGTCGTGGCCACCCTCGACACCGGCCGGCCCGGCCCCACGCTGCTGCTGCGCGGTGACATGGACGCCCTGCCGATGCCCGAGGACACCGGCCTCGACTTCGCGTCCGAGGTCGACGGCGCCATGCACGCCTGCGGCCACGACGCCCACACGGCCATGCTGGCCAGCGCGGCGAAGGTCCTCGCCGGACGGCGCGATGAGCTCAGCGGCCAGGTCGTGTTCATGTTCCAGCCCGGCGAGGAGGGTTACGCCGGCGCCCGGGTGATGCTCGGGGAGGGGCTGCTCGACGGCCGGGATGTCACGCGGGCTTTCGCCATCCATCAGACCCCGTCGGCGCCCAGCGGTTTCCTCGGCACGCGCCCGGGACCGCTGCTGGCTTCGGCCGACTTCTTCGAGCTGACGGTGACCGGCAAGGGCGGCCACGCTTCGATGCCCCACCACACCATCGACCCCATCCCGATCGCGTGCGAGATGGTCGGCGCGTTCCAGACGATGGTGACCCGCAGGGTCGAGGCGTTCCACCCCGCGGTCGTGACCGTGTCCAAGATCCGGGCCGGCACCACCACCAACGTCATCCCCGAGCAGGCGCTGATGGCCGGCACCGTCCGCGCCGTGTCCGAGCACAGTCGCCAGCTGGTCCTCGAGGAGATGGACCGGATCGCCACCCACATCGCCCAGGCGCACGGTGCCACCGCGACGCTGCAGCTCGAAGCCGACGGCTACCCGGTCACCCGCAACGACGCCGACGCCGCCGCGTGGGTCATGGACGTCGCCTCTCGGGTGGTGGGCGATCTGGCGATCGAGATGCCGACCCCGATCATGGGCGCCGAGGACTGGAGCTTCGTGCTCCAGCAGGTGCCGGGGGCCATGGCTTTCCTCGGCACGTGCCCGCCCGAGACCCCGTTGGCCGAGGTCGCCCCCAACCACTCGAACCGCATGGTGCTCCACGAGGACGCCATGGCCGTCGGCACGGCGATGTACGCGGCGGCCGCCCTCGACGAGTGCGGGGCCCGAGCCGAGTAGCACTGCGGCTCATTTCCGACTTCGTCGTCATTTCGTCGTAGGTCTGACCGGTCCGACTGCGTCGGCCCCGTCAGGTCCTGCGGCTCATTTCCGACTTCGTCGTCATTTCGCCGTAGGTTTGGCTGCCATGGCTGAGGTGACCATCTACCACAACCCACGCTGCTCGAAGTCCCGCCAGGCCATGGCCGTGGCCGACGGGATCGGGACCGAGGTCGACGAGGTCCGCTACCTCGACTCGCCGCCCGACCGGGCCACGCTCGAGCGCATCGTCGACCTGCTCGAGGACCCGGTCGAGACCCTGGTCCGGAAGGGCGACGCCAAGAAGGAAGGCGTCGAGCTCGGCGACCTGACCGACCCGACGGCCGTTGTCGACCTACTGGTCGAGCACCCGAAGCTGATGGAGCGACCCGTGCTGGTCAAGGGCGGCCGGGCGATCATCGGGCGACCGACGGATCGCGTCGAGCCGTTCCTCAACGGCTGACGAGTTCCCGGTGGTCAGGGGACGGGGGTGTTGCCGCCACTGGCCCGTTCGGCGGCGGCCCGGAGCCCGTCGCGGAAGTCGGGGTGGGCGATGGCGGCGAGTGCCTCGCCGCGCTGGTGGACGGTCTTGCCCTGGAGCTCGGCCACGCCGTACTCGGTGACGATGGCGTCCACCTGGTGCCGGGGCGTGGTGACGACGGTGCCGGCCCCGAACCACGGGACGATGCGTGAGTGGATCTCCTCGCCGGCGCGGAACGTCGACGGCAGGCACAGGATCGACCGGTCGATGAGGTCGAGTCCGGCGCCGGCCACGAAGTCCTCGTGCCCACCGATCCCGGAGAACTGCTCGCCGTCGCGCGTGTCGGCCACGACCTGACCGTGGATGTCGACGCCGAGTGCGGCGTTGATGGTGATCATCGACTCGTTCCGGCCGATCACCTCCGGCGAGTTGACGACGTCGACCGGGAGGAACGCGACCTCCCGGTTCTCGTGCAGCCACTCGTACAGCTCGCGGGTGCCGGCCGCGAAGGTGGCCAACGACACGCCCGGGAACTGGCCCTTGTGGGCGTTGGTGACCTTCCCAGCCTGGTGCAGGCGCATCAGGCCGGTGGTGAACATCTCCGAATGGACGCCGTAGTCGCCGCCATGGCCCTCGGCGAGCAGCGAGGCGACCGCGTTGGGGACCGCGCCGATGCCGGTCTGGAGGGTGGCGCCGTCGTGGATCATGGCCCGTATGTGCTCGGCGATGGCCACCTCGGCCGCCGTCGCCGGCGAGTCCTCCAGCTCGTAGGGCCTGGCGTCGGATTCGATCAACACGTCGATCTCGTCGACATGCACGCGGTGTCCGTGCTCGCCCCAGCCGTAGGTGAGCGGATGGTGTTGGCTGACCTCGACGAGCAGCAGGCGGTGGGGGTCGGCGCCGGCCGCGTGGGTCTCGGCCACGCTGGCGCCGGCGTGGAGCGACAGCGAGCACCACCCGGCGGCATCCGGCGGCGCGGCCGACGTCGCCATGATGCGGGGCGCGAAGTCGGCGAGCACCGGCCCGAACCGACGGAAGTCCGCCGGGGCGAAGCCGATGTTGGCGCCGCTGTCGCGCAGCAGTCGTTCCAGTGGCCCGAAGAAGCCGCTGAGGTAGTGGACGTTCGGGTGGGTGAAGACCTCGGACAACACGGTCACCAGCGCGCCGAAGATCGACAGGTGTTCCCAGTCCTTGCGGGTGCCGAGCTGCTCGAGCAGCGCGGCGGGCTGGGCCGGCCCGAGCGGCAGCCCCAGCGAGTCGGTCGTTTCGAACACTTCGATCGCTTCGGCCGGGGTGCAGCGTCGCATGGCGTCCGGTCTATCGGATCGGACCGCCGGTCCGGGCGCAGACTCGCGCACCGGCTCCGCACGTGGTGGCAACATGGGAGGAACATGGACGAGTTTCGTGGGCTCCCGGTCGATGGATTGATCGACGACTTCCGGTGGGCCTGCACATCCCGGGCGATCGATGATCGTCAGATCGCCCTCCAGAAGCAGCGCAAGGTCTTCTTCCAGATCTCGGGCGCCGGACACGAGGCGCTCCTGCTCGCCCTGGCCCGATCGCTCCGGCCTGGCTACGACTGGTTCTTCCCCTACTACCGCGATATCGCGCTGATGCTCGGACTCGGGGTCACCCCGACCGAGATCCTCCTCCAGGCGGTCGGGTCGGCGGACGACCCGGCATCGGGCGGGCGCCAGATGCCCTCGCACTGGGGCCATCGAGCCACGCACGTGGTCACCCAGTCGAGCCCGACCGGCAGCCAGTGCATCCCCGCCGTCGGCTGCGCCGAGGCCGGGCGCTACATCGGGCGGACGCCGGAGCTGTCCCACCTCCCGGCCCACGGCGACGAGCTCACCTACGTCTCGCTCGGCGAAGGCGCCTGCTCCGAAGGCGAGTTCTGGGAGTCGCTCAACACCGCGTGCACGCTCCACCTGCCCGTGCTCTACGTGGTGGCGGACAACGGGTTCGCGATCTCGGTCCCGGTGTCGGACCAGTCGCCGGCACCGGTCTCGGAGATGGTGCGCGGCTTCCGGGGTCTCGAGATCATCCACCTCGATGGCACCGACTATTTCGACGTCCGCCGTCGGGCCGCCGACGGCATCGCCCACGTCCGCGCCGGTGTCGGTCCACTGCTGATCCACGCCGACGTCACCCGTCCCTACTCCCACTCCGCGGCCGACACCCAGTCCAAGTACCGGTCCGAGCGCGAGTTGGCCGACGAGTCCGAGCGCGATCCGATCGGGCGTCTCGAGCAGGAGCTGACCTTCGGTGGCGTGCTCAGCCCCAAGGAGGCGGCCGACGTCCGCGCCGAGGCCCGCCAGGACGTGGCCGACGCGGCCAAGCGGGCGCTCGAGGGCGCTCGGCCCGACCCGGGCACCATCACCGACCACGTCGTGGCCATCCCCGAACTGGCGTACCCCGCCGAGCCCCCGGCCGCGCCGTCCACCGGGGGCGAGCCGGTGGGCATGGGCGAAGCCATCCGCCGGGCGCTCCACGACGAGATGGCGGCCAGCCAGCGCATCCGCGTCTTCGGCGAGGACGTCGCCGACGCCCGTGAGAACGTGCTGGCCAACGTCGAGGGCAAGGGCGGGGTCTTCGGCACCACGGCCGGGCTCCAGCGCGAGTTCGGGATGGCCCGCTGCTACAACACGCCACTCGCCGAGGCCAACATCATCGGGCGCGCCGTCGGAAACGCGGTCCGGGGCCTGCACCCCGCGCCCGAGATCCAGTTCTTCGACTACGTGTGGCCGGCCATGCAGCAGCTCAAGAGCGAGGCGGCCACGGTCCGCTGGCGCTCGAACGGCGAGTGGACGGCGCCGATGGTTGTTCGCATCCCGATCGGCGGCTACCTCGCCGGCGGGGCCATCTGGCACAGCCAGTGCGGCGAGTCGATCTTCGCGCACGTCCCCGGCCTGCTCATCGCGTTCCCGTCACGCGCCCGTGACGCCGCCGGGCTCCTCCGGGCTGCGTTCCGCCACGAGGACCCGGTGCTCTTCCTCGAGCACAAGCACCTGCTGCGCCAGCCCTACGCCAAGGACCCGTTCCCGCCCGACGACTACGTCCTGCCCTTCGGCCGGGGCGACATCCGACGACCCGGCGACGCCCTGACCATCGTCACCTGGGGGGCGACGGTCCAGAAGTCGCTCGTCGCCGCCGACCAGATCCTCGACCAGACGGGCAAGGAGATCGAGGTCGTCGACCTGCGCACCATCATCCCGTGGGACCAGGACCTGGTCGCCGACTCGGTGGCGAGGACGAGCCGCGTGCTCGTCGTCCACGAGGACGTCGTCACCGCCGGCTTCGGTGGCGAGATCGCGGCGTGGATCGCCGACGAGTGCTTCTGGTCCCTCGACGCGCCCGTCCGGCGCGTCGGTGCCCCCGACGTGCACGTCCCCTACGAGCCGACGCTCGAGGAGGCGGTCCTGCCCCAGGTCGACGACATCGCCGCCGCGGTCAAGGACCTTCTCTCGGTGTAGTCACCGGGGTCTGTCACCGGGGGAGGGGCATCGGGGTGCAGTGGTAGTCGTCGAGGTGGGCGTGGTTGGTACGCCGCCGGTACTCGGTGGTGCGTCCGACCCAGTTGTTGGTGACCTTGCCGCCCTGGAGGTACCAGCTGTCCTCGATGAGCACCCATGCCGAGTCGGCCAACCGGGCGGCGAGCTCGTCGTTGTAGGCCTGCTGTACCTCGGGCTTCACGTCCACGGCCTGGATGGAGTCCGATGCCATCTGGGTGAACAGCGACAGGAGGTACCGGCACTGCGACTCGATCATCAACACGATCGAGTTGTGCCCCAGGTTGGTGTTGGGGCCGTACATGAAGAACAGGTTGGGGAAACCCGAGACGCTCATGCCGAGGTAGGCCTCGGGGCCGTCGCGCCACTCGTCCTCGAGCGACCGGCCGCCGGGGCCGACCACGCGCATCGGCGTGAGGAAGTCCTGGGTGTGGAAGCCGGTGCCGACGACGATCACATCGAGCTCGTGCTCGCGCACCGAGCCGTCGGACTGGCTGGTGACGACGGCGTTGGGCGTGATCTTCTCGATCGGGTCGGCCACCACCTCGACGTCGAACTCCTCGATGGCCTCGTAGAAGTCGTCGGAGAACAGCACCCGCTTGGCCCCCATCGGGAAGTCGGGGGTGAGCTCGGCCACCTTGTCGGGATCACTCACCTTCTCGGCGAGGTTCTTGCGGGCGTACTTCTCCATGAACCGCCGGAAGCGCGACGTCTGCTTCATGAGGTCGAAGCCGAGCACGTCGGCCCGCAGCCAGATCGAGAACCGCCGCAGGTTGCGGGCCAGGCGGCTCCGGCGGATCAACGCCTTCTCCACCTCGGTGTAGTCCCGATCGTTCTTCGGGATGATCCAGTTGGGCGTGCGCTGGAAGATCGTGACCTGCTCGGCGGTCTTGGCCACCTGGGGCACGTACTGGATGGCGCTGGCCCCGGCACCGATCGACGCGACCCGCGTGCCGGCCACGTCGACCGAGTGGTCCCACTCGGCGGAGTGGAACACCGGGCCGTCGAAGGTGTCGAGCCCGTCGATGTCGGGCCAGCGGGGTCGGCTGAGCTGGCCGGTGGCCGACACGACCACGTCGAAGCGCTCGGTCGTCCCGCTGCCGCTGCCGCTGCCGCTGGCGCCGCCGTTGACATCGACGTCCCACGCGCCGGCGTCTTCGTCGTAGCGGATCTCGGTCACGGTGGCGGCGAACCGCAGATGCGGCCGCAGGTGGTACTCGTCGGCGCAGTGCTCGAGGTAGGCCTTGATCACCGGCTGGTGCGACCACTTGTTGGGCCAGTCGAAGTTCTCGAACGAGTACGAATACAGGGCTGAGGGGATGTCGCATTCGGCGCCCGGATAGGTGTTGGCCCGCCACGTGCCGCCGACCTCGTCGGCCTTCTCGAAGATCGTGAACGTGTCGATGCCCTGGCGCTTGAGTTGGATGCCCAAGCCCAGCCCCGAGAAGCCCGACCCGATGATGGCGATCTTGGGCACGTGGTCCTCCGCGAGTGTCCGGGACCGTCGCCGCGACGACGGTCGATATTGGCAACGCCTGTAGCCTGAATGGCCACCGTATCGCCACTGGTCCTCGGTCGGCCAGCGTCCCGACCTCGGTGGTCCACCGGACGCGGGCTCAGGGTCGGTTGGTCCACCAGGAGTAGCCGAGCATCCCGAGGCTGATCACGATGCTGGCGATCCAGATCGCCAGCACACCGCGGAGGTCAGGGGTGTCCTGCGTGGCGACCCGGCCCTCCTCCACGAAGATCGTGGTGGTCGGTGCTGTCGACGGGGCTGATGGCGGCGCCGTCGTGGTCGTCGTCGGCGGTTCCGTCGTGGTGGTCGTGGTGGTCGTGGTGGCGACCGTCGTGGTCGGCGCCGGTGTGGTCGGCGCTTCCTTCGTGGTGGTCGTGGTGGTCGACTCGGTCGTTGTCGTGGTCGGCGCTGCTGTGGTCGTCGTGGTCAGCTGTGTCGTCGGCGCAGGTTGCGTGGTGTCGGTCGACTCGGTGGTCGGATCCTCTCGGGCCGGTACGGCCACCGCTGGCGTCGGCAGGCTGAACACGACGGCCAACGCGACCACCGCACCGCCGAGGGTGGTCGAGCGCGTGCCTGCGCGTCACCGGCAATCACGGCACAGGTCGCCGTCGCCCTCGAACAGCTCGGCCGGCTTCACCACGAAGCAGCCCATGCACCGCTTCTCGGGGATCGCGGCCTTGGGCGGGCGCGTGGGCCGGCGAGCGCCACCAGAAGACGACCGCACCGGCGGCGAGCGTCGGTTGTGCGGGTCGTCGCCGAGCTCGCCGGCGCAGCAGCGCTGGGCCAGTTCGCGCAGCTTGCCGTCGGGGACGTCGTCGAGCGCCTTGCGTTGGCTCGGCACCCGCTCGAGGCGTTCGGGGAGCTCGGCGTAGGGCAGGCGGCGCCGCCATTCGACCGGCCGGCGGTGACGGCACTGCTCGGGCGGGAGCTCGTCGTGGTACTCGTAGTCGCCGGTCACCACGCCACAGGCCAGGCCTCGCTCCTGCGGGTCGGGCATGAGGACGAGGTCGCCGACCTCGATCCGGCGGACGAAGCTCAGGAACATGGCGGCTTCGGCCTCGGGCGGCGTTTCGTCCTCGGCGCCGCTCGACAGCAGCCGGAGCGCCGTGGCGCGGTCCACACTGCGGCCGTCGGGCAGGCCGCCGAAGCCGAGGCCGACCGTACCCTCGCGCAGGAACGTGGGGACCAGCCGGTTCCGCTCGCCGCCCCTGATCACCCAGACCGTGGCCATCTCCTTCGGGTGCATCGGCCCGCGAGCGTAGGCCGACGGCGACCGGCTCCGAGGGCGTGCGCGACTTCACAAGCACCCCGGGCGCCAGACAGTGTGGGTGCGTGCACGTCTGGATCGACCAGGACCTGTGCACGGGCGACGGCCTGTGCACCGACCACTGCCCCGAGATCTTCGTGATCCTCGAGGACGGCATCGCCTACGTGCGCGACGGCATGGAGATCGGCAACGACCCCGGTGGCTCCGGGTCGATGGTCCCGGTCGCCCCCGACTACCGGCAGCGGGTGATCGACTCGGCCGAGCTCTGCCCCGGCGAGTGCATCTTCATCGAACTCGAGGACGTCGACTTCCTCGACGAGGCGGTGTAACTCGACAGCACGAGGCGAGGATCCTCTGCTTCGCCGTCTTCGAGAGTGCGGTGGCGAGGGCCTCGGGGATGCAGTCGCCCGTGACGACGATCCTTCGGCTCGGTCGACGCTCTCCTCACTTCGAGAGCCGCTCATCGAACCCGAAGGGTTCGCCAGGGCCCCGCAACGTCTCCTCGAAGAACGCACTGATCCGGTTCTCCATGAAGGTGCGGTCGGCCTCGGACCGGGGGACGTGGCGCTCGTCGGGGAACAGGAACAGCTCGTGGTCGATGCCAGCGGCGATCATGGCGTTGACGAGCCGGGCCGTGTGCCGGAAGTGGACGTTCTCGTCGATGAGACCGTGGACGAGCAGCAGGCGGCGGCCGGCGAGACCCTCGACGTGGGTCATGACCGATGCGTCGCGGTAGCCGTCGGCGTTCGCCTCGGGCGTGCTCATGTAGCGCTCCGTGTAGTGGGTGTCGTACCCGTCCCACGACGTGACCGGCGCGCCCGCGCAGGCGGCACGGAACACGTCGGGCCGGCGTGCCAGGCACAGCGCGCTCATGTAGCCGCCGTAGCTCCAGCCGTAGATGCCGACCCGGTCGGGGTCGGTGAGCCCGCCGTTGACCAGTGTGGCGACGAGGGCCGCCTGGTCGTCGACCTCGACGGTGCCCATCCGGTGGCGGAGCGCGCCTTCGAAGGCGAGGCCCCGATCGGCCGAGCCTCGGTTGTCGACCGCCGCGACCAGGAAGCCCTCCTGGCGCAGGAACTGGGCGCGCATGGCGACCGTCGGGCCCCATGACCGGGTCACCAGCTGGGCATGGGGCCCGCCGTACACCCACACGATCGTGGGGTGGGGTCCGGGTCCGTCGGGCTCGAACACGGCGGCGTGCAGGATGGTGCCGTCGTTCGCGGCGACCGTCCGCTCGGAGGGCGGCCGGAGCCCGAGCTCGTCCACCCGCGGATCAGTGGCGGCATCGTGCAGCGTCACCGACGACCCTTCGGCGCGGCACAGGGTCGTGATCGGTGGGTTCTCTGGTGTGGAGACGGTCTCCACGCGGTGCCCGGTGCCGGGGTCGACCACCGACGCATGGACGCCACGCCCGGTGGTGAGCCGCTCGGGAGCGCCGGCGCCGTCGAGGCGGGTCCGGTACAGCTGGCGCTCCACCGGGGTGGGCTCGGTGCTCGTGAACCAGACGAATTCGTCGTCAACGGCGACTACGCGGGTAACGACGTGGTCGCCGGCGGTGAGCTGGTGGCGCAACGAGCCGTCTGCCCCCCGTCGCTCGAGGTGCCGGTGGCCGTTGCGCTCCGACGACCACAGGAACGAGCCGTCGCTCAGCACCCGCAGGTGGTCGTGGAGGTTGATCCAGACCTCGGACGTCTCGCGCACGAGCAGCTCGCCCGCGCCGGTGCCCGGGTCGTAGCGGGCCAGATCGAGGCGCGACTGGGCCCGGTCCTCGAGCTGGACCAGCAGCTCGCCGTCCGGTGTCCAGTCGATCCGGGCCACGTAGCGGTCGGCGCCGATTCCGGTGGCGTCGAGGTCGAGCCACACCGGCTCGTCGCGACCGCTGCCGTCGGCGGGCACGACCCCGACCCGCACCACCGCGTTGGCGGCACCGGCGAAGGGGTAGCGGTGGTCCTCGAACGCGCCCTCACCGACCTCGGCGCTGCCCTGGTGGACGATCCGGTACACGGGGATGTGGGTCTCGTCCACCTCGCAGAAGGCGACCAGGGTCGCGTCGGGCGAGAACCAGAACCCGTACGGCCGACCCATCTCCTCCTGGGCCATGAACTCGGCCAGCCCGTTGGTCCGGCCCGTCCCCCGTGCCCCGGCGGTGACCGGCCACGCCGAGCCGGTCTCGGCGTCGGCGACGTGAACCTCGGCATCGGCGACGAAGCCGACCCGCGTGCCGTCGGCGCTGATGCGGGCGTCGAGCGGCGGTCCGGGCATCGCTGCCGTCTCGACGATCCGTCGGGCCTCGGCGTCCACGCCGTCGAGGACCCAGAGGCCGTCGCTCATGGGCACGAGGAGCCGGTCGGCGTGGGCCGCCCACTCGTAGCGGGTCACGCCCACGGCCAACTCGCGGGCTCGCTCGCGTCGGAGCTTCTCCTCGAGCGAGAGCTCGTCCTCGTTGATCGTGACCCCGGGCGTGGCCAGGCTGCGGGCTTCGCCGGTCGCGACGTCGACGGCCCACAACCGTTGTTCGAGCGATCCGGGCTCGGCGTGCAGGTAGGTGATCGTGGACCCGTCGGGCGAGAAGCGGATCTGGGTCGGTGCGCTCGTGCCCGGCAGCGGGCGGCGGGCGACGTCGACGGTGGTCAGTGCACGCACGGCGGGACCCTACTGACGATATTTTGCGCACGTGCCGGACCCGTTCCCCCCGACGCGAGCGCGCGTGGTCGCGGTGATGTTGTCGCTGTTGGCCGTGCTCGGCGCGTCCTGCGCGCGAGCCGACATGACGCTGTCGGCGGATGCGACCTCGACCTCGACCACGACGTCGACCACGAGCTCCACGTCCACGTCCACGTCCACGTCACGTCGACGTCGACGACGACCACGTCCACGACGACCACCACCGCACCGCCGGCACCGTCGCCCGCGGCCGGGTCGGCGATCGAGCGGGTCGTGGTCGAGACCGGCTTCGCGCCCTACGCCACGATCGGCGATCTCGTCCTCCGGCATCCGGCCGCCGGCGTCGAACGGGTCGGGTTCCACGAGGCCAACCACGACGGGGCGCAGCGCCAGGACCCCACCGACGCCGTGGCGCGACCGCAGACGATGGAGACGCGCCGCCGGGGAACCGAGGCACGGACCGCGGCCGACATCGTCGTCGTGCCCGACACCGAGATCCGTTCGCCCGTCACCGGCACGGTGATCCGGGGTGGTGGCTACACCCTCTACTGCGACAACACCGACGAGTACGTCGTCGTCGAGCCCGACGGTCACCCGGGATGGGAGGTCAGGATCCTCCACTTCGAGGGCCTGCAGGTCGCGACCGGGCAGCGGGTCGAGGCGGGCGTGACCCCCGTCGCCGAGCGTTCCCGGGTCCTGCCGTTCGAGTCGCAGGTCGATGACCACACCGCCGAACCGTCATGGCCCCACATCCATGTCGAGGTGGTCGACACCAGCATCCCCGACGAGCCGAACCCGGGCAGCGGCAGCAGCGGCTGCTAGCCGTCGCGCTCCGTCCCGTTTCCCCCGTCGTCGCCGCCCGGCCATCTGCCAGATGCACACGCCGGGTACCAGCGGGCTAGAACGAGGGCGTGCGCATCCTGGTGACCAACGACGACGGAATCGACTCCACCGGCCTCCACGTGCTGGCCCGGGCGCTGGTGCCCCTCGGCGACGTGGTGGTCGTGGCGCCCGACCGCGAGTACTCCGGCTTCGGTGCCGCCCTCGGCACGTTGCACACGATGCAGCCCGAGGTGCACGAGGAGCGGATCGAGGGCGTGCCCGAAGCCTGGGCGGTCACCGCCGCGCCGGCGATGTGCGTGTTCTTCGCCCGCCTCGGCGTCTTCGGCGACGTCGACCTGGTGGTGTCGGGCATCAACCCGGGAATCAACGTCGGCCGGGCCCTCTATCACTCCGGGACCGTGGGCGCCGCACTCACCGCGCGCAACGGCTTCATGCACGGCCTCGCCATCAGCCAGGCCGTCACCGGCCACGGCGTCGAGGGCCAGGGCTGGGACGAGATGCTCGTCGGCCAGCACTGGGAGACCGCGGCATCGGTCGCCGCCGAGGCCGCGAGCGGGCTGCTGGCCTCGCCGCCGTCGCAGCCGGTCGTGGTGAACATCAACGTGCCGAACTGCGAGTCCCACGAGATCAGCGGGTGGCGCCATGCCGACATCGGCACGATCCCGCCACGGACGGTCGCCCGGGCTCGTCTCCTCCCCAAGGAGGGCCACCACGGTGCCCATCACGTCGAGATGGACTGGGGCGACGCTCGAGACCTCCCATCCGAGACCGACGGCGGAACGGTCGAGGAGGGCATGGTGGCCGTGTCCTACATCTCCGCGTTCGTCCACGAGCCCAATGTCGAGCTCGAGTCGATGGAGGAAGCGCTCACGACGTTCCTCGAGTGAACGCCTTCGAGCGGCTGCCGGGCGCGGTCACTCGCCGGGGATCGGCTGCTCGCCCTCGATGGTCAGGCGCCACATCTCGCGACGGCTGCCGGCGTAGTCGCTGATCGGGTTGTGCAGCGTGCAGCGGTTGTCCCAGACCGCGATCGACCCCGGTTCCCACCGGAACCGGCAGGTGTAGGCCGGGTTGGTCGAGATCTCGTAGAGCCGGGCGAGCAGCGGGTCGCTCTCGTCGGGCCACCAGCCCTCGATCGACTCGGTGTAGCCCCAGTTGACGTACAGCGCCGTGCGGCCCGAGTCGGGATGCCGCCGCAACATCGGCTGCGCCCGCTGGATGTGGGCCTCCTCGCCGTAGAGGATGTCCATGTTCTCGACCAGTTCGTTGTGCGTGGCCTGCGCGCCGTAGGCCTTGCGGGGCGAGTGGATGGCGCGCAGCCCGGCCAGCGTCGACCGGAAGCCGGGCGAGAGGTGGTCGGCGGCGAGGTACATGTTCGACCACAGCGTGTCGCCGCCGTGGTCGGGCACGTCGTGGCCGTAGAGGATCGTGAACGCCGGCGGTCGCTCCTGGAACGACCAGTCGGAGTGCCAGGCCCCGCCGAAGACCAGCGGGTGCTTCTCGTCGGCTTCCTTGCACACCTTCACCACGTTCGGGTGCGAGTCGAGCCCGGCCACGAACGGGTCGTCGCCGAAGGTTCCCCAGTGGCGGCCGAAGTCGACGAAGTGGTCGAGATCGAAGGACTGGTCGCGGAAGAAGACCACCAGGTGGTCGACCGAGGCCCGGTGGATCTCGGCGGACGCCCCGTCGGAGAGCGCCGTGAGGTCGAGGTGGTCGCCGCCCGGGCCGGCGATCTCGGCGCCGAGCGCGCCCGACAGCGGCCGTACCGAGATGTGGTGGTAGTCGCGCGCCGCGTTGTTGGTCGTGTCGGTGGCGAAGAACATCCCCACGATCGTCCCACAACACCTCGTGTACGGACCGTGCGCGGCACGGGTGATCGTCGCAGGTCCCCGTGCCGGGCGCGCATGCGCCAGCGGGCCCGGCTTGCAAGGATCATCAGATGGCCGAGCCCGACACCACCAACCGCCGACCCGTCGTCATCGGAGTCGCGGTCGTCGCGATCGCCGCGATCATCGCCGGGCTCGTGTTCGTCGCCGTGAGTGGTGACGACGTGGAGGATGCCGGGGAACGGACCTCGGACACGCCGTCGACCTTCGACGACACCGGCACCAGGGGCACCACCGACACCGAGCCCGACGACGGCACCGACCTGCCGACGGGCGAAGATCCGGCGATCGGGCTCGAACCGGTCGCCGACCTGCCCGGGGTCTCGGCCGTCGTCGATCTCGACGGCGACGGCCCGGTTCTCGCGTCGACCCTCGACGGCCGAATCCACGAGCTCGACCTCGACTCCGGCGACAGCGAGGTCGTGCTCGACCTGTCCGGGCAGATCAGCTTCGGCGGGGAGCAGGGCCTGCTCGGGATGGTGGCCGACCCCGGCGAGCAGCGTCTGTACGTGAACTACAGCGACTCGTCCGGCGACACCGACGTGCGGTCGTGGCCGCTGGTCGACGGTCGTCCGGAGGGCGGTCCGAGCGACGGGGTCGTGCACCTCGAGCTCGGCCAGCCGTTCTCCAACCACAACGGCGGGCACCTCACCTTCGGCCCCGAGGGGCTGCTGTGGATCGGCACCGGCGACGGCGGCGGCGCCGGTGATCCCCAGGAGGTGGCCCAGGACCCCTCGAGCCTGCTCGGCAAGATGCTGCGGGTCGCGCCGAACCCCGACGGCGGTGTCCAGGCGCCCGACAGCAACCCGGCCTGGGACGGTCGGCCCGAGATCTGGGGCATCGGCCTGCGCAATCCGTGGCGCTACAGCTTCGACCGCGAGACCGATCAGCTCTGGGTCGCCGACGTGGGGCAGGGCGCGGTCGAGGAGGTGACCGTGGTCGCACCCGATGCGGAGCTGGCCAACTTCGGCTGGGACGACGTGGAGGGCGACCAGGACTTCGAGGGCAGCGCCGCCCCAGCGTTCCTCGCTCCCCAGATCACCTACGGCCACGACGCCGACGGCGGCTGCTCGATCACGGGCGGCTACGTGTACCGCGGCGACGACATCGAGTCGCTTCACGGCTGGTACCTCTTCGGTGACTTCTGCGGCGGTTGGATCCGCGCTGTTCCCGCCGACGACGCCGACCGCGACCCCGTCGAGCTCGTGAGCGGCGCTGGCGGTGCGATCACGTTCGCCCAGCTCGACGACGGTGAGTTGCTCTTCGCCACCGAGTCGGGTCTCTCGCGCGTCGTCGGGCCCTGACGCCGACCTGATCGATTGATGCTGCCGGGTCCGAAGGCCTGCGCTCGCGACGTACGCTGGAACCGAGGCCACCGAGGAGCGACCCATGGAGAATCCCCAGACCTCGATCGTCCAGCCGGCATCCGACGATGCACGCTCGGAGTTCGTGGTGGTGGCCAACCGCCTCCCGGTCAAGATCGCCGACGACGGCTCCTGGTCGTTGAGCCCGGGCGGCCTGGTGTCGGCGATGCTGCCGGTGATGCGCGAGCGCACGGGCGCCTGGGTCGGCTGGGACGGCAGCGCGGGCGGTGACCACCAGCGCTTCGAGTTCGAGGGCATCCGACTGTCCACCGTCGGGCTGTCGGCGCAGGAACACGACGAGTACTACAGCGGCGCGTGCAACGAGACGATCTGGCCGCTGTACCACGGCTCGCTCGAGGCGGCGCAGTTCCACCGCGAGACGTGGGCCACGTACCGCACGGTCAACCAGCGCTTCGCCGATGCCGCCTGTCGCGAGCTCGACGAGGGCGGCACGGCCTGGGTGCACGACTACCAGCTCCAGCTCGTCCCGTCGATGATCCGCGAGCAGCGCCCTGACGTCACCATCGGCTATTACCTCCACATCCCGTTTCCGCCCCTCGAGCTGCTGGCCCGTCTGCCGTGGCGTCGCCAGGTGCTCGACGGGCTGCTCGGCGCCGACGTGGTCGGGCTGCAGACCCAGGCCGATGCGCGCAACGTCCTCTCGGGCGTGCAGCGGTTCTGTGATGCCGACGACGTGGCGATGGCCGCCGAAGGCGGTGTCGTCCGTGCCGGGGCCAACACCTCGGTGGTGAAGGCGTTCCCGATCTCGGTCGACTACCGAGCGATCGCACACCAGTCCGACAGCGACGACGTCGAGATCGGCGTCAAGCAACTGCGCGAGGAGCTCGGCAACCCCGAGGTCGTGCTGCTCGGCGTCGACCGGCTCGACTACACCAAGGGCATCGACCTGCGGCTCAAGGCGATCCACGAGCTGCTGATCGAGGGGCGGCTCGATCCGCACAAGACCGCGGTGGTCCAGGTGGCGGTCCCGAGCCGCGAAGACGTGCTCGGCTACGAAGAGGTCCGCAACCGGGTCGAGCAGCTCGTGGGGACCATCAACGGCGACTTCGGCGAGCTGGGCCAGCCCGTCGTCCAGTACATGCACAAGAGCCTCCCCTTCGCCGAGCTGCTCGTGTTGTACCGCGCTGCCGACGTGCTGCTGGTCACGCCGTTCCAGGACGGCATGAACCTGGTGTCCAAGGAGTACGCGGCGGCCCGCGTCGACGACCGGGGCGCCCTGGTGCTGTCCGAGTTCGCCGGCGCCGCCGAAGAGCTCACCGACGCGTTCCTCGTGAATCCCTACGACACCGAAGGGTTGAAGGACCAGATCGAAGCGGCCGTGGTCATGGGCGACGACGAAGAGATGCGTCGGATGCACGCCATGCGGGCCCGGGTCGAGCGCAACGACCTCGAGGGCTGGGCCAGGGCCTTCCTCGCACTGCTGGCGATGGCCTGAGAGGCCTCGCGACGAGGCGGGCTTCGCGAACCGCCGGGTGTCCTGCGGTTCGGCGTTCCTGGGCATGTCCGTCGCCCTCTTGGCGTGACCTCTGAGGCGGGGCGGGCGGGACAGGACCTACCATCGGCGTGGTGGCAACGCTGCTCGACCGCATTCGCCTCAACGTCGGCGCCATACGCACGCTCCGCGAGACCGGGCTCCTGCGCCCGAAGGTCGCAGCGACCTCGACCAAGGCGCTGCGGCGGTACGGGTCGACGGTTGCCTCCGGCTACGTCGCCAGCGCCGATCGCGCGCCCGATCGCGTCGCCATCATCGACGACGAGGGATCGCTGACCTTCGCCGAGGTCGACGAGTTGTCCGACCGGTTGGCCATCGCGCTGGCCGTGTACGGGGCGGGACCGGGCGTCCCGGTCGGCCTCCTCGCCCGCAACTCCCGTTGGTTCGTGCTCGCCACCGTGGCGCTCAACAAGCTCGGCTCGACGGTGCTGTACATGAACACCGGGTTCGCGGGCCCGCAGCTCGCCGACGTGATGGCGAGCGAGGGCGGCGTGCTGTTGATCCACGACGACGAGTTCACCGACGCCGTGGTCGAATTCGCCCCCGACCTCAGCCGCGTCGTGGCCGACGGACCCGACGGTGACGGGGGCGCCCCGTCGCTGCCCGAGCTCGTGCGTCGGGCCGGCTCGGTGCGGCCCCGACCTCCCGAGACGATGGGACGCCAGGTCATCCTCACTTCGGGCACCACCGGGGTACCCAAGGGGGCGTCGCGGCGCACCGACGGTGGCACCGATCTGGTCGCGACCACCGCGCTGTTCCAGCGGGTGCCGTTCCGCATGCACGACGTCCACGCCATCCCGGCCCCGATGTTCCACTCGCTCGGCAACGCCGCGCTGCTCATGGCCGCCCAGCTCACCCAGACCGCGGTCATGACCCGCCGGTTCGATCCCCAGCGCATCGTCGAGCTCATCGCCGAGCACCGGGTCCGGGGTGTGACGGCGGTGCCGGTGATGCTCCAGCGCATGGTCGACCTGCCCGACGACGTGCTGGCGGCCAACGACACCTCGTCGCTCGAGGTCGTGCTGTGCTCCGGCTCGGCACTGCCCGGCTCGCTCGCCACCACCTGGATGGACACCTTCGGCGACAACCTCTACAACATGTACGGCTCCACCGAGGTCGCCGTCGCCACCGTGGCCACGCCCGACGACCTTCGGGCCGCGCCGGGGACCGCCGGCACGCCGCTCGCCGGGGTCGAGGTGCGGCTCTACGACGACGACGACCGAGAGGTCACCGAGGTGGGAGTGGACGGCCGAATCTTCGTGGGGAGCGCGCTGCGATTCGACGGCTACACCGGTGGGCAGACCAAGCCGTCGATCAGCGGGTTGTTGTCGAGCGGTGATGTCGGGCGATTCGATGCCGACGGCCGGCTCTACGTCGGCGGACGTGACGACGACATGATCGTCTCCGGCGGCGAGAACCTGTTCCCGCGGGAAGTCGAGGACCTCCTGGCCGACCACGACGACATCGACGAGGTCGCGGTCGTCGGCGTGGACGACGAGGAGTTCGGCAAGCGTCTCGCCGCGTTCGTGGTCGTGGCCGATGGATCGTCGATCACCGCCGACGCGGTCAAGGCACACGTCAAGGCCAACCTGGCCAACTACAAGGTGCCCCGGTCGGTGACCTTCCTCGACGCGTTGCCGCGCAACGCCACCGGCAAGGTTCTCAAGCGAGAGTTGACCGAAGCCTGACCGTCACCGTGCGCACCCGCCGACCGGTCGTCGAACTCGCGCTCACGGCTGCGTCCGTCGTCCTGTTCGCCGGGTGCCTCTCGACCTCCGACGAGTTCCCCGACGACACGGCGCGGGTCGAGCTGTCCGATCGCACCTACGAGCTCGAGGTCGCCAGCTGCGGCCAGGACGACGACGAGGACGTGTTCGTCCTCGTCGCCGAGTCGGCGGACTCGTTGCTCCAGCTGCTGCTCACGGTCGACGGCGACCAGGTCGACACCGAGGCCTCGGCAATCAGCTTCGAGGCCCGTGACACGTCGGTACTGGGAGCCGGCGACCACACGTTGCTCCAGGCCGAGCCGGGTGCCCCCGGGGTGATCGACGTCGCGTCCATCGAGGGCGACCGCATCGACGTCGAGGCCGACGTCGGGCCGATCGATCCTGGCGGCACCGGCGCGGGTGGCGGGCGGCTGGATCTCGTCGCCCGGTGTGCCGGTGTCGGCGAGGCGGCGTTCGGCGACGCCGCCAGGCGAACGGGACGACCTACGCCGAAATGACGACGGAGTCGGAATGAGTCGCAGGACCTGACGCGGACGCCGCCAGGCGAACGGGACGACCTACGCCGAAATGACGACGGAGTCGGAATGAGTCGCAGGACCTGACGCGGACGCCGCCAGGCGAACGGGTCAGACCTAGGATCCAGTCGGCGACGAAGGGAAGTGCGATGCGAGCAGTCGTGTGCAAGGAGTTCGGTCCGCCCGAGAACCTGGTGGTCGAGGAGTGGGACGACCCCACACCCGGTTCGGGCGAGGTGCTCGTCGAGGTCAAGGCGGCCGCGGTCACCTTCCCCGACACGCTGATGATCGAGGACAACTACCAGTTCAAGGTCCCGCCGCCGTACGTGCCCGGTGGTGAGGTGGCCGGTGTCGTCGCCGCGGTCGGCGACGACGTCGAGGCCTTCTCGGTCGGCGACCGGGTGCTCGGGGGCATCGGCGTGGCCGGTGGCTTCGCCGAGTTCGCGGTGGTGCCGGCAGCCAGCACGCGAGTGCTCCCCGACCAGGTCGGCTTCGCCGAGGTCACGGGCCTGAACTACGCCTACGGCACCAGCCTCTACGGCTTGAAGCACCGCGGCGAGCTCCAGGCCGGTGAGACCGTGCTGGTGCTGGGTGCCGGCGGCAACGTCGGCCTGTCCGCGGTGGAGCTCGCCAAGCTGCTGGGTGCCCGGGTGATCGCCGCCGCGTCGAGCGACGAGAAGCTCGACCTGTGCCGAGCCCGCGGCGCCGACGAGACGATCAACTACGAGATCGAGGACCTCAAGGCCCGGGCCAAGGAGCTGACCGGTGGTGCCGGCGCCGACGTCGTCTACGACTGCGTCGGCGGCGACTACGCCGAGGCCGCGCTCCGTGCCACGGCGTGGAACGGTCGCTTCCTGGTCGTCGGCTTCACCGCCGGGATTCCGTCGATCCCGCTGAACCTCACGCTGCTCAAGGGCTGTCAGATCGTCGGGGTCTTCTTCGGCGCCATGGTCGGTCGCGAACCCGAGCTGGCCCGGTCGATCAGCGAGGAGCTGATCGGCATGATCGGCTCGGGCGAACTCGCCCCGCACGTCTCCGAGCGGTACTCGCTCGAACGGGCGGGCGAAGCCCTGCGCGCGCTCATGGACCGCAAGGCGCTCGGCAAGGTCGTGGTCGAGCCCTGAGAGCTCAGGTGAACCTGGTCACCCAGCCCTGCTCGCGGAAGCGGCGGAGCTGGCGCAGGACGAACCAGAACGCGACGCCGACGGCGACCGCCGAGCCCGCGGCGGCCACGGCCAGGTCGCCGACGGCAAGGCTGCCGCCTTCGATCCCGATCCGGGTGGCGTCGAATGCACGGGTCAGCGGGATGGCGCGGGCCACGGTCTGGAGGACCCCGGGCAGGGCTTCGACCGGGTAGAAGACGCCCGACAACGGCATGAGCAGCACGAGCGTCCCCCAGGAGAACACCTCGGCGCTGTCGCCGTACTGCAGGGTCAGTCCGACGACGAGCAACGCCACCGCCCACCCGAACAGCAGGAGCACCGCCGCGGCCGGCACGAGCACCCAGCCCGCCGACGCGGGGTCGAGCGCGTAGAGGCCGCCGCCGACCGCCGCGATCATCCCCACGGCGACGACCGTGCGAAGCAGGCCCACGACCAGGAGCGACACGGCGTACTCGAGTTCGCGCAGCGGCGTGGTGAACAGGTTGAGCACGTTCCGCGACCAGACCTCCTCGAGGAAGCCCAGGGATCCGGCCAGGGTCAGCTGCCAGACGAGGTGGAACAGCATGATGCCGGTGAACAGCACCCGGACCGGGCCGGTGCCGTCGCCGTAGGCCACGCCGATCGAGGCGAACAGCACGGCGTCGACCACCGGGAGCACGAACAGCAGGAACCACATGCCGGGGTTGCGGTACTGGACGAGCCCCTGCCTTCGGACGACGGCGAACACCCGCCGCCAGCTGAACGTGGCCGTCGTCGCCGGCTCGAGGGTGTCGGCGGCGATGGTCGCGGTGCTCATACCCGGCGCTCCCGGAGTCGTGCGGCCTCGGTGAGGAACAGGGCCTCCAGGGACGCCTGGCCGGCATCGGCCGCGATCGCCGCGGGCGGGCCGTCGGCGATCACCGCACCCGCCCGGAGGAACACGACGCGCTCGGTGAGGGTCTGCACCTCGCGCATGTCGTGGCTGGTCATGAGGAGCGCGGTGTGGTGCTCGGCGTTGAGCGCGGCGAGTCGGTCGCGCACCCGGAGCGCGATGTCGGGGTCGAGCGACGCGGTCGGTTCGTCGAGCACCAGCAGCCGGGGCTGGTGGAGCGTGGCCTTGGCGATCCCGACCAGGGTCCGCTGCCCCGACGACAACGTCATGCAGAGCTGATCGCGGATGTAGCCGATGTCGAGCTCGTCGATGGCGCGCCCGACCGCGGTGGCGGGTTCGGCGAGCTCGGACAGGTCGGCGAAGAACCGGAGCGCCTCGTGCACCTTCAACCGGTCGGGCAGGGGAAGGTAGCCGGCGGCGAAACCCACCGACCGCATCGCCTGGTGCCGCTGCGCCGGCAGATCGTGGTCGCCGACGCGGATCGTCCCCGCGTCGGCCTCGATCGCTCCCAGCAGCATGAGCAGTGTCGTGGTCTTGCCGGCACCGTTGGGGCCGATGATCGCCACCCGCTCGCGTGGCGCGACGCGCAAGGACACGCCGTCGACGGCCCGGATGCCGTCGAAGGACTTCTTCAGCTCGCGAGCGTCGACCAGGTCCCCCACGGTCGGAGAGTCTGCCCGGCGGCGACCCTCCGCGCCGGACCGATTTCTCGGAGTGCGCCGATACGTTCGACTGCAAGCGAGTCGGATGGATCGGAACCGGGGCGGTGGGCGCGTCCATGGGCCGGCACGTGCTCGACGCATCGCAGACCAAGACACGCGGGACCTCGGCCAGGCCGATGAGGCGCCGCCCTCCCACGCTCGCTCTGGACCCTCCAATCGGTGCTATCTGACCGATCCGAGGGTCCAGAACATCGCGGGCGGCCACTCTGGACCCCTGGGTCGGTTCGTGGGCACCGACCTGAGGGTCCAGAACCGAAGGCCAACAGACGTGACCCGTGAGCTCAGGTCTGCCAGGTGACTGCGGCCATGGGGTCGGGGCGGTAGGCGCAGTAGGTGCCGGTCTGGAGGCTGGCGCGGAGGTGATCGGCGAGGGACGGTAGATCATGCGTGAGCTGGCCGAGGGCGTAGCGCAGGCAGCGACTGACGCTGCCCCGGGCCTTCTCGGCGTCACCGCCGGTCGAGCGGAGACGTCCACCGAGCCCGACGGCGTGGGAGAGCTCGGCGACGAGGAAGTCGCGGTCGCGCTCGGCCAGCTCCATGCGGCCGAGGTCGTTGGCCGCCTTGGCGTCCTCGAGATCCTCCTCCACCTCGCGCAGCCGTCGGCGGTAGGCCTCGCGCGCCTCGTCGTCGATGGTGGGCAGGTCGGCGTCGCCGCGCACCGAGGTCATCTCGTCGGTGGGATCCACCGTGGGCCTGGTGGGCAGGGTCCCGCCGTCGACGGAGACGAGGTCGAGCACATGGAACTCGCGGTCGGGGTCGGCGAGCATGCGCTCGAGGTAGCGGAAGCCCTTCAGATCGCGTATCGACAGGTCGTTGCCGTCGAAGACGATCCGGCGCATCCCGTCCTCCACGCGGAACACCCCGTCCCGGGACTGGCGCTCCCGGGCCGGTCGAGCAGGCCGCGTGTCGGCGAGTGCCGCGGCGTTCGCCGCGGCGGGGGCGGCACCGAAGCTCTCGAATGCGCTGGCCGCGGCGCTTCGCTGCATCTGCGCCGCCTCCTGGTTGCCGGCGCGTTCATGGGCTTCGGCCAACACCATTCGTGCCACGGCGGCTTCGTACGGGGCACCGGACTCGGACCACCCCGCCACTGCGTCGTTGCCGCCCGAGATCGCGGCGTCGGTCTCGTCGGAGAGGAGCGCCGTGCGGGCCCGGGCGAGCGCAGCGCTGGCGACCAGGTAGGGGCTGCGGGCGTAGGTCGTCGCGATCGAGTCGAGCCGTTCGCTGGCCTCGCGGGCGGTGTCGAGGTCGCCGGCGGCGACGGCGATCTCCACCTGGGTCTCGAGCAGCGGGGCCAGGTACAGGTCGCCGAAGGGTGGGCGTTCCTTGGAGGGGATCCGGATCGGGTGCTGGATGGCCTCGTCGATGAGCGCGGCCGCTCCGTCGACGTCACCGCGGGCGAGGCGCACCTGCGCCAGACCCGGGTGCGGACACCAGGCGTGCTCGTACGCGGCGGTGAAGGCCTCCTCGGCACCGTCGAGGTCACCTCGCCGCAGGCGGATGTTGCCGAGCTCGGCGAGGGGCCAACCGAACTCACGGCGCATCCAGGGACGGAGGTCGTCGCAGGCGCCCAGCGCTTCGGCCTCGGCGGCGTCGGTCGGTCCGCTCATCCGCAGCATCTCGGCCCGGTGCACGCGACACCGGCCGTGGATCCCACCGAAGGCGGCGCCGTGGCGCCACCGCTCCATCACCTCGGTCCACTCCGCGGCGCGGTCGTGCATGGCCAGCCCCTGGGCGGCGCAGATCAGCTCGCACAGCATCATCCCGGTGGTGAGTGGATCGACCTGCCCGGACATGAGCAGCGCGCCGACCTCGTCGAGCTGGTCGAGACCCTCGTCGAGGTTGCCATCGAGGATCGTGATGCGGGCGGTCGCGACCCGACCGATCACCACTGCCGGTTGCACGCCGAGCCGTTCGCCGAGCTCGATCGCCCGCTCGGCCTCGGCCCGCGACCGCTCCATGTCGCCGCACATGAACCGCTCGTAGGTCCGGACCATGGCGATCATGGCGTGCGCCGGCGCGTCGTCGTCCCCCGACGCGAGCCGTTCTGCTGTCCGCAACCAGCCCCGCACCGGTGCCATCAGCCCGGTGTCGATCATGAGGTACATGGCGATCATCGCCGCAGCCCGGGCTGCATCGATGTCGTCGCCCGTGGCGAGCGAGAGCGAGTGGTGCTCCTCCCAGGCACTCACACATGCCTCGAACTGGCCTGCGCCGTAGGACGCGGAGGCTCGAAGCTCGAGTCCCTGCGGGTCGCGAGCCGAGTCGCCGAGGGCATCGAGGAGCTCGAGCGCGCGGGTCCACTCCCCGCGGTCCACCGCAGCGCTGACGGGTTGGAGCTCGTCGACCATGCGGGTCCTTCCGGTCCAGGGGTGTGGTGATCATCCGCCGGAGATCGACCGGCGTTGTCGCGTCGCGACACAGATTGTCGCGCCTTCGTCTGTGTCGATGCCCGTGTCCGGCCCAGTCGGACCGACCCGAGGAGCCCTTCATGCAACCGACCGACCAGCTCGCCCACATCCTCCCCACCGTCGGGAACGTGGTCGAAGGCATCCGCCCCGATCAGCTCGACGACCCGACGCCGTGCGATGCGTTCACCGTCCACGACGTCCTGGATCACATGATGGTCCTCGGCGGCAGCTTCGCCTACGCCTTCCGTGGCGAGGAGCCGCCCGAGATCTCCGCGCCCGCCGTCTACGGCTGGGTGCCCGAGAAGGAGTTCCGCGGGGCGATGGACGACCTGCTCGACGCCGTCCGCTCACCCGGCGCCATGGAACGGACGGTCGTCGCGCCGTTCGGCGAGGTTCCCGGTGACACCTTTGCCCGCTTCGTCGCCTTCGACGGTCTCGTCCATGGCTGGGACCTCGCCCGGAGCACGGGCCAGGACTACACGCTCGATCCCGAGGTGGTCGCCGCCGTCGACGACTTCGCCCGCCAGGCCCTGACTCCGGACATGCGCGACGGCGACACCTTCGCCGCCGAAACCACCCCACCCGCCGGCGCCGGTCGCCTCGAGCAGCTCGTCGCCTTCAGCGGCCGCCAGGTCTGATCCCCATCCAGGTCTGACCTCCATCTCAGCAACCAAGCAAGCAACCAACAGAGAGGTTTCCACCATGCGCGTGGCCAAGAACGACATCCCGACCAAGGTCGACGCCCCCGGCGCGGTCGCCCGCCAGCTCCCCGACTTCGGTGACACCCGTGGCGGTGTGGGCAGCATCGGTGCCGAGTACTTCTCCATGGCCGCCGGCACCGACCTGGCGCCCCTGCTCGAGGGCCTCGAACACGACCTGTGCCAGGCCGTGCACTGGGGCTACGTGATCGAGGGCGACGTCACCGTCACCTACACCGACGGCTCGACCGAGCGTTGCCGGACCGGCGACGTCTTCTACTGGCCCGAAGGACACACGGTGCGCGTCGACGAGGATGCCGAGCTGATCCTGTTCAGCCCACAGGTCGAGCACGGCGCGGTCATCGACCACATCGCGAACAAGGTCGCAGCGGCCACCTGACCGGGCGGGCGATGGGAACCACGTCGGACCCGGGCGATCGCCCGGGTCCGACGTGCATCGGCGCCCACTCGTCGAGCCTGGACCACTTCGTTCAGGGGACCAGGGCGGTGGCGAAGACGACGATGCCGACCGATGCCGCCAGCCCGGCGATCGCCAGCGGTCGACCGCGGTCCGGTCGCCGACTGGCGATGATCCCGTGTGCGGCCGCGAGCCCGACGGAGGCGACGACGAGGACGAGCTTGATCCCGAGCACGCGGCCGTAGCCGGGTCCGGTGAAGCTGCCGAAGGTCACGCCCCGGTGCCAGGCGAGCGCGATGCCGGTCACGAGCAGCGTCGGGAGCAGCACCGCGTTGGCGATCAGGCCGAAGCGCTTCGCGGCGCGCCGTACGACGGGACCACGTGTCTCGGGCGGCAGATCGGCTCGGAGCACGGGGAGGACCACGCCGCTGAGCAGGAGCTGACCACCGACCCACACCATCGCCGCCAGGACGTGCGCGAAACGCACCAGGCTCCATCCGGTGACGCTCATGAGCCGGCCGGATCGTCGCGCGCGGCGGTACCGATCGTCAGTGACCGTCGACCGTGGACGGTGAGATACCCCAAGCCGTTCTCGCCGGCGACGATCCGGCGTGAGGTCCCCCGCGGGACGTTGGCGACCGTGTTGGGGACGAGCAGATGCTCCTCCCTGCCGCACACCAGCTGCCCACTTCCGGCGATCACGACGATCGCGACATCGGCCGACTGGTTCACGTGTTCGCCGATCTCGTGCCCGGGCTCGAGGCGTACGAGGTTCACGTTGAGGTCGCTCGGTGGCTCGAGCGACCAGTGCACGCCGTTGCCAGGTTCTGCGAGCAGGTCGGTCAGATCGCTGACGGTTGTCCGTGTGGGCGTGTCGCTGGCCATCACAGGGTCCCGGTGCAGCGCAGGTGGTGCTCAGGCGCGCGTTGGTTCGTCGACGCTGAGCTGAAGACGGCAGTTCGCACGACGCGGGTCCTTCCGGATCAGGTCTTCGACTTCGATCGCGCCTTCCTCGGCGAGGCCCTCTGCGATCCCGAGATGGAGTTGGCAGATCGTGTCGGGATCGGCGAGCGCGGAGGACTCGAACGGACAGGTCCGGAGGACGACGTCGGTCCGGTCGCGTCGGCGACGTAGCTCCGGGTCGAAGCCCTGCCGCGCCATCACTGCACACAGTCGCGTGAGATCGTCGTCGCCCTCGTGCTCGTCGCGCAGCGTTCGTCCGGTTCGCTGCCCGACTTCACGGGCGCTGTCGCCGGTTCGGATGACCTCGGTGAGCATCAGGCTCAGCCGTTCGTACGGGCCGGTCACATCCCATCGGCTGTCGGCTGACGGATCGATGGAGTAGAGCAGGCGAGGACGGCCCGGGCCCGAGGCCGTCGCCTTCTCCTCGACGACGAGATCGGCAGCGACCAGCTTCGCGAGGTGTTGCCGGATCGCGTTGTGGTTGAAGCCGAAGTGCTCGGTCAGCTCGGCCACGTCGACCGGATCGTCGGACGTCGCCAGGTAGTGGTAGATCGAATAGCGCGTCGGATCCCCGAGTGCCCGTGCCTGCTCCTGCAATGTCGACATGAACTCTGCCCTGCCTCCTGGGGTCGAGGGGTGTCTCGCACAGTCTCCTGCTTCGTCGCGGGGTCATCGCGCCGCTGCCCTCATGGCTCGACGGTGACGGCCGGGAACAACACGTTGTTCTCGAGGTGGATGTGACGATGCGTGTCGGCTTCGAGGGCTTCGAGGCGCTCGTACAGCGCTCGGTAGCTGGCGCAGCCGTCGTCGGGGACCTCGAAGTCCCTCGTCGCGGTGCGCAGGGCTCGAAGCAGCTCGCCCGCCTGGTCGTGCTCGGTCATCATGACCTGCACCGGTCGCGACAACGTGCCGAACGGGAAGCTGCGCTCGCCATCGGCCCAGTCGCGGATCGCCGGGAACAGGACCTGCTCCTCCTTGGCCAGGTGCGGGGCCAAGTCGGCGTGGACGTGGGAGACGAGCTCGGCCACCCGGACGAGCTCGGGGTGGCGTTCTCCGTGGACGTCGCGCACCTTCGTCGCGAGCTGGACGAGGAGCGGCAGTTCCTCGTGGAGGTAGGCGTGGTGCGTCTCGAGGATGTGGTCGACGAGGTCGACGGGCTCGAGATCGTCGATCTCGGAGCCGGCGTCGTCACTGACCGTCGCGAGCCGTTCGACGACCGCGGCGGGGTCGAGGCCGGCAGCGGTGCTGGCCTCGGCGACCGTCCGGTGACCGTTGCAGCAGTAGTCGAGACCGAACTGTTCCAGAACTCTGGCTCGAGCGGGCTTGGCTGCAACGAGCGCCCCCAGGGTTTCGTCGAGGTTCGGGGAGGTCGAATCGGTGATTGACATTGGGAGCTCCTTCTTCTAGCGACAATTCGAAATATATCCGGACTCGACTTCCGATCCCAGAGGCGAAGGTCCCATGCATCGATCACGTCTCGACGAGGTCCCCGGACCCGGGACTCGGCCCCGAACGAATGAACTGACTGGGGTCAGCGTCGTTCGGGCCGTGCCAGCCGCCGTCGGCCGCCGATGCTCACGCGGCGCGCGGCTGCCAGAGCGGGTAGTCGATGCCGGCGAGCCGGTTGATGACGAGGCCCTGGGCCACGAGGAGCAGCACGGCGAGCATCAGGACGGCGAGTTGCTCGGGTTCCCGGAGGATGCCGAGGGACACGATCAGCGTCGTGGCGCCCGCAGGCGGGTGGGGGACGCGGGCCCAGACCATGGCGCCGCTGGTGAGTCCGAGGCTGAGCGCCGCGGCGCCGACTCGTCCGCCGGTGACCTCGCTGGCCAGCGCGGGCGCGGCATCGGTCAGTCCGAACACCACGAGGGCGAGGTAGCCGGCGCCGGCGCCGATGAGGTGGCCGAACACGGTGTTGCGCGGGGAGGACGCGGGGAGCATCGGCGTGTAGAAGAGCAGGAACGCCGTCGGGCCGAGGGAGGGGAACACGAAGGGCTCACCGGTCGCGAACGCCACCGCAGCCATGGCACCGATGGCGATCAGGCCGTTGATGAGGGCGAAGAAGCCGAGGACGACGGTGGAGTCGTGACGTTCGGTGAGCGAGGGGACCCGCGCTCGGCGGGCGAGCCCGAAGACGATGGCGGCCATGTCGCCACCGATGGGCCCCGGCTGGCGTGGCTCGCCGGGCTCGCCGGGCTCGGTCATCGCAGGTAGCGGTGGAAGGCCATGGAGCCGGCGGCGAGGAGCACCGAGAACCCGGCCGTGATCCAGGCCAGACCGTCGTCGTCGGCGAGCAACGCGTCGAGGCCGACGGTGAGCAGGAAGATCTGCAGCGCGAGGAGCACCACCACGAAAGCGCCGACGGCCGTCGGCGCCTCTTGCGCCGCCCGGGGACGCCGCGGTCCGGTTCGGTGTGGGGGGATGGGTCGGTCGGGAGTCGGATGGGTCGTCACCGCTCTTCACCGCCTCCCTCGCCTCGGTACGCGAGCGCCCAGACCGTGCCGTCGCGCACCTCGACGTCGATCCGCCCGAGCGGCCGCTGGGGTGGACCCGCGAGGATCTCGCCGCTCTCGGCGTCGAAGAACCCCTCGTGGCACGGGCACTCGAGCTCGTCGGTGCCGGGCTGGTAGTAGACGACGCAGCCGAGGTGGGTGCATTTCTGACTGAACGCCCGCAGCTCCCCGCCGCGCAGGTGCACGAGAATCGCGGGGTCGGCATCCGTGGGGTAGTGGAACAGGTGGGCCGAGTCCTCGGGCACGTCGGCGAGATCGACGATGGCGCGCGGTTCACCCGCGTTGATCGACCGCAACGACGACCACAGCGCGACGCCGACGTTGCCCGCGGCGAAGCCGCCGGAGGCGAGCACCAGAAACCGGACGAACTCCCGCCGGGCGACCTCGTCCTCGCCCGCCGAGGTGAGGGGAAAGTCGCGCCGCCACACCGGGTCGGGAACCGGTGTGCCGCGCTCCGGGGAGGTCACTGGTGCTCACCCGGCTCATCGAGTGCGAAGGGATCGTCCTGCCACGGCCGGGCGTCGCTACCCGCCATGACGTCGATGGGCCGGTCGTCGTGGGCGACGGTTCGAACCTTGGTCGCCACGTACTGGCCGCCGAAGAACCACTCGTTCACCAGCGTGCCCGACCGGTTCTCGGCGAAGTCGTCGGGACGCCCGAACCAGAGCGCCTCGCTGGGGCAGACCGACGCGCACATCGGCTGGAGCCCGACGGATGTGCGGTCGTAGCACATGTCGCACTTCATCATCTGGTCGTACTCGGCCACGTACTTCGGGACGCCGAACGGGCACGCGTTCACACAGTTGGAACATCCGATGCAGCGGGGCTTGAGTGACGACTGCACGACGCCGTCCTCGTTCTGCTTGATCGCGTCCGAGGGACACACCTCGGCACAGGTGGGATCCTCGCAGTGCATGCACACCATCGGCGCGGTCTGGGTCGAGGCCGCTCGATCGATGGTGTCGAGGTGGATCATCGACCTCCCGCGGTGCGTCCCGCACTCGGCACATGCCTGCACGCAGGCCTCGCAACCGATGCACCGGCTCTGGTCGATCACGAAGATGCTGTCGTCGAAGGCTCCCGCGGTGGGATGGGTGGCGGGGCTGCGCTTGGGCCCGAGCGTCACCGGCACGGTCGTGCCGCTCATGGCGTCTCCTCTGTCTCGACGAGGTCGAGGTCGCGCTGGTCCACGACGACGTCGGTCGCCGTGCCGACGCGCTCGATCCGCACCGCCGAGACCTTGTACTCGGGGATCTTCGAGATGGGATCGAGCGCACGGTTCGTGAGTTGGTTCGCAGCTTGCTTGCCTGCCCAGTGGTAGGGGATGAAGACCGTGTCGGGCCTGATCGTCGACACCACCCGCGCGGGCAGGACCATCGAGCCCCGCCGGGACGTGACGCGGACCTGGTCGCCCTCGCCGATGCCGCGCTCGTCGGCGAGGCGAGGATGGATCTCGCACAGCGGCTCCGGGTACTGGTCCACCAGCGGGCCGATCCGGCGGGTCTGGGTTCCCGACAGATACTGGCTGACGACCCGGCCGGTGGTGAGCCAGATCGGGTACTCGTCGTCGACGACCTCGGCCGGAGGCCGATAGCGGACCGGGTTGAACCGGCCCCGTCCGTTCTCGGTGTGGAAGCGACCCCCCTCGAACAGGCGAGGCGTCCCGGGATGGCCGATCTCGGGGCAGGGCCAGAACACCCCGTACTCGTCCTCGATGCGGTCCCAGGTGATGCCGTAGTAGTCAGCGGCCCCGCCCCGGGAGGCGATGCGCAGCTCCTCGAACATCTCCTCCGGGTGCTGGTACGGGAAGTAGTGGCCCTGGCCCAGCCGGTCGGCGATGTCGCAGAGGATCTGCCAGTCGAGGCGGGCCTGTCCCGGCGGGCGCTTGGCCGGGTTGAGCTTGACGACCCGCCCCTCGACGGTCGTCGAGGTGCCCTCGTCCTCCTCGTGCAAGGACCCGGGCAGCACGATGTCGGCGTGGTGGGCGGTCTCGGACAGGAAGAACTCGATGACGCTGAAGAACTCGAGCTTGTCGAGGGCCTCCCGCGTGTACTGGGTGTCGGGCAGCGACACCAGCGGGTTGAAGCAGATGGAGAGCAAGCCCTTGATCTCACCGCGGTGGATGGCCTCGACGATCTCCTGTGCGGTCAGACCCTTGCCGGGGATCTCGTCGACGTCGCAGCCCCACACCGAGGCGATGTACTCGCGGTGCTCCGGGTTCGTGATGTCGCGGTTGCCGGGAAGCTGGTCGCACTTGTGCCCGTGCTCGCGGCCACCCTGGCCGTTGCCCTGCCCGGTGATGGTGGACACCCCGCATCCGGGCTTGCCGTACTTGCCGGTGGCGAGGCCGAGGTTGATGCAGGCCCACACGTTCTCCACGCCCTTGCTCTGGTGCTCGAGGCCCCGGGCATGCAACAGCATCCCGGTCCGCGACGTGCCCCACAGCTCGGCCGCCTGCTCGATGCGCTCGGCCGGCACGCCCGTGACCTGCGCGGCCCACTCCGGGGTGTGGTCGGCGACGGCCTCGGCCGCGGCTTCGAAGCCCTCGGTGTGGTGCTCGATGAAGTCGTGGTCGAGCCAGTCGCGCTCGATGATGACGTGGAGCATCGATCCCAACAGCGCCGAGTCGCTGCCGGGTCGCAGACCGAGGAAGACGTCGGCGGTGCGCGCTGTCGGCGTCACCCGGGGGTCGGCGACGATGAGCTTCGCGCCCCTGTCCCGGGCCCGCCACAGGTAGCTCGTGGTGATCGGCGAACACTCGGCGATGTTGGAGCCGATCACGAACACGACCTCGGCCTCGGGGATGTCGCTCCACGCGTTGGAGGCACGGTCGATGCCGAGCGCCTTCTTGTTGGCGGCGCCGGCCGAAACCATGCAGAGCCGCCCGTTGTAGTCGAGGTTCGCCGTGCCGAGGGCGAGACGGGCGAACTTGCCGATCAGGTACGACTTCTCGTTGTCCAGCGAAACGCCGGAGAGCATGGCGAACGCATCGTTGCCATGGGCCGCCTGGATCCTCTGGATCTCCGACACCGTCCGGTCGAGGGCGTGGTCCCAGGACACGGGACGGAACCCCTCTGTCCGTGACGGATCGCGCTCGAGGGGTTCGAGCAGCCGGTCGGGGTGCGCGTTCTGCAGGTAGCGCTTCACGCCCTTCGGGCAGAGCTTGCCCTGGTTGAACGGGAAGTCGTACCACGGCTCGAAGCCCACGACTTCGTTGTCCTTGGCCTTGAGGATGATCCCGCACTGCTGACCGCAGAAGCAGCAGTGGGTCTTGACCTCGCGGTCGGGTTCGACGTCGGCGTCCCACCCACCCGGTGGGGTGTGGTTGAGGTGCGGCCCGTACTTCTCGATGAGCTCCTCGTCGGTGCGGGGTGGCTGGGCCATCAGCCGAACCCTCCGACGCCCTTGGACTGCGCCAGGGCCACCAGGGCCCGGCGGCAGCGTGGGCAGTGGTCCTGATAGCTGCCGCCACCAGTGAGGTCGTAGTCGAAGCCCACCTGCGGGAGCACCTCCTTGAGATCGGTCATCTGCAACTCGGACGCGAACGGCTCGTGACACCGCGCGCACTCCTGCTGGGCTCCGGCCGCGCCCTCGCGCTTGTAGTAGGCGACCCCCACGTTCGCCGGTCGCTGGAAGATGTGGAACAGCTTCCCGAACGGGATGTACATGAGACCGAGGATCACGGTCAGGGCGTGGATGGTGTTGAGGAACACGTAGAAGCGTCCGTCCATCCACAGGTTGGACGCCGTCAGCGCGAGGCCCGTGACCGACACCGCGAACAGTCCAGCCAGTGGGAGGAAGTCGTTCGACCGCTCCACCGCCATGGCCCCCGGATCCCGCAGCCGGCGCGACAGGAAGATGAACACTCCCGCGAGCACGAGCACGGCCGCGATGTTGAGAAGATGGAAGGTGATCCAACCGAGGATGCTGCGGCTGTCGAAGGTCATCGTGCCGATGCCGGTCACGAAGGCCTGGTACTCGCGGCCGTTCTGCCCGACCGACTCGAAGTGGAGCAGTCCGAAGACCAGCGGGAAGGTCACCAGCGCCGCGAGCACGCAGCCCCAGAACACCAGTTGGTGCGCGAGCCAGCGGGACTTCGACCGACCGGCGATGAATGCCTGTACGAGCAGGTTGGACGTCACCAGGCCCGGCAGGGTCGCCGCGTTGCGCATGCGCTTGCCCGGCCGGCGGAACGCCTCCCAGCCGCGACGGTTCAGCCGTGCGGTCGGGGGGCGACGGAGCCAGATGAGGTAGCGGTAGACGACCCCGAAGATCGCGAACAGCGTGCCGAACAGGTAGCCGACCAGCGCGGCGTCGAACCAACGGAGGTTCCCGCTGCCGAGGATCGCGATCGCCAGTGCCACGAACACGGCCACGACTCCCCAGGTCGCGGCCCGACGGTCGATGGCTCCAGGCTCCAGCAAGGTTGGCCTCCGTCCTTCGTCGTCGTGAATATCTCTAGCAGACGCTTGCTCCGGCGCGCGGGGCCTCAGGAACGTTGGCCGTGGCCACTCCGCCCGCGCCGTTCGTCGAGGCGGGCGGCGTAGGCGGCGGCCTCGGTGCGACGGCTCATGTCGAGCTTGGCCAACAGGTTGGAGACGTAGTTCTTGACCGTCTTCTCGGCCAGGTACATCTCCTCGCCGATCTGGCGATTGGTGAGCCCCTCGCCGATGTGAGCGAGGATCTTGCGCTCCTGGGGCGTGAGCAAGGCGAGCTCCTCCTCGCTGTCGCGCAGCCGGCGCATGACCTGCTCGGTCGTGCCCGGGTCGAGCAGCGACTCGCCCGTCGCGACCGTGCGGATCGAGTCGACCAGGTCGCCGCCCCGCACCTGCTTGAGGACGAAGCCCGCCGCGCCAGCGAGGATCGCCGAGAAGAGGGCTTCGTCGTCGGCGAACGATGTGAGCATGAGACAGGAGATGTCGGGACGGCGGGAACGGACCTCACGGCACACCTCGATGCCGTCGCCGTCGGGGAGTTGGACGTCCAGCACGGCCACGTCGGGGTTGGTGGCGGGGATGCGGCCGAAGGCGATCTCGGCCGTGTCGGCCTCGCCCACCACCTCGACGTCGTCCTCGGTCTCGAGCAGCTCCCGAAGGCCACGGCGGACGATCTCATGGTCGTCGAGGAGAAACACGCGGATCGACACGATGGACATTCTGGCTCGTGCCGGCGCACAGCGGCACTTCCTCCGCCCCTAGAGTCGGGGACATGTCGGTGGCCGGACCCCGTCGTCTTCACGACCTCCTCGATGCTGTCGTCGCCATCGGCGAGGGCCTCGACCTGGCCGAGACCCTGCACCGGATCACGGAGTTGGCCACCGAGCTCGTCGACGCCCGCTATGGCGCGCTCGGTGTGCTCGACGAGACCGGCGGACGACTGAGCGAGTTCATCACCGTCGGTGTCGACGACGAGACTCATGTGGCCATCGGCGCCCTGCCCGAGGGGCACGGCATCCTCGGCCTGTTGATCGTCGACGCCAAGCCGCTGCGGTTGCCCGACCTCAGCGAGCATCCCGACTCGTACGGCTTCCCGCCCAACCACCCCGAGATGCACTCGTTCCTGGGCGTCCCCATCCGGATTCGCGATCAGGTCTTCGGCAACCTCTACCTCACGGAGAAGAGGACCGACGAGGTGTTCAGCGACGTCGACGAGGAACTCGTCATCGGTCTGGCCGCAGCCGCCGCGGTGGCGATCGAGAATGCCCGGCTCCACCAGCGGATGGGCGACATGGCCCTGTCCGAGGACCGCGAGCGCATCGCGCGCGACCTGCACGACACCGTCATCCAGCGGATCTTCGCCACCGGACTGTCGTTGCAGGGTACGACGCCGCTCGTGGCGAGAGACCCGCAGACCGCGGTCTCCCGGATCGAGGCGGCCATTGGCGACCTCGACGACACGGTGAAGAGGATCCGGACCACGATCTTCGCCCTGGAGTCGACGCGGCGGACCCGCGTCGGTCTCCGAGATCGCGTCCTCGGACTGTGTCGCGACGCGGCGGGTGCGTTGGGGGTGCAACCACGGGTCACCTTCGACGGGCCGGTCGACTCCCTGGCCACCGGCGACGTCGTTGCCGACGTTGCCGCCACCCTCGAGGAAGCGCTCAGCAACATCGCCAAGCATGCGCACGCGACCGAGGTCCACGTCGGCCTCGTCGCCGACGAGGGGCTCACGCTCACCGTCACCGACGACGGGCGCGGTGTGCCCGAAGAGCTGCCGTCGGTGGGCAACGGGCTCCGCAACATGGCTGCTCGCGCCGAGCGACACGGGGGCAGCTTCGCGCTCGATCGCCGCACCGAGTGCGGGTCGATCCTGCGCTGGTTCGTACCAGCACATCACCAGACCACCGGCCGATGACCGGCGCGCCAGCCGGCCGCGACCGTTTCGGGACCTGGGGTGCCGTGGCAGCATGGTCGACATGAGCGACGCGAACCTGGACCGTCTGGGCCTGGAGGTCCTCTCACCCGACGAGTGCTGGCAGCTCCTCGCCGACGCGCCCGTCGGTCGCGTCGCGTTCGTCGACGCCGGCGAGCCGGTGGTGTTCCCGGTGACCCACACCGTGCATGGTCACTCGGTCGTGTTCCGCACGGGCTCGGGCACCAAGCTCGAGGCGGCGAAGATGTCCCAGGCGATCGCGTTCGAGGCCGACGCATGGGACGCCAGCGACCGACGCGGGTGGAGCGTGCTCGTGCGCGGCGTGGGCGAGACCGTGTACGAGGACGGCGAGCTCGCGGAGTTGGAATCGTCGGCCGCCGGGCCCTGGCTCGATTCGGCGACGCAGGGAGTGTGGGTCCGGATCCGCGCCGACGAGATCAGCGGCCGTCGTCTCTCCCCCTGACGTCAACGCGTCGCGGTACTGCGGACAGCCGCATTGCCGGGGGACATCTGTCGGCCGCTCACCATCTCGGTCGAGATCGCGACGACGTGGCCGTCGTCCGCCGGTGCCCAGTGAGCCAAGGGCAGCGTGCCGATGCGGCGGAGATCTTCCGAGTCGTCGATCACCCGTGACGTGCCTGTGACCAGGACGCTCCAGCCGGCATGGTGGAGGGGGTCGAAGTCGTCGACCTCGAAGGCGACCACCGCGTCGTTGAGCGCCGCGTCGAGCTTCGTGCCGGGCGCGGTCCGGATCAGGATGCGGTCGCCGTCCAGCAGGAAATTCACGGGCAACACGACGGGCAGTGCGCCCGACGACACGCCCACGCGCCCTACCGTCGATTGCGCCAGCAGGCGGACGCACTCGTCACGGTCGAGGATCCTGAGGCCGTTGCGGTCGAACTCCACGATCACATCTTCGGTGGTCGAAGCGCCGGCGGAGCAGGGTCGAAAGTCCCGTCCGTTCGCTCGGCACGGGGATCCGGTCGCAGACGTGGTCCGTTGAGCGACCATGGAGCCATGGAAGACCTCGGCAGCGAGCACACGCCCGACGCGGTGGCCCGGCGCTTGCTGGGCGGACCGAAGGAGTCCTACAGCCGCGAACTCGTCTACGGGGCCGTCGACGGTGCGGTGACGACCTTCGCGGTGGTGGCCGGCGCGCGCGGGGCCTCGGTCTCGATGAGCATCGTCGTCGTGCTCGGCCTGGCCAACCTGTTGGCCGACGGGTTCAGCATGGCCGTGGGGAACTACCTGGGCGTGCGGACCAGCGAGGAACGGCGTCGTCGGGTGCGGGCCGAAGAGCTCGAGCACATCGCGCACGTGCCCGAGGGCGAGCGGGAGGAGGTTCGCCAGATCTACGAGGCCAAGGGGTTCACCGGCGACGATCTCGAGCGCGTCGTCGAGGTCGTCACCGAGGACCATGAGCGGTGGGTGCAGACGATGCTCGTGGAGGAGCACGGCTTCACCACGGTCGCACCCCAGCCGCTGCGCACGGCGACGGCGACCTTCGTCGCGTTCTGCGTCGCCGGGCTCCTCCCGCTCACCCCGTTCCTGATCGAGCTCGCCGCCACCTGGCCCGTCGGCGACCCGTTCGTGTCCAGTGCCGTCGCGACGGGGGTCGCGTTCGTGGCGATCGGCGTCGCCCGTGGTGCCATCACCGAGCTGTCACGCGTCCGGACCGCGGCGCAGACGCTGGGCCTCGGTGGCGGTGCCGCCGTCCTCGCCTTCGGGGTGGGTCACGTGCTCCGCGGCGTGGTCTGAGCGGCGCCGTCCTCGTCGTCGCCGGCGCCAGCCCCGTGCGTCGGCATGATCAGCGCGGGCACGGGAGAGCCCTGGGCGAGCTGCGAGGCACACGATCCGACCAGCCGCTTGGTCATTCCCCGGCCCCGGCTCCCCACCGCGAGGAGATCGAAGCGCGCCGCGGTGGCCTGCTGGCGGAGCGCGTCGGCCGGAGCGCCGCTGAGCAGGACGGTCGCCGGTGCGAAGCCGAGCGAAGCATCGAGCGATGCGGCGGCCGACTCGAGCATCGTCCGCTCATCGGCGAGTCGAGGATGGTCGGGGCTCAGTGGCCCGGGAACCGCTTCGTGGAGGTCGAAGTCGATGACCATCGCGAGCGTGAAGTCCCCGAGCCGGGACCCGAGCAGGTTCGCGGCCCGACGGGCCGCGTCGATCGACTCGTCCGAGCCGTCGATGCCGGCGAGGAGCCGTACGCCGCCCGGGCCGTGGCCGGTGGCGTCGCTGATGTCGAGCGGGCGGGCCAGCCGTTCGTTCTCCTCGATCTGGCGTGCGAGCGGGAGGGCGAGCGGGCCGGCAAGCGCGCCGAGCAACCAGAGCCAGTGCCAATGGCCCCGCCGGGCCTCGTAGAGACCGAGCGCGAAGCCGACCAGGAGCCAGGAGAGGATGACGATGACGATGACGACGATCATCCCCACATGCTCGCGGGTCCGAACGGGTCCGCGTCGGGCCGAAGGTCACAACGCGGCGCAGGATCTTGATCCCGGGGCACGTGGGAGACGACCGTAGAGTTCTCCTGATGAACGCCGCTGCGCCCGCCACGCCCTACGTCGTGCTCGGTGACGACCTGTCGCCGGGGTCCGATCTCGCCTGGTTGTGGGTCAATTCCCAGCACTGGCCCGGCTGGACCCTGGTCGACCTCCAGGCGGAACCGCCGGCGTTCGGCCGGCAGGTCCCGCCGGAGGACGCGGCCCCGCATCCGGTCGTCGGTGACCCGCCACGGGACGTCATCGCCGAGTCCGGATTCGCCGAGGTCCGGTTCGAGGTGGCCACATCCGACCCCCGGCTCGCGCTCAGTGGCTGGCCGGACGCGACGCTGGTGGTGGTGGGCGGTGCCAGCAGCGGCGTCGGACCACGGTCGGTGGGCAGCACCACCGAGTGGCTCCTGCACGATCCCACCAACCCGGTCGTCCTGGCCCGCCGCGGCCGATCGGTGCGGACGGCGATCGTCTGCGCCGACGGCTCCGCCCACGCCTCCGATGCCGCGACGACCCTCGCCGGACTCCCGTGGTCCGGCGAGGTCGCCGTGTCGGCCCTCGCGGTCGACGACGGGCGTACCGACACCGATGCCGCGATCGACGCGGTCACCCAGGTGCTCGACGGTCACGTGGCATCGGTGTCCGGGTCGGTGCACCGTGGCCGCAAGCCGCATCGCGAGATCCTGGCCGAGGCCCGGACATCGGACCCGGACCTGATCGTGCTCGGCACCCACGGGTTGACCACGATCCGCCGGCTCACCCTCGGCTCGACGGCCAACGCCGTGGCGCAGCTCGCCGGTTGCTCCGTGCTCGTGTCCCGGTCCCGGCTCGGGGAGTAGCGCTCAGCGAGGGGGGACGACGGTCACCGGCACGGGGGCGTGCTGGATGACCTGGAGGCTGGTGCTGCCGAGCTGGAGCTCGGGGAAGCCCCCGACGCCCCGGCTGCCCACCACGATCAAATCGACCGGCTCCTGGTCGGCCGTGCGCAGCAGCGTCATCGACGGTGGGCCGTCGACCAGCTCGCGGCGGTTCCGCACCCCGATCTCGTCGAGCGCCGCGCACCAGCGCGTCTCGAAGTCCTCGATGACTCCGTCGTGGGTGAGCTGGTCGAGCAGGCCGAGCGCGTGGATCGCGAGCACCTCGGCGTCCACGCGGGCTGCCAGGTTCGCCGCCCAGGAGAGGGCGCGCCGGCTGTTGTCGGAACCGTCGACGCCCACGAGCACGAGTGAGATGTCGGGCGTGTCATCCGTCGGGGTCATGGCCCCATCGAACTCCACCACCGGTGGCTCGTGCCAGGGAAGACTCGGCGTTCGTCCTCGATGCCGTGGCCTCTGTGCTCTCCGTGTCCTCCGCGACTGCGGTGAATGGACCTTCGGCCCTGTTCCGCTCGGCGGGCCCTGCTCATGACCGACGAGTACCCGCCGTTCCGTCTCGATCAGGGCCCAACCGAGCCGGATCTCGATGTCGCGCCGCCCGGGGACGAGGCTCCCGCCGGTTGACCAGCCGTCGCCGCGTCACGACATGTGCCGGCGATCTGGGTCCGTGCCCGGCCGAGCGGGCCGGAGCCGCACGCGTGCATCGACCGCCGTGACGCCCCGTTCGCTCGCGATGACCGGGTTGAGGTCGAGCTCGGCCACCTCCGGGACCGTCGCGGCCAGCCGGGCGACGCGTTGGAGCGTGTCCTCCAGCGCATCGGTGGCGACGGGAGATGCGCCCCGGTAGCCGAAGAGCAGGGGCGAGGAGCGCAGCGAGGTGACCATGGCACGTGCATCCAGGTCGGTCAGCGGCAGGATTCGCAGCGCCCGATCACCGAGGAGCTCGGTGGCGACGCCGCCGAGGCCGAACAGCACCAGCGGACCGAAGAGGTCGTCCTGGACGACGCCGATGATGGTCTCGACGCCCTCGGGGACCATCGGCTGCACGACGGCGCCGGTCATCGCCGCCCCGATCCGGCGTGTCATCTCGTCGTAGGCGGATCGCACCTCGGCCGCTGACCCGAGTGCCAGGCGTACCCCGCCGACGTCGCTCTTGTGCACCAGGTCGGGGCCGGCGGCCTTGAGGACCACGGGGAAGCCGAGCTCGATCGCCGCCGTCGCGGCGTGGTCCGGGCCCTCGACCGGTGTGGACCGGACCAACCCGACGCCGGCGGCGGCGAGCAGCTCGTGGGTCGTCGCCGGGTCGAGCCACCCGCCTTCGCCACGATCGGCGAGCGCATGGGCGACGATGTCGCTCGCCTGGTCTGCGTCGAACCCCTCGAGCACCGGGAGCACGCCCGGCGATCGCCGGCGCCACTCGCCGTGGACGGCCGCGCGCCCCAGCGCTCGTGCCGCCGGTTCCGGCGAGGCGAAGGTGGGGACGGCGCGGCCCGGCTCGGTCCCGGCGAGCGCGGGACGCTCGGACCAGGCGATGAAGCACGCGACGACGGTGGTGTCGCCGGCGTCGAGTCCGGGGATCAGCTCGGCGACGGCACGTGGGCGGACGGCGAATGTCGGGGTGCAGACCACGAGGATGGTGTCGACACCGGCATCGTCGAGGAGGACTCGGAGCGCCCGCTCGTAGGTCGCGACATCGGCCGATGCAACGAGGTCGACCGGGTTCGAGACCGATGCGTTCGGGTCCACGAACGCGCGCAGGCGGGCCTGGGTGTCCTCGGTCAGCTCCGCGACCTCGCGGTCGGCGGCGCTGCACGCGTCCGCAGCGAGGATGCCCGGGCCACCCGAGTTCCCGACGATGGCCACCGAGCGACCCTGCGGGATGGGTTGGGAGCTGAGGAGCGCGGCGACGTCGAGCATCTCGTCGACCGTGTCCGTTCGGATCACGCCCGTCTGGGAGAACAGGGCGTCCACGGCTGCATCCGGGCTGGCCAGGGCGGCCGTGTGGGAGGATGCTGCCCGGCTCCCGGCCGTGGTCCGGCCGCTCTTGACCGCGATGATCGGCTTGCGCCGTGCGACCCGCCGGGCGATGCGGGCGAACTTGCGGGGGTTCCCGAACGACTCCAGGTAGAGCAGGATCACGTCGGTGTCCGGGTCGTCCTCCCAGTACTGGAGGAGGTCGTTGCCGCTCACGTCGGCCTTGTTGCCCACCGAGACGAACGACGAGATCCCGAGGTCGCGGCGTGCGGTGTCGTCGAGGAGCTCGATGCCGATCGCGCCGGACTGGGTGACCACGGCACAGCGTCCGGCGCGTGGCGGCTGCCCGACGAAGGTGGCGTTGAGCCCGACCGCGGTGTTGGCGAGACCGATGCAGTTGGGGCCGACCAGGCGCATCCCGTGGTGGCGCACGAGGCGGCGCAGCGCCGCCTGCGCGTCGCTGCCGTCCGCTCCGAGCTCGCCGAAGCCGGCGGTGAGCACGACCAGGCCGTTCACGCCCTTGGCCGCGCACTGCTCGACGACCTGGGTCACCGCGGGCGCGGGGACGGCCACCACCGCCAGGTCCACATCGTCGGGGACGTCGACCACGGTCGGGTAGGCCTTCACGCTGGCCACGTGGACCGCCTCCGGATGCACGGGATGCACCGTCCCGTCGAAGCCGCCCGCGAGCAGGTTGACCAGTACCTGGTGACCGACCGAGGTGGGGTTCCGGCTGGCACCGATGACCGCCACCGAACGGGGCGAGAGGATCGTTCGGATCGATGCCGCCTCGGACCGGTGCTCCCGCGCCTCGACGCTGGCACGCGACTGCTCCGTCGGCTCGATGTGGAGCTCGACGTGCACCACCTCGCCGTCGAACTCGGCGCGTTCGGCGAAGCCGGCCGAGCGGAACACGTGACGCATCCGCTGGTTGTGGGCCAAGGTGTCGGCCACGAACCGGGTGATGCCTCGCTCCCGCGCCGCCGCAGCCAGGTGCTCGAGCAGGAGCGTGCCGATGCCTCGACCGTGGTACTCGTCGGCGACGACGAACGCGACCTCGGCCTCGTCGAGTCGAGCGCCCCGGACGTAGTTCGCCATTCCCACGACGTGACCCTGGACCTCGGCCAGCAACACCACCTCGTCCACGTGATCCACGCCGGCCAGCTCCTCGGCGGATTCCACCGGTAGTCGGGGCTTGGCCCGGAAGTAGCGCAGATACTGGCTGTCGGCGGAGAGCCCGGCATGGAGCTCCATCAGCGCCGCCGCGTCGATCGACGCGACGGGTCGGAGGTGCACGATTCCTCCATCGGCCGCGACGACATCGCAGGTCCAGTGCGCAGGCGCGGTCGTCATCTGTCCACTCGATCGATGGGGGCCGGCCGGACCACGGTCGATGCACTCATGGCTCACCATCCTGCTCGTCGTGTCGGTCAGTCTGCCGGTCGAGGGGATCGGGCCCGGCGTGCCCGGTCGAGCTCGCCGACCGCGAATCCCACACCGCAGATCGCGCCCACGATCCCCAGCTCGCCCGGCGTGAGCGGCTCGGTGGCGAACGCGTCCTGGAAGACGGGCACGTACACCACGGCCAGTTGTGCAGCCAGACTGGCGAGCACGGCGAGACCGAGCAGCGGGTTGATCCGCAACAGCGCCCGCAGGGGATGGGTGCCGGACCGCACCGCGATCGCGTGGCCGAGCTGGAGGATGGCGAGGGTCATGAACCCCATGGTCTGCCACGGCAGCCCCTGGTGGTCGGCGCCGACCTGGAGCGCCAGCACGGCCGTCGCCATCAGCGAGCCGACCACGAGGCAGCGCTTCCAGAGCCCCTGTCCCAGGATCGAGGCGGTGCTGGGGCGGGGAGGGCGCTTCATCACGTCGGGCTCGGCCGGCTCGAGGCCGAGCGCAACCGCGGGGACCCCGTCGGTCACCAGGTTGATGTACAGGATCTGGGTGGCGGTCAGGGGCAGGGGGAGCCCGAGGAACGGCCCGATCAGCACCACCAGGACCTCGGCCGAGTTGGTCGACAGGAGGTACAGGACGAAGCGACGGAGGTTGTCGTAGATCCGTCGGCCCTCGCCGATCGCGTCCACGATCGTGGCGAAGTTGTCGTCGGCCAGCACCATGTCCGCGGCCTCGCGGCTCACGTCCGTGCCGTTGATGCCCATGGCCACGCCGATGTCGGCTCGTTGCAGCGCGGGGGCGTCGTTCACGCCGTCGCCGGTCATCGCCACGACGACGTCTCGTCGCCGCCAGGCGTCCACGATCCGCAGCTTCTGTGCCGGCGCGGTCCGGGCGAACACCCGAACTGCTGCGACGCGCTCGGTCAGCTCGTCGTCGTCGAGGTCGGCGACCTCGGCCCCGGTCAGCACCACGTCCTCGTCGTCGTCCCCGTCGTCGATGATGTCGAGGCGACGGGCGATGGCGCGGGCGGTCCGGGGGTGGTCGCCGGTGATCATCACCGTGGTCACACCCGCGTCGCGACAGGCGTCGACCGAATCGCGCGCCTCGGGCCGGGGTGGATCGGCGATACCGACGACGCCGAGGAGGCGGAGGTCCCGTTCCATGTCGGCGGGGTCGGCCGGCAGCTCATCCGTCTGCCGGTCGGCGAGGCCGAGCACCCGGTAGCCCTCGGCGGCGAGCTGGTCGGCCGCCACGGTCGCTGCGTCCTCGGATTCGTCCGGATGCAGCAACGGTACGAGTGCCTCGAGCGCGCCCTTGGTGGCGACCCAGTAGCTGCCATCGACGGCGTGCGCGGTGGTCATGCGCTTGCGGTCGGCTTCGAAGGGGAGCTCGGCGACCCGCGGTGGCGGATCGCCGACATCGGCTCGGCGCGCGAGCGCGAGGAGGGCGCCCTCGGTCGGGTCGCCGGTCACGGTCCAATCGGGACCGTCAGACGGCTCGTGCAGGACCGCGTCGTTGCACGCCGCGGCCACGAGCGCGAGCCCGGACAGGTCCTCGCCCGGAGCGCCGGTGCGACCGGTGATGGTCGCGGTCGGCTCGTAGCCGCGCCCGTTCACGTCGTACTCCCCGTCGGGGGTCCAGACGCGCTCGACCGCCATCTGGTTCTGGGTCAACGTCCCCGTCTTGTCGGTGCAGATGACGCCGACCGCTCCCAGCGTCTCGACCGCAGGCAGTCGGCGGACCAGCGCCCGGCGCCGGGCCATCCGTCTCGCCCCGAGACCCAGGGCGACGGTGACCACCGCTGGGAGCCCTTCGGGAATGGCGGCGACCGCCAGGCTGATGGCTGCGACCAACATGTCGCCCACGCCTTCGCCGCGCAGGACGCCGGACACGAACACGACGGCACACAGGAGCGCGGCGATCGCGGCCAGCCGTCGACCGAGGACGGCCAGTCGCCGCTGGAGCGGGGTCTGGCCACGATCCTCGGACAGCAGTGTGGCGATGCGCCCGAGCTCGGTCGCCATGCCGGTGGCGACGACGATGCCGTGGCCGCGTCCATCGGCCGCCGCGGTGCCCTTGAAGGCCATGTTGCGGCGATCACCCACGAACCCGGTGTCCTCGGCGATCGGGGCGGTGTGCTTCGCGACGGATTCGGCCTCGCCCGTGAGCGCGGCCTCCGCGATCTGCAGGCCCGCGGTCTCGACGAGGCGGAGGTCGGCGGGAACCACGTCGCCGGCGGCGAGGCGCACCAGATCGCCGGGGACCAGGGACGCCGCCGGTACCTCGACCACCGTCCCGTCCCGTACGACCCGGGCCGTGGCCGCGGTGAGCTGGCCGAGCTCGTCCATCGCCCGTTCGGCCCGGTACTCCTGGACGAAGCCGATGATCGCGTTGAGCATCACGATCACGGCGATGACGACGGTGTCGACGTGGTCGCCGACCACGAAGGTGACCACACCCACCGCAGCCAGGATCAGGATCATGGTGTTGGTGAATTGACGGGCCAGCACCTGGGCGGGCCCGCGCCGGGCCGTGGTCTCGAGGGTGTTCGGCCCGTGCTCCGTCAGGCGTCGGGCCGCGTCGTGCTCGGTCAGTCCGCGCTCGGCGTCACCGCCGAACGACGCCGCCACCTCGGGTACGGTCCGCAGCCAGGGAGCGCTCACCAGCGGGTCGGTCCGGGTCTCCACGCCATGCAGCGTCGCCCATGGCGCGCTGGCGACGCCAGAGTCCTCGGTTCGACACCGCCGGAGTGACCTTCGGCCCTAGGACGACCACAGCGTCGGTCCTTCAATGAAACGAGCGCAACGAAGATGATCTCCGATCGGGGCCAAGCAGCGATGCCGACGTTGACGGAACACGCTCGAGCGAGGGGCCGCGGGACGAGTGGCCTTGCATCGTTCCAGCCGACGCTCCGGCACCTGACCCGGCTGGCCGGTCCCTTCGGGATCGTCGAGCACGCCTGTCTCGCCGAGCCACGAGTCGGTCACGGCGCATGCGCAGACGACGCCGGTCGGCTGCTCGGCATCGTGTCCCGGTACCCCCTCGACCCCGACGCCGAGGCGTTGGCCCGGGTCGCCCTCGACTTCCTGGAGCGGGCATCGGACCCGGACGGCCGCTTCCGGCTGCGCTGCGACGCAGCTGGACGTTGGACCGACGACCCGGCCAGCGACGATGCCACCGGCCGAGCGATCCACGGGCTCGGCACCGCCGTCGCGCTGGCCCCGTGGTCGGCGGTGCGCGACCGAGCACGCGTCCTGTTCGAGCGATGCACCGGTTTCCGGTCCCCCCACTTGCGGGCGACCGCCCACGCCGCGATCGGTGCCGTCGAGGTGCTCGAAGCCGAACCCGAGCTCGGCGACGCGCGTCCTCTGGTCGAGGCCGCGCTCGGTCTGCTCGATGGCACGCCCCGAACCGGCTGGTGGCGCTGGCCCGAGCCGGAGCTCACCTACGGCAATGCCCTGCTCCCCGAGGCCCAGCTCGCCGCCGCAGGTTTCTTCGGCGACGAGGCGGCCATGGAGCAGGCGCTCGCCGTCCTCGAGTGGCTGGTGGGTGTCGAGACCCAACACGGTTGGTTCAGCTTCACGCCGGTCTCTGGTCGGGGTCCGGACGATACGGGCGGTCCGATGTTCGATCAGCAGCCGATCGAGGCCTGGACCATGGTGGATGCCTGCGCCCGCGCCTTCGAGTTGACGCAGCACCGCCGTTGGCTCGAGCGTGCCCGCCGGGGTGTGGACTGGTTCTTCGGCGCGAACGACGTGGGCGTCCCGGTCTTCGACCCCGGGACCCATGGCGGCCACGACGGCTTGGAGCCTGATGGCGTGAACCGCAACCAGGGTGCCGAGTCGACGTTGGCGTTCGTCGGTTCGCTGGTCCGGTATGCCGAGATCGCAGCCTGACCGCGGACGGATCGAGTCCGCCAGCCGGCGGTTCCCCGGGACCTTCGGCCCTACACGCACACCTGGGTGTCGCGGTTCCATCAGCAGACAGTGCCCACCACGGCCTCCACCGTCGGGAGACGCGCCGAGATGGCGACCACGCTCCAACCCCTGCTTCCCGGAACCGCTCATCCGGCCGTACCGCCCGTGCTCCCGGGCCGCGCGGTCGCGGTGGTCGGAACGCACCCCCCGACGCGGTGCGGGTTGGCGACGTTCACCGAGAACGTCCGTCGCTGCATCGATCAGCCGGCGGCCGGTTGGCGGGCCGAGGTGGTTCGCGTCGTCGACGAGGACGGCATCGCCTTGCAACGCGAGGTCGCGGCCAACTGGAACTCCCGTGACGCCGACGCGCTCCGGCCGACCCTCGACGTGCTCGCCGGCTACGACGCCGTCGTGCTCCAACACGAGTTCGGCCTGTTCGGTGGTCCCGATGGCGAGTCGGCGCTCGATCTGGTCGACGGCCTCCGGTCGCCGCTGATCACGGTCCTGCACACCGCCCTCACCGATCCGAGCTCGAACCAGCGACGCATCATCGACACGCTCGCCGACCGTTCCGATCAACTCGTGGTCCTCACCGAGGCGGCCCGTGATCGTCTCGTGTGTGTCCACCGCCTTCCGGCGAGCCGGGTGTCGGTCATCCCGCACGGCGCCACCGCGAACGTGGCGGGCCAGGTCCGTCGGACGTCGGCCAGTCCGACCGTTCTCACCTGGGGGCTCCTCGGGCGGGGCAAGGGCATCGAACACGGGATCCGCGCGGTTGCCCACCTCGCCGATCGCGGTCTCGACGTCACCTACGTCGTGGCCGGCGCGACGCATCCGAAGGTGCGGGAACGCGACGGGGACCGCTACCGGGACGGTCTGATCGAGCTGGCCGCCGATCTGGGCGTCGCGGACCGGGTGCAGTTCGATGATGCCTATCGCGACTGGGACTCGCTCCGGGATCTCGTCCGCGGCGTGGATGCGGTCCTCCTGCCGTACGATTCCCGGGACCAGGTCACCTCGGGTGTGCTGGTCGACGCCTTGGCCTCCGCGAAGCCGCTGGTCTCGACCCGCTTCCCGCACGCGGTCGAGGCGCTCGGGGGCGGCTCCGGCCTGCTCGTCGGCCACGAGGACGACGAGGCGATGGCCGATGCCCTCGAGCAGGTGCTCCTCGATCCGGGCACCGCGCGACGGCTGTCGAGCGCCGCGTTCGAGGCGGCGCAACCATTGCTGTGGCCGTCCGTGGGCGACGCGTATCGGGCGGTGCTCGGCTCGGTGGCCCGCGCTCGGATCGTTGCGTGACCAGGGCGTCCCAGCGTGGGCGGTCAGGCCACCATGTGCTCAGGTTCGGCCAGCGCGGCGAGCAGTTGCCGCACCGACGCCGTGGCCGCGCCCACGCACCGATCGGCAGCGCCGTAGGTGAGGTAGACTCGGTCGCCGTCGAGGTGGGCGCCCTGGACGAACACGACGTCGTCGACGTCGCCGACGCGTTCCCAATGAAGCTCGGGTACGAGGACGGGCTCGTGCAACATGCTGGTGACGCGCCCGGTGATCTCGTCGAGCAGCGCGACGTTCATCGTGTACACCCCGTCGGCTCGTCGTTCGTGGAAGAACAGCAGGAACCCGTCATCGGTCCGCACCGGTGGTGCGCCGGCACCGATGCCGAGCGAGCGCGCGCCGGCCTCGATGAGCGTGTGCTCGTCGAGGGCGTCGAGATGCGTTCGCCAGTAGTGCTCGTCGGCCCCGATGAGGTGATCGAGGTCGTCGAACACTGCGAGCTGCATGTCGGGGTGGATCCGGTGGATGAGGGCGACCCGCCCGTCCGCGAGCGTGAAGACGACCGCGTCCTTGTTCGGGATCCCGTCGGGCCCGAGCAGGTGGCCACCGTCGGGCTCGAGATGGAACCGGTTGCCGTCCCACACGAGGTGGTGGGCGCCGATGCGCCACGGCGACTCCCGCTCGGGTGCGGGCAGGTTCGTGTAGGTCATCAGCAACCGCTCGCCTCCGGCGTCGGACACTCGCTGGATCCGCGGATCCTCGAAGCAGTCCACGTCGTGGTCGCCGGCGCGGGCGAGGACGTAGGCGAACTCGTAGTGCTGACCGTCGTCAGAGGTGAAGACGACGATGTCGGACACGTAGTCGACGAATCGCGGTCCGCCCGCGCGGCCCGGTCGGTAGCCGTCGCGGACGGCACGGGCGAACAGGTGGTAACGCCCGTCGTGGTGCAGCAGACCGGCATTGAAGACCGGCCCGTACCCGCGCACCGATTCGGCCGGCACGATCGGCCGGTGGCGGACCCGCCGCACCAAGCGCTCCCCATCGAACCCCGTTGTCCTTCGCACTCGTGCTCTCCCGTGGCGTTCCCGGACCACCGCTGGTCGCGATATCGGCATTCGACAGCGATTCTTGACCTCAATGATGGAGCGAGAGCATGAGCCACAGCGCGGACCCCCGCGAACTCTTCACCCGATCGACGCACAACCCGGTCCTCACCGCGCACCAGTTCCCGAACATGGTGAACGTCGTCTTCAACCCAGGAGCCGTCGAGTTCGAGGGCGAGACGCTCCTGCTCGTCCGCGTCGAGTCGCGGACCGGGCTGTCAGCACTGGCGGTTGCCACGAGCGAGAACGGGGTGACCGGTTGGCAGCTCGACCGTTCTCGTTGGCTCGAGCCGCGCACCGACTCCTTCGCCGAGCGTTGGGGCATCGAGGACCCACGAATCACCCAGGTCGGTGACGACTATCTCATCACCTACACCGGGTACTCCGAGGCTGGCCCGGTGATCTGTCTCGCCCGAACGCGCGACTTCGTCACCTTCGAGCGCGACGGCGTGCTCCTGCCGCCGGAGGACAAGGATGCCGCGCTGTTCCCGGTGCAGTTCGACGACCGATGGGCCCTGATCCATCGGCCTGCCCCGGCGATGGCGGGCCTCGGCGCGCACATCTGGCTGTCGTTCAGTCCCGATCTGCGGCACTTCGGCGATGCCCAGGTCCTGCTCCCCGCCCGCCGTGGCGGGTACTGGGACGCGAACAAGATCGGCCTCGGGCCCCCGCCGCTGCTCACCGACCGGGGCTGGCTCATCTGCTTTCACGGGGTGCGGGTCACCGCGTCCGGATCGCTGTACCGCCTGGGTCTCGCGTTGCTCGACCGGGATGACCCGACGACGGTGCTCGCCCGGGGCAATGAGTGGGTCTTCGGGCCCCAGGAGACCTACGAGCGTTCAGGCGACGTCCCCGACGTGGTCTTCCCGTGCGGATGGATCCTGCGCGACGACGGCGACACCCTGCACCTGTACTACGGCGCAGCCGACAGCGTGGTCTGCATGGCCGAGGCCAGTCTGGGATCCCTCCTGGATCACCTCGACTCGCACCGCTGCCCGCAGTCGGGGCAGGTGTTCGGGCCCTGAGTCGCTCGGCTCGCATCCCGGGGACCGGGCCGGATCAGGTCCATGGCTGCCTCTCTGTCGGTCGTGGCCGTCATCCAACCGCTTCCGGTCGGCGCGGGGAACGGGCGAAGGTCCCTTTCCGCGTCGGTCAGTCGGCCAGGTGGTCTCCCAGCACGTCGCGGACGCGGTTGGCCGCGGTCGGGCCCTGCAGGGCCGCGGCGTCGACGGCCGCGGCAGCCGAGCTCGGGACGAGCTCGTGGGGCTTCTCCCCGACGAGGTGGGCGATCTCGAACGACCCTTCGACCGCGCCGATCGCCGCGGCGAGCACGTCGGCGCCCGAGCCGGACGACTCGATGACGGCATCGCGGATGGCGCCGTCCACGAGGTTCCGATCGGGCGCGTCGGCCTCGCGGATCATGGCGATGACCGAGCTCTTGGCCGCGTTGTGGACCGAGATCGCGGTCTCGGCCGCCATCGGCCCGGGATCGGGCAGCACGAGTGTGTCGTGGCGTCGTCGCTGGGTCACCGCGATTGCGGTGGCCGCGGCGGTGGCGGCCACCGCCGCGCCGACCATCCGTCCCCGGCCGCGAACGAGCCGGGCGAGCGGTTTCAGGACACGGGTTGCTTTGTCAGAAGGCACGCCCCAATCCGTACGCCATCGCGGCCACCAGGGGCAAGACGGTGGCCCACCGGATCAGCGTCCGCGGGCCGATCGACCAGCGCCCCACCCGGATCGTGTCAGCGCTGAACGCGGCCGCCAGCGCCCGGCGGGGCAGACCCCGAGCCAGCACCGCCGTCCCGACGAGGCCGAGCACGACCACGACACCCGATCCCGTGAACTGGTCGACGCGATCGAGGAACGGCTGCCCACCGATGTCGAAGCCGACGTCGGTGAAGCTCAGCGCCGAAGGGATGCCCGCGGCGACGACGGTACCGACCGTGAGCGCGGCGCTCCGCGATGTCCGCATACGTGTTTCGTCTCGCACGGCTGACATGACGACGACGGCCATGCCCAAGCACGACGTGAATCCGGCGACGAAGAGGAGCGCGAAGAACCCGACGGCCAAGGCGTCACCGCCGGCGATCTCCCCGAACACCCGGGGAAAGGCGGTGAACGACAGCTCGGCGCCCGCGGTCGGCGAGATGTCGAACGCGAACACGACGCCGAACACCATGGCCGCCGAGACGATCGACACGAGCGCGTTCGTCAGCGCCACGACGGTGGTCGACCGGATCAGATTGGCGCCTGCCGGCACATAGCTGCCGTAGGCGATGAGGAAGCCCTGGCCGACCCCCACCGAGTAGAACGCCTGCCCTGCGGCCGCCCGCCACGTCGCGGTGTCGAACAGCCCGTCGGCGGTGGGGCTGAGCAGGAACGATCGGCTCTCCGCCGCGCCGTCCAGGGTCTGGGCGAACACCGCCAGGCCCACCACCATCACCACCAGGACGGGCACGAGGAACAGGCTCGCCTTCTCGATGATGGCGACGCCGCGCACGAGAACGACGAACACCAGGGCGCCGACGGCGAGGAACAGCCACAGCGATCCCATACCGGCGACGAAGTCGACGAACAGGCGGGGATCGCCCCGGAGCGAGTCGAGGAAGTACCCGAGGGTCCAGCCGGTGATCACGAGGTAGTAGCTGAGAATCGCCGCGGTGAGCCCGATCACCGACCAGCCGATGGCGGTCCCCGCCCGGGAGGCAGCGCGCCGGTAGGCCCCCACGGGTGATCGCCTCGTGAGGCTGCCGGCGGCGCTCTCGAGCGACGCCAGCGGGACGGCGATCACGAGCACCGAGACGATGTACGCGACCAGGAAGTCGCCGCCGCCGTGCCGGCCGGCCATGTAGGGAAACCTCCAGAGGTTCCCGAGCCCGACGATCCCGGCGATGGTCGCCAGGACGTACGCGCGGCGGGACCGCCAGACCGGACGCGGCCGGCGGGCGGCGTCGGCGACCGCCGACAGGACGCCCCCGCTCGGGTTCGAGCCGGCCGGCATCAGGCCGGACCCGCCGCGCCGGTGGGTCCGGTGGCGTCGCTCGGCTCATCTGGCTCGGACGGCTCGGTCACCTCGCCAGGATCATCCCGGGCGGCGATCGTGGCGTTGACCAGCACGGCCGCGAGCGGGACCGCCAGGAACGCGCCGAGGAACCCACCGATGGCCGCGCCGGTGGTCACCGCGAGGATGACGACCAGCGGGTGGATCTTCAACGCCCGGCCGTAGATGACGGGGGCGAGGAGATCGTTGTCGAACTGCTGCACGAGCACGGCAACGACTGCGACCACGAGTGCCGCCTCCGGGCCACTCGACACCAGCGAGACGAGGACGGCGATCACGCCAGCGACGACCGCGCCGACGAACGGGAAGAACGCACCCACGAAGGTGAGCGCCGCGACCGGGAGCACGACCGAGCTGCCGGTGAGCGTCAGGGTGACGCCGATGATGACGGCTTCGACGAAGCCGAGCGATGCGGCGCCGATCAGATACCGCCCGAGCGTCGACCACGCGGCCACACTGACCTGACGCACACGGTCACGATGCTGTTCCGGCACCCATCCGATGGCCCAGCGCTGGAACCGGTCGCCGTCCTTCACGAGAAAGAACGCGACCACCAGCGTGAGGACGATGCCGGCCACGACCTCGCCGGCGATCACGGCGCTGTCGACCAGTGCTCCGTTCGAGCTGAACGCGTTCGTCGTGGTCTCCTGCACGCGATCCCGGGCGTCTTCGATGGTGGCCTGATCGACGCCGAGCGGACCGTCGATCAGCCACCCCTCGACCTCGTCGGCGGCGTCTTCCAGTGTGGGTCCGAGGTCGCCGAACTCGTCGACGAGTGGGGGGACGATGGCGACGCCGATGCCGACCACGGCGCCGAGGAACCCCAGCATCGTGATCCACGTGGCGAGCAGCGGACGCAATCCCCGACGGGTGAGCCAGTGGGCCGGATGGACGAGGGCGGTGGACAGCAGGAGCGCGACGCCCACGGGGAGCAGGACCAGACGCAGTCGGGACGCGACGACGCCGAGGGCGACCACGGCCGCGCCGATCACCAGCAGACGCCAGCTCCACGCCGCGGCGCGGTCGAGCCTCGCTGGCACGGTGACCGGACGACCGGCGTGTGGCGGAGGGATGTCTTCGTCACCCATGCCCAGCCAGGATGTCAGGTTCTCATGGCGCCAGATCGGAGGATCGGGGCTCCTCGTACCGGGAGGTCGCGTGATTGTCGACCGCGACCACGCCCGGGATCGACCACACGACGGCTTCGACGGTCGGGAGGTCGTGGGGGAACTCGACCGTGCCCGACAGTGTGACGACGCCGTCCCGGGCCTCGACACGGAGGTCGGTGCCGGTCGGGCTGGTGAGCGGGTCGTCGAGCGCGGCCCGCACGGCCGCGTCGATCTCCCCGTCGTCGCGATGCAGGGACCGGAGCAGGTCGGTGCGCGTGAGGATGCCGACCAGGACCTGGTCGTCGTCGAGGACCGGGAGCCGCTTCACGCCCCTGTCCAGCATCTGCCGTGCGGCGGCGCGGATGTCCTCCCGTTCACGGATGGTCACGAGTTGGCGGGTCATCAGGGTCTCGGCGTCCCGGCCGCGGGCCCGGTTGACCCAGCGGGACTCACCGCCGGCCACGAGATCACCGAGGAACTCGACGACGCTGCGCTGGCGGCCACCGTGGGCCTCCTTGCTCACCAGGTCGGCCTCGGTGACGATCCCGAGCACCGCGCCGGTCTCGTCGAGCACTGGTAGCCCGCTGATGTCGTGTTCGACCATGAGGCCGACGAGCGTCGGGAACGGCGTGCTCGGTTCCACCGTCACCACTGGCGTGGTCATCACATCTCGTACTCGCATCGTTCGCTCCTTCTCGCAGTCCGTCGGTATCACGATGCCCCGTCGGCGCCGGATCCGGAAGGGCCGAAGGGCCCCGATGTGGTCGGGCCCGGCAAATGGACCTTGGGCCCTAGCGCCGCCGGCGTGTCGTCGTCGACGATGGGCGCATCCTTGGTCGTCTGATGAAGCGACGGCCGTCGAACGAGGAGACGAGAACCATGCGAGTACGTGACGGGCTGCGTCGCAACGGCGTGACCATCGAGGGTGACGAGACCGTCCACCGGGCGGCGGTGCTCATGGAGGAGGCCGGTGTGGGTTCTCTCGTGGTCCTCGACCACGAGGCGGTCGTCGGTGTGGTCACCGACCGAGACCTGGTCCGCCGGGCGATGGCCAAGTCGCTGGCGCCAGATGCTCGGATCGACGGGGTGATGTCGTCGCCGGCCGTGACCCTCGATGCCGACGCCGATCTCCACGCCGCGTACGCGCAGTTCCGCGAGCACCCGATCCGGCGACTCGTGGTGACCTCCGACGGCGACGTGGTCGGGGTCTTGACGATCGACGATCTGTTGATCAACCTCAGCGCGCAGCTCGGCGATATCGCCCGGCCGGTGACCGCCGAGACCATTTTCGGCCAGCGCGACCCGAGCGTGCCCGCCACCCGCTGACGCGGTCGGGCGCTGATGCGCCGATCCGGAGCGATTCGAAGGGAGCAATGCCATGCGAGCATTCCGCCTGCCGGAATGGAAGCACGACGGCGAGTTCGGCGATGTGCCCGACCCCGACCCCGGCCCGGGTGAGGTCGTCATCAAGGTTGGGGGTGCCGGGGTGTGCCACTCCGACCTGCACCTGATGCACGACTTCGAGCCGGGGATCCTGCCGTGGGGGCCGCCGTTCACCCTGGGCCACGAGAACGCGGGGTGGGTCGATCGCGTCGGCGCGGGAGTCACCGCCTGGTCGCCGGGTGACCCGGTCGCGGTCTACGGGCCGTGGGGTTGTGGCCGTTGTCGCCGCTGCCGGCTGGGGATGGAGAACTACTGCGAGCGCCAGGCCGAGGTCGGCGCCGCCGGTGGTGGCCTCGGCCTCGACGGCGGGATGGCCCCGCACATGCTGGTGCCCGACGCCCGGCTGCTCGTCCCCATCGGCGACCTCGACCCCGCGCAGGCCGCGCCGCTCACCGACGCCGGCCTCACCAGCTACCACGCGGTCAAGCGTGCACTGCCGCTGCTGGTCCCGGGCAGCCATGCCGTCGTGATCGGCGTCGGCGGTCTGGGCCACATGGCCGTGCAGTTCCTCGAGCACCTGAGCGGTGCCACGGTGATCGCGGTCGACCAGCGATCCGAGGCCCGCCAGTTGGCCCTCGACATCGGCGCCGAGCACGGCGTCGAACCCGGCCCGGACGCGGCGGCCGAGATCCTCGAGCTCACGAAGGGGCAGGGCGCCGACGTGGTGCTCGACATCGTGGGCGCCGACGAGACCCTGGCTCTGGGCGCGGCCATCGCCCGTCCGCTGGGTCAGCTCACGATCGTGGGCATCGGTGGTGGCAGCGTGCCCGTCGGGTTCTTCACCATCGCCTACGAGGTCTCGGTCGCCTCCACGTACTGGGGCTCACAGCCCGAGCTGATGGAGGTGCTTTCCCTGGCGCAGTCGGGTGCGGTACGCAGCCACGTCGAGACCTTCGATCTCGACGAGGCACCGACGGTCTACGAGTCCCTACGGGCCGGCTCGCTGACCGGTCGGGCGGTCATCGTCCCGTAGCGGTGGAGCTCGCTGGCCGCGAGGTCCACCACCGTGCGCTCGAGGTGACCACGGAGGCTTGCCAGACGGCGTCGGAGCCGACGTCGTCGGTGTCGACCTCGACCGCCTCGGGCCAGGGATCGGTCCGGTCGGCGAGCACGTCGACCACCCGGGGTGTGGCCTCGGAGTGGGAGCGCTTGGTCCGGCGCTCGACCCGGTCGCGGCAGACCGATGGCGGTGCGGTGCACCGGAGCTCGAGGAGCGTGGCGTGGGCGTCCCGGGCGACGGCTCGCGCCGCCTCGCGCTCCGTGGCCTTCGACCAGGTGGCGTCGAGGGCCACCGACATGCCGCAACGCACGGCCTGGTCGGCCCGACGGCGCATCTCGTCGTAGACCCTGGCCACGGTCTCGGGGTCGTAGGCCGCATCGCTCTGGAGGTCCTCGTAGCGCAGTCCGAGATCGCGACGGATCTCGTCCGAGGACAGCACGACCCAGCCGAACTCGTCCGCCAGACGCCCAGCCACCGTCGACTTGCCGGAGCCGGGCAGGCCACCGACGAGCGCGACCTGGACCGTGGCCCGCTCGAGATGGTCGAGCGCGAGGTCGAGCAGGTCGGTCACGTCCTGGCCGACGTCGCCCTCCTGCGCGTGACGCAACGCCGAGACCTTCGCCCGGACCAGCGCTCGCTGCGCCACGTACAGGTGGGCGAGCGAGCCGGGGTGGTGCTCGTCGCTGAACTCGCAGTACGCCCGGAGAAACCCCCGGGCGAGCTCCGGGTGACCCAGGCGCTGGAGGTCCATGACGAGGAAGGCGACGTCGGCGAGCACGTCACCACACCGCAGGTCGTCGGAGAACGCGAGGCAATCGAGGATGCGGGGACCGTCGGCCAGGCAGAAGACGTCGTCGGCGAGCAGGTCGCCGTGGCCGTCCCGCACCATGCCCTGCTCGATCCGCTCGGCCAGCAGTCGACCGCGGCCCGCGAGGTAGTCGAGCGCGAGGCGCTCGATCCGGTCGAGGTGCTCGACCACGGCCGGACCACCGACGTCGCGCACGCCGGTGATGTCCTCGCGCCACCGGTCCACGAGGGCGTCCTCGGAGGCCACGTGGGCCGCCGCGTCCCCGGCGAGGACGTCGGTCGACGCGTGGAACGACGCGACGGCCCGGGCGACCGCACGGATCTGTTCCCCGATGTCGGCACTGTCCAGGAGCGAGGACAATCGCCGGTCCTCGGGCATGCGGCGCATCACGATGACCGGCTCGAGGTCCTCGCCGTCGAGCTGGATGCTGCCGACGCCGAGGTAGACGTCGGGGGACAGGCGGGCGTTGAGCCTGACCTCCCGCTCGCACGACGCCCGTCGACCCTCGACGTCGCCCTGGTCGAGGACGTCGGTGACGACCGGTTTGGCCACCTTGAACGCTCGGTCCTCGCTGAGCAGGACCCAGGAGATGTGGGTCTCGGCGAACTTCGGGGGTCGGGGCTCGTCGGCCATCGGCGCTCCAGCAGGTTGATTCGGCGGTCTCGCCCATCATGGTGGTGCGGGGACGCTGGCCGACAGGGTCGAAGGTCGGTCGGTGACCTTCGACCCTGCACGTTCGCACCGGCACGGGAGACACTGGGAACGGTCCGACCGCCATCGAGAGACGAGGAAGTCATGGCCAACAAGCCCGAGACCATCACCTGGTTCGAGGATCTGCGTGCCACCGACGTGGCCGAGGCAGGTGGCAAGGGCGCGAATCTGGGCGAGCTCACCAGCGCCGGGCTCCCCGTGCCCGAGGGGTTCGTGATCCCGGCGTCGGAGTACTTGACCGCGATGGCCGACGGACACGTGCGTGACGCCCTGCTCGGGGAGTTCGCCGACGCGTCGCGCGAGGTCGACGACGCGGATCGGCTGGCGGAACACGCGGCGCGCCTGCAGGCCACGGTCCGTGAGGCGGGCGTTCCCGACCATCTCCGGGACCGCATCATCGAGACCTACCGGCGGCTCGGCGACGACGTTCCCGTCGCCGTTCGTTCGTCGGCCACCGCCGAGGACACCGCGGGCACATCCTTCGCCGGCATGCACGAGACGTTCACCGACGTCGTCGGTGTGGAGGCGCTCCTCCAGCGCGTCGTGGACTGCTGGGCCTCGCTGTACGGCGAGCGCGTCATCGCCTACCGGGCCAGCCAGGGCATGGACGCCGAGCCGGCCATCGCCGTCGTGATCCAGCGGCTCATCCCAGCCGAGCGCGCCGGGGTCATGTTCACGGCCAACCCGTCGACGGGCGACCGCTCCCAACTGGTGGTCGAGGCCGCGTTCGGCCTCGGCGAGGTCGTCGTGTCCGGACAGGTCGAGCCCGACACCTACGTGTTGACCAAGGACGGTCCACGCATCGCCGAGGTGCGGGTCGGCCACCAGACACACGAGCTGGTATCCCAGCCCGACGGTTCCGTCGAACGTGTCGACCTCGAATCACCCCGTGCCGACTCGCGAGTGCTGTCCGACGACGAGGTCGTCGATCTCGGACGGATGGCTCTCGACGTCGAGTCGCACTACGGCGAACCCCAGGACATCGAGTGGGCGATCGAGGCCGGGATCCCCTACTTGCTCCAAGCGCGGCCGATCACGACGCTGGGCTCGTCGGCGCCGTCGAGCGAGGTGGAGGGCGATCCGCTCCTGCGTGGCCTGGCCGCCTCGTCCGGGGTCGCGGCTGGCACCGTGCGGGTCCTGCGCTCGCCGGATGAGGGTCGCCAACTCGACGCGGGCGAGATCCTGGTCGCGCCCATGACCAACCCCGACTGGGTGCCCACCATCCGTCGAGCCGGTGCGGTCGTGACCGACGGCGGCGGCATGACCTGCCACGCCGCCATCGTGTCGCGCGAGCTCGGCGTGCCTTGTGTGGTGGGGGCCCGCACCGCGACCACCACGCTCCGCAACGGCGAGCTCGTGACCGTCGACGGCGGCCACGGGACCATCTTCGAGGGTGACGTGAGCCCACGTCTGGCCGCATCGATCCCCGAGTCAGCCCAACCGGCGCAGCAGGCGGTCTCGGTCCCGGAGTCGTTGGCGACGCGCATCTACGCCAACCTCGCCATCGCCGACAACGCCGAACGGGTTGCCGCCCAGCCCGTGGACGGCGTCGGCCTCTTGCGGGCCGAGTTCCTCGTGACCGAGGCCCTGGGCGGCGTTCACCCCCGGACGCTGCTGGCCCGTGGCGGTGGCGAGCAGTTCATCGAGCAGATGAGCGAGTCGCTGTTGCGGATCACCCGGGCGTTCGCCCCCCGTCCCGTCGTCTACCGCACCATCGACTTCCGGACGAACGAGTTCCGCGGGCTCGAGGGGGGCGACGAGTTCGAGCCCCACGAGGCCAACCCCATGATCGGCTACCGGGGCTGCTACCGCTACATCCGGGAGCCGGAGCTGTTCGCGCTCGAGCTCGACCTGCTCGCTCGTGTCCGGGAGGAGACACCGAACCTCCACATGATGATCCCGTTCGTGCGCACGTCGTGGGAGCTCGAGGCCTGCCTCGACGCCGTCGACGCCAGCCCGCTCGGTCAGCATCGGAGCCTCCGCCGCTGGGTGATGGCCGAGGTCCCGTCCGTCGTCTATCGCATTCCCGAGTACGCCGCCATGGGCATCGACGGCGTCTCGATCGGTTCCAACGACCTCACCCAGCTCATGCTCGGTGTCGACCGCGACTCCGAGACCTGCGTCGAGTTGTTCGACGAGTCCGACGCCGCGGTGCTCGACGCCATCACCCGCATCATCGACGCCTGCCACGAGGCCGGCATCTCCTCGTCGTTGTGCGGCCAGGCCCCGTCCAACCGCCCCGAATTCGCCGAGCACCTCGTGCGGTGTGGCATCGACTCGATCTCGGTCAATCCCGACGCGGTCGACCGCACCCGAGCTGCGGTGGGCTCCGCCGAGCGCCGCCTCCTGCTCGCGGTCGCCCGCCGGTAGCCCGCCGGGACCATCCGTGCCCGCTACGCGTGGGTGAGCGAGCCGATCTCGACGGCGCGCGCGATGTCGGTCGGGGTGACGATGCCGACGATGCGCTCGCCGTGCACGGTGTCGTGGTCGACCACGAGCGCCCGCCGCTGCTGGCCTCGGCCGCTGGTGGTGAGGCGGGTCATGAGCTCGACGATCGGCAGCGAGGCCTCCACAGTGGTGACCTGGTCGAGGGGCGTGGCGATGTCGGACACCGCGGTCGTTGCTCGCTCGGCTGGCTCGACGCGCCTGACGTCGTCGAGGGTGACGAGCCCGGTCACACGTCCTTCTCGGTCGCGCAGCGGGAAGCTGGAGTGACGGAAGCGCAGCACGTAGTCATCGAGCAGGTCGGCGGTGCTGACCCAGTCGGGCGCGGTGGCGGGGTGGGGGGACATCACGTCCGCGACCGTTGCCTCGCCGAGCGTGTGCCGCAGGGTGCCGAACTGGCGCTCCGCGGTGGCGGCAGAGAGCAGGAACCAGCCGATGAGCACGAGCCAGAGTCCGGTCCAGTAGCCGCTGGTGATCTCGATCACGCCGAGACCGATGAGCACGTAGCCGAAGATGCGTCCCGCCTGGGCCGCCGAGCGCGTCGCCGCGACACGGTCCTTGCTGCGCCACCACAGCAGTGCATGCAGGATCCGCCCGCCGTCGAGGGGGATCCCCGGGAGCAGGTTGAACACTGCGAGCACGACGTTCACCAGCGCGAGCCAGCTGATCCCGGCCAGGACGAGGTCCGGTGCACCGACCAGACCGAGGCCGAGCGAGATGGCGAACGCGCCGGCGGCGAGCGCGAAGCTCATCGCCGGTCCGGCGCCGGCGATGAGGAGCTCGCTGCGGGGTGACGGCGAGTCCTCCTTCAGTTGGGCGACCCCACCGAGCGCCCACAGCGTGATGGATTCGGTGGAGACGCCATGGCGGCGGGCCATGACGGCGTGGCTCAGCTCGTGCGCCAGCAGGCAACCGAGAAGCCCGATCGCCGTGAGGCCTGCGGCGACCCAGTACGCGCCCGTCGACTCGGCCTCGACGGTGTCGGGGAGGAGGGTGGTCGCCAACGACCAGGTGAGCAGCCACCAGATGACGAGCACGCTCCAATGGATGCCCACACGGATGCCGGCGATCCGGCCGAGGCTCAGGTTCATCTCCATGGCGCCACAGCGGACCACGGCTCACGCTCGCTCGGGTAGAGCCGATGGTCCCTCCTCGAACGGGGACGGTCGGGACCAACGGCCCTGGCCGTCCGGAACCCACCGCTGCGACCCTGGGGCCATCGTCGAGCCGCGACGTGTCGAGGAATATGACCGGACATCCGTATGTTTGAGGAGTCTGAACGTCCGTCCGGTCGGGTACTCGTACCGAAGACGGCGGGTACCCGACCATGTCCATCGAAGGTGATTCGACGCCATGCACGTGATCACGCTGGAGACCCCGTCGCTCGGGGATCGCAGCTACATCGTCCACGACGGCGCGTCGGCGCTGGTTCTGGATCCCCAGCGCGACGTCGACCGCGTCCTCGACGCGGTCGCCAAGACGGGGGCCACCGTCACCCACGTGGCCGAGACCCACGTCCACAACGACTACGTGAGTGGTGGGCTCGTCCTGGCGCGCATGACCGGCGCCACCTACGTGCACGCCGAGGCCGAGCCGCTCCGGTTCGACCACCACGCCGTCGGTGACGGCGACCGTTTCACGGTCGGGACGATGGAGGTCGAGGTCGTGCACACGCCGGGCCACACGCCACACCACCTCTCCTACGTCGTGCGGGTCGAGGATGAGGCTCCGGCGGTGTTCACCGGTGGTTCACTGCTCTACGGCACGGTCGGACGCACTGATCTGATCTCGCCGGAGATGCGAGAGGAGCTGACGCGAGCCCAGCACCGGACGGCACACCGGCTGGCGTCGATGCTCCCCGACGAGACGCGCGTCTATCCCACCCACGGCTTCGGCAGCTTCTGCGCCTCGGCCCAGAGCGAGGGTGCCTCCGACGGCACCCTGCGTACCGAGCGTGAGATCAACGTTGCCCTCACCGTCGACGACGAGGACGACTTCGTCGAACGACTCGTGTCGGGGCTGAGCGCGTTTCCCGCCTACTACGCCCACATGGGGCCGCTGAACCTGGCCGGTGCCGTGCCGGTCGACCTGTCGCCGCCGGCGCCCGTCGACCCGACCGAGCTGGCCCGGCGCATCCACCGGGGCGACTGGGTCGTCGACCTGCGCCAGCGCCGCCTGTTCGCCACCGAGCATCTCACGGGAACGATCGGCATCGAGCTCGCCGACAACCTGTCCACCTATCTGGGGTGGCTCATCCCGTGGGGGACGCCGGTGACCCTGCTCGGCGAGAGCGAGGAGCAGGTGGCCGATGCCCAGCGCCAACTGGTGCGCATCGGCATCGATCGGCCGATGGGCGCGTCCGTCGGTGCGGGCCCTGGTGAGTGGGCGCCCGATCACGGCCGGGGGAGCTATGCCATCGGCGACTTCGACGGCCTGGCGGCCCGCCACGGCGGTGTGGTCCTCGACGTCCGCCGCCCTGACGAGCTCGAGGCCGACGGCGCCATCCCTGACTCGGTGCACGTACCGATCGACGAGATCCTCCGGCGCATGGACGAGATCCCCGACGAGAAGCTGTGGGTGCACTGCGCCTCCGGGTTCCGGGCCAGCATCGCGGCCAGCTTGCTCGACCGGGCCGGCTACGAGGTCGTCCTCGTCGACGACGAGTTCGCCAACGCGGCAGGCAGCGGCGTGACCGTCGAGCCCAGCTGACCTCGACGCACCGTTCCCTCCGGGCTCACGTGGACGGCTGGGCGAGGGTGTCGAAGGCGCTCTCGATTCCTGCGACCAGGACGTCGAGATCGGGGCACGCGTCGGCGTCGGCGAAGATGCCGAGATCGATCCGGCCGTGGTAGGAGAGCACACCGACCGAGATGCTGAGGTTCCCGCCCAGGGGGACGATCGGCACGGCATCGAGCAGCTCGGCGCCCATGGCGTACAAGGGGAACGTGGTCCCGGGCACGTTGGTCACCACCAGGTTGACGAACGGCTGATGATGCACGGCTTGGCTCACCGATCGGGTGAGTACCGGCGGGAGCAGATCGGCTCCTCGGAGGAGGCGCGCCGAGGCTGTGGCTTCGCCGGTCTTCTTGTGCTCGCGCAGGTCGGCCGTGATCGATCGGATCTGCGCGATGGGCTCTTCGAGCCCGACCGGAAGGTCGACGACGAGGCCGGCGACCACATTGCCGAGCTCGCCCTCGGCTGCGTGCAGCGAGACCGGAACCAGGGCCCGCAGCGCGAACCCCGGATCGTGGGGCAGCTCGCCACGTGCCGTGAGCAGCTGGCGCAGTCCCCCGGTCACCGCCGCGAGGACGAGGTCGTTGACGGTGCCGCCGTGCCCGTGGGCGTGCTCCTTGACGGCCGCGAGATCGCGTCGGATGGGCACGAGCCGGCGGCGATGGCCGACCTGGTCGTTGAGCGACGAGCGCGGCGCGAGGAGCGGGGGCCGGAGGAACGAGGACAGCGCCCGGGCGTCGTGGACCGCGCGTTCCGCCGTCTCCGCTGGATGGCGGAGGCTGTCGAGTGCGTCGGTCAGCAGGTCGAAGGGCTGGCGGACCCGGTCGGCCATGCCGCCGGCCAGCAGCTCGACCGCTCCCTGCTCCTCGGGCTGCCAGGGCGGAGGATCGGTCTCGGGCGGGTGGCGTTCGAGGTCGAGCAGCACGGTGGCGATCTCGACACCCGACACGCCGTCGACGATCGAGTGGTGGATCTTCTCCACCATGGCCACGCGGCCGTCGGCCAGGCCGTCGACGAACCAGATCTCCCACAGCGGGCGCGACCGGTCGAGGCGTTCCATGTGGAGCTCGGCGGCGAGTTCGAGCACTTCGGCCTCACTCGCCGGTGCACCGACCTCGGTCAGCTTCACGTGGTGGGCGATGTCGAAGTCCGGGTCGTCCACCAGCAGCGGATGGGCGACGCCGAGTGGGGTGCCGGTCGGTCGCTGGCGCAGTCGGGGAACCAGGTGCAGCCGCGCCCCGATGCGCTCGCGCACGTCGGCCAGGCGGAACGCCCCGTGCGCGTCGTGGAACGGCTCGCCCTCGAAGAACGCCACCGATCCGACGTGGGTCGGGGTGCGGTCGCTCTCGAACGCCAGGAAGGCGCTGTCCAGTGCGGTGAGTCGGGTCACGGCGTCTCCTGTGCTCGGAACCCGTGATGTTCCTCTCGCTCGTCGATCGTCGGGGGTGACACCGGACCGGCGCCGAGGTCGTCGAGGTCGTCGAGGTCGTCGAGGAACGAGGCGACGGCATCGAGAAGGCGGTCAGGGATGATCCGCATGCCGAAGGGGAACCACCCCCGGACGAGACGCGCGTTCGGGATCTGCTCGGTGAGGTTCTCGGCATCGCTGAAGGGATGGATGAGGTCGGCGCGGTGGCCGATCACCAGCGTCGGCGCCGAGATGCCGTGGCGAGCATCGACCGTTGGCGCGACCGGGCCGACGAGGATGCCGTGCAGGATCGCGGAGGCGGCCTCCGGTCGCGTCGACAACGCGTCGAGGAGCGAGTCGACCGCCCGCCCCGTCCGGGGTAGCCGGGAACACAGGTCCGTGATCGGTCGGAGCGGTCGACGCGCATAGTGGGCCCCCAGCAGCAGGGGCACGAACGTGAGCGCGGCCGAGGGGACGGCCCATTCCAGAACCGGCATCTCGACGACGAGACCGCCCACCCGGTCGGGGTGCAGGGTCGCGAAGAGCAGGGCCACGTTGGCGCCGAGGGAGACGCCACCGACCACGGCACGCGGTACGTCGAGGTGGTCGAGCAACGCCAACACCTGCTCGGTGTAGACGTCGAAGCGGTATTCGGACGCGTGCTCGGGCCGGTCGCTCTTGCCGTGGCCGAGTAGGTCGAGGAGCACGATCCGGTGGCCGCGACGCGCCAGGTTCGACGCGAACTGGCGGTTCATCGCCGAGCTGACCAACAGGCCGTGCAGGAGCACCGTGGTCTCCTGACCCGACCCGTGGACCTCGTAGTAGAGGCGACGGCCGTTCCAGGGAACCCATCCGGTCTCGACGGGGACCAGCGTTCGATTCACCGCGCGATCGTCGCCCCCGAGCAACGGGTGTCGACAGGGCCGAACGTCCCGATCCCGGCAGCGGCGTTCCTGTCGTGGGTCTCCAGCCGGTGATCAGCCCTTGTCGTCGAGGACGAAGGTCACCTTCATGATCACCTCGTAGCCGGTGATCGTGCCGTCGGCGTCGAGGGCGACTTCTTGTTCCTTGACCCACGCGCTGCGCAGGTTGTGCAGCGTCGAAGCTGCCCGTTCGATGCCCACTCGGATCGCATCTTCGAAGCTGGTCTCGGACCGAGCGCTGATCTCGGTGACTCGGGCTACGGATGACATGTGACTTCCTCCATCGTCAGGTCGCCCCGGGGGACGACGGTGATCTCCGAACGATCCTCGGGCCCGCGCCTTGCCTGCCGGTAGGGCCAATGGTCCTGAACTGGTCGACGACGGGTTTGGTTGGTGTCGATCACCGGTTCTCGTCGTGGGGTCGCTCGCACTCGACTCGGAGACGGCGCCAACGCCAGAGGCCGTCGACGTCGACGACCAGCCCGTCGACCGGGCCGAGACGCGGGTCGACGTGCACCTCGATGCCGCCGAGGTGCATCACGGTGAAGGACGCAGCGTCCGTCGGTGGGCCGATCTCGGCGACCGGTACCGGGGCGGAGCCGCCGCAGCAGCCGTTGCGCAGTGAGGCGCGCACGACCAGCGGGCGGCCGGCGAGGTGCTCGGCGGCGCCGTCGGTGAGCCGCAGCGTCATGCGCGCACCGGCTCCGGGAAGTGGTGGCGGGTGGCATTGGCGTACCGCACCAGGGCGAGCATCAGCGGGACCTCGACGAGCACACCGACCACGGTGGCCAGCGCGGCGCCGGACTGCAGGCCGAACAGCGCGATGGCCGCAGCCACGGCGAGCTCGAAGAAGTTGCTGGCCCCGATGAGCGAGCCCGGTGCCGCGACGGAGTGTCGGATCCGCAGGCGCCGGAAGATGCCGTAGGCGAGGAAGAAGATGAACACGGTCTGGATCGTGAGCGGGACCGCGATGAGCGCGAGGTGGAAGGGGTTGTCGAGGATGACGTCACCCTGGAAGGCGAACAGCACGACGAGGGTGACGATGAGCCCCGCTGGCGTGACCGAGCCGATCCGCTTGAGGAACACCTGGTCGAACCATTCGCCGCCCCGCCGGCGGATCAGCACCACCCGGGTGGTGTAGCCGGCGGCCAGCGGGATCACGATGTAGAGCAGCACCGAGAGCAGGACGGTGTCCCAGGGGACCGAGATGTCGGAGACCCCGAGCAGGAACACGACGATCGGCGCGAAGGCCACCAGCATGATCAGGTCGTTCACCGCGACCTGCACCAGCGTGTAGCCGGGATCGCCCTTGAGGAGGTAGCTCCAGACGAAGACCATCGCCGTGCACGGGGCCGCTCCGAGGAGGATGGCGCCGGCGAGGTACTCGCGAGCGAGCGGCTCGTCGATGAAGCGGGAGAACACCACGAGGAGGAAGAACCACGCGATGGCATACATGGTGAACGGTTTGATCAGCCAGTTGACCCCGGTGGTCACGAGCAGGCCCCGGGGCTCGCGCCGCACGCCCACGACGGCCCCGAAGTCGACCTGGACCATCATCGGGAAGATCATCGCCCAGATCAGCACGGCCACCGGCGCCGACACCGAGGCGTACTCGTAGCGGGCCAGCGTCTCGGGCACTGCGGGGACGGCCTGGCCGAGTGCGACGCCGGCGACGATGGCGGCGGCGACCCAGATCGTGAGGAAGCGTCCGAAGACCCCGAGACCGGCACCCTCGGCGGCCGGGTCCGGGAACGCGTCGATGCTGTCCGTGCTGGCGCCACCCTCGCTCGAGGATGCGTGCTGCGTCTCCTGCTCGGTCACGATCCCATCGTATCGACCTTCATCGATGTGTCGAATCCTTCGACCAGACACTCGCGCATGGCGTCTGGGTCCGGGATCGCCACGTCGTTGGTCTCGATGCCGATGCATGCGGTGCCGGCGTGGGACAGGAGCGTGATGCTCAGCGCCGCGCCCGTGGGCGGCGCGAACGCGTAGAGCCGCTCGACGCCCGCGCCCGCGAGCCAGATCGGGACGGGCACCCCGGGGACGTCGACGACGTCGACGTCCACGGCCTTGAACATGCTGCCCAACGTGGCCGCGGCGATGGTGGGTGGGAGCACCCGGATGCCGGCTGCGATGGTCTCGGTCCAGGCCATCGCGGGGTCGTCGCGCCAGCGATGGGCGAGATCGCCGAGCCGGCGGATCCGGTCGCCCGGGTCGGAGACATCGGTCGGGATCTCGAAGCGGACCGGCGCGAAGCGGTTGCCGCCCTTCGGATCGCCCGCTCGGCGCAGGTTCACCGGCATGGTGATGCGCAACGACGGCGACGGGCGGCCGTGGCGCTGGTGATAGCGGCCGAGTCCGTGGGCGACTGCGGCCAGCAGGGCGTCGTTCACCGTGCCGCCGGCCGCGTGGGCGGCCCGCTCGAGCTCCTCCATGGGAATCTCGAGCACGTCGAGGTGATGGGTGAGCCCTCGGCCCCGCATCACCGGCGAGAGGGGTGCCCGGATCGGCTCGAGGAGGTGCTCCAGCGACATCGCCGCGCGGACCGAATCCCGCGCGAAGCCGAGGGGCTCGCTGACCGCACGCGCCGCCGTCGACACGAGCTGTTGCGAGCGTCTCGCCACGCCCGTCGCCTCGGCGGCGAGCCGGTGCAGCCGGGACGGTGGCATCGGGGAGATCTCCTCCCCCTCGTCGTGCGCGCCATCGCGGGTCAGATCGAACAGCGCGCCGGCGAGGTCGACGCCGCCCACCCCGTCGGTGGCGGAGTGGTGGATCTTCAACACGAGCGCGGCCCGACCTTCCTCGATGCCGCCGACGAGGTGGGCCTCCCACAGCGCGCGTTCGCGGTCGAAGCTGTGCGAGAGGATCGGCTGGGCCATGTCGAGCACGGTCCGCATGCTGGCGGGATGGGGCGCTCGCACCCGGCGCAGATGGTGGTCCAGCGAGAACGACGGGTCCTCTTCCCACACGTGTCCGGGCCGCAGTCGCGACGGGCGGATCCGTTGGTGGAGGCGGGGCACGATCTCGACCGCGCGCTCGAACGCCGCCCGTACGCGCGCCGTGTCGGGCTCCTGGTCGAGGACCGCGACCACCAGGATCGGCGAACGGAGCACGGGATCGCTCTCGATCGCCCACATGACGCTGTCGGTCGGGCCCAACCGGGGTGGAAACGAGGTCGCCATCCCGCCACGTTCGATCGCCGGCTGGCCTCTCGCCAGGGTCGAACGTCACTCTCCACCCCCTCGAGGGACGTTCGGCCCTACCCCGCGTGGTCGGCGATCCGGGATCGTGGGGCGCATGACCAACGCCGAGCCGCGGGTCCTCCTCGTGTTCCACAGCGACGAGGGCCAGACCGCCAAGGTCACCGAACGGATCGCGAGCCGGGTCCGAGCGGCCGGGATGGAGGTCGAGGTCCGCGACGCGCCGTCCGCACCCGGTCCGACCGGGTTCGACGCGGTGGTGCTCGGGGACTCCATTCACATGCAGCATCACAGCCGAGAGCTCCGCAGGTACGCCACGACGCACGCGGAGGCGATCAACGCCATGCCCAGCGCGTTGTTCCAGGTGAGCATGACCTCGGCTGACCACGACGAGGAGCACGATCGACTCGCCCACAAGTACGTGGCCGACCTCCTCCACGAGGCCGGCATCGACCCCGACGTCGTCGGGCTGTTCGCCGGCGCGATCGCCTACACCCGCTACGGGTGGATCAAGCGCAGGATCATGCAGAAGATCGCCGAGGCCGACGGGCAGCCCACGGACCCGACCCGGGACGTCGAGCTCACCGACTGGGACGAGGTCGACCACTTCGCCGACGACGTGGCGAAGTTGGTCGCGGGTGCACGGCCGTCGGCGGCGGACTGACGCCGCGCCGGCGCAGCGGCCCGCGTCCATGGACCGGTTCTCGAGGTCGCCCCGCCTCAACGGTGTCGAACGACGGCTCGGTCCCGGCGGTGGCGCCTCGTTCCACGTTCTCCTGCCGGCGCGCTGACGGTGCTCGTCGCACCGGGGGACCTTCGTCCCTGTTCCTGCCGCCTCCGCATGGCATGGAATGGACCTGAACCCGACGAGTGATGGAGAACGAGGATGCCGACCGGCGTCGTGCAGTGGCTGAACCCCGACAGCGGAGAAGGTCGGGTGATGAGCAATGGGCGGAGTTACGCGATTCGCGTGGAATCGGTGGATTCCAAGGCCCGCTACCCGGGCGCTCGCGTGCACTTCGACATCGACCACCGGGCTGACGGCGACGTCGCCGTCAACGTTGTGCTGCGCGAGGGGACGCGCGTCTCACCCCGTCAGCGACGCTTCGGCGATCTGGTCGGTGCTCGGGCACGCGAGACCAAGATCGAGACCGCGGGGCCCGACACCGAGTCTGTTCGTGGCGGTGTCGCCCACCCGATGCGGGTCGCCGAGGCGTGGGCGGAGCACATGACCGAGGGTCAGCTCGACGACGCGGTTCGGCTCTATTCGCCGACGGCGACGTACCACGCCGGCGGGGACGTCGAGATCGGGCCCGATCGCATCCGGAAGCGCTTGGCCGTCAGCCCCGTCTTCGGGCGTGGTGTCGAGCCCGAGGCGATCGCGGGGGAGGATGACGCGATCCGGGTCAGCTGGGTCGCGATGGAACCCGGTGGCGATCCGGTCGAGTCCCACCTGATCGTCCAGCACGGCGAGATCGTGGAGCAGTGGGTCGGCGAGGTCCGCACGGTCGACGACGCCTCTTCCGAGGTCGGTCCCGTCGAGCTCTCGGTCGAGGGGGACGTCTCGGTCGACGAGCGCGCGTACGCGCTCGACAAGCTCACCCGAGCGGCGGTCTCCCAGCGCGAACCTGTTCGGTCCGTGGTGATCCGGCTCGAGTGGATGGCCCATCCCGCCCGGGACCAGCGAGCCCGGGCGCGGGTCACCGTCGACATCGACGGTGACCCGGTGCGGGCCCACGTCAGTGCCAGCACCATGGCGGAGGCGATCGATCTGCTCGAAGCACGCCTGGCGACCCGCCTGCGGCACCGGGCCAACCACCGGCTGGCATTGCGGCGTCGCGGTGCCTCCAGCGGGCCCGGCGAGTGGCGCCACGGCGACGCCCCCGGCGCTCGAGGCATCCCGCCGGGTCGGGCGCGGGACGAGCGGGCCATCGTCCGTCGGCCGACCTGGTCGGCGGAGCCGTGCACGTTCGACGAGGCCGTCTTCGATCTCGAGGTGCTCGATCTCGGCTTCCTCCTGTTCACCGACCTCGCATCCGGGCAGGACGCGGTCGTGTTCCGGCGGGAGGATGGCACCTACGCGGTGCGTCTCGCCGCCGTGGCCGAACGCGGACAGCGCACCGCGAGCAGAGCGGCGGTCGAGTTCGATCCGGCGCCCACGCCCCGCATCTCGCTCGACGAGGCGCAGGAGCACCTCGACGAGGGTGGCGAGCCGTGGGTCTTCTTCGTCGATCCGGCGAGCGGTCGTGGACACGTTCTCTATCGGCGCGACGACGGCCACGACGGGCTCATAACCCCCCGGACCGACGCCGGCACCCCCGTCGGCTCCTGAGTGCGGGGCCGCTCGATGCACGTGACGTTCCTGGGCGCGGCGGAGACGGTGACCGGCTCGCGATTCCTGGTCGAGACCGGCTCGTCGCGGGTACTCGTCGACTGCGGGCTGTTCCAGGGCGTCAAGCGCCTGCGCCGCCAGAACTGGGAGCCCTTCCCGGTGGATCCGCCGTCCGTCGATGCCGTCGTGTTGACCCACGCGCACATCGACCACAGCGGCTACCTGCCGCGTTTCGTGCGGGACGGGTTCGACGGCCCGATCCACTGCACCCGGTCGACCGCTGCGCTGGCCGAGATCATGCTGTTGGACAGCGCCCACATCCACGAGGAGGACGCCCGTTATGCCAACAAGCGGGGATCGTCGAAGCATCACCCGGCGCTGCCGTTGTACACCACGGAGGACGCGGAGGTCGCGATCGGTCGCCTCGAACCCCACGACTGGGACGACGTCGTCGATGCCGGTCCCGGGGTGGAGGCACGCTTCAGCCCGTCGGGCCACATCCTCGGGGCCGCGTCGGTGCGCGTGTCCGACGGGGCGCGCTCGGTCCTCGTCAGCGGTGATCTCGGACGTCGCGACGACTGGGTGATGCACCCGCCGGCAGCACCGCTCGCCGCCGACCACATCGTGGTGGAGTCGACCTATGGGAACCGGTACCACTCCGATGAGGACCCACGGGACGTTCTCGCCGAGGTCGTGACCGAGACGGCGGCTCGCGGCGGGACCGTGCTCATCCCCGTGTTCGCCGTCGGCCGGGCTCAGACCGTGCTCCACCTGCTGGCCCAGCTCCGCAAGGAGGGGAGGATCCCCGAGGTCCCGACGTTCCTGAACAGCCCGATGGCGGTCGACGTCACCGAGCTGTTCGTGGAATCGGACAGTGACCACCGGCTGACCAGGGCCGAGATCGACGAGCTCTGCGCGAGCGCGGAGCTCGTCCGGTCCGTCGAGGACTCCAAGCGTCTCACCGCCCGTCGGGGCCCGCTGGTGGTCCTCGCCGCCAGCGGGATGCTGAGCGGCGGGCGCGTGCTCCACCACCTCTTCGAGGTCGCGCCCGACCGCAACAGCACGATCCTGCTCGCCGGCTTCCAGGCGGCCGGCACGCGCGGCGAGTCGCTGCTGAACGGCGCTCGCTCCTTGCGGGTGTTCGGCGAGGACGTGCCCGTTCGCGCCGACGTCGTCACCCTCGACACGCTGTCGGCCCACGGCGACAGCGATGACCTCCTCGCCTGGCTCCGCGCCAGCCCCCAGCCGCCGTCGTCGGTCAGCGTGGTCCACGGCGAGGCCGGTGCCGCCGATGCGTTGCGTCGCCGGGTCGAACACGAGCTCGGCTGGCCGGCCGACGTCCCCGCCTTCGGCGCGACGGTCACGTTCTGACGGTGATACACGCCGATTGCCAGCCTTCGACCGCTCGGGACCGGTTCAGCGACCACCTGGCCCGTACGGGCTCGCTCGCCAGTTGACCAGGGAGACAGATATGCGCACACCGATCACACCGTGTCCCGCCTGCAGGACGAAGAACCGGGTGCCGGCCGACGCGCGTGGCACGCCCCGCTGCGCCTCCTGCAAGGCGGCGCTGCCCTGGATCGTCGAGGCCACCGACACCGACTGGACGGCCGTGGTGGAGCGGGCCCCGATGCCGGTCGTCGTGGATTTCTGGGCCGAGTGGTGCGGACCGTGCCGCATGGTCGGCCCCATCCTGGAGGAGCTCGCGACCGAGTACGCGGGCCGGCTGAAGCTCGCGAAGGTCGACGTCGACGCGTCGCCCGGTCTGTCCCGCCGGTTCGAGGTCCAGGGGATCCCCGCCCTGGCCGTGTTCGACCATGGTCGGCTCGTCAGTCGCCAGGTCGGCGCCGCCGGCGCCGACCACCTGCGGCGATGGATCGACGAAGCGCTCGCCCAGAGCGGCCACCCAACCAACAAGGAGCATGCATGAGGTCCACCCGAATCGCCGGCGCGCTCGCCCTGCTCGTGGCCGGCTGCGGCGACGACGACGATGCCGCGACCACGACGACCTTCTCGCCTGGCTCCGCGCCAGTCCCGAGCCGCCGTCGTCGGTCAGCGTGCAGGATCGGGGCCATCGGCCCTAGGCAGATCGGCGTCTGGATGCTCGACTGCCCAGAATGAAGTGGGATCACGACACCTGCTGACACCGATTCGGCCGGGACGCGCTCGGTCGCTCCGGACTGGCACGTGCTGGCTGTGCCCGAAGTCGAACGGCGGCTCGAGACCGATGGACAACGGCCTGACCGAGCAGCAGGCCGCTGCCCGCCTCGAGCGGCTACGGCGTCAGACCAGCTGGAGGAGGAGCCCCCGGCGCCGGTCTGGATCGTGTTCCTCCGCCAGTTCAGGAGTCCGCTCATCTTCATCCTGCTGGTGGCGTTGGTGGTCACGGTGGCGCTGGGCGAGCACCTGGATGCGTCGGTGATCGGTGCGGTGCTGGCCCTGAACGCCGTGATCGGGTTCACCCAGGAGCGCAAGGCCGAGGGAGCGGTCCGTGCCTTGATGCAGTTGGTCGTCCCCCATGCGCGAGTGATCCGGGACGGCCGTGACCTCGAGATCGACAGCCGCGAACTGGTGCCCGGTGATGTGGTGCTCCTCGAGTCCGGCGCGAGGGTGCCGTCCGACCTGCGGCTGGTGTCGGCGAACGCGCTGGCGGTCGACGAGTCGCTGCTGACCGGCGAGTCGGTGTCGGTGGGCAAGCACGTCGACGCGGTGGAGGAGGAGTCCCCGCTGTCGGACCGGTCCTGCATGGCCTACACCGGCAGCACGGTCACCGCGGGGAGGGGCAGGGGTGTGGTCGTGGCCACCGGCTCCTCCACCGAGCTCGGTGCCATCGCGGGTCTGATGCGCGCCGAGGAGGTGTCGGCGACACCGCTGCAGCAGCGCATGGAACACTTCGCCAGGATCATCGGGCTGGCGGTCGCGGCTGCTGCCGCCGTCGCCTTCGCGAGCGGCGTGCTTCTGGGTGAGTCGGTCGGGGATATGTTCCTCATCGCCGTCGCGCTCGCTGTGTCCGCGGTTCCGGAGGGTCTGCCGGTGGCGGTCACGATCACCCTCGCGATCGGTGTGCGTCGCATGGCCCGCCGGAACGCCATCGTCAGGCGACTGCCTGCTGTCGAGACCCTGGGAAGCACCACGGTCATCGGTTCGGACAAGACCGGGACCCTGACCGAGAACCGCATGACCGTGCAGGAGATCTGGACCCCGGGACACCGCTACCGCCTTGCCGGCGGGGTTCCCAGCGGCGAGCTCTTCGAGGGGGACGAGCCTGCCGTCATCGACGACGACCCCGCGCTGCACATGACGCTGCTCGCTGGTGCGCTCACCAACGAGGCCGACCTCTACTGGAGTGGTGACGAGCTCACGGCCACCGGCGATCCGACTGAGGTGGCGTTGCTGTACGCAGCGCTCACCGCTGGGCTGGAGCCGGGCGATGTCCGCACCGCGTATCCGACCTTCGCCGAGATCCCGTTCGAATCGGCCCAGCAGTACTCGGCCAGCATCCGCCGTCGACACAGCCAACACGTCGTCTTCGTCAAGGGCGCGCCCGAACGTGTCCTGGCGATGTGCACCGAGATGCTCTCCGACGACGGGCCGGTCGCCCTCGACGAGGCGGCGGCTGCGGGTGCCGCACGCGAACTCGCAGCGCAAGGCCAGCGGGTGCTCGCCTTCGCCCACCGGGCTCTGGCCGAGCCACTCGACGACCCTGCGCAGATCGACGAGCCCGATGAGCTCGTCCTCGTCGGGTTGCAGGCCATGATCGATCCGGCTCGGCCCGGCGTGCAGGAGGCTATCGGTGCCTGTCAGACCGCCGGGATCAGAGTCGTCATGATCACGGGTGACCATGTGGACACCGCCCGGGCCATCGCCGACCAGATCGGCATCCGAACCGACGGCGGCGTTGCCACCGGCGCCGACCTCGAGGGGCTCGACGACGACGGGCTGGCCGCGCTCGTCGACCGGGTCTCGGTGTACGCACGTGTGTCGCCGGCGGACAAGCTGCGCATCGTCCGTGCCCTCCAGGCCCGAGGTGAGGTCGTGGCGGTCACCGGGGACGGCGTCAACGACGCCCCCGCCCTGAAGGCGGCCGAGATCGGCATCTCCATGGGGGACAAGGGGACCGACGTCGCCCGCGAGGCATCGGAGATGGTGCTGGCCGACGACAACTTCGTGTCGATCACCGCGGCCGTCGAGGAGGGCCGTGTGACCTTCGACAACATTCGCAAGGTCACGTTCTTCCTGGTCTCCACCGGTGCCGCCGAGGTCACTGCCATCCTCGTCGCGGTCTGGCTCCAGTGGCCCCTCATCCTCCTCCCCGCCCAGCTCCTGTGGCTCAACCTGGTGACCAACGGCCTCCAGGACGTGGCCCTCGCCTTCGAACCGGCCGAGAAGGGCGTGCTGCGCCGTCCGCCCCGCCGGCCCGGAGGCGGGGTCCTCGACCGGCGCCTCTGGGAGCGGGTCGTCCTCGGCGGGCTGGTGATGGGAGCGGGCGTGCTCGTCATGTTCCGGTGGGAGCTCGACGCCACCGGCTCGTTGGTCCAGGCGCAGACCCTCGCCTTGACCACGATGGTCGTGTTCCAGGTGTTCCAAGCCGGCAACGCCCGCTCCGAGACCGAGTCGGTGTTCCGACGGAGCCCCTTCTCCAACCGCTTCCTCTTGCTGGCGACCGCCGCGGCAATCAGCATCCACGTCGTTGCGCTCTACCTGCCGCCCACCCAGTTCGTGCTCCGGGTCGAACCGATCGATCCGGCTGACTGGGTTCGGATCGTCGTGGTCGCGGCCAGCATCCTGGTCGCCATGGAGCTCCACAAGGCCCTCCGACGGCCACGGACCTGACGCGTGGTAGGAGAAGAAGACATGGACCGAGGAGTGATCGTGGTCGGCGTCGATGGTTCGGCCGGGTCACTCGACGCGCTCCGCTGGGCCCTGCCGTTCGCGGCGGCCACCGACCAGCAGGTCGCCGTGGTCAACGTGGAAGCCGCCCCGACAACGAAGCCGCCGCCGAGCCAGGACACGAGCCGGGCCAGCTCCGACGCCGACCGGACTGCGTGGCTGCGCGAGCTGTCGGACGAGGCGCTCGACGGCGCGTCCGATGCGGTCGACGTCGTCATCGCCTCGGGAGACACGTCCGAGGAGATACTCGGTGAAGCGGCGACGCGGGATGCGTCGACGATCGTCGTCGGGGCACGGGGACTGGGCGCGATCCGTGGTCACCTGCTGGGTTCGGTCAGCCGGCAGTGTCTTCGTCAGAGCACACGACCGGTGGTCGTCGTCCCCGGTGGGGCACCGGTGACCGTACCGGAGCGGATCCTGGTCGGCGTCGACGGGACAACGCACGCGCAGCGGGCGCTCCTCTGGGCGATCGACCTCGCCCACGAACTCGACGCGGAGATCGTCGGCGTGCACGCCGTCGGTTCCGAAGCCGTCGCGGCCGCCAGCACGCGCCTCCGCGAGCGGTTCCACCACGAGTGGTGCCAGCCGCTCCGGGACGCTGGCGTGCGGCACCGTGAGGTGTTCGCCCACGACACCGCGCGGCGCGAGCTCCCGCGGGTCGCCGATCGTGTCGACGCCGGTCTGATGGTCGTGGGAACGCGCCGACGCGGCACCGATCGCCTCCCCCGCCTGGGAAGCGTGGCGCTCAACCTCGCGGAGCACTGCCGGCGCCCACTCGCCGTCGTCCGGTGAGCGAGGGCGTCGGCGCTCGCTCGTTCGGACCCGCTCGGGACCTTCGGCCCTTCACCCGGCGCGGGGACCATGGTCCAATCGCAGCCATGACACGCACTCGAATTGCGGGCGCGCTGGTCGCGCTCGCCCTGCTCGTCGCCGGCTGCGGCGACGACGACGATGCCGCGACCACGACGACCCTGGCGACCACGACCACGACGACCACGACGACCGCGTCAGAGAGCACGACGACCGAGCCGGTCAGCCTGGAACAGCCCGCCATCTGGCCCGCCGCCGACGTCGTGTTCGACACGCCGGAGGACGCGGCCGCCGACTTCGTGGAGCAGGCGTTGGGCGTCCCCGCGACCCTGGGCGACTTCATGCAGGGCGACAGCCGCAGCGGCGAGATCGAGGTGCGCTCACCAGGCGAGGGCGACGCGTCCACGCCGGTCGTCCGCTCCGTGCTCTTCCTCCGCCAGCTGGGTCCGGACGACGCATGGTTCGTCATCGGCGCGGCCAACGACAACGTGACGATCGACGAGCCGGAGACGGGCTCGGTGATGGCCCCCGGCCCGGTGTCGGTCGAGGGCGTGGCAAGGGGCTTCGAGGGAACGGTGGTGGTACAGGCGTTCCCCATGGGCGACGCGTCGACCGTGCTGGACGAGGTGGTGACCCGGGGAGGCGCCATGGCCGACTCCGAGCCCTACCTGGTGACGCTCGAGGTGTCGTCGGTGTCCTCGGGCGACGTCGTCACGCTGCTGGTGCGGGGCGGGACCGGGCTGGAGACCGACCCGGGCGAGTTCAGCGCCGTTCCCGTCGTGGTCAGCTGATCGACGGGGTTCGGGACCAAGGACCCTTTCGGGCGGGCCGGTCGCTGCGCCATGGTGGACCCATGACTGACACCCGTAACGCCTGGGGAGAGGTGGCCGACCACCTCTCCGCCCTCTGCCTCAAGCTCAAGCTCCATGCCGAGGAGGAGCTCTCGGACGAGGATGTGCGCGAGAAGGTCGGGCTCGACCGGCTGAGCGCCGTCATCGACGAGACCGTCGATGCCATCGAGGACGCCTACGAGGACGAGGCTGTCCGCGGCGATGCCCGTGAGATGGCCCGGTCCTTCGTCGACGCCGTCGAGGCCACCATGCGTGACGTCGGCAACCGGGTCCGCTCCTCGGGTTGACGCGAGAGGGCGGCGATGACGTCGGAAGCGCAGTACGATGCCCAGGGCCTCGTCCGGATGGACGAGGAGGCCTGTTGGGAGTTCCTCGAGCACCACCACCTGGGCCGCATCGCGTTCGTCCGTCACCACCGACCGCTCGTGTATCCCGTGAACTACGTCATCGACGACGAGTCGGTCGTGTTCCGCACCTCGCCGGGCTCGAAGCTCGGCGCCGCGCTCCGTGGGTCGCTGGTGGCCTTCGAGGTCGACGAGGCCGACGAGCTCTTCGAGTCAGGGACGAGCGTGCTCGTCCACGGCCGAGTCCTCGAGGTGACCGAACCGGTCGAACGGGACCGACTCGCCGACCGGCTCGTGCGGACGTGGGCACCGGGCGAACGGGACCACGTGATCCGCGTCCAGACGCACTGGCTCACCGGCCGGAGCATCCCGCTGTCCGGCGAGGACGATGGCCTGTTCGCTGACGGCGGATGAGCGCGTCACACTGAGCCCGAGCTGATCTCGAGCAGGAAGAGGAGCACAAGTATGGGACGAATCGTCGTCGGCGTCGACGGATCAGAGAACGGAACCGCCGCGCTCAACTGGGCGATCGACGAGGTGCGGCACCGTGACGGGCCCGCCGCCGTCGAGGTCGTCATGGCCTGGCACGAGCCGGTCACGGGTGGCACCGTGCCCGCGATGGTCGCCATCGACATCGAACAGTTCGAGGCGTCCTACCGCGAGCACCTCGACTCCATCGTCGGACCGGTTCGAGAAGCGAACCCGGACGTGGAGATCAAGGCCTACCTGGGTCGGGGCTCGGCGTCGCAGGTGCTGCTGGACGCGGCCGACGGCGCCGACCTGCTCGTCGTCGGCAGCCGCGGCCACGGCGGGTTCATCGGGCTGCTGCTCGGCAGCGTCAGCAACCAGGTCGTCAACCACGCGTCCTGTCCCGTCGTGGTGGTTCCCGCGCCGGACGCCTGATCGTTCCCGGCGCCCCGGTTCTGGCGCGTGGGATTCCCCTTCTGTGGAGATGACTGATGAGCAACGATCAGCCCGATGTCGTCGCCGACGACGTGGTGGTGAACGCCGGTGCCGTCGATCTGCCCGGCTTCCTGGCGGTACCCGCTGACGCACGCGGTCTCGTGGTGTTCGCCCATGGCAGCGGCAGCAGCCGGCACAGCCCGCGCAACCGACAGGTCGCCGACGTCCTGGAACGGGCCGGGTTCGCCACGCTGCTCTTCGACCTGCTGACCGCCGACGAAGCACAGGACCGCGCCAACGTGTTCGACGTCGGTCTGCTCGCCGACCGCCTCGTCAACGTCGAGCACTGGACCCGTGCCCAGCCGAGCCTGGCCGCGCTTCCCACCGGCTTCTTCGGGGCCAGCACGGGCGCCTGTGCCGCGCTCGGTGCCGCGGCCATGGCGCCGTCCAACGTGTTCGCCGTGGTCTCGCGGGGCGGACGCCCCGACCTGGCGGGCGAACTCCTCCCGCAGGTGGAGGCGCCCACGCTGCTCCTGGTCGGCGAGAAGGACGAGACCGTTCTGGAGCTCAACCGGACCGCACAGGAACGGCTCCGGTGCCGGTCGCACCTCGAGGTGATCCCCGGTGCAGGCCATCTCTTCGAGGAACCGGGCGCGCTCACCGCGGTGGCCGAGGCCGCGCGGGACTGGTTCGTCGACGAACTGGCCCAGTCGTCACCGAGCTGACCGTCACCGAACATGGTCGAGCACGTCGATGGCGTGCTCGTCGTGGAGACCGACGTTGGCGTGACCCCCAAGCTCGGTGGCCACCGGCACGATCATGCGCCGGCCGATCTTCGAGCGCTACGCCACCGAGGCGGGGTTCAGCGGTGTCGACGTGCTCCCGATCGACAACGAGATCTTCCGCTTCTACCGGCTGAGGTTCTGATCTCGGTCCGAGGGCGTCGTCCAGCGCAATGGGAGGTACTCGGGACCGAAGATGCCCAGCGGCGGCCGCCAGGTGGGCTCGCCGTCGAGGGCCAGGTCGGGCATGGCCTCGGCCAGCAGCGGCAGGGCCTCCTGCATCTCCGCCCGGGCGAGGTTGGCGCCGAGGCAGTAGTGCGGACCGCCGCCGAAGGTGAAGTGCGGCTCGCGCTCGGCGGTTATGTCGAACTCGCCCGGCCGGTCGTAGGTCGCCGGATCGTGGTTGGCGGCCGAGGTGCCGAGCGAGAGCAGCGTTCCGGCGGGGATGTGCCACCCGTCCAGGTCGATGTCCTCGATCGTGAATCGGGGTGCGACGCTCACCGCGCCCTCATGTCGCATGATCTCCTCCACTGCCGCCGTGGCCAGTGAGTGGTCGGCGCGGAGCAGCTCCCACTGGTCGGGGTGCTGGGTGAACAGCCACATGCCCAGACCGAGCTGGTTGCGGGTGGTGTCGTAGCCGGCGAAGAGCAGCGAGGCGATCATGCCGGCGATCTCGTCGTCGGTCAGCCGGTCGTCGGCCTCCCGTGCCCGGACCATCGCGGTGACCATGTCGTCCCTGGGTTCGAGGCGGCGGTCGGCGACCAGCGCGTCGCTGTACTCGTCGAGACGGGTCATGCCCTCGACGACCTCGTCCATGTGCTCGCCGAGATGGAACGACAGCGCCCAGGTCACCATCTTGTTCCAGCGGGCGAAGTCCTCGTGGTCCTCGTCGGGCACGCCGAGCACGTGACACATCACCTGGATCGGGTAGTGCTCGGTGACGGCGTCGACGAAGTCGCAGCGGCCGTCGGCCACGATCGGGTCGAGCAGGGAGGTCAGCGTGGCGCGCATGTCGGCACGGTGTCGGTCGATCGCGCGCGGCGTGAATGCTCGACTGGCGAGGCGCCGGAGTCGCTGGTGGTCCTCACCCTCGAGGGCGATGATCGACGTGGTGATGCGCTCGGTGACGATGCTGTCGCCGACACCCTGCATCCGCACGATGTCGGGAACCGAGCTACGGAGCCGGCGGTCGGCGAGCAGGGAGGCCACGTGCTCGCGGCTGATGACGAGCCCCCCGATGGGCGTCTGCACCACCGGGGTCTGCTCGCGGAGTGGGTTGATCACCGCGCCCGGATCGGTCTGGAACTCCTCGTCGAAGAAGTCGAGGAAGGGGGCGTCCTGCAACGACGGCATACCCAAACCATAGATCCGGTTCGGGTAGTTCGTCCGGCGTGGCGATCAGGCGCGGTAGGGGCGGAGGCCGTCGGCCGGGATGAGGCCGAGCTTGCCGGCGTTGAAATCGTCGACAGCCTGCTGGAGCTCGGCCCGGGTGTTCATCACGAACGGGCCGTACTGCGCGACCGGCTCACCGATCGGCTCGCCGCCGAGCAGGTACACCTCGAGCGGCTGGGCGTTCGCCGAGTCCTCGGCGGCGGTGAGGGTGATGGCATCGCCGCCGCCGAACACGGCGAGTTGGCCGGTCTCGATCGGCGCGTGCTCCAGCCCGACGGTCCCGTTCCCGGACAGGACATAGGCCAGCGCGTTGAAGTTCGCCGGCCACGGGAGGTGGAGGCGCTCACCGGGGGAGACGGTGGCGTGAATGACGGTGATGGGTGTGTGGGTGCCGCCGGGGCCGGTGTGGCCGCCGAGGTCGCCGGCGATGAGCCGGATCAGGCTGCCACCGTCCTCGGAGCCGAGGACCACCACCCGGTCGGGTTCGAGGTTCTGGTACCGGGGCTCGACCATCTTCTTGGCCGACGGGAGGTTGACCCACAGCTGCAGGCCGTGGAACAGGCCCCCGCGTACGACGAGGTCCTCGGGTGGCGTCTCGATGTGGAGGATGCCGGAGCCGGCGGTCATCCACTGGGTCGCGCCGTTGGTGATACTGCCGCCGCCACCGTGGGAGTCCTGGTGGAGGAACTCACCGTCCATGATGTAGGTCACGGTCTCGAAGCCGCGGTGCGGGTGCCAGTCGGTGCCTCTCGGCTCGCCCGGCGCGTACTCCACCTCACCCATCTGGTCCATGTGGACGAACGGGTCGAGGTCCTCCTTCGACACCCCCGCGAAGGCGCGGCGGACAGGAAACCCCTCCCCCTCGAATCCGCGGGGCGCGGTGGTGATCGACTTGACCCGTCGGTCGACGGCTTCGACATCCGGGGCGGCCACGGTGGGCACGGTGCGGGGATCTGCGGTCACTGCGGGCATGGCGGTCGCTCCTCGGTTCCACCAACGGTTGACGCTGCTGGGAACAACTAGTTGCTCGTGCAACTAATGACAACCGATGACGGGTGAGCGTTGTTCCCACCGGGGTCGATCGGCGGACGGGAGTTGCGACGATCGCTGCCTCCACGGTCTGCAAAGGTGACCCTCATGGCCCTGGACTCGCTACGCATCGGCATCCATCTCCCCCAATACGGCCGGGTGGCCGGCCCCGACGCCATCGTGCGCGCCGCCCAGTACGCCGAGCGGCTGGGGTTCGCCGACGTCTGGGTCAGCGACCACACGGTGCGTCCGGCCGCGCAGCGCTATCCGTCGGCCCATCTGTACGACCCGCTCGTCACCCTGGCGTGGGCCGGCGCCGTGACCGAACGGGTTGGGCTCGGCACCAGCGTGCTCGTCGTGCCCTCCCACGAGCCGGTGAGCCTGGCCAACCGGCTGGCCAGCATCGACGCGCTCTCCGGGGGTCGGCTGACGATCGGCGTGGGTGTGGGCTGGTCCGAGGCCGAGTACCGGGCCGTGGGACAGGAGTTCTCCAACCGTGGACGTCGGCTCGACGAGGCCATCGACCTGTTCCGTGCTGTCTGGACCGACGATCCGACCGACTTCGACGGCGAGTTCTCCCAGCTCGAGGACATGCGGGTCCTGCCCAAGCCGGCCCACCGCATCCCCATCTGGGTCGGTGGCGGCAGCGAGGCCGCCTACCGCCGTGGCGTCACCAGGGGCGACGGCTTCCAGGTCATCGGTGTCACGCCGGAGGAAGCAGCGCCGGTCGTCGCCCGCCTCCGCGAGGAGCGGCCCGAGCCCGGGTTCACGATGTCGCTCCGCACCGGGTGGGATCCCCAGGGCATGGACGCCGGTGTGATCAGGGAGGAACGGGCCGCGTACGCCGAGGCCGGCATCCAGCACGTGGTGTGCGCGCCGTGGCGCAGCGACCTCGAGGACTGGCTCCGTTCGATGGATCTGCTCGCCGAGATCGTGCTCCACTGAGCCCCGCGCCCGGCCCCGAAGGTCAGGGGGATCCGAGATCGGGAACTCCACGCCGGCGGGGCAGTGCGACCGGCACCATCGTGGTCAGGTTCCGTTGTCGCACACGCCGGTGGGGAAGATCTCCTCCAGCCGGGCGATCTGGTCCGGTGTCGGCTCCCAGGGACCGTACGAGCCGGCGTCGATGGCCGCGACCACCGGCTGGAGCGGGCAGGCGAACACCGAGTCGTTCCAGCCGCCTCCGGCGACCATGCGGCTCGTCGAGTAGACGGGGAACTGCTCCGTGCAGGTGCCCGCCGGACCCTCGTCGAGGATGCCGTTCCAGACCTCCTCACCGGAGGCGATCAGCGACCCGTCGGTGGCGAAGCACGAATCGACAGCGGTCGCCGGTCGGTTCGCTCCCACCGACCGCTCGGGATGTGCCTCGATGTTGGCCATCCACTGGTCGATGACCTCGAACGCCATCGGCGTCTGGTCGAAGGCGACGGCCGGCCGCGCGTCGGTGAACCAGACGACGTGGTTGTCGGCCGAGCCGCGGGCATCCAGGATCCGTTGCCTCGCCCCGAACGACTCGTGGCTGTGGTGCATGTCCAGCTCGTTCTCGAGGTAGTGGCGCCAGTCGATGATCGGGATGTCGACGTCGCCGGAGAAGACCATGCCGGACTGGTGGGCGGCGTCGATCGCAGCCGGGTCGCCGGTGCGCCGCGGTGCCGGCGTCGTCCCACCGTCGGGGCTGAGGTGCATCTGGCGGGAGCTCCATGGATCGAAGTCGGCGAGGTCGACGTCGCCCACGAAGGGGAAGCCCTCCGTCACCATCTCGTTCGAGTCCTTCCAGCTCCCGACGTTCGCGTTCAGGTGGAGGAACTCTTCGGGGGTGATGAGTCCGGACCTGAGTGCCTCGAGTCCGTACTGCACGCCGACGTTGTCCCAGGGCACCCGAGCGAACCCGGTGTCGTCGGTGCCGTAGATGTTCACCAGGTCGGCCCAGTGGGTCCACTCGACGCCGTCGGCCCCCTGGGCCAGTTCGTCGAGATCGTCGACGTTGGTGAACGTCGGGTTCATGACCAGCGGGGTCAGTCCGAACCACGCGGCGCGGCACTCGGTGAGTGCCGGGGCCGGCGAATCAGCCGCCCGGTCCATCACCGGGAGCCCGAGGAGGCCGTAGGCGAAGTAGAGCAGGTTCCACTGGTCGACCTCGCCGCTGCTGAGGTTCTTCGGATGGTCGGAGGCGTTGAGACCCTGGATGGCCTGTCGCATCTCCGGGTCACGCCATTTCGGGTTGTCGCCATCGGTGACGTCGAAGTAGTGCTCGAGCAGCTCGCAATCCCCGGTGTCGATCGTCTGGGTGACCATGTCGGGGTAGGAGTACTGCGGGATCGCGGCGTCGAGCAGGCCCGGGTGGTTCTGGGCGTACACGTACTGCTGGATCGCCCCGCCCGAGCCGCCGACGCCCACGGTGTAGCGCGGCACGCCGTGCTGTTCGATGAAGTGCTCCTTGAGCATGAGCGCCGTCTCGCCACCGAGCTGGAGGTTGTAGTGCGTGTTGGTCCGGAGCCCGGTGGAGTTGACCACCGCGTAGCCCTGGCCGAGCACGGGTTCGTAGAGCATGGCCCCCGAGCTGAGCGTTCCCTGCGTGTGCCCGATGGCCACCCCGCCCTGCAGGCTGAAGACCAGACGGTCGTTCCACAGGGAGTCATCGGAGGCCGCGGCCGGCCCCGCAGGCACGAGCATCGCGATGCTGTACGGGAAGCGGTTGATGGTGCCCCGCTCCCATCGCACGACGTAGGGAACGGTCTGCCCGTCGAGGGTGGTGGTCTGGGCCACGTCGGCCGGCAGCGTCGCCGGGTCGTCCAGCCACCGGAACGATCCGCCGGTGTCCTTGTAGAGGAAGCCGGTCTTGGTCTCGGCCGCGCAGTCCTTGCTCCATCCGAGGATCTCGGCGTCGTCGGTCGGATAGCCACGGTCGTCGGACGGGTAGCTGCCATCCGGCGCCTCGGCCGCTACCGGGATGCCGATGCCGTCCTGGTTGTCGGCGATCGGCTGACCGAGCAGCCGTCGCCCCGCGAAGCTGGCGCGGGCCGTCGTGCACACGAACGGTTGCTGCTGGGGCCCGGAGAAGATGGGGCCGCCGCGGGGATGGTTGACGAGGGTGACGCGACCCGGGTCGGGCCGGCCGCGTCCTCGCCCGTTCGGGAGCGCGACGATCTCGCTGGGGCCCAGGGGGAGCCCATCGACCACCCCCACGAGAGCTCGCTCGGTGGGATGCGGCTCGAACGACGCGGAGACGTCACGGTCGCCGGCGAGCACCGTGACCTGGTGGAGTGGCACCTGCCGGGGGACATCGATCTGCAGCAGCGAGTCGCCACCGCTCACGTGCTCGGGGGCGCTCGAGAGCACCGAGATCGTGAGGGCCCGCGTCGGCGGCGCGGCACCGCTCGTGGAGACCGCCGCGGTCGAGGCGACCAACGCGACCGCGAGCGCGGCGATCACCCCCCGACCACGACGCTGCCGTCTGCTGCCAGCCTTCTGCTGCATGGTTCCCCCCACGATCTGCGTGTGGCCCGAAGATAGCCAGGCACCTGCTGCCGTCGCTGAGATCGGGTATTTCGGTCACTCGGTGGCAGCGGGTCGCGCGGCCGCCTATGGTCCCGCTCGAACGATTTCTTCGGGGGAGGAGCTCAGTGTCGAGGTTCAGAGGTCTGCTCGTGATCGCAGCCGTGGTCCTCGCTGTGCTCGTCACCACACCCGCGGCCGCCGACCCTCCCGCCGCTGCCGACCGCGCCCGGTGTGCCGGTGTGGCCGAGGCGACGGGAGGGCGCGCCGATCAGCGGCCCATCCCGGATCAGCTGCTGCGTCGATGCCTACGTCTCAACCAGATCCAGGTCATCGGTACCCACAACAGCTACAAGCAACCGGTGGTGCCCGAGATCTTCGCGTTGCTCCGAGCGTTCGATCCGGCGCTGGCGTCGTCGCTGGAGTACTCGCACCCGCCGCTCGCCCACCAGCTGGCCACCCAGGAGGTGCGACAGCTCGAGCTCGACGTGTTCGCCGATCCGGAGGGCGGGAGGTACGCGCCCCGGATCGGACTCGATGTCGCGGGCGTGGCGAACCCCACGCCTCCCGAGCTGCTCGAGCCAGGCTTCAAGACCCTGCACGTTCAGGATCTCGACTTCGCCACCTCGTGCCTCACGTTCGTGGCCTGTCTCGAGCAGGTCGACGCGTGGTCCGACGCGAATCCCGGCCACCTGCCGGTCGCGGTGCTGGTCGAGCTCAAGGACGATCCGATCCCGGACCCGTTCGACTTCGGCTTCACCGTCCCGCTGTCCATCGGCTCGGCCGAGCTCGATGCGCTGGACGCCGAGATCCGGAGCGTGTTCGACGATGACGAGCTCCTCACGCCCGACGACGTGCGCCGTGGTCGAGCGACGCTGGAGCAGGCCGTGCTCGACGACGGGTGGCCCCGGCTCCGCGCCGCGCAGGGTCAGGTCCTGTTCCTCATGGACAACGGCGGCTCGCTGCGTGACCGGTACCGCGCCGGGCGGCCGTCGCTCGAGGGCAGGGTCCTGTTCACCAACGCCGAACCGGGTTCGCCGGATGCCGCGTTCGTGAAGGTCAACGAGCCGGTGGGAGCGATCGACCGGATCAGATCGCTGGTGAACGATGGCTACGTGGTTCGCACCCGGGCGGACGAGCCCACGGTGCAAGCTCGCACCGGTGACACGACACAGCGCGATGCCGCATTCGCCAGCGGCGCGCAGTGGGTGAGCACCGACTACCCGGTCCCGGGTAGCTCACCCTTCTCGGACTACTACGCGTCGATACCCGATGGGAACCCGGCGCGCTGCAATCCCGTCAACACCGGGCCACGCTGCCGCAACCAGGGGATCGAACCGTAGGCCCCGGAGCCCGCGGGTTGTTGCGTTCCGGCGGCGTCACGGGCTGCGCCAGGTTCAGGAGCCCGAGCCGAGCTCGAGGAGCTGCTGGTAGGTCGGGCGGTTGGTCGAGCGGAAGTCGTCCTCGATCAGGCCAGGGACGAACGTGGACCGCTCGCCCTCGAGCCGCCAACTCGCGGGGTCGTCGCCCCGCTCGTCGGCGAGCGCGGTGACGCGCTGGTCGATCGCCGACCACAGATCGGACCGGCACTCGTCGAGGTCGCCCTCACCGCAGTACTGGAGGTTGAACGCTCCTTCGACGTCGTCGCCGAGCAGCGTGCGCAGGTCCTTGTCGACGACGCTCTCGCCGTCGATGCCGCGCAGCTCGACGCCGGCATCGAGGAGGTCGCCGAACACCGGGTCGAGCACCGCGCGCTCGATCACCGGGTAGAGCTCCTCGAGCAGGAGCGCGGCGGCCGCGTCGTAGTCGCCGTCCTCGTCACCGTCGACCAGCGGGGCGTCGTTCGCGACCCAGTCGTCGACCATGTCGACGGCGTCGCCGGCCAGCGCAGACGGGGCGTCGCCAGTGGCGAGCACGTCGCTGACCACCGGCCACAGCGAGGCGCGGGTGTCCTCGGTCGCGGCCCGGTTCATGATCGACACCACGTCGGCCAGCTCTGACTCGTCGGGCCACTGGTCGAAGTTCTCGACGCTATGGACCGACCCGTAGAGGTTGCTGTCGCTGTGCATGAACCCGGGTGCCGACTGGTTGTTCCAGTTGCGCAACCGGTCGTCGGGATGGCCGGCGGCGTGGGGGTGGTCCTCGAGCGGGAGGAAGCCCTGCCACTCGTGGTCGCCGGTGCCCGAGGTCGGCAGGCGCCGGTCGAGGCCTTCGGCCCGGACGGGTAGGCGACCGGAGGCGAAGTAGCCGATCTCCTCCCGGTTGAGGTAGCCCCAGTTGAAGGTGAACTCGAACCGGTTCGCGGCCTCGTGGAACTCGTCGGCCGTGGCGGCCTCGCCTTCGGTCATGGCCTTGAGCGCCGCGAGGTTGAGGCCGTCGCGCCCGAACGTCGACCGCTGCCGGGTGAGCGCCACTGGCCGGCCCTCGGAGGTGGCCGTGCCGATCACCGGACCGTGGACCGAGGTCGGGTAGCTGATGGGTGCGCCGCCCAGCGTCCCGGCGGTGAACTGCTCGAACGGGGTGCACTCGCCCTCGTGGAGGTAGGAGCCCGACTGGCGGGTGGGCTCGGAACCGTCCGGTTCGCACAGCTCCTCGGCGAACACGTCCCGCACGTCGAGGTTGGCCGAGGTCAGGCTCCACGCGTAGTCCCGGGTGCGCCCGATCAGCAGGTACATGGCCAGGCCGGGGACCGCAGCGCCCTGGGCTTCGATGTCGGGTCCCGACAGGTGTATCTGCATCACGATCTCGGGGTAGTAGTAGCCGAGCTGGGGGCCCATGACGCCGAGCGTCGAGTCGTTGGCCGAGCCCTCCGGCGACACGGTCAGCCAGTTGGATGCGGTGCGGTCGGGCGGGTCGCCGGCGGCGTCGAACGACACCCCGTCGCCCTCCACGACCGGTGCGGCGCCCTCGGCTGGTTCGCGCGGATCGAGCGAGATGACCGAACCTTCGTCGACGGGGACCGACCCCTCGACGTCGCCGCCGGTGAGGGTGCCGTAGTCGAAGCGCTCCTCGATCGTCGTGGGTGCCTCCGGGTCGTCGGTCTGGAGCAGGTCCTCCCACGCCTGGCGTCCGCGGTCCGCTCCGAGTCCGTTCTGCAGCGCGGCGAGGAACTCGGCGTTGGCGGCCTCGCCACCGCCGCCGGCGCCGAAGATCGACCCGATGAACGCCGTGGCCGCGATCACGCCGGCCGCGGTGTACGGCTCGCGCTCGGTGCCGTCGGGATTGGCCTCGTAGTACGCATTGAGCCCCTCGGCGTAGGCGTCGGCGTCGGCGATGATCTGTTCGCCCTCCTCCCCGTAGGTCTCCTCGATGAGCTCGATCTGGTCCTCGACCAGTTGTCGGCTCTGGTCGCTCGGGACGAAGTCCTCCGCGCTGGTCACCAGCGAGAACGCGTCGATGCCGGGCACGTCGGCGACGGCGGCGTAGGCCGGGCCGCGTCCGAACTCGAGCAGCAGGCCCCGGTCCCGGCCGGTCACCCAACCCGCTCCCCAGGCCAGGTCGGCTCGCGTCTCGCCCTCGACGTGGGCGACGCCGTACTCGTCGGTCACGATCGTCACCCCGTCGCGCTCGACGTCGGCCGTCTCGGTCTCGCCGATGGGCGCGAAGTCCATGGGCAGGAACAGGTCGTCGATGTCCTGGTCGGTGACGTCGCCGCGCAGCGGTGTGAGACCGTCGTAGAGCGGGAGCTGGTCGAGCGAGTCGTCGTTGGTCGGCAGGCCGCCGTAGTTGCCGGGCGGGAGGACGTAGTAGGCGCGGTCCTCGACGGTCTCCACCGGCTCGCCGTTGTCGTCGGTCTGCTCCGCGCCCTCGTCGCTGTCGTCCGACGTGCACGCGGCGACGAGAGCGAGGGCGAGGAGGCCGGCGAGGGCGCGCCCGGTCCAACGGCGTTGGGCGGTTCGCATGACGCCGACCTTAGGCCTGCGCGGAAGCTCGATTGTCGCAGGTCCCCGTGAGCACAGGTGAACAACGCCGTGTGGGTGTGGTCCGGAACCGACGATGCAGCGGGCTTCGACGGCCGTGGCGAGCCGATCGAGGGTGCTGCTCATCGTCGCCCGGTTGCGGCTGGCGCGATCGTCACCGGCGCGGATCCTCGTGCGGTGCCAGACTCGGTGCCATGGGTGGAGCACGACTCGATCGGCGGCGGTTCCTCGGGCTCGCCACCGCTGCGCTCGCCGGTGCGGCGTGCCGCGGCGCTGACGATCCGGTCGCCCGGTCCGGGTCGTCGACCAGCGCCTCCACGACGACGCCGCCCTACCGGCTCGACCCGGACGTGCCCTACTGGCTGCAGGGCAACTACGCACCGGTCAGCGAGGAGGTCGAAGCCTTCGACCTCGCCGTGACGGGATCGTTGCCGGCCGGTCTCAACGGTCTCTACGTCCGCAACGGTTCCAATCCCGCCACGGGTTCGTCCCCGCACTGGTTCCTCGGCGATGGCATGGTTCACGGCGTCCGGCTCGAAGCCGGGAACGCCCGCTGGTACCGGAACCGCTACGTCGACACACCGCTGTATCGCACCCGGCGCGAGTTCGGCGACCTCGACGCAGGCGCGCCCGGGACCCAGAACTCCCAGAGCAACGTGTCGGTCTTCGAGCACCAAGGCAGGCTGCTCAGCAGCGGTGAGGTCGGCTGGCCCTACGCGCTGGACCCCACCGATCTGTCCACCGAGGGGGCTACCGATCTGCGCGGACCCGCGGGTGCGCTCGGGGCGAACTTCACGGCGCATCCCAAGGTCGATCCGGAGACCGGGGAGCTCCATGCCTTCGGCTACGGCTTCGTCGCCCCGTACCTGACCTATTACCGGATCGGGGTCGACGGCACGCTGGTCCAGTCCGAGCAGATCGAAGTCGCGGGACCGACGATGATGCACGACTTCGCCATCACCGACCGCGAGGCGGTGTTCTGGGAGTTCCCGGTGGTCTTCGACCTCGACGCCGCGCTCGAGGGCACGGGCTTCCCCTTCGTGTGGACACCCGACTACGGCTCCCGTGTCGGCGTCCTCCCCTTCGGCGCACCTGGCACGGACATCCGGTGGGTGGAGATCCCGAATCAGATGGTTTTCCACGGCACCAACGCGTACCGCGACGGCGACGAGATCGTCCTCGACGTCAACGTGCAGGCCAGCGCCTTCGACCCAGCCGGCGATCCGCCCGGCTCGGTCCTGCACCGCTGGCGCATCGACACCTCCGGCGAGGTGCTGTCGTTCCGGGACGAGCAGCTCGCCGACCGGTGGATGGACTTCCCCCGCATCGACCCGCGACAGACCGGCCGCCCCCACGGGCGGGCCTGGTACGTCGACTTCACCGACACCGAGGACGAGGGGATGCTCTTCCGGGGGATCACGGGCGTGTCGGGTGGCAGGGAGGTGACCGCGTGGCGGCCCCACGAGGCCGAGCACGCGGGCGAGGTCACGTTCGTGTCCGACCCGGAGCGCGGCAACGGCGGCGGCTGGTTGTTGGGCTTCGTCTACGACCGCCGTACCGACGCCAGCTCACTGGTCGTGCTCGACCCCGACGACCTCGTCGCCGGTCCGGTGGCACGGGTCGAGCTCCCCCAGCGGGTGCCGTTCGGGTTCCACGGCACCTGGGTGCCGGCCGTCTGAGCCAGCCGATCCGCGCCGGCGCTCAGTCCGTGCCCGCCGACGCGCCCGGCCAGATCGCCAACACCGCGCGCCGCGCGGCGACCCCGGCGAGCGCGCCGGCACCCACGGGCACCACGCGCCAAGCGGTTCCGGCGGATACCAGCTGGTCGTTCGATTCTGTGTCGCTCACGTGGCTCACTCCGATTCGACGCGGTCGTTCTCCATGACCTTCACCCATCCTCGGACGAAGGCGTCGAGCACGAGCTCGTCGCCGCCCGAGGAACCGTACTCCTCGGCGATGGCGCGCAGCTGGCTGTTCGAGTCGGTCGACCGCGGCCTCGCTTGCGCGGTCGGCTGCGGTGGGCTCCTACGCTCGGCCGGGTGGCAGACCGCGAGCGATTCGTCCCGCAACGAGTCGGGCAGATCACCGATCGCCTCGTCGACGGCGAGTCGTGGTCGGGTCCCCATGCGCCGCCGACGCGGGTGCGGGCGTTCTCCCGGTTGGTGACCGCGCTGTTCCACTTCGAGATGCACGCACGCGAGCAGACCCTGACCGAGGCCTGGCACGACGAGCACACGCCCGACGACGACCGCCTCATCCGCGACGAGCTCGCCGCGCTCCTCGAGGACGCCAACTACACGACGGTGACCATGGCCGAGCTCGACGAGGCACTCGAACAGGAGTCGCTCATCCCGCTTCGCTTCGACATCGACCTGGAGGACTACGAGGACCTCACCGTCGACCGGCGCGGCAGCCGCATCGAGACCGTCGAGATCCCGAAGTGGAAGGGGCTGCGCACGGTCGAGCACACGATGACCGTCGACGAGAGCGTCGTCGTCCACTCGCTGGTGAAGCCGGCCGAGTGGTTCGAGCAGCGGGGCATCGACCCGGCCGACCGCAACCTCCAGCCCGGCCATCGGTCGCTCAAGCAGTTCCAGAACGTGCCCCGCGCCGACATCGAGATGCTGCTGCCGTCGGTGCAGGTGCGGATGCGCCCGATCGACACGCTGATGGTGGGCGTGCCGGCGGTCGTGTCGGGGATCGTCGTGCTCTTCACCAAGCTCGCCCCCACCCTGGGGCTGATCGCCCTCCTCGTCGGGGCCTGGATCGGCGTGCGCGACGACACGCCCGAGCTCGACCAGACCGCGCTGGTCCTGCTGCTCGGCGGTGCGATCGCCCTCGGCGGGTTCCTGATCCGCCAGTGGAACAAGCTGAAGAACCGCCGGGTCGAGTACCTCAAGACGCTGTCGGAGAACCTGTACTTCCGCACCGTCGGCGATGGGCCCGGCGTGATCCACACGCTGTTGAGCGCGGCCGAGCAGCAGGAGTCCATCGAGGTGGTGCTGGCCTACCGCTTCCTCCTGGCCGCCTCGCCGGACGGACTCACCAGCGACGAGCTCGACACCCGGATCGAGGCGTGGCTGGCCGCCGACGGGGGCGACATCGACTTCGAGGTCGACGACGCCATTGCCAAGCTCGACGACCTCGACCTGCTCCTCGACGACGACGGCCGGCTGCGTGTCCGGGATCTCGACGACGCGCTCGTCGTCCTCGACCGGCGGTGGGACGACCTGTTCCAGTACGCCTGACCGCGGGTGCCCGCGGACGGGTGTCAGCCGGACGCAGCCTCGCTCCCGCCGGCCATCCTCGACCGGATGACCTCGGGGTCGAGCATCGTCGTGCGCTGGGTGGCAGCCTGGGGCGATGAGCTACGCCGACGCCGCACATCCGCGCTGGGACGGCACGCCGGGACGTACGGAGATCTGGTACGCCTCGATCACCGAGCCCCGGACCGGCACCGGCATCTGGGTCCACTACGAGCTGGTCGCCCCCGAGTCCCGCGGCGGCGCCCCCTACCGGCACGGGTGGATCGCGGTCTTCGAGTCCGATGCCGAGCCGGCGTGCGAACGGTTCGGGCCCGAACCCGTGAGCGAGGCCGACGCGGGTCGGACCGTCTGGTTTCCCGGCCACGTCGCCGAGATCGGGCCCGATGCCATGTCGGGCCGCGCGGGCGAGATCGGGTGGGAGATCGGTTGGCACTCGACCGCCCCGCCGCTGTGGACGTTCCCCAAGCTCGCGTGGAACCGGGAGCTGCTTCCCGGTGCGCAGTGCGTCCCGGTGCCGACCGGTGCGTTCAGCGGCCACGTCACCGTCGGCGATCACCACCTCGACCTCCACGACGCGCCCGGCAACGTCGCCCACGTCTACGGCCATGGCAGCCCGAAGGAGTGGGGCTGGCTCCACGCCGACCTCGGAGACCACGACGTCCTCGAGGTCGTCACGGCGGTGTCGATGACGCCGGGCCTCGACCGCCTGCCGCCGAGCGCCTTCCTCCGGCTGCGAACGGACGGGCAGGACTGGCCGCGACGACCACTTCCCGTGCTCCGTTCGACCTCCGTGCTGGGGGAACACGACTGGTCGGTCCGCGGCCGGATCGGCCGTCAGCGGCTGACCATCGAGGTCAGCCAACCGCCCGAGCGGTCGGTCGCGCTGTGCTACGTCGACCCCGACGGCGAGACCGCGACGTGCACCAACTCCGCGGTGTCGGACGCCACGGTGACGGTCGAGGAGCGCGCCGGGGGCAGCTGGCACACGCTGCACGAGTGGCGGCTCGACGGCACTGCCCACGCCGAGTTCGGCGTCCGCCCCTGAGTTTCCCCGCGCAAGGATCGAGGCTGTTGCGAGTCCGGCCGAGCTCTCCGATCAGCCCCCGGTCGGAGCGAGCGCCGCGTGCCGGGGTGGCGCAGCGACGATCGAGGGCCACGATCGTTCACGCGGGACGAGCAGCATGTTCCGGGGTGCGCAGCCGAGCGACTCGAGGTCGACGGGTCGGTAGTCGTAGCGGGCGAAGAGGTCGAGGACCCGTTGCACGGTCCCGCCGTAGCGGCGAGTGTGGCGGTCCTCGATCTCGCACAGCACCGTCGGCCGGTCGTCGGTGAGGACGTCGTGGCCGCCGGTGAAGACGTCGTGCTCGGCGCCCTCGACGTCGCACTTGATGAAGTCGATGGGCCGGTCGCTGGAGCGTCGCGTGTCGTCCAGCGTCGAGACCGGGACGTCGAGGACGCGACCTGGCCGAAGCCGGTCGTCCAGTGCCATCGTGCCGGCGCCCGGGTGGAGGAACGACCGGCCGGGGACGGCTCGGCGTCGCCTCGGGATGACGAGTTGCTGTTGGCCGGGTCGGGCGCCGAGGGCGGTGGCGTGCACCTGGAGGTGGTCGAAGCCGAGCGTGCCGGCGAGGCGCCGGAGCCGGTGGGCGGCTTCAGGACGGGGCTCGTAGGCCAACACCGCGCCAGTGGCGCCGACGAGGACAGCCATGGGGACGGCGTAGACACCGAGCGCGGCGCCGATGTCGACGGCGACCCGTCCGGGCCGCAGCAGGGTCGGGAGAAGTCGCAGTTCCCGTTCGAAGCCGGGGAAGCGCGAGAGCAGTGTGAGCAGCAGCGGGGCGATCATCGTGGTCCGGCGGGGAAGGTCCGGCGACGGGCAGCCGGGGCAGGGATGCTCGAATCCATGGGCATGCCACCCACCCTACCCTCACGTAAGAGTCGTATTACGTGGTCGACCGCGGCCGGGCCTCCCGGCGCAGGAGGTCGGCCATCGCCTCGCCGGTGCGCAGCTGCGCGCGAAGCTCGTCGCAGCGCTCGTCGGCGAGTACGGCGAAGCCGGCAAGGAGGTCGCGGATGTCCTCGGCTTCGTCGCTGTGGGGATCGACCTGGGTGAGGCGAGCCCGCAGGTTGAGCACCTGGCGCATCTCCTCGAGGGTGAACCCGAGTGGCTTGAGGTCCTTCACCAGGTGGAGGCGCTCGATGTCGTCGTCGGTGTAGAGGCGGAATCCACCCGAGGTCCGCCCCGACGGCGGCGCGAGGTCGACCTCTTCGTAGTGCCGGATCGTTCGCAACGACAGGCCGACCTGGGTGGCGACCTCACCGATCTGATGCATCTCGTCGGTCACCCTCGTGCCTCCATGTCCGACTCCAGGCTCCCGGCCGCGTGTCGCCCGTGGGCTGTCACTCTACTCTCACGTGAGGGCAGGTCTTGCCGATCCCGCACCGGCGGGCCTGAACCTTCATGGCGCCGTCATCGAGACGGTTCGATGTGCCCGGCGGCCGGGCGCGGGACGCTGAGGTCCGTCGGCGCTCTGCTACCCTACCTTTACGTAAGAGTTGGATTGGGAGCGCGAGGAGTGGGCTTGGCACCGAGACGACGGCGATGGGCGCCGGGCCGGCCGGGGAGCGGATCGTCGCGGGCGGCGTTGGTGACCGTGCCAGCTGATCACGACGCGGCGGACGTGGAGCGGTTCCTTGCCGATCTCGGCGTGGAGGCGACCGTCGTGCCCATCGCGGCCGAAGACCCCTTCGTCGGCGTGGACGACCTCGTCGGTGGCGGCCGGGTCGACAACGGGTACGACTTGGTGTGGTGCCTCGGCGGCCGGTCGCCGACGGCGGTGAATCTGGCGTTGTCCCACGACCTGGCGCTGTTGTGTTCACGCGAGCTCGACCGCGCCGTGGTCGAGGCGGCGGAGGATGCGCTGACGGGGATGAGCGAGATCCACCGCTCCGTGCTCGACGTGCAGGTCGACGGGGCCAGACGCTTCGTCCCCGGTTCGGTCGAGGTGGGTCCCGGGACCCTCCACCTCGAACTCACCCAACGGGTCGACACGACCACCACGACGATCGATTCGCCGGTACGGGTGATGGCCGAGCTGCCCGCGACGGGCCGGCTGTCGGTGGGGTTCGATGCCGGGCCGCGTCTCATGGCCGACCAGGTCACCATCACCTCGAACGCGCCGACCCGGATGTCCGTCGATGGTGGCCGGGAACAGCTCGTCGAGTACCTGCGGATCGCCGTCCTGGACCGGCCGTTGCGAGAGCTCGTGCTCGGCGCCGGAGCACGGCAGGGATCGGTGGCCGACCTGCCGGCGCGGTGACCACGACGCCCGGCCTCCGGCCATGCCTGCCGTATCGGGCTGTCCATGAGAGGTCCCACCCTCACGTAAGGATAGGGTTTTCCGATGCATCTGGCCGAGGCCCGACCGTGAGCCGCAGCTTCCAGGAGATCGACACCCGTCCCACGCCGATGGGCACGATCAGCCTGCGCCGCCGGCTGGAGCCGACCCTGAACGTGGACGTCTTCGAGGTGAAGCTCGACGACGAGTTCCTCATGTCGAGCCTGTTCACCGCCGGCGAAGCCGCGCTCGCCGCGCTCGCCCTCGCCGAGGTCGACGGCGACGGACTCGATGTGGTGGTCGGCGGCTTGGGCCTCGGCTACACGGCCCGCGCTGCGCTCGACGACCAGCGGGTGCGACGCCTCGACGTGGTCGAAGCGATCGACGCGGTCATCGACTGGCATCACGGCGAGCTCGTCCCGAACGCGGCCGAACTCACCGCCGACCCCCGCTGCACGCTCGTGCACGGCGACTTCTTCGAGCTCATCGCCGGGGATCAGCCGATCGGTCCCGGTGCGGTGGCCCGTTTCGACGCCGTGCTCGTCGACATCGACCACACGCCGACCCATCACCTCGCGCCCGACCATGCCGGCTTCTACTCCGTCGACGGCCTGCGCCAGCTGGCCAGCCGCCTGCATCCCGGTGGGGTCTTCGGGCTCTGGTCCGACCGCGACGTCGACGATGCGTTCCTGGCCACGCTCCGCCAGGTGTTCTCCCGTGGTGTCGCCCACGAGGTGACCTACCCCAACCACTACACCGGCGAGCCCGCGTCCGACACCGTCTACGTGGCCACGGCCGATTCCTGATCTCGCGACACGACGCCCGTGCCGACTGCCCCACCACGCGATTCGTCGCGTCGCCCACCCACGGGTGCGGCCCGGTCGGCCTGGGTGGCCCTGGCCGGTGCGGTGCTCCTCCAGGGTGCGACCGCGCCTGGCCAGACCGTGGGCGTGTCGGTGTTCGTCGACCACCTGGCCACCGGCCTCGACCTGTCGCGTTCAGCGGTGTCGGCTGCGTACCTGGTCGGCACCCTCGCCGGCGCGTTCACCCTGCCGGCCGCCGGCCGACTCATCGACCGGCGCGGCGTGCGGGTCGCGACCCTCCTGTTCGGCACCGGATTCGGGGCAGCGCTGCTCGCCATGGGTGCCGTCACCGGGTTCGCCACCTTGGCCGTGGGGTTCGCCGCGACCCGCATCCTGGGCCAGGGCGCGCTCACCCTCACCGCCACCACGACCGTCGCGGTCTGGTTCCGCGAACGTCGCGGCACCGCCAACGGCATCAAGACCGCCGTCGGCAGCGGGCTCATGGCCCTGGTCCCGATCGGCTCCGCCGCGCTGATCAGCGCCATCGGTTGGCGTCGGGCCTGGGTCGTCCTCGGCCTCCTCGCCTGGACCGTCGTGCTGCCGCTCGGCCGGTGGGTCATACGCGATCCACGCCGTCCCGCCCGCAGCGGTGAGGAGGCGGGGGCCGGGGGGCATCCGCCGCTCCAACCGAGCTGGCCGGTCGGGGCCGTGGTCCGCCACCCCGCCTTCCTCGCGATGACCGCGGCCGTGGCCCTGTCCGCCCTCGTGTCGACCGGGCTCATGTTCCACCACATCGACCTGCTCACCGGCCGGGGGCTCACCACCACCGAAGCCGCCGCCGCGTTCCTCCCCCTCACCCTGGCCAGCGCCGGCGGCGCCCTCGCCATCGGACCGCTCGCCGACCGCATCGCACCCCGCTACCTGGCCGCCGTCGCGTTGCTCGCCCTCGCCGCTGCACCGGTGCTGGTCCAGTCGATCGGGGGAGCCGTGTCCGCCGCGGTCTACGGTGCCGTCCTCGGCGCGGCTGGCGCGTCGATCCGCACGCTCGAGGCCACTGCGCTGCCGCGGTGGTTCGGGATCGCCAGCATCGGCCAGATCCGCGGGGTCAGCCTGGCCGCCGGGGTCGGCGCCAGCGCCCTCGGCCCACTGGCGATCTCGGCCTCCTTCGACTTCCTCGGTGGCTACGGCCCGAGCCTCGACCTGCTCGCCATCTCGGCCGCCGGCCTCGCCGTCGTCACCGCGCTCGTCCGTCCCCCGGACCACGGGATGTCCGACACCGCCCGGGCGTCATGACCGGGTTCGGTCTCAGGCCGCGAAGCCTCGACCCTCAGCTGGGGCGGGTGCGTGGCGATGAGGATGCCGACGTTGGAGACGATGAACGGGACGACGTAGGTCAGTGCGACCTTGGCCCACACGGTCGCTTCGGCGTCGCCGCCGAGGACGACGTCGAGCTGGATGATGCCGAACAGGATCGTGCCGACGATCGCCGTGGTGAGCAGTGTCTGCTTCAGGTGGTGGCGATGCGCGATGACGCGTCCCATGTCGCCGATCGTGGTCCAGGCGCACTCGTCGCCGACCACCACCGACTCCGCCATGACGGTGATCTCTCCTGCCGACAGGTCGCCAAGGTGCTCCAGTCGTTCCTCGACGGTGAGGTCGACGGGATCACCGTCGACAAGGTCGAGGCCCATCTCGAGATGTGTCGGCGCTGCGGCATGGAATCCGAGGTGCATCGCGAGATCAAAGCGTCGCTGACCCGGACCGGCCAGCACGTGCCCGAGACCACCCTGCGACGTCTCCGCCGCTTCGGTGAGGAGCTGACGGCTGCGAACGACGAGCCCGACGCCTGAGGCCTGGGATCAGTCGGCGCGGGCGGCGCGGGCGGTGCGTCCGCCGTAGGTCATGAAGTACTGCGCCGCGGCCTCCTGGATGGCCATCGACCAGGTGGGGTAGGCGTGGGTGGCCTGGGCGAGGCGGCCGGTGAACATGTTGGTGTGCATGGCGAGGGCGACCTCGCCGACCATCTCGCCCGCTCGCGGGCCGACGATGGTGGCACCGAGCAGCTTGCCTCCGCCGGCGTTGCCGAGGAGGCGTCGCGGCCCGGCGATCAGCTTGACGAACCCGTCGGTCGCACCGCTGACGATGCCTCGGTCGAGCTCGTCGAACGGCAGGAAGGCGACCCGGCCGCCACGATCCGCAGCGTCGGCCTCGGCGATGCCGACGCGGCCGACCTCGGGGTCGGTGAAGGTCACCCACGGAATCGCAGCAGGATCGAAGTGGGCCGATCGGAGACGGGCTCGACCCGCCAACGCGTTGGCCACGGCGACGACGGCCATCCGCCCGGCGGCGTGGGTGAATGGCATTCGGCCGGTGACGTCACCGATGGCCCAGATGCCGCTGGCGGTGGTGGCCAGCGTGTCGTCGGTCCGGATGTGGCCACGCTCGTCGAGGTCGACCCCTGCGGTGTCCGGTGACAGCCCCTCGGTGACCGGCGTTCGTCCTGCGGCGACCAGGAGCTCGTCGGCGACGATCGCGGAGTCGGCGGAGTCGTCCGCGAGGTGGAGGCAGATGCGGCCGTCGCCATCGCCGGTGACCCGGTCGACGCCGCGGCCGACACGGACGTCGACGCCACGACGGCCGAGGGTGCGGGCGATGGTCTCCGAGGCCTCGGGTTCCTCCCGGGGGAGCAGCCGTTGCGCGGCCTCCACCAGCGTCACGGTCGTCCCGAGGTCGGCGAAGGCCTGGGCCAGCTCCACCCCGATCGGGCCACCGCCGAGGATCGCGAGCCGTTGCGGCTGGGTGACCAGCGAGAACACCGACTCGTTGGTCAGGTACTCGACCGTGTCGATGCCCGGCACCGGTGGGACCTTGGCCCGGGAGCCAGTGGCGAGGATGATCCGCCGCCCATCGATGCGTTCGCCGTCGACGTCCAGGCCACCGCCGCCGGTCAGGCCGGCCCGTCCACGAAGTACCTCGACACCCTCCCCGGTCAGCACATCGGCGTCCTCGGTGGCGGCGATGGTGTCGATGTGGCGCCGGACGTCGTCCATCGCGTCGGCGAAGCTCCGCCCGGCCGAGGCGGCCGACAGCAGCGCCTTCGACGGGACGCAGCCGGTGTGCGTGCAGTCGCCGCCGAGCGGACCGTCGCTGACCAGCATGGTGCGGGCCCCGCGCCGTGTCGCCTCCCGGGCAGCGGTCAGCCCGCCGGCACCACCACCGACGACGACCAGGTCGTAGGTGTTCATCCGCTCTGGCCCGAGGTCGGTCTGGTCCGGACCCGGGCCCGCCGCCGACGGACCGCGACGAACGCTGCCAGCACACCACCACCCACGATCCATCCGAGCGCGGCCTGCCCCGCGGGCGTGAGTGCGTTCCATGCGACCACGACCGCTGCGACGGTGATCCACTGGGCGATCCGCAGCGGTGGCCAGCGACGAGCGTCGACGACCGCCTCGGGGTCCGCGTCCACGAGTTGGTCGATCACCGCGCGGGGCCGTGGGGCCACGAGGACCTCGTCGCCGAGCTGGACGGTGGGCACGGTCTCGTTGCCGCCCGCCACCGACCGCACGAACGCGGCCGAGTCGGGGTCGGCCCAGATGTCGTGCCAGCGGGCCTCCACACCTGCCTCCGCGAGAGCCGTGCGCATCGACGCACAGAATCCGCATCCGCGCCGCCAGTACACGTCAACCGCTGTCTCGTCCTTGTCCATGACCTGGGAAACTCCGAATCGCAACTGCTGATTCCCGTCCTCACCTTCGCAGGTCGGCGCAGATGCCGAGCGAGCGCGCCTGGAACTCCGACGATGACAGCACCAGTCCCGACGCCACCGCGAGTGTGGCGCCGTTCAGTGAGGTGCAGGACTCCGAACTCGCGTTCGAGATCGACCCGAACGATCCGACCCGATCGAAGTCGTGTTCGGCTGCTACCGGCGAACACGACGACCGCCAGCGGCTGGTTCCCGATCCGAACTCCGGTCAACCCGCCCTTGGTCATTCGACGATGCGGGTGTCGGGCTGGAAGGCGCCCCAGGCGAACCAGAACGTGTCGACGTGCACGACCGCATCGAGCTGCTCGCCTTCCAGCGGTCCGTCCACGGCGCGACCCAGGACGTCCCACCGGCTACCGGTCTCGTCGTCGACGAACCCGTCGTCGGTGCGGGTGAAGTCGAGTCGCCGGCCGTCGACCACGGGGACGAAGGCCCCGGTGGCGCCCACGTCTCGGCCGTCGGCCACGGTGCCGGCGTCGAGTGCTGATGCCGTGCCGGACTCCACCCACACCACGACCGGTTCCCCAGCCACGTCGAGGTCGATCACGCCGGCGTCGGCCAGCGCGTCGAGGCGCACAGCCACCGGGTCGTCGGCCCGGTCGATGCCGAGCACCCGCTCCTTGGCGGCGAGGCGGCCGTCGACCTCCCCGTCGAACATGAACGGCGCGGTGTCGACGTCGTCGTAGCCCGGGTAGGGGTTCCGGCCGTAGTCGCGGTCGGCGCCGGTGTCGCGGCTGAGCACGAGACCGTCGGGGTGGGAGGCGCGGAAGTCGGCCCACGACACGGTCGCCACCGGGAACAGGCCGAGCTGGGCGCCGGTGAGATGGCCGATGACGGCCTCGCCGGTGAAGTGCGACCACAGCGTCTCGGTCTGTCGGTCGTACATCACCAGCGCCGAGTTGAACAGCAGACCCGACGTGCCGAAGTCGAGAACCCGGTCGTCCAACCGGCGGTCGTAGGCGACGGCGGTGTTGCACAGCGGGCAGTACGACACGGTCACCGGTACGTCGGCCACGGTGTCGTTCACGATCTCGTGCCAGATCATCACCTGCATCGGATACGCACGCGCCTCGCCCTCGAGCTCGAGGAACAGCACCGGCTCGTCATCCTCGAGGAAGTCGACGTCGTCGACATCGAGGAACCGCGGCTCGTCGATCGGTGGGATCCCGTCGGGCGGCGGCCCACCCGACACCACTTCGGACGGGTCCACGAGCGGCTCGGGGAAGCTCGGGTCGATGCGGTCGTCCAGCGCCGAGGGGACGTCCTCGCTCGGGCTCGACGTCACCTGTGTCACCGTCATCGACGTCGTCTCGGATCCGCCGTCGACCGACTCGCCGTCGCCCGAGCCGCCACTGGCGCATGCGCCGGCGACGATGGCCAGCGCGGCCGCCAGGGCGACGATCCGATTTCTCCTCATGGTGCGCCTCCGGCCAACGTCGCCTCGGCTGCGATCATTCGACGAGCCATGTAGAAGGAACCCGGTTGCCGGGGTGCTCCATTCCGCGTCCGGTCTCGCGTTCGGTGGCGGGGCTCAGGCGTCGCGGCTGTAGGCCGACGCGATGTCGTCGGTGTGGCGAGCCAACGCTTGCTCCGCCTTGCGAGCGCCCGGTCCACGGAGCGCAGCGCTGACGACCTCGACCAGGACTATGGTCGCTGCCGGCGGCCGCCACGGGTGGTAGGCCGACCACAGCACGATGCGCGTGCACTTCGGAGTCAACGTGCTCGACCTCGACGCTCACGAGCTGCGTCGTGCGGACGAGGCCATCGAGGTGGAGCCGCGGACGTATGCAGTCCTGGCCCACCTGGTCCGTCACCGCGACCGGGTGGTGCCCAAGGAGGAGTTGCTCGACGAGATCTGGGGGGACCGCTTCGTCAGCGAATCGGCGCTGACATCCCAGATCAAGCATGCGCGCGTCGCGGTCGGCGACGACGGCCGATCACAGCAGGTCATCAAGACCGTCCACCGGGTCGGCTATCGGTTCGTGGCCGACGTGGTGGAAGAGGTTGCGCCCGAGCACGGCCGGGGAGAACCGCGAAGTCTGATCCTGCCCCGGTGGGACGGTCGCCCGAGCCCGCTGGTCGGACGGGCTGGGGACCTCACCGCGGTCGGACGATGTCTGGCCGACCATTCACTGGTCACGATCACGGGCCCGGGCGGGGTGGGCAAGACCGCGCTCGCCGGTGCGTTGCTGGAACAGTTGTCGTCGTCGGTTCCCGACGGTGCGTGGATGTGTTCGCTGGCGGACACGCGCGACCCGGGTGCGCTCGGCGCCGTGGTGCTCGACGCACTCGGGCAGGGCCAACAGAGTGACGCCGACCCGGTCGAGTCGGTGGCCCGCGCCCTCGAGGGGCGGCGGAGCGTCTTGGTGCTGGACAACTGCGAGCACCTCCACGACGACGCCGCGCAGTTCACGCGGGAGCTGCTGGTCCGCTGTCCCGATCTGCGTATCCTCGCGACCAGCCGCATGCCGCTCGGCGTCGACGGCGAGACCATCCACCCGCTGCAACCGTTGGAGCTCGACGACGCGGTGAGGTGTTTCGTCGAGCGGGCCAACGACGCGGGTGGCGCAGCCGACGCAACCGACCCGGCGGTCGTCGAGCTCTGCCGTCGCCTCGACTGCATCCCCCTGGCAATCGAACTGGCTGCTGCCCGGGCACGGTTGCTGTCACCCGGGGAGATGCTGACCCTCCTGCCCGATCGGTTCCGGCTGCTCCGCGACGACCAGCGCGACGACCAGCGACACACGTCGTTGCACCGGACCATCGAGTGGTCCTGGATCGGCCTGGAGGCCGAGGACCAACAGCTGCTCGCGGCGCTGAGTGTCTTCGTCGGCCCCTTCACGCTCGACGACGTCCGCACCGTGGCCCTCCCGGGGTCCGACCCCCTCGACGCCGTCGACTCGACCGGTCGGCTCGTGAGCCACTCACTCGTCGTGCCCACACCAGCGGACTCCGGCGACACCCGGTTCCGCATGCTCGAGTCGGTCCGGGACTTCGCGGCCGAGCAGCTCGTCCAGCCCGCACGGACCCGCCTCGCCCACGCGGAACACTTCACCCGCCATGCCGAGGCGCTCGACGGCGACTTCCAGACCGAGCGCATCGACCACGCCGTGGCGGCGATGCGAGCCGCGTGGCCCAACCTCCGTGCCGCGATCGGCTATGCCCTCGACGGGGGTGAGCCCGCCTTCGCGCACCGGATCATCCGAGCGGTCGGCGCTTACGCCGACGTCTTCCAGCTCTACGAGGTCCTCGACTGGTGCGCACGCGCCGACCTCGACCACGCGGTCGACGACTCGACCGACGACAGCACCATCACGGCGGATGCACTGGCGATCGAGGCCCGGATGCTCGCCCACCGCGGCGACCACGAGGCGGCACGTGCCCGTGCCGAGCGGGCCCACGAGCTGTGCGAGACCCACGCCACGCTGCTGTCGATCGTGTGGTGCGCGTACTACCGGGGCGATCTCGACCTCGTCGTCAGCTCCGCGACCCGGCTCCAGGAGCTGAGCCGGTCCGATCGCGGGTTCGACCGTGGCTTCGCCGACGGGTTCGCGGCCATCGTCAGCGCCGTCCGCCAGGAAGGCGACGTGACCTCCACACCGGTCACCCCGGACCGGGCGGCGCACGGCCTGTTGGGGGTACAGGACTGTCTCGTCGAGGGGTTCCGGATCTTCGCCGCCGACCCGGAGCGGGCCGCCGAGCTCCTCGAAGCCGTGGTCACCCACTCGCTGGAGCGCGACTACCGCCTCCACCTCGGCGCCGCGGCCAGCAGCCTGACCCAGATCACGCTTCCCGCCCGACCCGCGCCCGAGGCGATGGCCACGCTCCGCCGGACCCTGCAGCGCTACCTCGACCGGAGCATGTGGGTGCTGATCTCGGCCGACACGGTGATGGCCGCCAAGCTGCTGGCCGACCACGGCGATGTGGAGACGGCCGCCCGGCTGCTCGGCGCCCGTGCTGCCTCGGGGTACGCGGTCGGCCTGTCCGAGGTGCTGCACTCGATGTTGCGTGTCGAGCTGGAGTCGCGGCTCGGTGACCGGTTCGAGGAGCTCGCCGCCCAGGGGGCCGCCTGGCGCCCCCCGGAAGCCGGTCGAGCAGCGATCGCGGCGCTCGACGCCGCGCTCGGCGACCTCGGCTGAGGTCGTCACCAGAACTCCTCCAGAACTCCACCACGACTCGCGCGGCTCTCCCGGGGGATGGTGATCCGTGCAGCAGCTCATCTGCCTGCTGCGTTCACCGCATCCGAACTCCGGAGGTAGCCATGTCAACCACCAAGAACGACGGCGAAACGTTCGTCGATCCCGAAGAGCTGCGAGCAGACGTCCGGGAGAAGTACGCCGCGGTCGCCACTGACCCCACGGCGACGTTCCACTTCCACACCGGCCGGCCCCTCGCTGAGATGCTCGGCTACCGCGACGACGTCCTCGCCGCGCTGCCCGACGACGCCATCGCCAGCTTCGCCGGCGTCGACAACCCGTTCGCCGCCGGCCCCATCCCGGCTGGCAGCAAGGTCCTCGACCTCGGCTCGGGCGGCGGGTTCGACTGCTTCGTGGCCGCCCACCTCGTCGGCTCGTCCGGCACCGTGCTCGGTGTCGACATGACCCCGGCGATGCTGGACCGGTCCCGGCGCATGGCCGACACGTTGGGGCTGACCAACGTCGAGTTCCGCGAGGGCATTCTCGAAGACCTGCCCGTGGACGACGGCTGGGCCGACGTCGTGATCTCCAACGGCGTCCTCAACCTCGTCGCCGACAAGCCCCGGGCCTTCGCCGAGGCCCACCGCGTGCTGCGGCCGGGCGGCGCGATCCAGTTCGCCGACATCGCGGTCGGCCGCGAGGTCCCCGAGCAGGCCCGCTGCGACATCGAGCTGTGGACCGACTGCATCGCCGGCGGCCAGTCCGTGGACGAGTGGTGCTCGCTCGTGGCCGGCGCCGGCTTCTCCGACGTGGCCGTGGGTCTCGCCACCGACACCTTCGGCGGCGCTGCCGGCGAGGAGCGGGCCCGCTCCTTCGAGGTCTTCGCCCACACCTTCCGGGCCCGCCGGGCCTGACAGCGGACCACCCGCAACCAACCGCGACGAACCAACCAGCAGAGGAGAACACCGACATGGCTGCAGACGACAAGGTCCTGGTCGGCCTCACCCACGCCGACGACGACCCCGAGAACGTCCTCATCGCGTACCTCATGGGCGTGGAGGCGCTCCGTGCCGGGAAGGAGGCGCTGCTCTGGCTGACCAAGGACGGCGTCGCCGTCGCCACCGAGGGCTTCGTCGACGAGCTCGACGTCCCGGGGGCACCGTCGATCGCCGACCTCCACGCCGAGTACGTCGAGCGCGGGGGACGGCTCTACGCCTGTCCCGTGTGCGTGAAGACCCGTGGGCTCGAGGACGCCGACTGGACCGCCGGCGCTGAGGTGACCGGCGTCCCGGCCGTCTATGAGTTCTCGAGCGGAGGCGCGCTCACGTTCAGCTACTGACGGGCTGGGTGAGCTCGTGTCGGAGGAGGAACGCGTCGTACCCGTGGCCCGCCGCGTCGACTCCACGAACGCCGCCGTGATCGTGCACGAGCTCGAAGCCGCGGCATCGAACAGGTGGCCATCACCGCAGAAGGGGAACCGGTGGAAGTCTCGCGCGGGGACGGCACGCTGACCCGTCACACGCTCGACCGCGGCGACTACCAGTCGCTCGCGCCGCCCTGACCGAGACCGAGGAGCTTCCCATCACATCTGCCGAGGCCAGTCGAGACCGCGCCGACGAGTCCGCCCGATCGGACGCTGAACCGTCGCACGCGATTCCCGCCGATGCAGTGGCCGCGGCGTTCGAGGTCGATCCCGACGTCGGACTGTCCGACGCGGAGGTGGAGCGACGGCGGGAGCGGTTCGGGCGGAACCAGCTCCGCCAGGCGCGCCGGACGCCCTGGTGGCGGGTCGTGTGGAACCAGGTCGCCGACGCGGTGATCGTCCTGCTGATCGGCGCGGCCGTGGCCGGGCTCGTCGCCGGCGAAGCGGTGGAGGCCGCCGCGATCGGCGTGGTGCTCGTGGTGAACACGATCGTCGGATTCGTGACCGAGCTGCGTGCGGCGCGGTCGATGGAATCGTTGCGGGCGTTGATGTCGACGACCGCGGAGGTCGAGCGCAGCGACCGCCGGGACGAGATCGATGCGGCGGAGCTGGTGCCCGGCGACGTGGTGGGAGTCGAGGCCGGCGAGCAGGTACCGGCCGACATACGCCTGATCGACGCGGAGGACCTCCGCATCGACGAGTCGGGGCTCACCGGCGAGAACGAGCCCGTGTCCAAGGGCCCGGACCCCGTCGACACCGACACACCGCTCGCGGAGCGTACGTCGATGCTCTACACCGGGACCACGGCGGTGGCCGGTCGAGGCCGGGGAATCGTGGTGGCGACCGGGCAGGACACCGAGATGGGTCGAATCTCCGACCTCGCCGAGTCCGCCGAGGAGACCAAGGCGCCGCTGCAGGAGGGGCTGAGCCATCTCAGCCGCCAGTTGGCGGTCGGTGTGGTCATCGGCGCGATGGGGCTGCTCGCCCTCGGGACGGCCCGAGGTCTCGCTACCGAGGATGCGATCGAGGTGGCCGTGGCGCTGGCGATCGCCGTGGTCCCGGAGGGGCTGCCCGCGGTGGCCACCCTCACCCTGGCGGTCGGCATGCGCCGCATGGCAGCGGGCAACGCGCTGGTCCGGCGGCTGCCGGCGGTGGAGACGCTCGGGTCGACGACGGTCATCTGCTCGGACAAGACCGGGACGCTCACCCGCAACGAGATGCACGTCGTCGAGGTGGTGCTCGCCGACGGTGCCGAGGAAGACGACCTGTGGATCACGGCCGTGCTGTGCAACGACGCCGACATCGACCCCGACGGCGACCCGGTCGGCGATCCCACCGAGGTCGGGCTGTTGCGGGCCGCGACCGAGCGCGGGATCGAGTGGCGACAGCGGCGAGAGGACCACCCACGACAGCGGGAGGTGCCGTTCAGCTCCGCATCGAAGCGGATGGCGGTGGTCGTCGACGGAACGACCCACGTGAAGGGAGCGCCGGAGGTGCTGCTCGACGCCGAGGTCCACTCGGACCTGCTGCAGGCCACGGGACGAATGGCTGAGGAGGCGTTGCGGGTCCTCGCCTTCGCCCAGGGTCCGGTGTCCGGCGAGGATGTTCCCGACGACGACCTCTTCGAGCGCTCGGAGGTGCTGGGCGCGGTCGGCATGCACGACCCGCCACGCGAGACCGCGATCGAAGCCATCGAGATGCTCGCCCGGGCCGGGATCCGAACCGTGATGATCACCGGCGACCGTGCGGACACTGCTGCGGCGATCAGCTCGGAGATGGGCATCTCCGAGGGCGAGGCGCTGGTCGGTCGAGACCTCGACGAGCTCAGCGGCGAGGAGCTCGTGGCCCACGCCGGGAAGGCGGCGCTGTTCGCCCGGGTCGCGCCGGAGCACAAGCTCCGCATCGTCGAGTCGTTGCAGGCCGCCGGTGAGGTGGTGGCGGTGACCGGCGACGGGGTCAACGATGCCCCGGCGTTGAGCCAGGCCGACGTCGGCGTCGCCATGGGCTCGGGCACCGACGTCGCCCGCGACGCCGCCGACATCGTCCTGCTCGACGACGAGTTCCACACCATCGAGACCGCGGTCGCCGAAGGGCGACGGATCTTCGCCAACATCCGCCGCTTCGCGCAGTTCCTGTTCTCCTGGCACCTGGCCGAGGTCGCGGTGATCACCATCGCCCTCGCCGCGGGCGTCGACCCACCGCTGGCGGGCCTGATGATCCTGTGGAACAACCTCATCATCGACGTCCTCCCCTCCTTCGCCCTCGCGCTGGAGCCCGGACGAGAGGACGTCATGGACCAGCCACCCCGGGATCCGACCGAGCCGGTCGTCGACCGCGGCCTCCTCGGCCGCACCGTCACCCACGCCGCACTCGTCGCCGGCGCGGGGTTGGTCGCCTACGGCATCGGCCGATGGAGCCTCGACCTGACCGTCGCCGGGACCCAGACCATGGCCTTCGTGGCCATGACCCTGGGCCAGACGCTCGGCGTGTTCAACGCCCGCAGCGAGCGGGGGTCCGGCTTCCGCGGCGCCACCCACAATCCGTGGTTGTGGGCCGCGATCGGCATCACCGTCGTCCTCGAGCTGTGCGCGCTCGGCGTGACGCCGCTCACCGATCTGCTCGGCCTGACCGCCCTGTCGGCCGGTGGCTACGGGATCGCCGTCGCGCTCGGACTCGTGCCCCTGCTCGCGATCCAGGGTGTGCGGGCGCTCCGGCGCGCGTGAGGCCGACCGGCAGCGGCCGGAGCTTGTTCACCATTCCGGGCTCGGTGCCCGCCCGCGGTCGCCACGAATTCTCCACAACTCCGCCAAGACCCCGGCGTCCCCCCGCGGGAGGGTGTTCGGTGCGGCATGCCACGTGCCCGCCGAGTGCGGAGATCAGTCGAGATCCGGCCGGGAAGCCGGAGAAGGAGCGCAACTGCCATGACGACCCGGAGCGAACAGCCCGACCTCGTGGAGGTCAAGCACAGGCAGCGCGAGATGTGGGGCACCGCCAACTATGCCGGCGTGGGCTCGCGCATCCTGCTCGTGAGCGAGCTGCTCTGTGACGCCGTCGACCTCCAGGGTGGCGAGCGGGTGCTCGACGTCGCCTGCGGCAACGGGAACACGGCGCTCGCCGCGGCCCGTCGCTTCGCGGAGGTCACCGCCGTCGACTATCAACCGGTGCTGCTCGACCGGGCCCGGGATCGGGCTGACGTCGAGGGCTATGCCATCGACTTCCGCGAGGGCGACGCCGAAGCGCTCCCCGTCGAGGACGAGGCCTTCGACGTCGTCCTGTCCACGTGTGGAGCGATGTTCGCTCCCGACCAGCAACGGACCGCGGCGGAGCTGGTTCGCGTGTGCCGACCCGGTGGGCGGATCGGCATGGTCAACTGGACCCCGAACAGCTGGGTCGCCCGTCTCGGCAAGACCGTCGGGAGCTACGCGCCCCCGCCGGCGGGCGTTCCCTCACCGGTGCTGTGGGGCGATCGCGACCACCTCGCGGAGCTCTTCGGCGATGCCGTCGAGCTGTCGGTCGAGGAACGGACCTTCCACTTCCGCTTCGCTTCCCCGGGCGCCCACACCGACTACTTCTGCCGCGAGTACCCGCCGATCGTGGCTGCACTCGGACGGATCGACGATCAGCAGGCCGACGCGTTGGGTCGTGACATCGCAGCCCTCGCCGAGGACATGAACTGCTCGGAGGGGCCCGGTCTCGTGCTCCCGCTCGACTACCTCGAGGTCGTCGCCCGCAAGCGCTGACGACCGCCGGAGCCATCGCCTCGATGCGGACTGGGAGCGGACGGGCGGATCGACGCCCCGGCGCGGCCGCCCCGGGCACCGCTACGGTCGATCGGGTCCGACGCCACGCCACCGCAACGAGGTCAAGCCGTGTACAAGGTGCTGTCCGCCACTCCGATCGAGCCCACCGACGGCCACGTCGACCTGGACTTCCGGGACACCGATGCCTGGGGTCCGCTGGAGGAGAACGGCAAGATCATGCCGATCATGCTCGGCGACGAGCACGCCGGACCCTTCGTCGTGCTGTCGTGCTTCCCGCCGATGGACGAGCAGATGCCGCTGTCGTTCGCCCACGCCCATGCGTCGGACAACTGGCGGATCTCGATCCGGGGCACGACGAACATGGGCAAGGACAGCTACGCCGAGGGCCAGTTCCGTTTCCACGACGGGGGCGTGCCCTACGCGAGCGACAACTTCGCCTGGGGTCCCGATGGCGGGTTCGGGATCATCATGTTCGCCGACCGCCGGGGCTTCGCCATCCGGCCGGTGAAGGCGTCGATCGCCGAGAAGGTCGTGCCCGAGCAGGAAGCCGGCGGCGAGGCGCTCGGCATCGACATGATGGACCCGTGCCCCGGCGCGCCGGCCATCAACACCACGTTGGGTCGCACCGAACGCGCCCACCTCGACGGCGGCTTCGAGTCGGCCGACAGCTGGCCCGAGCTCGCGCCGGGCGTTCGCTTCGCGGCCGGGTTGGCCGGTGAGCCCGAGTGCGGTCCCGTGCTGGTGTTCATCGATGCCGACCCCGGTGCCGAGGCGCTGCCGAGTCGCACGCTGGAGACCGAGGTCCTGGCCGCCGTCGTGCGCGGCTCGGTCCGTGCCGATGGCGACGAGCTCGACGCGGCCCGCGTACGGCTCGAGGAGGCCGAGACCGAGTCACCGCCGCTGGTGGCGGGCGACGACGGCGTGCAGCTCGTGGCCATCGTCGCCGACCGGCGCGCGCTCGCCTCGGCCCTGGCCACCGGCACGCTCGAGCTCCCGGCACTGCGCGACGCCCTGGCCGAGCTGCAGCAGGATCTCCAGCCCGCGAGTTGAGCCGGCGGGATCGCCCGCGGAGACCTCCAACATCACCGATGACGCACCCGCCTCGCCACCGCGTCGCTGTCGCCGGCGTTGCGGAAGGTGGCCGAGCTGTTGCTGGTCGACCCCGAGGCGGTCGCGTTCGGCACCGTGTCCTCGGTGGCGGAGCGGGCCGCCACGAGCACGCCGTCGGTGATCCGGCTGGCCACGGCGCTGGGCTATTCAGGCTTCGCCGAGCTGCGCGAGGCCGCCCGAGCCGAACTGTCGATCCGGTTGCGCACCGACGCCGTCCGTGTGCGGGCCGTCCCGACCGACGATCCGTTGACCGACCTGCTGGAGGTCGAGCAGGCCAATGTCGCCGACACGCTGCACGGCCTCGACCGCGACCTGGTGGAGGACGCGCTCGCGCTGCTCGACGACGAGGCGCGCAAGGTCTGGGTCCTGCCCAGTACCCAGACCGCCGGGCTCGCCGCCCGTTTCGTCGACCAGCTGATGATGGTCCGCGACGGCGTCGAGTTCCTCGACGGTTCCGAGCTGCGGATCATGTCCCGCATCGGGGCCGTCCGTCGTGGTGACGCGATCGTGTCGATGGACATCGCCCGCCACGAACTGGCCACCGTGCGGGCCCAGGCGGCCGCCGTCGAGCGCGGTGCCGTGCCGATCGTGCTGGCCGGTGCCCTGCCCGTCGCCCTCGTCACCGACGGCGGGCTGCTGCTCCCATTTGCATCGGCCACGGTGGGTCCGTTCGATTCACTGGTCGGACTCACCGTGCTCACCACCCTGCTCGTCAACGACCTCGTGCGGCGCCGCCAGCCCGAGGCCGCCGATCGCCTGAGCGCGCTCGAGCGAACCTGGACCACCACCGGACTATTCGAGGCCTGATGACCACCGACCTTCCAACCCCCCCGACCGCGACCTTCGCCAGCGACAATGCCGCCGGCGTGTCCCCCGAAGTGATGGACGCGCTGGCCGAGGCGAACGCCGGAACCGCCCTCGCCTACGGCGACGACCCCTGGACCCGCCGGGCCTCCGACGCCATCCGGGACCTGTTCGACGCCCCGGTCGAGACCTTGCTGTGCTGGGGTGGCACCGGAGCCAACGTCGTCGGCATCGCCAGCGTCGTCCAGCCATGGCAGGCGGTGATCGCCGCCGACACGGCCCACATCGTGGTCGACGAGTGCGGTGCGCCGGCCCGCTTCACCGGGGCGAGCATCGTGCCGGTGCCCGCCGACGAAGGAAAGCTGGTCCCCGCCTCGATCGACCCGTACCTGCAGTGGTTGGGCAGCGAACACCACCCCCAGCCCGGGCTGGTGTCGATCACCCAGGCCACCGAGATGGGCACCGTCTACACCACCGACGAGATCACCGCCCTGTGCGAGCACGCCCACCGCCACGACTTGCTCGTCCACCTCGACGGTGCCCGCATCGCCAACGCCCTGGTCGCCACCGGCACCGATCTCGCCACCATGGTGCGAGACACCGGCGTCGATCTCATGACCCTGGGACTCACGAAGGACGGTGCCATGTACGGCGAGGCCGTCGTCTTCCTCCGTCCCGAGCTGGCCCGCCGGGCCGCGTTCGTCCGCAAGCAGGCCGGGCAGCTCGCATCGAAGAACCGCTACATCGCCGTCCAGATCCTGGCCCTCCTCGAGGGCGACCTCTGGCTTCGCAACGCCGAGGTCGCCAACACCATGGCCACCGCGCTGTTCCACGCCGTCGGCGACATCCCCGGTGTCGAGGCCGAGGTGCCCGTCGTCAACTCCGTCTTCGCCCGCGTGCCCGCCGATGCCATCGTGCCGATGCAGGAGTGGTCGTTCTTCTGGGAGTGGGACCTCCAGGAGTCGCTGGTGCGGTGGATGACCAGCTTCGCCACCACCACCGAGGACGTGGAACGGTTCGCCGCCGGCGTGCGGGCGATCGTCGCCGACCACCAGTAGTCCGGGAGCTCGCGGCGACCGACCGGTCAGCCGGCCGCATTCCCGCAGACCACGTCGCCGTGCAGGCAGGCCCGCACCTCCCGCTCGAGCGCGGCGGGTTCCCAGAGGTTCCAGAAGTCGGCGTGCGCGGTGTCGATCGGTCCGGAGCTCAACGAGAGCTCCTCGCCGCCCGATGCCGGGTAGCGCACGACCAGCTCGAGCTGCGGCACGGCGACCGGGTGCGCGGCGGGGCATCCCTCGACCCCGCTGTAGGCCATGTGCCCGCGGTGGTCGTCGCCGTGGAGGTCGCTCCCGTCCCAGCAGTCGGGGAAGGTCACCCGGAGCCGGAGCTCTCCCTCGCAGTCCGGCGGCGCCGCCGATCGTCGGGGGTTCGCCGAGCACGACCAGCCGACCACGCTCGTGGGCGGCGGGTCGCGGTCGGGTCCGCCGCCGGCGACCACGCCGAGCCCGCTGGGGTAGGCCACGACGTCGGTCGGCTCGACGCCCCGCCCGGCCCGGTAGTAGGCGTCGATCGCGTCGGGAGCGATGCGCGCACCGTCCTCGTCGAGCAGTGCCGGCACCCAGTACGACGCTCGATCGGCCGCGGTCTCGCACGTGGTGTCGGCACCGGCAACGCTGGCCGCCGCCACCCGCCGGTCGCGGTCGCCCTCGTCGATGGCCACGTTCCCGAAGAACTCGTGCAGGTGCGACGCGCCGGCGCGGCCCGGCAGGAGCAACGGATCGTCGAACCCGGTGTGCGACGGTGCGCAGGAGACGACGAAGCGGCCCCGGTGGTCGGCCAGGTCGGGTGGTCCGGCGGCTGGGGTGGCGCTGGAGCAGGCCCCGACGGCGAGGAGCAGGACGAGACCAGCTCGGATCACGCCGGCGCGTCAGGAACCGTGATGGCGGCGACGTCGGGGTAGGTGGGCGGACCAGTCTGGGGCACGGCCGGGGCGTTCTCCGGGTCGTCCATGCCCGGCAGGTCGCCGATGGCCGGGTACTCGTAGGTCTGGTAATCGGCCGATTCGGGTTTGTCGGCTTCGACGAGCTCGAGGAAGCGGGCGACGTCGGTCTCGAGCGGCTGGATCTCTCCGTCGCAGGGGGCGAGCGACTGGAGGTCGTCCGGCGAGGTGGTGGCGACCTCGTTGTCCGACCAGCAGTTGCCCTCGCCCAGGATCTGCACCAGGTCCCACTCTCCGCTGTCGGTGACGATGTTCCCGACGACCCGGTTGTCGTCGCCCATCCACAGCAGCGGGTTCTCGAGCTGGGCGCGGGCCTCTTCATCGACCGACTGGGCGTCTTCGGTGCAGTCGGTCGGGAACTCGTCGGGGATCGGGGCGATGGGATCGTCCTCGGGGAACGGGGTCACCCCGATGCCGGCGATGTCGTGGTCCCAGACCCGGTTGCGTTCGACGACGTTGGCGACGCCGCCGGTGATCAGGATGCCGTTGCCCTGCGCCAGCCGGGCGCTCGAGATGGCAGGCGTGTCGCCGTTGCTGTTGTCGTGGACGAGATTGCCGACGATGGTCGTCTCGCGCTCGGGGGCGCAGCCCTCGTAGGACCCGGAGTTGGGGACGACGCCCGCTCGGTTGCGGCGCCACTCGGAGTTGACGATGTAGAGGTCGCCCCCGGCGTTGGTGCCCGAGTAGCCGAGGCCGTTGTGCTCGGCCAGCACGTCGTCGACCACGGCGTTGCAGGGGTAGCACTGGCCGATGTAGAAGCCGGCGTCGGGGCTCCCCGCGCCGTAGCTGTGCTCGAACACGCCGTTGACGGCGCCGAAGGCGTAGATGCCGTAGTCGCCGTTGCGGTCGGCGGTCACGTAGGAGGCCCGGTAGCCGTCGGTGTGGGTCCAGAACAGACCGTTGCGGGTGTAGTTGCGCACGGTGAGGTTCTCGACGACCACACCGTTCGCTTGGAGGACCCGCACGCCGTTCTCGAGCTCGAACTGGCCGTCGAGGATCACCTCGTTGCGGTCGAGGCCGCGGATGACGAGCTCGTCGGTGGTGACGTCGACCGCCTCGTTGTAGGTCCCCGGCGCGATCAGGATGAGCGAGCCGGGTTCGGCGGTGTCGACCGCCGCCTGGATCGTGTCGTAGTCGTCGGGGACGCGCAGCGTGCCCGATGTCGGGCCATCGCTGCTGTCGTCAGTGGTTTCGGTGGTCGCCGACGTGTCGTCTGCTGCCGTGTCGTCGTCGCCGCAGGCGGCTGCGACCAGCGAGAGGCCGACGAGTGCCGCGAGCAGGCGGCGGATGGTGGCCGATGTCATGAGTCCCCCGGTTTCGTTACCACGACCGTGCCGGGCATGCCGACGTCGATCGTTCCGTGGATCGAACAGTAGTAGCGGTAGGTGGCACCGGGCTCGGTGAAGCGGAACTCGGCCTCGTCACCAGGGAGGAAGTCCTCGGTGTCGACGCGCCAGGCAGCGTCCTCGTCCTCCGGGATGATGTTGTGGTCGTTGCGGCCGACGTTGCGCCACACGATCGTGGTGCCGGCCTCGACCTCGATCTCCTCGGGGTCGAACGCGTTGTCGATCGCGAGGACCTCGACCCGCTCGTCCACCAGCGCACCCGCGTCGTCGGAGGCCCCGTCGTCGTCACCGCACCCGGATGCGACGAGGGCGACGGCGGCCAGGGTGAGCGGAAGACCTCGGATGAACACGGTGACAGTGAACCACGAACCCAACCCGGGCGGGTGACGTCGAGCAAGGTCTCCACACGTGCAGCGGTGACACGCGCCCCAGGGGAGGGCGCGTCGCCCTGCTCGCTCCTCCGATCGGTCGGAACGGAACCGCTCGACAACGTTCCGGGCTGGGTACGATCCTCGGTCGAGGGCAAAGGCATCGTCGACGGTTGGAGGACCCTGATGAGCGACGAGACGCCAGAGCAGATCGCCGGCAACTGGGATCTGGTCGCTCGCCGGTACGCCGAGTACATCGACCCGATGACGGCGCTCTACGCGGCGGACACCGTGGAGCGCGCCGAGGTGGGGTCCGGCGACCGGGTGCTGGACGTGGCCAGCGGCTTCGGTGCCGCGACACTCCTCGCCGCTCGACGAGCCGACGAGGTGGTGGCCGTCGACTTCTCGTCGGAGATGTGCGACGCCTTGCGGGAGCGTGCCGCGTCCGAAGGGGCCGCCAACGTGACGGTCCGCCAGATGGACGCCCAGGCCCTCGACCTGCCTGACGACGGGTTCGACGCCGGGGTCAGCTCGTTCGGGGCGATGATCTGTCCCGACCGCGTCAAGGCGTTCGCCGAGATGGCCCGGGCGACTCGGCCCGGCGGGCGCCTCGCCACCGTGTGCTGGCAGGGGCCGCCGAACAACGAGTGGCTCCAGACGTTCATGTCCACGGTGACGACCGCCTTGCCGGACGCCGATCCGCCGACACCTCCGCCGTTCATGGAGCTGGCCGATCCGGACCGTCTCCGGTCCGAGGTGGAGGCCGCAGGGTGGTCCGACGTCGAGATCGTGGGGGTCACCCACGAGGCGGCATGGGCCGACGACGACGCTGCCTGGGCGGCCATCGCCGAGTCGAACCCGTTGTTCGGCCCGTTGCTCGAGCAGCTCCCGGCCGAGGTGGTCACCAAGCTCCGGACCACGTTCCGCGACCTCATCGACCAACGGGGCGACGCCCACCTCTCGGCCGGCGCCTGGATCGCGGTCGGCCGAGCCTGACCGCGCTGCCGGTCGCCAGCCCGGTCCGGTCTGGAAGGCTCTCGTCGTGGAGTTGTCGTTGTTCGAGCACGTCGGGGAGCTGACGAGGTCCCTCGTGCCGAGACGAGGCCGAGGCCGGTGCGTTCCTCGGCCAGGATACAAGTTGCGGCTCGAATCCATGGGCACCTCGCTACCCTACCCTTACGTAAGAGTTGGATTTCGAGCGGGAGGAGCGGGCTCGGGGTCGCTCCGCCGGCTTCACCCTACCCTCACGTCACGGTAGGTTTGGTGACGATGAGCGAGCACCACGCCACCGACGCCACGATCGGGACTCCAGTGACGCGGGTCGAGATCCTCGATGCCCTCGACGACGTCTTCGACGGCGGAGCGCTGTCCAAGTACGACCTCGTCGACGCCGCCATCGCCGCGAGCGCCCGTCCCGGGGTCCTCGAGCTCCTGCGCACACTGCCCGAGGACCAACGACTCCGCCAGCGCGCTGACCTGTGGGAGCATCTCCCTGACGTTCCGGTCGGCGCCTGAACCGTGCCGCGCGATCCCAGCCCGGCGGGCGTACCCGCTGACGACCCGCTCCTCGATCGTTTCCGGGGCGCGCTCGTCGGCGTGGCGGTCGGCGACGCGCTGGGGTCGGCGTTCGAGGGGATGCCGGGCCCGATCCCGACGGCGTCGGTCGATCGGCACCTGTCGGCCCCCCGCCGTGCCCACTTCACCGACGACACGGCCATGACGATCGCGGTGGCCGAGTCGTTGCTTCACGTTGGTGGTCTCGATCTCGACCATCTCGCCGGGACGTTCGCGGCGTCGCACGAGCGCGAGCCTGGCCGGGGCTACAGCTCGGCCACGTCCAGACTGCTCCGGGACATCGCCGCGGGCGCCAACTGGAGCCAGCGCGCCGCGGCGCAATTCCGGGGTCAGGGCTCGCTGGGCAACGGCGCCTCGATGCGGGCCTCACCGTTCGGACTCTGGGCGGACGAGCCCCGCCGCGCGGGTGAACTGGCGGGCTCGGCGGCCACCATCACCCACACCCATCCACTGGCGATCGACGGCGCCGCAGCCATCGCCGCCGCAGTCTCCCATGCCGTCCGACACCCGTCCGGTGATCCCGCCGGGGTTCTCGCGACGGCGCTCTCGGTCACCAACACCGCGGAGATGGTTGGACGCCTCGATGACGCAGGGGCGCTCGCCGACGCGCCGGCGGCCGCGGTCGCCGACGCCCTCGGCACCGGGATCACCGCACTCGAGGCCGTACCGGCCGCGATCTGCTGCCACCTCCACCACCCGGACTCACTGGTCGATACCGTCCGCTTCGCGATCAGCCTCGGCGGTGACACCGACACCATCGCCGCCATGGCCACGGCCATCACTGGGGCCGCGGTCGGCGCCAGTGCGGTTCCCTTGCCCTGGGCGCAGCGCTGCGAAGGCGTGGACCACCTCGTCGAACTCGCAGAACGGATCCACGCCCGACGTCGACCCTGACTCTGGCCGGTGTCGTCGGCCGCAGTCTCTACTCTCACGTGAGGGTAGGGTTTCTGGATGCACGGACGAGGCCCGAGCGCTTCGACAGGAACGACCTGACTCGACAAGGCGCGAGGTAGCCACTATGAGCGGTGGCCGGCTGGTACGACCGTCGGTAGCATCGTGGTATGAAACTAAGCGTGAGTCTCCCCGACGACGATGTCGAGTATCTCGACGAGTACGCCCGAGCCCAACAGCTCGAATCTCGATCGGCCGCTCTGCACAAAGCCGTCCGGCTCCTGCGCGCGTCGGAGCTCGGAAGCGCCTACGAGAATGCGTGGACGGAATGGGCGGAGAGCGACGACGGCCAGATCTGGGACGCAGTCGTCGATGATGGTCTGGCCTGATGCGGCGAGGTGAGGTCTGCTGGGTCGACCTTGATCCTGTGCTTGGTTCTGAGTCGGGCAAGCGGCGGCCTGCCGTGATCGTCAGCAACGACGGGGCGAACACGACCGCGAGTCGGCTCGGTCGCGGGGTCATCACCGTGGTGCCCGTGACCTCGAACACGTCGCGGGTCTATCCGTTCCAGGTCTTGCTCGAAGCCGACGAGACCGGCCTGACCCGCGACTCCAAGGCGCAAGCCGAGCAGGTTCGTTCAGTCGCGATCGAGCGGATCGGAGCGGGGTTGGGGCGGCTGACTGAACCACAACTCGCCGCGCTCGATGAAGCGTTGCGACTTCATCTGGCGCTCTAGCTTCCGGACCCGCCCGACCCGATCACCCAGTTCCCGCTGGCGTGGTCCGAGCGCGCGCCGGCACCATCCGGCGCGTGCTGTTGTTCGGTCTCGTCATGGCGATCGTTGGCGTCTACTGCACTGTCCAGCAGGTTCGGATCGCCAAGCGATGGATCGAACCCAGGGGCTGGCCCGTACCTTCAAACCGACAGCGTCGTCGCTCAGTACACGTTCGCTGGCTTCATGGCCCTGCTGTCGATCGCGGTCGTGGCCATCTCCGTCACCTCGTGAGGCAGGCCCGAGGTGCTCGCTCGGGACGGCCCACCGACCTACCAGGACTGGAACGACAACCGCTCCTATCGATCCGATCTGCTGCGCGCCTCCGTTCCATCGGGCAGGCTGCGGTAGTGCCTGAAGAGATGGTGCCGATTGTGCGCGTGTTCGACGGTCGCGGGACCGCCAGGTGGTACGAGCGGCTGGGCTTCGAGGTCATTGGCGAGCATCGGTTCGGTCCGGAGTGGAAGGCTGATCCAGCCACGTCGATCGAACCGCTCGCGATTTCCAGATCGGCGTGCGCGAGCCGCCGACGATCCGGCACCATGGGCGCAATGGGCGTAACAGATTGATACAGTCGAGACGTGCCTCGAAGCGACGTCACACTCACCTACGACGAGGCCATGGCGATCTGCCTGCTCCTCGCCGAGGCCGCCGATGCGGTGACCGAGGACGACCAACTCCGAGACACCTGGGCTGAGGAAGCTCGGCTCATGATCGAACTCGTCCTGAACCGGACCGACGACTGAGAGCAGCCACGATGGCGACCACCACCAAGCCCGAATCGAAGCAGGAGAACCTCCTGAAGTTGGTCCGCTACGCAGCCGAGAACGCTGACGTCGCGTCGAGCAAACGCGACGCAGCCATCCGCGAGGCGCACCGCGCGGGGTCGTCCCTGCGTGAGATCGCCGATGCAAGCGGCATCTCTCACATGACCGTGAAGCGCATCGTCGAGCGGACGGCCGAGTAGCCGGATCGATCATCCAGCAGGGCTCGCCTCACAGGCGGACGAGCCGGCACTTGGCAGGGGTCGCCAGTACGACCAGGCGTACTCGTCGGGATCGTCCCAGCGGACGACTGACCCATTGCCGGAGACGACCTCGGCGCGTACCCCGCGAATCGTGACGGCGCGCACCCGTGCGCTGGCTGCCGGCGTCCCCTGCCAGCTTGCGAGCGCAGCCTCTTCGGGAGAGACGAACCCTTCGATGGTCACAGGCCGATGGTGCCAGCTCGAGCCGCCCCGACGTGCTTCGTTCTTCAGTACCGATCGAATCCAGAGATCACCCGTTCGCGAGCGGCCGGCTGCGCTGGAGAACGGCGCATCTTCGTGTCACTCGGGCACGCGGTTCCGAGAAGTTGGAGTCCGTTGAATCCGGCTCTCCGCGATGGGGGTGGGAGTGACTGGTCCGTGACGTAGCTCAGGGGCCCCCAGTGGTGATGGCGATTGCGACATCAGTCATCACCAAGAGGGAGGCCCCTGATGGACGTCGATCGTAGTGACGCGACCGCGCTGTCGGCGCCTCGCTGTTGCAGGTGACCTCGCATCGTTCTCGCTCCTCCGTGCAAGGACCGCCGGCGGATTGCCAAGAGGGGAACGGTGCGAAGTCCAGAGCAGGTCCCGTACCCGAGTCCCTGATCTACCTCACCCCGCTCACCAGGGAGAATGCGGAGCATTCTCGGTTAGTGAGCGAAGCGAACGGCGTGCGCCCGGAGGTACTCGAAACCCCAACCTTCTGATCCGTAGTTGACCGAAGGCGCATATCCGGGGTTGTCGCTCAGTGACCGTGATGACCGGATGTGACCGGTGACCTGGGATTTCGCGACCGGACGGTTGTCCGGTGTTGTCCAGGGTAGACCGCTATAGGTCTCGTTTGGTTCTCAATCGGTTCTCACCGAAACCGGTCAGCGGCCGGCGCGAGGCGCCCAGTAGGCGGGGCGACGACGGTCGTGTGCGACGGCAAGGATGCGGACCCGGTCGTCGAGAACGATGTAGCCGACGTGGTACGGGAAGCGAGCCACCGGAGCGCGCCGGACCTCCAGGTCCGCCGGTACCTCCTCTACAGGCGCTCCAGCGTGCGGCCACTCGGCGAGAGTTTCCAGGGCCTCGTCGACGGCGTCCATGAGCTCGGCGCCGAGACCGGCCCGCTGCTGCGTCGTACCAGGTGGCTGCGTCGTCGAGTTCGGCGGACGCTTCGGCCGAGAACTGGATCGGCAGCGTCACCGAGTGAGCTTGCTGCGGATCCGATCGCGAACCTGGGGCCACGGCTCGCCCGGATCCTCGCCCGAGATCGCACGACGGGCCCGACGTTCGAGTTCCTCGGCCCACTCGCGACGGATGGTGTCGGGGTCGTCCTGCTCGGGCTCATCGAGACTGGCCAGGAGTTGAGCGGCGACCTCGGCGCGCCGATCGACCGGCAAGGCAAGAGCCTCATGGAGCACGGTGTCAGCATCGATCGACATCGGATCCAGCGTACCGCTCGCTCCCGCTGGGCGGATTGGCCCGATACCCGCCCCTGAATCGTCGACCCGAGTGGCGGGTCCTCGACGGAGGTCTACGACAAGCCCGGTGACGCGCCATCGACGACGGGTACCGCAGGAAACGTTGATGCGTGGCGAACGTTGCGACCAGGGGGATCGCCAATCGGTCCGGCGAGCCAAGCTCGCAGACCGCGACCACCGTGTCGCCGTCGTGCTCGACGTGCCGATGGAGGAATGCTCCGCCTGCGGTGCTCATTGGCTGCGGTAGAACGTCGCCGGTCGTCTCGACGAGATGCTGAGATGCTCGTCGCCGACATCGAGGTCGCGACGCGGCACTTCTCGCCCCAAACCGAGGTCACCTGACCGACTGCTTCCGGTCAGGGCGAGCGCGGCCGACGATCACGAGGGCCAGCGGGGCGAGTCCCGGCGCTGGCAGTCTCCGGCCATGACCATCTTCGGTAGCAGCGTGAGTGCTCCATCGGACACGAGTCCGGCTGATTGGATCTCGCCTCGACTGGGTCGTTTCGGAACCGTCGGCGGCTTGGTTCCGCATGGGTTCGAGCGGTACCTGGTGGTGCATGACACACCGCCAGGAGGGGCCGGCGGTTCTCGACGCGAGGCGGAGGGTGTGGCGGCGGCGTTGGCCTCGTCCGTCGAGCGACACACGACCACGCCGGAGCGTGTCTGGTACCGCGATCTGGGAGGGCTACGGCTGGGCCACGATGCGGACGCTGCATCGGGCGCGAGGCGGGGGTCCACTGGCCTGGCCGAAGCGCGCCTGGGCGAGACGGAGACATCGCCTCGAGGATCGACGTCGCTCCGAGAAGGTGGTTGGTGGGCTTGCCCGGCTTCCGCAGTTCGAGCTGCCCCATCGGAGCTTCTACCTCGTGAGCGGCTCGCTGGATGCCGCATCGCGAATTCGACGTCCAGACGGTGCAGGGCTCCAATATCCGGACCTCTGGTGGCCAGACGATCGGAACTGGTTCATCGCCACCGACACCGATCTTGCATGGACCTACGTCGGCGGCAGCCGAGCGATGGTGGCCGACGTGGCGGAGGCATTTCCGGATCGCACCGAACCGGTGCAACTCGGCACTGCCAACGCGTCCTTCTCCGAGCCTTCGTAGGGATCGACGGCCGGGAGGCGGCTTGCTCGGCATTGCATGGTCGGCGTGATCCCCGGATCGGTAGGGACCGGGCTGGCTAGCCGCTGAGCCCACCGATGCTGGGAGTCGGCAGGCGCTCGGCTTGGGGCGTCGCGAGGCCGGCATCGAATTCGATGGCCTGGATCTGGTCATCGAGTGCTCCCAATCGCCGTGCGGCCGTGGGGTGCTCGAGTTGCCAGGATGCGTAGGTGCGACGGTGAGCCTCGAGCGAGGTGATGGCGTCGTCGACGTTGCCGATTCCGGTGTGCAGGTCCTGCTCGACGTCGTGGCCGGTTGCGCTCCACTGGTGAGCGGCCTCCTGATAGGCGGCTCGGTACGCTCCGACGAGCGCCTCGGCCTTGCGGCGCCGCCTTCGAGACAGCGTCGGTGATCCTGCCGCCGTCGTCGCTCGCTCGAGGTTCTGTCGGGCGTTGGCCACCTGGCGGGCAGCGTGGCCCGTGGCGGTGTGCTCGTAGCGGCCTGTGCCTGTCTGGAGTTCGCGGAGGTCGGTCTG
>JAXHLP010000009.1:0-14159 GCA_034522155.1 Acidimicrobiales bacterium | reverse complement strand
ATCGAACAGACGCGGGTGCTCATCAGGTCACCATCCCAGGAGGCGTAGGGCGTTCAGCGCTCACGGGAGGCTCCGTTCGAGGTCTCGGTCGAGGTTGCTCCGGGCCAGTGACTCGTAGCCCGGCGAGCGGGAGCCGGGCGAGGACCTCGTCGAAGATGCCCTTGACGATGAGCCGCTCGGCCCGGTCCGTGGGCACACCCCGGCTCTCGAGGTAGAAGAGCTGCTCGGGATCGACCGGGCCCACCGTCGAGGCGTGGGAGCACTGGACCTCGTTGTTCTCGATCTCGAGATTGGGCACCGACTCGGCCCAGGCGTCGTCGGAGAGCTTGAGGTTGCGGTTGGTCTGGTACGCCTCGGCACCACGGGCGTCCGGGCGGATCTTGATCAGCCCCGTGTAGACCGACGCCCCCTTCTCGCCGAGTGCGCCCTTGAAGAGCAGGTTGGACGTGGTGTCGGGCGCCACATGGTCCTGGAACGTCCGGAAGTCGAGCAGCTGGCTGCCGGTACCGAAATAGCCGGCGTACAGATCGCCGTGCGCACCCCGTCCGTCGAGGATGGTGTCGGTGCGCAGCCGGGCGTAGTCGCCACCGAAGGTCGCGGTTCCCGACAGCAGCGTGGCGTTCTGGCCGACGGTGGACGCGACCCGGCCGATCTGCCACGACTGGTCGCCGAGGACCTGCACCGAGGCGTGCTGCAACCGGGCGTCGCGGTCGACGACCAGCTCGGTCACGGGGAAGCCGAGGGTCCGTGTGCCCGCAGGACTCGTGAACACCTCGATCACCGACACCTGGGCGTCCTGGCCGGCGTGGACGACGAGGCGGGGGAAGCTCGCCGTGGCATCCGTAGTGGCCCGGTGGATCACGACGACGGTGCCGCCGTCGGTCCCCGCCGGAACGTCGATCTCGACCGGGATGCAGAAGGCGTCGTGCAGCTCGACGAGGGCGTCGTCGGCCGTGAGCGCGGCACCGAGCGACGAGGCGTCGGCGTCGGTGGGCTCCACCACGATCGCGTTGGCGCGGCCGGGACGATCGTGCACGACACGGCCATCGACGGTGACGACCACGTGGGCATCGTCGTCGGCCAGGTCGACCAGCTCCTGGACCTCGCCGCCGAGCTGGCTGTCCGGTTCGTCGGACGGACGGTACGCATCGAGTTCGAGGTCACCGATGCGGCTGTAGCGCCACACCTCCTCCTCGGGCGAGGGCAGCGCCATGCTCGTGAATCGCTCCGCAGCGCCACGACGACGCGCCACGAGCCACTCGGGTCCCGGCAGGGCGCCGGCAGCATCGGTGGAGAATGCGGTGGTCATCGGGGGCGGCGCACCTCTGGGCCTACTCGCGAATACGGAGGCCGGAACGGCCCCCGAGAAGCACGCAGTCTACCGGGGGTACGGGCTCAGGCTCCAAGAACCGGCGCGCCGTTCGGGAGGAGCGACTAGCCGTCGTCGGACTTCCTCGGGCGCTTGAAGATCCGCTTCCAGCGCGGGGTGGACTGGCGTTCCCGCTCGCGCTCGACCTCTTCCATCATGGTCGGGCCCGCGGCGTTGACGATGTCCTCGGCCTCGTCGAGCAGCGCGGCGATCGAGCCGTCGTCGTCGTCGGCCAGGCTGCGGGGCTCGTCGGGCGTCTCGGGTGTGACCAGCGTGCCGTGGTGCCAGTTCACGTCGACCATGCGGCGGGTGTACTGCGGGCAGTCGGCCGGGCAGCGCCACGGTGCCTCGGGCGCGAGGTCGAGATCGCACTTCCGAACCGTGTCGCCGTTGGGATAGGTCCGGGACTCGAAGTACTTGCAGTCCTGCGCCATGGGCATGGCGCGAGTCTGCCAAAGCCGGATCGGCCTCCCGACCCACCCCGCCACCATCGACGAGCCAGCGAGGAGGAAGTTCTGAGGCACAGCCGAAGAGCTTCAGGAACTGAGGTCGCTGGGCGACCGCAGTTCACCCGACCGAGCCCTCCATCTGGAGCTCGATGAGCCGGGACCATTCGACCGCGTACTCCATCGGGAGCGTACGGGTCACGGGCTCGACGAAGCCGTTGACGATCATGCCCATGGCCTGCTCCTCGGTGAGCCCACGGCTCTTCAGGTAGAAGAGCTGCTCGTCGGCCACCTTGGAGACCGTGGCCTCGTGGCCGATGTCGGCGTCGCGTGCCCCGACCTCCATGTAGGGGTAGGTGTCCGAGATCGAGTTCTCGTCGAGGATCAGGGCGTCGCACTGGACGTGGCTCTTGCAGCCCGTCATGCCCTCCTCGACGCGGACCAGGCCGCGGTAGCTGGTGCGGCCGCCGTCCTTGGAGATCGACTTGGAGACGATCTTGGAGGTGGTGTCGGGCGCGGCGTGGACCATCTTTGCGCCGGTGTCCTGATGCATGCCCGCGCCAGCGTAGGCCACCGAAAGCACCTCGCCCGAGGCCCGCGGACCCACGAGCCAGACGGCCGGGTACTTCATGGTCAGGCGCGAGCCGATGTTGCCGTCGATCCACTCCATGTGGCCGTCTTCCTCGACCCGGGCGCGCTTGGTGACCAGGTTGAACACGTTGTTCGACCAGTTCTGGATGGTGGTGTAGGTCACCCGGGCCCGCGGCTTGACCACGATCTCGACCACGGCGGAGTGGAGCGAGTCGGTGGTGTAGGTGGGCGCCGAGCAGCCCTCGATGTAGTGGACCTTGGAGTCCTCGTCGGCGATGATCAGCGTCCGCTCGAACTGACCCATGTTCTCCGCGTTGATGCGGAAGTAGGCCTGCAGCGGCATCTCGACCTCGACGCCCTTGGGGACGTAGATGAACGAGCCGCCGGACCAGACCGAGGTGTTCAGCGCGGAGAACTTGTTGTCGTTCGGCGGGATGACCTTGCCGAAGTACTGCTTGACCAGCTGCGGGTACTCGCGCAGGGCGGTGTCCATGTCGCAGAAGATGACGCCCTGGCGTTCGAGATCGTCGCGGTTGCGGTGGTACACGACCTCGGACTCGTACTGAGCGGTGACGCCGGCGAGGTAGCGGCGCTCGGCCTCGGGGATGCCCAGCTTCTCGTACGTCTCCTTGACCGAGTCGGGCAGCTCGTCCCACGCGTCGACCTGATTGTCGGTCGGCTTGATGTAGTAGAAGATGTCGTCGAAGTAGATCTCCGACATGTCGCCACCCCAGCTGGGCAGGGGGCGCTGCTGGAAGTGCTTGTACGACTTGAGGCGCTTCTTGAGCATCCAGTCGGGCTCGCCCTTCATCCACGACATCTCACGGAGGATGTCCTCGTCGAGGCCGCGCTTGGGCTTGAAGACGTAGTCCTCCTCGTCGGCCCAACCGAGCTTGTACTTGCCGAGATCGAGATCTGCGACTGCCACGGGACTGTCCTCCAGAGGGACGAGGGTGCGTTCGTGCGCTTCGACTTCACGGGACGACGAGCGCCCCGGTGTGATTTCTCCTATGGAGATACTAGTAATTCTCGCCCGGGATTCCCACGGCCAGGGCCGCATGTACCCAGCGCACGTGGCGCTCGAGCGCCAGATCGGCCGCCCCGCTGTCGCCCACGGTGTTCAGGTAGCCGTGGAGGACCCCGTCCACGTGGTGGTGGGCCACCTCGACACCCTGGGCGCGGGCCTCGCCCACGAAGCGTTCTCCCTGGGCACGCAGGCCATCGCATTCGGCGGTGGTGACCAACGTGGGCGGCAGCTGCGCCAGATCACCGGCCAGGGGCACGATCGGGGGTCCGGCGTCGGCGGGATCAGCTCCCAGGTAGGTCCCGAACAGACCCATGGTGCCCTCCCGACCGAGCCAGAGGACGGGTGGGCAGTCGGCATGGGGCTCGTCGTAGGGGCCACCGTCGGGATCGGTGACCGGGTACGCGAGCCACAGGGCCGCCGGCGGCACCTCCTCCCCTGCCAGCACGAGCGTCGCCGCGGCGGCGAGCAGGCCACCCGCCGATGCCCCACCGAGGCCGACGTGGGCCGGGTCGATGCCGGGCGCAGCGCCGCTCGACACCCAACGCCACGCCGCGACCACGTCGTCGAGCGCGGCCGGATGTCGGTGCACCGGAGCCAGCCGGTAGCCGACACTGACCACGGCGATCCTCGCGGTGGCGGCCACGATCTGAGAGACCGAGTCGGCCTCGGGCATGTCGAGGTCGCCGTACTGCCACCCACCACCGTGGACCCACACCAGGGCGGGCAGCACACCGTCAGCGTCGACCGGTCGGTACACGCGCACGGCCAGCGGACCGCCGGGTCCGTCGATCGCCCGGTCGTGGCGCTCGACGTCGGCGCGCCGCAGCGGCGGCGCCGGCGGCACGCCCTCGACCTCGCCCGAGAGGAGCTGGGCGAGCGTGGCGTCGTGCAGGTGCGCCACCCGCTCGACGATGTCCGCGTCCAGTGCCACGGCGAGAGCCTGCCACCCCGACCGCCACACCGCTCTGGACCCTCGGATCGGTGCACGGTGACCGATACAGGGGCCCAGAGTTCGCCCACAACCGCTCTGGACCCTCGGATCGGTCCAGGGTCACCGATGCGGGGGCCAGAGCAGTGGGCTCAGTCCGTGGCGGTGGGGTGGGCGCCGGCCCAGGCGCCGTAGAGGGCGGCGTAGTGGCCGTCGCGGGCCATGAGCTCGTCGTGGGTGCCGACCTCGACGAGGCGGCCGCCGGACACGACCGCGACCCGATCGGCCCGGGCGGCCGTGGTCAGCCGGTGGGCGATCACGATGGTGGTCCGGCCGGCGGCGAGGCGCTCCATGGCCTCCTCGACGATGGCCTCCGTGCCGGGATCGAGCGACGACGTCGCCTCGTCGAGCACGAGGATGTCCGGGCCGGCGAGGGCGGCCCGGGCCAGCGACACCAGCTGCTTCTCGCCAGCCGAGAACCGGCTCCCGCGCTCGCGCACCTCGGTGTCGAGCCCATCAGGCAACTGGGCGAAGTGGTCGAGGGCCCCGATGGAGGCCATCGAGTCACGGACCTCGTCGTCGGTGGCGTCGGGACTGGCGAGGCGGATGTTCTCCCGCAGCGTTCCGTTGAACAGGAAACCCTCCTGGGGCACGACGGCCATCGACCGGCGCAGCGACGACAGCGTGGCGTCGCGCAGGTCGACGCCACCGATGCGGACCGAGCCCTCCACCGGGTCGTAGAAGCGGGCGATGAGCTTGGCGAGCGTCGACTTGCCCGCCCCGGTGGGGCCGACGAGGGCGATGCGCTCGCCGTCAGGGATCTCGAGGTCGACGTCGTCGAGCGCGCGCGTGCCGTCGCCGTACGCGAAGCCGACACCCTCGACGACGATGTCACCACCGACCGGAAGCTCGACGGCGTCGTCGCGTTCGGGCACGTCGACCTCGGCGTCGAGGAGCGTGTACAGCTTCTGGAGACCGGCACCGGCGGACTGGAGCATGTTGAACAGCTGGCTGAGCTGCTGCACGGGCTCGAACAGGTTGGACAGCGTGAGGATGAAGAACGTGACGATGCCCACCGTGAGACCGAACTGTCCCTCGAAGACCCAGTAGCCACCGATGCCGACGGCCACGGCGGTGGTGGCGATCCCGGCGAACTCGATCACCGGCAGGTACCAGGCCGAGATCTTCACCGAGCGCATGTGGGCGTCGTAGAGCTTGCGGTTGCGGCGTTGGAAGCTGGACGACTCCCGACCCTCCCGGCCGAAGGCCTGCACGACACGAACGCCGGCGATCCCCTCCTGGAGGCGGGCGAGCGTGGAGGCGATGCCGTCGCGCACGTCGAGGTAGGCGATGTTGGATTCGCGCTGGAACTTCCGGCTGGCGACGATGACCGGCGGCAGCGCGATCAGGCAGACCGCGAGCAGCTCGATGCTCACCGCCCCGAGCCAGACGACCGAGATGATCAGCAACATCGCGTTGGAGACGAACATCAGCAGGCCCTGCTGGACCAGCTCCTGGAGCGCATCGACGTCAGAGGTCATCCGGGAGACCAGCACGCCCGACTTCTCACGGTCGTAGAACGGCATCGACAGCCGCTGCAGGTGGTGGAAGACGCTGATCCGCAACTCGCGGAGGAAGTCCTGCCCGATGCCGGCGATCGCGATCACCTGGGCCCGGAACAGGAAGTACCCGAGCACCGAGACGACGATGTAGCCGACCACCGTCTGGTTGAGCACCTGCGTGTCTCCCGGCCCGATCCCGTGGTCGATCCCGATCTGGACGAGGAACGGGCCGGCCAGCTTGGAGAGCGTGAAGCCGATGACGAGGATGGCGGCGACCACGAGTCGGCGGCGGTGGGGGCGCAGCCGTTGCCAGGTGCGGCGAAGCACGTGTCCGACCTCGCCGCGGTCGATGGTCTCGCGCTCGGCGGCGGGGCCGGTGTCGAGGGGCGCGGTCATCGTCCGGCCTCCTCGAGCCCGTCGGCCGCGGCGAGCACCTCGCGGTAGCGCGCGCTGGTGGTGAGCAACTCGTCGTGGGTGCCCGCGGCCACGACGTGGCCGCGGTCGAGCAGGACCACACGATCGGCGAGCGCGATGGTGGCGACCCGGTGAGCGATCACGATCGTGCTGCGCCCCTCCATCACCTCGGCGAGGGCATCGCGGATCTCGTGCTCCTTGGTGGGGTCGACCGAGGACGTGGCGTCGTCGAGGATGAGGACACGCGGATCGGCCAGGATCGCTCGGGCGATGGCGATCCGTTGGCGCTGTCCACCGGAGAGCGAGTAGCCCCGCTCGCCGATCACGGCGTCGTAGCCGGAGGGGAGCTGGGCGATGAACTCGTGGGCGCCGGCGAGGCGAGCGGCTCGTTCGATCTGGGCCTGCTCGGCGTCGGGTTCGGCGAAGGCGATGTTCGCTGCGATCGTGTCGGAGAAGAGGAAGGTCTCCTCGAACACCAGCCCGACCGCACCCCGGAGCTCGTGGAGCTGGACGTCGCGGACGTCGACCCCGTCGATGCGTACCGCGCCCTCGTTCACGTCGTAGAAGCGGGGCAGCAACCGCCCGACCGTGCTCTTGCCGCAACCGGTGGCCCCGACGAGCGCCACCGACGTCCCGGGCTGGATCGTGAGGTCGAAGTCGTCCAGGACCGGGATCGAGCCGTCGCCGTAGGCGAAGCTCACGTGGTCGAAGCTGACCTCGCCGCGCCCGTCCGGCAGGCCACGGGCGTCGTGCCGGTCGACGATGACCGGGTCGGTCGAGAGCACCTCGGCCACGCGGGTGGCCGCCGCCGAGGCACGCTGGCCGGCGGCGATGACCATGCCCAGCATCCGCAACGGGAAGATCAACAGCACGACGAAGAAGTTGAAGGCCACGAACGAGCCGAGGGTCAGCGTCCCACCGATCACCTGGTGGCCGCCGGCGAACAGCACCGCGATGAGCCCGATGTTGGGCAGCAGCTCGAGCGCCGGCAAGAACACGCTGCGGGTCGCGGCGGCGTCCATCGACTCGCGCCACACGTCGTCGGCTTCGACCCCGAGGCGACGTTCGACGACGCGCTCGGCACCGAAGCCCTTGACCACTCGCACACCGGCGATCGACTCCTCGACCACCGCGGCGAGCTCAGCCGACTCGCGCTGCACGCCCATCACCGACGGGAACAGGCGGGTGCCGAAGCGCTTGGCCACGACGTTGATGAGCGGGAGCGCACCGAGCGCCACGACAGCGAGCAGCGGGTCGATCACGAACAGGATCACCGTCACGCCGATCACGGTGGTGAGGTTCGCGATGGTCAGGGGAACGAGGACGACGAACGCCTGGAGCTGCTGGAGATCGGTGTTCCCCCGGCTCATCAGCTCCCCCGCCGCCACTTCGTCGTGATACGCGAAGTGGAGGCGTTGGACGTGGGCGAAGAGCCGGTCGCGCAAGCGCTTCTCGACCCACCGGGCCTCGCGGAAGGCGAGGTAGCGGCGAACGCCGGTGAGCACCCCGGCGACGACGCCGACCGCAGCGATCGCGGCGGACCACCGGGTCAGTGCGCTCATGTCGTCGGCCTCGACGCCCCGGTCGATGGCCTCCCGGATCAGCAGGCCCACGCTGACCTTGCTCGTCGACCAGCCGATGCCCGCCACGACGCCGGCGACCACGCCGAGCTTCCGCGGGCGGAGCGTGTCGGCGATCAGTCGCCAGCCAGCGCGCTTGTCCAATCCGTCGATGAAAGCAACCTATCGAGGCGCACTTGACCCGGGGTTCAGGATTTCTGGCACCGGCTCCCGCTTCATGCCAGGTTGGCGTATCCACCCCGGAAGAAGACGAGGGGCTCGCCCTCATGACCGACGTCGAGGCCACGCACGTGGCCGACCACGATGTGGTGATCGCCACCGTCGTGCACCGCATCGGTGTCGCAGTCGATCCAGGCGAGGACACCGTTGATCAGTGGTGCACCCGACTCGGCACGGGTCCAGCCGATGCCGGCGAACTTGTCGTCGCCGCTGGTGGCGAACACCCGGCACACGTCCTCCTGGTCGTCGCCGAGGATGTTCACGCAGAACGAGCCGGTGTCGGCCATGCGGGCCCAGCTGTTGGACGACTTGCCCACGCAGAAGCCCACGAGCGGCGGATCCATGGACAGCGAGAAGAACGAGCCGACGGCCAGCCCGACCGGCTCGTCGTCGTCCATGCCCGCGACCACGGTGACCCCGGTCGGGAAGTGGCCGAGGACCTGTCGGAAGTGTGCCTGGTCGATGGCGCTCATGGCTCGGCGATCGTACAGAAGCGCCAGCGGTGCAGAGAACGACAGCTGCGCACAGAACGACGGGGGATCAGAGAACGACGGTGAGCCCTTCGGCTGCGGCCAGCACCTCGTCGAGCCGGCCGCCGGCGCGCTCGCGCGCTTCGGCCAGCAGGCAGTCGACGAGCTCGTCGCCGTGCGACGGATCATGGTGGAACAGGGCCAGGCGGCCGACCCCGGCCTCGATCGCCACCTGCACCGCGTAGTCCACGGTGCAGTGTCCCCAGGTGGGCTTCTTGGCGAACTCCATCGGCGTGTACTGGGCGTCGTGGATGAGCAGATCGACACCGTCGCAGAGCTCGAGCACGGCCTCGCTGATGGCACCCGGGTCGTCGGCCGGCATCTGGTGGTCGGAGACGTAGGCCACCGACACGCCGTCCTGCTCGACCCGGTAGCCGTTGGTGGTGCTGGTGTGGGGCACCGGGCGCACCTTCACCTTGGCGTCGCCGACGCTGAGGTCGGTGTCGGACACGTCGCTGAAGGTGATGGCGCCGGGGAGCTGGTCGATCGACACCGGGAAGTACGGCGGTGCCACGAACGTCTCGAAGCACTCGGCGAGGGTCTGGTCGGGCAGTGGCGGTCCGTAGACCTCGAACGAGGCCCCGGGCTGGAGCACCGGGAGGAAGAACGGCAGACCCTGCACGTGATCCCAGTGGACGTGGGTCACCAGGGCATGGCCCTGGAACGAGCCGTCGTGGGCCAGCGTCTCGCCGTACATGCGCAGACCGGTGCCGAGATCGAGGACGATCGGGTCGTGCCCGGGCGATTCGAGCGCGACGCAGGAGGTGTTGCCGCCGTACCGGCGATTTGCATCCGCTGGGCACGGCGTCGAGCCGCGAACCCCGTAGAACGTGACGTCCACGTCAGATTCCCCCTGGCCGAGTGGACGGAGGGTATCGCCCGTGCATGCCCGGGTCACACCGGTGTTACGCCCGTCACAGCTCCGGAGGAGTCAGACCGGACAGAAGGCCCAGTAGTCGAGGTCGAGGAGCACGTCGGGGCGATACTTGTCCTCGTCGTCGCGCCGCGTCATCGACTCGTCGCGGCCCTTGGTCGCCACCAGCCGGAGTCGGAGCGCACCGACGCCGGGGGCCGGGGTCTCGGCCACGTCGAGCACCTCGGACCAGGCGTACACCGTGTCGCCGGCGAAGGCCGGGGCGGTGTGGGCGCCGCCGTTGATGGCGGCGATCAGCTGGGCGTTGGCGAGGCCGTTGAACGACAGGGCGCGGGCGAGGCTGATGATGTGACCGCCGTAGATGAGCCGGTCGCCGCCGTCGCGGGCCTCGGTGTTGAAGTGGACCTTGGCCGTGTTCTGCCACAACCGGGTGGCCATCATGTGCTCGGCGTCGGTGAGGGTGACCCCGTCGACGTGGTCGATCTGCTCGCCGACCTCGTAGTCGCCGAGGCGGTGCGGTTCGCCGGCCGCCACGAAGTCGTAGTTCGCGAAGTCGAGGCCCGGCGGGATCACGAGGTCGTCGGCCGCGACGGCCTCGGCCAGCTCGGGCACCGCCGTGTCGGGCGCAGGCGCATCGAGGTCCCACTTGTGGACCATCACCCAGCGGGCCCAGTCGATGACCGTCTCGTCCCGCTGGTTCCGTGCGGTGGAGCGGACCCACACGACGCCGGTCTTGCCGCTCGAGTTCTGCTTGAGCCCGATGACCTCGGACGTCGCGCGCAGGGTGTCGCCGGCGACGACGGGACGGTGGAAGCGGCACTCGGCGTAGCCGAGGTTGGCCACGGCGTTGAGCGAGATGTCGGGCACCGTCTTGCCGAACGCGATGTGGAAGCCGATGAGCTCCTCGACGGGCGCCGGATCCAGACCGCAGGTCGCCGCGAACTCGACCGAGGACCCCAACGCGAAGCGCGTGGGGTACAGGGCGCTGTACAGCGCCCGGTCGCCGCTGGTGACGGTCCGGGGCGTGGCGTGCTCGATCACCTGCCCGAGGCGGAAGTCCTCGAAGTGGTTGCCGGGGTCGGTCTTGGTGGTCCCACGGTCGGCCATGGGCGCCGAGGGTAGAACCACCCGGTGCTGCGCGTGTAGCGCGCCCGGTCGAGCCACGAAAGGACGAACGGCTCAGTCCGCGAGCCGCCACTCGTCGTCCACGCAGACGGCCAGCCCGTCGGTCTCGAGCGTCGCCGCGACCCGACCGGCACGCTCGGGATCCTCCGGCCATCCCATGACCTGCGCGAGGTCCAGGTTCCGGACGAAGCCGGCGCGGAGCGCCGCCACCAGGCGGCCCCGCCCCTGGCGGTCGGAACCCTCGAAGCGGGACTGAGGCTCGCCGATGCCGGCCGACCGCTCGACCGGATCGGGGGACGGCCACCCCGCGGCCGCCCACGCGCAGTGGCGGCGCACCGGACACTCGTCACAGCGCGGCGATCGGCGCCGGCAGACCAACGCGCCGAGGTCGAAGACGGCCTGCCCCCAGGTCCACCCCCAGTTGCCGGGCACGGCCGCGTCGGCCGTCTGCTGGGCCTCACCGGAAGTCAGGCGCCGGCCGGCCAGTGCCCGCGACACGAAGCGACCGGCATTGGTGTCGACGAGTCCGATGTCGGCCTCGTGGGCGAAGACGAGCACGGCCCGGGCGGTGTAGGGGCCGATCCCCGGTAGCGACTGCAACTCGTCGAGCGTCCCCGGCAACGAGCCCCCGAAGCGTTCCACGCACTCCCGTGCCGTCTGGTGGAGGTGCACGGCGCGACGGTTGTAGCCCAACCCCGCCCACGCGTCGACCACGGCGGACCGTGGTGAGGCCGCGCACGCGGCCGGCGCCGGGAACCGGTCGAGGAACTCGGTCCAGCGGTCCATGACACGTGCGACCTGGGTCTGCTGGAGCATCATCTCCGACACCAGCACGGCCCACGGGTCGCGGGTCCGGCGCCACGGCAGGTCGCGACCGCTGACATGCCACCAGTCGACGAGGTCCCGTTGCAGCGGCGTCACGAAAGCACCCTCCGGGACGGGCACCGGGCGTAGAGTCGCGCCCACGGCGGCACGGGCACTGTCGTCGGGCTGTCATCGGTGTCCGTCACGGTCGGGGGAGGATCGCGCGTCAGGCGAGCTCATGCAGGCGCAGTCGAGCCAGCGAAACACAGCCGCGATCGAGCACATCTTCCGGGTGCGCTCGCGCGTCATCGCGCTGTTCGCACTGACCATCCCCTTCATCGCCGATCTCGGCGACGAGCGGTGGTGGGTCGTGGCCGCCATCGCGGCAGTGGCGCTCCCCTACAACATGCTGCTCGAGCGCCACACCCAGCGAGCGGGCGGGGTCCCGGCCTTCGTCCCGTGGGCCGACCAGGCCCTGAGCATCGGGGGGGCGATCTTCGTCACCACCCTGTGGATGCCCGTGTTGCTCGTGATGGTCGCGTCACTGGCCACCGCGGCCACGATCTTCCCGGCCAGACGAGTGATCGGCCCAGCGGTCTTCGGCGTCGCGCTGGCCGGTGTCGTCGGCGCCCTGACCCAGGATGGGGTCGATGCAACGGTGGGCACTGTCGCCTTCGCCGGCTCGGCCGCCATGGGCACGGTCTCGATCTGGCTGGTCACGCGTCACCGGCTCCACCTCGAGTCCGAGAACCATGACCTCGTCCAGAACATGGACGCCATGGTGTGGGAGCTCGCCGCCGGCGACGACCAGTACCGATCACTGAGTCCCGCCGCCGACGTCACGCCGCAGCGCCACGCCGAGGCGGAGCGAGCCGTGTACGGCGAAGTCGTCGAGAACCTCGACACCGCGATCCTCGTCGCCCACCCCGACCAGAGCCGCGGCGACGATCTGGTGGTGGCGGCGGCGAACCCGGCCGCCGCCACGGTGTTCGGCATGGCCGGGAAGCGGCTCGTCGGCACCCCGGTGGTCCACCTGCTCCAATCGGCCGAGGAGGACGCCGCCGAGCACGTGGCCGCGGTGGCGAAGGACGGTGAGCGGGTCGATCTCGACCGGGTGGGCGGCATCGGAATCGACCGCCAGAAGACCTACGCGCTCCACGCCTTCGCCCTGCCCGACGACGCAGTCGGTCTGACACTCGACGACGTCACCGAGTCGACGATGGTGGCCACCGCGCTGCGTCGCCAGGCCCTGCACGACGGTCTCACCGGCCTCCCCAACCGCACGCTGCTGCGCGATCGCTTGCAGTACGCGCTGGCCGACGCCCGACGACGCGGCGAGCAGGTGGCGCTCATCCTCCTCGACCTCAACCACTTCAAGGACGTGAACGACGCCCTCGGCCACCAGTACGGCGACCGGCTGCTGACCGCGTTCTCGCGCCGGCTCCAGAACCTCCTCCGTGAGTGCGACACCATCGCCCGGCTCGGCGGCGACGAGTTCGCGCTCCTGCTCACCGACGCCACCCCGGACGGTGCCTCCCGCGTGGTCAAGAAGGTCACCGAGGCCATGCAGGAGCCCTTCGAGATCGGGGGTGTCACGGTGCAGACGACCGCGAGCGTCGGGGTTGCGCTCTTCCCCGACCACGCCGACGACGCCGACCTGCTGACCCAGCGCGCCGACGTGGCGATGTACAACGCCAAGGGCGGTGGCGGCGGCTGGACCGTGTACTCGCCCCAGCACGACCGATCGTCGTTCGAACGGCTCCGGTTGCTGTCCGAACTGCACAGCGAACTCGACCCGGCGACGTGCCCCAGCCTGGAGTTGCACTACCAGCCGATCCTCGACCTTCACCACGACGAGATCTCCGGGGCCGAGGCGCTGCTGCGCTGGAACCACCCGGAATACGGGGGACTGAACCCCGAGCTGATCGTCGAGCTCGCCGAGCTGTCGGGGCTGATCCAGCCCCTGGCCCACTTCGTGGCCAACGAAGCGATCGCCACCGCCGCCGGGTGGCACCAGCGGGGACAGCCCCTACGGGTCGCGATCAACCTGTCGGCCCGGAACCTCTACGACCGCCACCTCGTGCGCTGGCTCGACGACACGCTCCGGGAACTCGGCCTCCCGCCCGACCGTCTCAAGTGCGAGCTCACCGAGTCCCAGGTCATGGACGACCCAGTGCTGGCCATGTCGGTGATCTCCGACCTGCGCGACATCGGGGTCCAGACGGCGATCGACGACTTCGGCACCGGCTACTCCTCGCTCGCCTACCTGCGGCGCCTCGCCGTCGACGAGATCAAGATCGACAAGTCGTTCGTCACCTCGATGCTCGACGACGTCACCGAGCTGACGATCGTGCGCACCATCGTGGATCTGGCCCACAACCTCGGCATGAGCGTGCTCGCCGAGGGCGTGGAGGACGACGCCACCATCGAGGCGCTCCGGGACTTCGGCTGCGACCGGGTCCAGGGCTACGCCGTCGGGCGGCCGATGACCACGGACCAGCTCGAGTCGATGCTCGAGCCCCGCATCAGCCAGACGCCGGCGCCCGAGCGTGCTTCGCCGGTTCCGGAGAGCCCTCGGTACGATTCCAGAGCATGATCGCGCCCGACCTGCAAGCTGCCGCCACCGCCGTCGACACGGCCCGGTCGGTGCTCGACGCCGCGACCCGCCGACTGGCCGAAGCCGGCGATCC
>JAXHLP010000008.1:0-10210 GCA_034522155.1 Acidimicrobiales bacterium | reverse complement strand
TCGCCAAGGCGCTCCGCAGCCTCCACCAGCTCAACGACCCCGACCGCTTCCGCCCCTGGCTCACCTCGATCGCCCGCCACATCGCCATCGACCACCGGCGCCGACGCAGTCGCGACCTGGCCCTTTCGACCCACGTGACCGATGCCGGCGTCGAACCACGGTGCTGGCGCCCGACACCCGAGGCCGTGGTCACGCGCCGACAGCTCGGCGACACCGTCCGGGCCCGGGTGAGCGCCCTCCCCCCACGGGAGGCCACGGCGGTCGCCCTCGCCGACTATCAGGACCGCACCCCCGCCGAGATCGCCGCCGCCCTCGGCGTCAGCGTCGCCAACGCCAAGGTCATCACCCACCGCGGCCGCCGTCGCCTCCGCGGACAGCTCGTCGAGGCGGCCTACGCGGCCGACCTGCTGGTGTGCCCCGACCTCGACGGATCCGGCCGCTCGACCCACGAGCACCTCACCACCTGCCAGGCGTGCCACCAACGAACCCACCACTCGCTGCGCGGCGTCGAGTGACCACGCCGGCGCCACCGCCGCTGCACCCCCTCCCTGCGATCCGCGCCATCATGGACGGGTGGATCAGCACGGATCATCCGGGGCCTCCGCCGCCGACTCCGTGTTCGTCGGGCGTGACCATCAGCTCACAGATCTCGACACCCACCTCGACCGTTGCCGCCACGACCAGCATGGGCCGCTGCTGATCGCCGGCGAACCCGGGATCGGCAAGAGCCGGCTGCTGGCCGAGCTGGCCACCAGGAAAGCCGCCGAGGGCTGGTGGGTGGTGTGGGGACGGACCTGGGACGAGGTCGACGCGCCGCCCTTCTGGATCTGGACCCAGGTCGCTCGCGATCTGCAGGGCCTCCACCGCGGCACCGACCTGGCCCGCGTGGTGCTCGACGAGCCCGAGCACACCGAACGCTTCGAGCTCTTCGACGCCACCGCCGACCTGCTCCGCCGCTCGTGTTCCGACCGACCGGTGCTCGTGCTCCTCGACGATCTGCACGCCAGCGACGTTCCCGCGCTGCTGCTCACCCGCTTCGTCGCCGAGCAGACCAGCACCCATCCGGTGGCGCTCATCGGGACCTACCGGATCGCCGATGTGACTCGCCGACCCGAGATCCGGACCCATGTCGATGCCCTCGTGCAGGCCGGCACCGAACTGCGCCTCGGGCCGCTCCCCCGCGAGGCCATCGCCGCCATCGTGGACGACCCCTCCCTCGCCGACGAGCTCCACTCGCTCACCGGGGGCAACCCACTGTTCGTCGAACAGGTGATGCGCCTCACCGGGCCCGACCAGCTCCAGGCACGAGCAGATGGCGCCGAACCGACCACCGATGCGCTCCGGCGCGCCATCCGCGCCCGGATCGACACGCTCACCGCACCCCGACGCCGCGTCCTCGTCGCCGCGGCGGTGCTCGGGCGCTCGGTCGGTTCCACCGAAATCGCCGAGTTGCTCACCGACGAGGCGAACGACCTGCACAGTGCCCTGGACCAACTGGTGGAGGCCGGGCTGCTGCACCGCACCGGCGGCGGCGGCGAACCCGACACCTTCGACACCGTGCACGCCCTCATCGCCGAAACCGCGCTCGGCTCCGCCGACCCCGGCGAGGTCGCCGAGCTCCATGCGCGGGCCGCCAGGGCGATCGGCGACGATCCGGAACGCCTCGGCGAACGGGCGCACCACCTGCTGCGCGCCGGGCATGGGCTCCGCAGCGATGCCGTCGATGCGTGCGTGCGGGCGGCCGAGGCTGCTTCCGCCACCGCCAGCGAGGATGCCATCGAGCACTACGAGCGGGCCCTGCATGTGCTCGACGCTGCCGACGCGACGGTGCCCGACGCCCAGGCGCGACGCCTGGCCATCCTCCTCGAGCTGGGTCGGGCGCAGCGTCGCGCCGATCGGGTGGCGGCGGCCGACGCCACCTTCGAACGCGCCCATGCCCTGGCCGACGAGCTCGACGACGCCGAGAGCCGAGCCCTCGCCGCCCTCCGCGGCGGGATCCAGTACTACTTTCGGGGCGATGTCCACGGGACCCCCGCCGAACGGTGCCAGGAGGCCCTCGACCGGCTACCCCCGGGCGACAGCGCGCTGCGGGCCCGACTGCTGGCCGACCTGTCGGCCCGGTTGGACACCTCGACCCTGACCGGAGAGAGCCGGCGGCTGGCGACCCAGGCCGTCGACATGGCACGACGCCTCGGCGATCCGGTCGCACTCGGCTACGCCCTCATCGCTCAACAGGCGACAGACCTCGGCCCCCGTACCCTGGCCCGCCGCACCGCGACCGCACGCGAGATCCTGGTGCTCGCCCGGCGCGCCGGCGATCCGACCCTGGCGGTCCAGGGGCGATTCCTGCTGCTCAACGCCCTGCTCGAACGCGGCGACATCCGCGGCCTCGACGCCGGCATCACCGAGTCGCCCGAGGCCGCGGGTCACCTCGTCGACCGCAACCACGCCCGGTTCGCGCTGTGGCTCGCCTGCAGTCGTGCCCTCCTCGCGGGCGACGCCGACCGCGCCGAAGAGGTCGCCGAGCGGTACCTGGCCCTGGCCATCGACCACGGCGAGCCCTACGCCCCACGGGTGTTCGGCGGTCAGCTGGGCGCGATCCGCTGGCTCCAGGGCCGAGTGCTCGAGCTCGAACAGGTGTATGAGGACCAGGCTCGGGCCAATCCCGACGAGGCGATGTGGGCGGCCGTGCTCGCCTCCCTCCGGTCGAGCGACGGTCGATTCGACGCCGCACGCGAGGCGCTGGCAGCGATCGGCGACCTCGGCACCGTGCCCGACGGGATGCACTGGCTCGTGACCATGGCCCTCGCCGGCGAGGCCGCCGCGACCGCCGGAGACGAGTCGACGGTCGCGGCCTACTGGGAACAGCTCCTCCCCTATGCCGACCGGTTCGTCCCGATCAACCTCGGCGCCGCGGTGTGGGGACCGGTCGCGCGCCCCCTGGGCCTGCTGGCCCTGCGCCTCGGCCACACCGAGGAAGCGCTGTCCCACCTCGCCCACGCGATCGAGGTCAGCGCCCGCATCGGCTCGCGTCCCCGGCTCGTCGAAGCCAAACTCGAGCTGGCAGCGGCACTGCTGGAGACCGGAAGGGCCGACGATCACCGGATCGCCGGTCTGGTCGCCGAGGCCCGGGCCGACGCCGACGAGCTCGGGCTCACCCAGTTCCTCGAACGGGCCGAGCACCTCATGACCGAGGTCGGGCGCCCATCCTCCCGGGGGGCTCCTTCCCCGCCCCCGCAGCGCCCCACGATCTCGGTACTCGGCACCTTCGAGGTGGCCTCGGCCGACGGGCGGGTGGCGAAGTGGTCGTCCCGCAAGGCGCGGGAGCTGTTGAAGATCCTCGTCGCCCGCCGGGGTACCCCGATCCATCGGGAGGTGCTCATGGACCTGCTCTGGGCCGGTGTCGAGCCCGAGGCGTTGGGAAACCGGCTGTCGGTCGCCCTTTCTACCGTGCGACGGACCGTCGACCCCGACCGGTCGCTCCCACCGGGGGCGTTCATCGCCGCCGACCGCTCGGTGGTGTGGCTGCGACTCGACCGCGTCGACGTCGACGCCGAGCGCTACCTCGGCCTCGCCCACGAGGCCCTCACCGCCCACGCCACCGATCGGGCCGACGCCGCCGATCTGCTGGCGGACGCCGCAGCCGCCCACCGCGGGCCGGCGCTGCCCGACGAGCCCTACGCCGAGTGGGCGTCGGCGCTGCAGAGCGAGGTGACCTTCACCCAGCTTCGGGTGCTCAAGGCGCTGGCCGACCAAGCGCTCGCCGCCGGCGACGATCTGGTGGCCGCCGACGCACTCCAGCGCCTCATCGAGAGCGACCCCCTCGACCACGCCACCCACACGAGTCTGGTCACGGTGCTCGAACGCATCGGGGCGGCAAGCCTGGCCGCCTCCGAACGCCGGCGCTACGACGCGACCCGAACCTCACCCTGACCTCATGGGGGCCAACTCGCCCCAGGCCAGAGGGCCTATGGCTTGGTCAGCTTCTGGACGAACTTGAGGATCTCGATGTGCTTCTTGGTGTCCTGGATCATCAGGTCGACCAACAGGGCCAGGAACGGCCATGTCTTGTCCTGCTGCAGCGCCTTCTTGAGCTGACGGAGCTCCTTCGCGTCCTCCCGTTCGAAGGCGAGGAGGCGCTTGGTCTCCTGATGGATTCGGCGATCGGGGTACCGGGCGGCGCTGGGAACGCTCGGCTCGACGTCGACGTCCCACACGAAGCTCTGCACCGTGTTGAGCATCTCCTCGATCGTGCGGTGGTGGCGCCGCTCGTCCTCGAGGATCAGTCGCATCAGGTAGGCGTGCCCACCGTCCTCGGTCTCCTCCGCCAGGCGCGCGTAGCTCGCGAGCGCCTCACCCTCACGGGGACCGTGAGACTTCAGCATCGAGATCACCCGGTGCTCCAGGTCGTGATCGGGGCCACGATGGCTGTCGGATCGATCGGCGTGGGGCTCCGTGTACATCATCTGTCTCCTCGACTCATGTTGTGACCCCCATCTCAGCATTGCACACCGCATGCCGACAGGGCCGAACGTCCCGTATCCCTGGCGATCGAGCTAGTTGACGGGTTCGAAGCTGTCGAGCAGGTCGAGGAGCAGGCGCACCCCGAAGCCGGTGCCGCCCGGGGTCAGCTCACCCTTGTCGTCGTCGCCGAACGCCGGACCGGCGATGTCGACGTGTGCCCACGGGATGCCCTCGCCCACGAACTCACGCAGGAACAGACCCGCGACGAGCGCGCCGCCGTAGCGTCCGGCGCCGATGTTCTTCAGGTCGGCCACCGTGGAGTCGAGCTGGGGCCGGTAGTCGTCGGGAAGCGGCAGCGACCACACCCGTTCGCCGGTGCGTGCGCTCGCCGCCTCGACCTGGGCGACCCACCCGTCGTGGTTGCCCATCAACCCGGCGATCCCTTTCCCCAACGCAACCATCTGGGCCCCGGTGAGCGTGGCGACGTCGACGATGGCGTCCGGGTCGGCTTCCGAGGCCAGGCACAGCGCGTCGGCCAGCACCAGGCGGCCCTCGGCGTCGGTGTTGAGGACCTCGACGGTGGTTCCGTTGCGGATGGTGAGCACGTCACCGGGCCGCGTGGCATCGGGGCCGGTCATGTTGTCGGTGAGCGGCAGGTAGCCCACCACCTCGACCTGAGGGGCCACGGCGTTGATGGCGGCGAAGGTGCCGAGCACCGCGGCCGCTCCTGCCATGTCGTCCTTCATGGTCGACATGCCGTCAGCGGTCTTGATCGAGAGCCCGCCGGAGTCGAAGGTGATGCCCTTGCCGACCAGGGCCACGGTGCCCCGCGCCGTGCCCGTGGGCGTGTAGGTGAGGGTGATGAACCGCGGCCGCTGCTCGGAACCCCGGTTGACGCCGAGCAGCCCACCCAGCTTCGCGTCGGCGATCGCCCGCTCGTCCATCACCGAGATCTTCAGCTTCTCGCGCCGGGCCATGGCCCGTGCCGCCTTGACCATCTCGACCGGGGTCATCGTGCCACCGGGTTCGTTGACCAGGTCTCGGGCCCAGCACACCGCCTCGGCGATCGCCGCGCCCCTCGCCACCGCGTCGCCGACCTTCCTCCCACCGAGGCCAACGACGGCGACCTTGGTGAGCGCGGAGGGAGCCGGCGCAGCCTGATAGGACCGGAAGCGGTAGCTGGCCAGGGCGACACCCTCGACCACCGCCTGGGCGGTGGCGACCCGCAGCGCATCGTCGTCGACCCCGCCCAGGATGTCGATCGCCGCCGACTCGTGGCGGCTCGCCGCCCTGGCGAAGGCCGCCCCCGCCGCACGTGCCGCCTCGGTGTCCATCTCGCCAGAGGGACCCAGCCCGAGCAGCACCAGGGTCCTGCCGTCGGGGCCGGGCACGACCGTCGACTGGCCACGTCCGCCCGTGAAGCCCCTCGCCTCGAGGTAGCTCGCCGGGACATCGACCCCAGCCTCGGCGAGGGTCTCGAACGCCCCCTCGTGGACACCGACCCCGAGCGCATCGATGCGGCGGGGACGAGACCGGGCGTGGGTGAAGGTGATGGTCACGAAGGCAAATTCCTTTCCAGGGTGTCAGGGGTCGAGCGTGGACCGGCTGGTGAGCGACTCGCCCTCCTGCCAGCGGGCCATGGCCCACAACAGGTCGGAGAGCCGGTTCAGGTACGGCACGACCTGCGAATCGTCGGCGCAGGCCGACATGGTGACCCGCTCGGCCCGCCGCACGACGGTGCGGGCCAGATCGAGCTGGGCGGCGACGACGTTCCCACCGGGGATGACGAACTCGGTCGGCATCTCGAAGCGGTCGGAGATGTCGTCGATCCGCACCTCGAGGGCGTGCACCATCTCGGCGGTGACCCGAGTGGTGCCGTCAGTGAGCTTGTGGTGGTTCGCAGGGGCGGTGGCCACCTCGGCCATGAGCACGTACAGATCGCGCCCGAGCCGCACCAGCACCTGGTCGAGCTCGCTGTCGGGTTCGACCTGGGCGCGGGCGACGCCGAGCACCGCCTGGGCCTCGTCGACGGTGCCGTAGGCGACGGGCAGCTCGGAGTCCTTGCGCACCCGGCCCCCGTAGAGGAGCCCGGTGGTGCCGTCATCGCCGGCTTTCGTGTAGATCTTCACGAGCGTCGAGGCTACCGGCCACACCGCGGCCACGAACCGACTGCCGGTGGGTACCGCGTTGGCCGTTACCCTGACGCCAATGGGATTCCTTGACGTCGCACGCGAACGGGTACTCGTCTACGACGGCGGGTTCGGCACCTACATGCAAGCCCAAGCGCTCACCGCCGACGACTTCGGCGGCGAGGCGCTCGAGGGCTGCAACGAGATGCTGGTGCTCACCCGCCCCGACCTGGTGGCCAAGATGCACGACGACTACTTCGCCGTCGGGGTCGACGTGGTCGAGACCGCAACCTTCGGGGCCTTCGCCATCCCCCTCGCCGAGTACGACGCCGGCGATCAGGCCCACGAGATCAACATCGCCGCCGCCCGCATCGCTCGGGAGGTGGCCGACCGCCACTCCACCCCCGATCACCCCGGTTCGTGGCCGGCTCCATCGGTCCGGGCACCAAGATGCCCACCCTCGGCCACATCCCCTTCGCCGAGCTTCGCGACGCCTACGAGATCCAGTGCCGGGGGCTGCTCGAAGGTGGCGTCGACGTCTTGTTGATCGAGACCCAGTACGACCTGCTCGGCGCCAAGGCCGCCATCATCGCCGCCCGACGGGCCATGGCCGCCACCGGCGTCGAGGTGCCGCTGCAGGTCCAGGTCACCATCGAAGCGACCGGTCGCATGCTGGTCGGCACCGAGATCGGCGCCGCGCTCACGACCCTCGACGCCATGGACGTCGACGTCATCGGCATCAACTGCGCCACCGGCCCCGCCGAGATGAACGAGCACCTACGCCACCTGTCCCAGCACAGCGTCCGTCCCATCTCGGTGCTCCCCAACGCCGGCATGCCCTCGGTCGTCGACGGCGAGATGCACTACGACCTCACCCCGACCAGCTCGCCGAGCACCACGCCTGGTTCATCTCCGAGCTGGGGGTCAACATCGTCGGCGGATGCTGCGGCACCACCCCCGAGCACCTGCGGGCGGTGGTCGAGCGCGTCCGCGGGCTCGAGCCCGCGCCTCGCGACCCCGTCGACGACCCCGGCCTGGCCTCCATCTACACCCACATACCCTACGACCAGTCGCCGTCGTTCCTCGTCGTGGGCGAGCGCACCAACGCCAACGGTTCGAAGAAGTTCCGCGAGGCGCTGCTCGATGCCGACTGGGACACCACGGTCGCCATGGCGGTCGAGCAGGTGAAGGAGGGCAGCCACGTCATCGACGTCTGCGTCGACTACGTGGGGCGCGACGGCGTGGTCGACATGGACGAGATCGCCAGCCGGTTCGCCACCCAGTCCACCGTGCCGATCATGGTCGACTCCACCGAGCCGCCGGTGGTCGAGGCCGCCCTGAAGTGGATCGGCGGCAAGCCCATCCTCAACTCGGTCAACCTCGAAGACGGTGCCGAGCCCGGCACCCGACTCGCCCGGTTCCTCGAGCTGGCCAAGGAGTACGGGGCGGCGGTGGTGTGCACCTGCATCGACGAGGAGGGCCAGGCCCGCGACCGCGACTGGAAGCTGCGGGCCGCCCGCTCGATCTACGACCTCGCCACCGAGCGCTACGGCATCGCCCCCAGCGACCTCATGTTCGACCCGCTGGCACTCACCCTCGCCACCGGCATCGAGGAGAGTCGCAAGGACGGCCTCGAGACCCTCGAGGGCATCCGCCTCATCAAGTCCGAACTGCCGGGCGTCCACACGGTGCTCGGGTTGTCCAACATCTCGTTCGGGCTCAAGCCCGCCGCCCGCCACGTGCTCAACTCGGTCTACCTGCACGAGTGCCAGGAGGCGGGGCTCGACGCCGCCATCGTCCACGCGGCCCGCATCATGCCGCTCAACAAGATCCCCCAGGAACAGATCGATGTCTGCCTCGACCTGATCTATGACCGTCGCACCGCCGACTACGACCCGCTCGAGGCGCTCATGGCCGCGTTCGAGAATGTGTCGGCCGCCGCGGTCGAGAAGGAGGACCGGTCCGGCTGGCCCGTCGACCAGCGGCTGAAGCAGCGGATCATCGACGGCGAACGCACCGGCCTCACCGAGGAGCTCGACGAGGCCCTCGCCTCGGACATGACAGCGCTCGCCATCGTCAACGACGTGCTCCTCGAGGGCATGAAGGTCGTCGGCGAGCTGTTCGGCTCCGGCGAGATGCAGCTTCCGTTCGTGCTCAAGTCCGCCGAGACCATGAAGGCCGCGGTGGCCCACCTCGAACCCCACATGGAAAAGCGCGAGGACGATTCCGGCAAGGGCCGCATCGTGCTGGCCACCGTCTCGGGCGACGTCCACGACATCGGCAAGAACCTGGTCGACATCATCCTCACCAACAACGGCTACGAGGTGCACAACCTCGGCACCAAGGTGGCCATCGGCGACATGGTGTCCACCGCACAAGACATCATGGCCGACGCCATCGGCATGAGCGGGCTGCTGGTCAAGAGCACCCTCATCATGCGCGACAACCTGGAGGAGCTGAACCAGCGCGGCCTGGCCGAGATCCCCGTGCTGCTCGGTGGCGCCGCGCTGACCCGCACCTACGTCGAGAGCGACCTGCGAGGCGTGTACGACGGTCGCCTCTTCTACGGCAAGGACGCCTTCGAGGGCCTGCGGGTGATGGACCGCCTCCTCGAGATCCGCAAGGGCGGACTCGACGATCCCGAGTTCGGACACGAGCCGCCCTCCAGGGTGCTGCCCAAGCGCGAGAAGACCGAGATCGACCCTTCGACCATCCCCGCCCGCTCCCCCGAGGTCGCCACCGACAACCCGATCTTCACACCACCGTTCCTCGGGTCCAAGGTCATCAAGGGCATCGCCATCGACGACATCGCCACCTACATCAACGAGACGGCGCTGTTCCGCAACCAGTGGCAGTTCCGTCCCCAAGGCGGCGAGTCCGACGACGAGTTCAAGGCCAGCATCCGCCCGGTGCTGCGCGAGCAGCTGGCCGCGGCCAAGGCCGACGGCATCCTCGTCCCCCAGGTCGTCTACGGCTACTTCGCGGCCAACGGCGACGGCAACGACCTCGTGATCTGGAAGGACGAGTCGCGCACCAGCGAGTGGGTGCGCTTCTCCTATCCCCGTCAGCAGACCGAGCCGTGGCTGTGCATCGCCGACATGGTGCGGTCGATCGACTCCGGCGAGACCGACTACGTGGCGTTCCACATCGTGACCATGGGCGAGGCGGTCTCGGAGCGCACCGCCGAGCTGTTCGAGGCCAACGAATACCAGGAGTACCTGCTGGTGCACGGACTCGGGGTCGAGATGGCCGAGGCCCTCGCCGAGCTGTGGCACCGCCGCATCCGCGAGGAGTGGGGCTTCGCCGACGAGGACGGTCCCACCCTCCAGGGCCTGTTCCGCCAGCAGTACCGAGGTGGCCGCTACTCGTGGGGCTACCCCGCGTGCCCTGACCTCGAGGACAACATGGCGGTGGCCGAGCTGTTGGGCGCCGACCGCCTCGGCATCGAGGTCAGCGCCGAGACCGGCTACCAGTACCAGCCCGAGCAGACCACGTCCGCGGTCATCTTCCACCACCCCCGGGCCAAGTACTTCATCGCGAGGTAACGTCGCTCACCGCGACGAACTCTGAAGAGTTTCCAACCCATGCGGTTGGAAACCCTTCACAGATTCCCGAGG
>JAXHLP010000007.1:0-7075 GCA_034522155.1 Acidimicrobiales bacterium | reverse complement strand
GCGCTCGGTGGGGGAACGACTGGCTCCGACCGACGCCGGGGAGTGCACGCGGATCGTGTCCTGGTACCGGCGCGGCGACCGCTACGAGGTGTCGGCAGTTCTCGACGACGGCCGCACCGAGGTCTTGGCCCACCGTCGTTCGGAGGAGCCCTCGACGTCGAGCTGGGAGGTCTGGCCGAGCACGACGTCAGGTTCATCGACGTCCGGTGGCCAGCATCGTCGCTCGAACGCGTCACCTACATCGACACCCCGGGTCTGGCGTCGCTCAACGATGCGAACTCCCAGCGGACCCGCGAGTTCCTCGACCACGACGCCGACCGTGCCCCGGACGCCGACCGCGGTCATCTACCTGATGCGCCACCTCCACCACTCCGACGTGGAGTTCCTCGATGCCTTCATGGACCGTTCCGTGGGTGCCGCCTCGGCCGTCAACGCGGTGGCGGTGCTCTCCCGCAGCGACGAGATCGGTGCCGGCCGCCTCGACGCGATGGAGTCGGCGACCCGGATCGCCGATCGGTACCGGACCGACCGGGCCGTGGGCTCGCTCTGCGCCACCGTGGTCGCACTCGCCGGTCTCCTCGCCGAGACCGGCCTCACCCTGCGCGAATCGGAGGCCGCGCACCTCCGCCAGCTCGCCCAGACGCCGGCCGAGGAGCTCGAGCACATGCTCCTGTCAGCCGAGCAGTTCTGCGACCTGCACAGCAGCGACCTCACCGTCGAGGTGCGGCGCGAGCTGCTCGACCGTCTCGGGATGTTCGGCGTGCGGGTTGCGATGAGTGAGATCCGGGCGGGGGCCACGACTGCGGCGGCGCTGGGTCCCCGACTCGTCGAGCACTCGGGCCTTCCCGCCCTGCAGCAGGTCATCGCTGAGCACTTCCTGCCCCGTGCCCGGGTGCTCCAGGCCCGATCAGCGCTCGTGGCCCTCCGAGCCCTGGCGCGCGATCTCCGGGAAGCGGGAAGCACCGAGTCGGACTGGCTCGACCGCGAAGCCGAGCGGCTCGAGGCCGGCGCCGTCGACTTCGCCCGCATCCGGGCCGCCCATCTCCTCGCCAGTGGCGCGGCCTCCTTCGCCGACGGGCGCCGGTCCGAGCTCGACCGCATCCTGCTCGGATCGACCGCGACTGCGGCCCTCGGCCTGCCGGAGCAGAGCGGGCCCGAGGAACTGAGGACCGCCGCCCTCGAGGCCGTGGCCCGGTGGCGGGACCGGGCCGCCGACCCGCTGGCCGAACCGTCGGCGATGGAGGTCTGCGAGGTCGCGGCCCGCACGGCCGAAGCGATCTACGGATCGCTCACCACGAGTCCGGCCTGACCGAGGTCCCGGGTCCCGCCTTCTCCGACGGCGCAATCGACTCGGTCTCGGTGAACCGCTCGATCGCCTGACGAGGAACGAGGAGAGGTCGAGCGGTACGGCGCGTTCTGAGCACACCGAGATCACGCCTCCCCGACGTCCACCCGCCGAGCGCGCGCTGACAGCATCTGGCGGAGCGTCGCGGGCCGCTCGGCTTCGCGCACGCCCCAGTCGTAGACCTCGATCGTCCCGGCGGCGACGTCGTGGAGCGTCCGCCGTTCCCGCCCGATCAGCGCGCCCAGGAAACCGAGGAACAGCAGCGCCATCGACAACGGAACCACGAGCGCACGAACCAGCGACCGCGCGCGGCCGATCGTGGATCCGTCGCGTCCGATGACTGCCAACCCGAGCACCGCCATCCCGGCGGTCCGACCGAACAGGGCGACCGGGATCCAGAACCACAGCAGCATCCAGACCGAGGCGAGCGCGAGCCCCAGCAGTCCCGTGTCGATCGGCGAGTCGATGCTCGTCAACGAGGTGACGAGCCCCGTGAGTGCCGAAGCGATGAGCCCGAAGACGGCGAGACCGCCGAACGAGTCGGCTGCGACCGCCAGACCGCGGGAGATCGGGCCGGCGTAGTGCCCGCTGATGTTCCGGCGGAACGAGGTCTCCGAGCGACGGTCGTCGGGGTCGTCCGTCGTCTCGTCGCCATCCATCCACGGCGGAGCGTCGGGCCGCGCCGGACGACCACGGAGCACGGTCCGGTCGATCAGCGACTCCACCGTGCCGTCGAGCCGGATGATCTGCCGGCGGACCAGATCGAGTCCCGACACCGCGAACTCCTGCGACGCGCCCGCGGTGAGCTGGGCCATGTCGACGCGCTCCATCAGCGCGTTGACGTCGAGGCGCGCTGCGATCGCGTCCACGTCCAAGCGGTCGACCAGCGCGTCGAGATCCAACCGTTCAGCGATCGTGTCCACGTCGAGACGCCCGATCAGCGCGTCGAGATCGAGGCGCGCCGCGATCGCGTCCACGTCGAGCTCCCCGACGAGAGCGTCGAGGTCGAGCTCGGCGGCGATGGCATTCACGTCGAGCGCGTCGACGAGATCCTGCGTGTCGATGCTGCGCATCACGGCGGGCACCACCCGGCCGACGACAGACTCGACGAGACCGCGTCGACGCGCATCGCCCTGATCGGCCAACGCCTCCTCCACGGGTCCGCAATGTAGGTGCTCTACGACATCGGCAGCACCAACCGTGGGCGCGGAGGAACTCGCCCGGGGCGCTCGTCAAGCTGGCCACCGACCGGACCGAGCGGTGCGCACGAGCCCTGCGGCGTCGTGAGCTCAGCGACGACGAGAGGGACCAGCCCTTCCCGGCCGCCGGAGCTCTGGGCGCGGCAGCCACGATCCCACCGCCACCGACACCGGACGCGACGTCCATCGTGCGGCCCACCGACCAACGACGAGATACCGACCGCACTCCCGATCCGGTCACCACTCCTGTCGGGCCTCTTCGGCGAAGCCCTGGACACCGTCGAAGGAGATTGCCTCGCCCTCGTCGGTGATTGCCGAGCCCGAGAACGTCCCGAACACCTGATGGGTCTCCGAACCCTTGTCCCGCCCGGGGAGCACCGTGTGCTTGTCGTGGACGGGAGCCAGCGTGACCTCGAGCTGGCCGCCAGGATCGAGGATGTGCCACGGCTCCATGGGCGCGTCCCAGTCGTAGCTCCACTCGAGCTCACGACCCAGCTTGGTGAGACGACCATCGAGGATGAAGCCGTTCTCGGTGTAGCCGGACCCCTCGGTCCACCTCGCCCCGAACTGCAGACCCAGCACCCGGTCACCGACCCGGCCCGCGCCACCACCCCAGTTCCACGTGATCTCCGCCGGCCAACGCCCCCGTCCCACATCGAGGACACCCCACGCGTCGCCATCCGGTCCGCTGATGGCGAAACCTTCGTCACCGACAACGAGCTCGCCCACGGCGGGACGAGCCTGGTGCTTGGAGGTGTAGTTGAACAGCTCGTCGCTCCACGGGATCACGACGTTGAGTGACTCGTGACCCGGCGCCAGCGCGACGTGCACGTCGAGTCGGCCGGCGCGCCCGTCGGGCTCGGTCCACTCGCCCCACACCCGGGTTCCGGCGGCATCATCGAGAGCCCTTCACGTCGCCGCACACCCAGCGAGTCGAGGGCCCGCTCCGACCGGAGGATCGTCAGGCCACGGGTCGAGCCGGTCGAGGGCGAGCCCTTCGAGTACGTGAGCGTATGGCCGAGGGGTCTCGCCAAGGTGATCGACGCGTGGATGAGTGAGCCTCCCTCGGAACCGGCGCGCTGGGGCGGGCCAGGGCTCGTACCGTTGGGGCCGTGGCCTTCGATCGGATCACCATCGACCCAGCCGTCATGGCCGGCGCGCCGTGCATCCGAGGCATGCGCGTCCCGGTGGCGACGGTCGTGGCCATGATCGAGGGCGGCATGACGCCCCGCGAGATCCTCGACGACCTCCCCTACCTCGAGCCCGACGACATCGAAGCGGCAGTGCGCTTCAACGAGAAATCCGGGTGATGACGGGGGCCCTTGGATCGATCAGCTTGCGCGGCCGTCGAGCACGCCGAGATCAGAAGCGGGACGTAGGCTCGTGGTGATGAGCGGTACCCGGAAAGTCGATCTGGAGGCGCTGTGCAGCGACATGCGTCCGCCGACCGGTGACGAGGTCCCGACCGCGCTCGACGGCACGCCGCTCGACACCGAGGAGAAGCTGCTCGCGTACCTCGCCGAGATCAACCGATCCCGCGACGAAGCGCGTGCCGGCTGATCCGAACTTCGATCCGCAGCGGATCATCGAGACGCTCGATCGCCATCACGTCGAGTACGTGGTCGTGGGCGGCTTCGGGTCGCAGCACTCGAGGACATCGTCGACAGCAAGACACACGCCGACAGGTCCAAGGACCGCGAGGCACTGGTCGAGCTACAAGAGCTGCTCCGCGCTGAGACACCGCGCCCGGAGGGCGAGTCGTGAGCAAGACGACGCCGGTGCATTTCCGAGGCCGCCACTGCTGGGCATGCACCGATGACTGACCGCTGCGTTGGGGCACGCTTGGGGCACGAAAGCTGCGGCCGCGACGACTTCGGGGCCCGCTCAGAAGCGTTTCCCCAGGTAGACGAAGTGGGCGCGGCCGGACTCGAACCGACGACTTCTTCCTTGTAAGGGAAGCGCTCTAGCCAACTGAGCTACGCGCCCGGGAGCGACAGTCTGCTTTGACGGCCGCCGTTTCGCTAGGTGCGGTCGTCCAGCGGACCGCTGAGGCCGCCGGACCGAGAGCGGTGAGCCGACCTCAGTGGTGCGTGACCGGGTTCCTCCGGTCACGGTTCGCTGAATCTCGGGGGATCTCGGGGTATCCACGATGCGCGCAACCCACCTCGCTACCGTCGATTCCCAGCGAGTGCACGACCGTGCAACTCAAGATCCCGAGGCACCGAGCCGACGAATGGGAGGTGACGGTGGCCGCAGCCAAGCGAAACGGTCATCGGGGGGCGCGTGGACCCGACGACCTCGTCGGCCGCTACCTCACCGAGATCGGGCAGTACCCGCTGCTCGACGCGGCCCAGGAGATCGAGCTGGCCCGCCAGATCGAAGCCGGCCACGACGCCGAGACACTGCTGGAGGAGCCGGAGTCGCTGACGCCGGCCGAGCGTGCCCGGCTGCGACGCGACGTCCGCAACGCCACCAAGGCCAAGCAGCGCTTCATCCAGTCGAACCTTCGGCTCGTCGTGTCGATCGCCAAGCGCTACCAGTCCACCGGGTTGCCGCTGCTCGACCTGATCCAGGAGGGCAACCTCGGCCTGATCCGCGCGGTCGAGAAGTTCGACCACCGCAAGGGCTTCAAGTTCTCCACCTATGCCACCTGGTGGATCCGTCAGGCCATCGGGCGCGGTGTGGCTGACAAGGGCCGCACCATCCGGCTTCCCTCGCACGTGGTCGACACCCTCACCACGCTGTCCAAGGCGTCGGGCACCCTGCTCAAGGAGCTCGGGCGCGAGCCCACCGCCGAGGAGCTGTCCGAGCTCACCGGCATGCCGGTCGACAAGGTCGTGACCGCCCTCGGCGCCACCACCGACGTGATCTCCCTGTCGGCGGCGGTCGGCGAGGACGCCACCGAGTTCGGCGACCTGCTCCCCGACGAGAACGCAGAGGTGCCCTTCGACGTTGCCGCCGCCGAGTCTCGAGCGGATCGCGCTGCGCAACCTGCTCCACACGCTCTCCGACCGCGAGCGCGAGGTGCTCGAGCTCCGGTTCGGCCTCGTCGGCGAGCGGCCGCTCACGCTCGACGAGGTCGGGCGGCACTTCGAGCTGACGCGCGAACGCATCCGCCAGATCGAGTCCAAGGCGCTCACCAAGCTGCGCCACCCCTGCTCCCCGGCCGCCGCGGGCCGGGCCCTGGCCGTCTCGACGCCAGCCGAGGAACATGCTGAGCAATACGAGAATCGAGCCGCTCGTCCGTGCGAAACCGCTGGTCAGCGAGCTGCGCCCGTGGCCGATTGCGGGTTGCTCAGCACGCTCCTAGTGTTCCGTCAGGTAGATCCGTCAAGAAAATGATGTGATCGGGAATTTTGGGTCGTAGGGCCCGCGTTCTTCGGTGTTGTAGGACAACATCGAAGGAGCACCATGGCACGACGCGGACGACCCACCGTCGAGATCAATCTCTCGGCCGACGAACGCAAGACCCTCGAACGATGGGCACGACGACACTCGTCGTCCCAGGCGTTGGCAACCCGCTGTCGGATCGTGCTGGCATGCGCTGACAGTGACCGCAGCCGGTCCGAGATCGCCGACGCGGTGGGCTGCAACCCGGCCACAGTCACGAAGTGGCGCCGACGTTTCGCCGTCGACCGCCTCGACGGTCTCGTCGACGCGCCCCGTCCTGGAGCGGAACGCAAGATCGGCGACGACGTGGTCGAAGCGGTGGTGATCGACACCCTCGAGACCGCTCCGGCGGACGCAACTCACTGGTCAACGCGGGGCCTGGCCGCCAAGCATGGGATCTCGCATCAGACCGTGTCGGAGATCTGGCGGGCGTTCGGGCTCAAACCGTGGCGCCAAGACGAGTTCAAGATCTCACCGGACCCCCAACTCATCGAAAAGATCCGCGACATCGTCGGCCTGTACATGAACCCTCCCGTGGCTGCCGTGGTGTTCGCGGTTGACGAGAAACCGCAGATCCAGGCGCTCAACCGGACTGCGCCGACGTTGCCGATGCTGCCCACCACCCCGGCCAAGGCCACCCACGACTACGAACGCAACGGCACCCTCGACCTCTTCGCAGCCCTCGACATCGCCACCGGCACGGTGATCACCGACCTCCGCAAGACCCACACGTCAGAAGACTTCGTGGCGTTCTTGAACAAGGTCAACCGCAACGTGCCCAAGGATCTCGAAGTCCACGTCGTGCTGGACAACCTCCAGACCCACAAGACCCCGAAGGTCCAGAAGTGGCTGCTGCGTCACAAGCGTTTCCACTTCCACTTCACGCCGACCTACGGGTCTTGGATGAACCTCGTCGAACGCTGGTTCTCCGCGCTCACGACCAAGAAGCTCCAGCACTCCGCGCACACCACCGTCAAAGAACTCGCCGCCGACATCACCGCCTGGGTCGACACCTGGAACGACGACCCCACGCCCTACATCTGGACCAAGACCGCAGACCAGATCCTCGACCGACTCGCCGGCTACTGCGCCGCCATCACCGGCAACGAATATGACGGCGCTTCAGCCTGACGGAACCTGA